>JANRIL010000004.1:0-8254 GCA_033764955.1 Cyanobacteriota bacterium | reverse complement strand
GGAAGACCCTGAGTTTGAAACCTTCTACACCAAGAATATCTTGTTGAACGAGGGGATTCGGGCCTGGATGGCTCCCCAAGACCAACCTCATGCTCACTTTGCCTTCCCTGAAGAAGTCTTGCCCCGTGGCAATGCCCTCTAGTGTTCTCTAAAATGGCATCCCAAGATGGATGATCCTAAAATTGGTTGATTTCTGAATAGCCCAACAGGGCAAGCAAAATTTTTGGCTGAGAACGCCCCGCTTCGGCGGGGTTTTTTGTGGTTTTCCTTGTCTTTATCTAGTCAAGCACTTAGGGCGTTGGGGATGGACTATGGCGATGAGTAGTAGTCATCGGGTTGTTCGGCGGCACGGGCTGTTGGGGGAGAAGGGAATGAGGATCCCCTTGGATAGGGGGAGAGAGTTTGTCCATGGCGACGTTGGGAGATGCCTTCTTCTAGGGTATCTTGGCTAATCAGTTCGTAGAGGCGGGCAGGTTGACCACTAGCACTGCGCCGCAGAATGCGTCCCAATCGCTGAATGAACTGGCGAGGGGATCCGCTGCCGGCCAACCAAATCGCTATTTTCACCTCCGGCACATCCACCCCTTCATCCAAAACATTAGCGGCCACTAAGCGGGTATATTCTCCAGCACGAAAACGGGTCAAGATATCCTGTCGCTCTTTAACGGGGGTTTGGTGGGTGATAGCCGGAATCAGCAGGCTAGTGGAGATGTGGTAGACCGTGGCTTGATCATGGGCAAAGATCAATATCTGTTGGGGATGGTGTTCGATAAGCAACTGCCTGAGAATCCGTAATTTGCTGGAGGTGGCTTGGGCGATCCCTTTGGCTTGATGGTGGGCTAGCATGGCTTGCCGTCCTTGGGCAGAACGACCACTCACCCGAATAAACTGTTGCCAGGCCCCCGCTTGCCCTAGGCGGATGCCGGATTGTTGCAAAAACTGGTTACGGATGGCTAACCACCGCCGATACTCCGCTTGTTCCCCCTCAGATAGCGTGACCCGCATCGGAATCACCTCATACTCCGCCAGTGCATAGCCGGCCAGTTCCACTGCCGTTTTGCGATAGACCTCCTGACCAATCAGGGTGATGAGATCCTGATGCCGACCATCACTGCGTTCGGGGGTGGCCGTCAATCCCAGACGATAGGGAGCGATGGCATACTCAGCCGTCACGCGGTAAAAATCACTGGGCAGATGGTGGCATTCATCAAAAATTAACAGGGCATAGCGGTTCCCCAAAAACTCCGCATGGATGGCCGCGCTGTCATAGGTTGCCACCAAGAGTGAGCTTTGGTCACGGGATCCCCCGCCCAAAAGTCCCACCTCTGCGGCGGGAAAGAGGGTAAGCAGTTGGTGATACCACTGGTGCAACAATTCTAGGGTTGGTACCACAATCAAGCTACTCCAGCCCACTGCCTGCAAAGCCATCTGAGCCAAATAGGTTTTGCCCGCCGCCGTCGGTAAGACGACCACCCCCCGATGCTGAGCGGCTTGCCACCTATGCAACGCTTCCTGTTGATGGCGATAGGGCTGACGCTCAAAGGCGGGGATGAGACTCAAGGGGGTAAAAGCGGCGGCTTGATTGTCAAACCGACAGCCTTCGCTCTCCAGACAGGCCAACACCTCGCAGTAGGCTGAGGCGGGCAGGCGAAACCGTTCTACCCGATCATCCCAGGTGGCGTAGTCCATCCATCCTTTGCCACGGGGAGGAGGGTGGAGGAGCAAGGTGCCTCGGTCGTAGGTTAGGACAGGAAGGCGTGCCATAGTGGTTGGTGGCCAATCAAGAGGGATCCCGACAATGGGCAAAAAGCTGGGACTGGCTCTGGGCAGTGGAGGGGCGCGAGGCTGGGCACACATTGGCGTTATTCGAGCCTTGCAGGCCGCTCGCATCCCTATCGATTATCTAGCAGGAGCTAGCATCGGTGCTTTCGTCGGAGGTATTTATGCTGCCGGACAGTTGGATGAACTAGAGGGCTTTGTGCGGGAACTGGACTGGAAAATGTTACTTTCCTATTTTGATGTCACCTTCCCCAATCGAGGATTATTGGATGGTAATCGGGTCTATGAATTATTGGCGGAGCATCTGGGAGAACTGGCCATTGAAACTACTCTCATTCCCTTTTGTTGTGTGGCCACCGACCTGTTAACGGGAGAACAACGGTGTCTCAAATCCGGTCCGATGGTGGAAGCCATCCGAGCCAGTATTGCCATTCCAGGGATTTTTACCCCCTTAGAAAAAGACAACACCTTTTTGGCTGATGGGGGAATTGTCAACCCCGTTCCGGTGGATGTAGTGCGGGAAATGGGAGCCGATGTTGTCGTGGCGGTCAACCTGAGTCGCTATTATTCTCCCGAAAGCAGTGGTCAAACCCTACAGGTGGCGACAGAAAGCAGTTTGTTAGAAAGTGCCGACAAAGAAGAGTATCTAGCAACCGTTCCAGAAGGAGGGTTGTACCCTCAACTGATCAACACCTTAAAGACAAAATACAGCACCCTCAAGGAAAGTCTGCAACAAAAACTGGATGGATGGGCGACTCCTGAAAAGTCGGGACCAAACATTTTTGATGTGATTGGTAGCGCCATCAATATCATGGAGCAGAAAGTGACCCAAAGGAATCTAGAAATCTGTCCAGCCGATCTGCTGATCGAGCCGGATCTAACAACCTTTGGGATCTTTGATTTTCATCGAGCAGAAGAGGTTATTCGGACGGGCTATCGACAAACTCGCCGAGCCATTCCTCATATTCGTAGCTTATTAGCGTCTTAAAGAGAGAAATAATTGCCTGGTTTGGGTCTGGGGGCATCAATCAATGGGATCCCAATAAAACAGTGTTTGTGAGTGTATCCATAGCCCACCGGACAAGACTTTTTTACCCTAGCAGCCACCTGCCAAAAAGTATGTAACGATAGATGGACTCTGATGATTTTGTCTCTATTGTTGAGGGTTGTCTACTTTGCTAGCCACGCATTTACCGATTCGTGTGATCGATGTTGCTTCGGGAGACCTTTTGGCGGAGCTAGTTCTGACTGAACATCCTCATCCGGGTGGAGTTTTGCAGGTGGATCAACAGCCCTACCTGGTTTTGGAAAAACGCCATTCCTACTGGCTCCGCAATGGTCGTTATTGCTTGGTGGCAATTCGGGTGTTGGTGCGATCTATTCCAGAACGAGAGGGATCCGACGCTGACCTGATTGGGGATCCCAGTTGCCGCTACAATGCCCGTTCCCAACTTTTGCGCTGTGCCGTCAATCCAGATGGGCCTTGTCAGGGGTGTCATCACTATCAGCCCCAGCCCGCCAGCCTAAAATAGGCCAAGGGATCCCTGCCGTTGCCATGATGGAGGGGATGGGGATCCCATTTCTGCTGTAGCTGTGTTTGGGTTCATGAGTTATCTGTGGTCTAAGTTTTTTTTGCTGGAACGCTATCTGTTTGGGCAGATGATCACCCCCGTTTTGGCGGGGGTGGGGGGAGCAACGGTGCTCCTGACCGCGTCGAAGTTATTCAACCTGGCGGATAAGTTGGTGGTGGACAAAGTGCCCGCCCTGGATGTCCTGAAGCTGTTAGTTCTGGATATTCCAGCCACCGCCGTCTTAGGGATGCCGATTGCCGGCATGTTTGCCACGATGCTGATGTTGGGCAAGTTGAGTGGTAATAGCGAAATTACGGCGATGCGAGCAGGAGGGATCCCCTTTGTACGGATCTTTCTGCCCGTGTTGTTGATGGGCTTAACCATGAGCGGCATTTCCTTTGCCATCAATAACGGACTAGTTCCCCCCAGCAAACAATCCATCCGTGAGATTGACCAACAGGCACTACTGGCTCAACCTCAACAAGCACAAACCCAGGATGTCTTTTTCAAAAGCGATGACAACCTCTGGTTTTTTATCCGCTCCGTAGATCCTCGCCTCAACACGATGCGGGATGTAACCATCCTCAAGGTACAACCGGATGTCAGCGGAAAAACCCGTCAACTCAGCCAGGTCACCCTCGCCGCCGAAGCCACCTGGAATGGGCAGGAATGGACTCTCAATCAGGGAGTAGCGCATTTTTATGATGGCGAGGGCGTATCCCTGCGGGAGGAACCCTTTAGCCGCCAAACTCTGCGGGTTTCTGATGATCTGGCCACCCTCATGCAACCAGCAGCGGATCCTAGTGAGCTGACGCTGGCGGAGCTGAATCAAAACATTGACAGTCTTACTTCTTCTAACCTCAACACTCAAGGATTACGTACCGAGCAACACATGCGCTACTCTCTGCCCCTGGCTAGTTTTTTTGCTGTCTTTATCTCGATTCCTTTGGCCACCCATACGGCGCGGCAGGTGGGGCGCTATGGCGGGGTAGTTTTTGGCATTTTATTGGTATTTGTTTATTACGTGATTCTGAATGTCTCGCGTAGTTTGGGAGAAGCCGGAGCGGTGGAGCCGTGGTTAGCCGCCTGGAGCCAAAACATCATTTTTGGAGGAGTGGGATCCCTTTTAATTGGGCGCTTTTTGCGCTAGCCTCCCTCCCCTTTTTCCAGAATTAAGGGATGCAAACTCTGGCATTGCTGGCCGTTAGCCCTACGTTGAAGATTCAGGCTATGGGTAGAGTCCGATCACCCACGCTTAACCATCACAGACCACTTGGCTAATTTGCTCCAGCGATAGGTCGAGAATCTCAGCAATCTGCGCTAAAGGGATCCCGGCAGCCACCAGCTTGGGAATCGCTTCCAGCTTGCCCTCCAGCTTGCCCCGTTGCTCTCCCTCCGCTATCAAATCCTGAATGTAACGAGTCTGCTTCAAGTCTTCCATCGTGAACATCGCTTCCAGTTCCTCCCGACTCATCTGACTAAATTTGTAGACCACTACCTTCTCTACCAATTCTAAAATCCTGACTGGATGACCTGCCCCTCTCACCCGCTCAATTAATTGCTGTACCCTCTCCTGAGCCTGCTCCTCCCTCTCCATGATCACCTGCAATATCCCGACCCCAATCGAGTCGGTGGATCCCTCCAGCAACTCCTCCAAATAAACCACCTGTAACTGCCCACTCATTTCTACTCCCCGATAGGCCATCGGCACACCTGGATCCAATCGGCGCTGAGCAAATACCGCTACCACCTGCCAATCTTGCACCGGACGATATTGACCCAAATACAAATAAACCTCTGTGAACAAATCCCAGTAGAATTCGGGCTTGGCTTGGAACTGGACTTCTACAAAATAGATGGGGTGGTGGGGAGTTTGGGGCAGAAAGATGCCATCAAAGCGGAAGGCAAGTTCTTTGATTTCTTGGGAGGTGAAGCGGTAGGTTTGCGCTAGATCAGGGGGTTAACCTAACAACTCAAAGAGGACTTCGGGAAGGAGTTGAAAGAGTTGATAAAAGATGGTGTCGGTACGCATGCGAGCATCCTATCATCCCTCCTTCACAGGGATCTCTGGCTAAGCGGCTGCATGGGTTAGCCTGCTTCTGCGCGTCCAAGGAGCTGCCCTCCCCTGCTGCCCTATCCTACTATCGCCAGACGAGGCAGATTTTTGAAACAAATTGAACGCAGAACTCTGGAGGCTACGGATCGACGAGCAACCAGATGTGTCTGTCACTGTAAATAGGCAGGGGCATTTCATCCAAAGAGCTGATTTAGACTATTGACATTTTTTTCTAATAAAGCTTACGATATATTTGACTAGATAACCCTAAATATCGGGTTTATCCACTTCTTAAGATTACTCACAGGAAGAAAGAAGGAATTGATGTGGCTGGTTACCAGTCATGATTCATAGTGACTTGCTTGAGTGGTAACGGCAATGAAAGCGAGCATAAAAGATGTTTTTTGGTATCCAAGACAGTTATGAAACGGATCATATCTTCATTAACCGCTAGTTTGATGGCAGCTCTACTATTGATCGGCTACTCCATGCTTCAATCGGATACAGCTACAACTCAGCAAATAGCTGCGGATACCCTTTACCCGCAGGCGGTTGCGGCAGGAGTTGATTATTTCAAAAAAGAGGCGAGGATTCTGTTATCCCTTACAGAAAACATGGTGGATGCACTGAAACGTGGGGACTTGGCTCAAGCTAAAAAGGCTTATATTGATACCCGACCTCCCTACGAAGAGATCGAGGTTTATGCCCTAAGTTTTGAGCAGGAAGATGCCGATATTGATGCGCGTCCTTATGCCATTGAGGGAGGAGAAACATCCCCCGAATTTCGGAGTTTTCATCGAGTTGAGGCTCTCTTGTTTCGGGATGGCGATACCCAAGCGGCTATCCCTTATGGAGAAAATTTAGTAAAAAGTGTTGAGTCATTGATTGGCAAATTAGAGGATCCTACTAACTTTAATGCCTCCCTAAATTTTCAAGGAATGTTAAATTTGGCCACGGAAATTCCAGCCAAAAAAATATCGAGTGAAGAAGAAACCTGGTCGGATCAAAGTTTGTTGATCTTCAAACATAACTGGATCGGGATCCAGAGCCAGTTTGACCCCTATAAACCTAATCTTGATCCTGCCCTAGTGGCTGAAGTGGAAAATGCCTATCAAGAATGCCTCAAGACGGTGGAGCCGTTCTTTACTCCTGGAGAAATGGCGGCCAAGCCCTACAGTGGCGTGGATACTAAACAACGCGGAAATATTGTAACTGCTAGTTATCGCTATCGGGATGCCTTAGCCAAAGCTCGTGAGGCATTGAATATTCCCGAACCAGCTTAGCCTCTCAACGATTAACCGTATGATCAAAAGCATCTCCCAGCCACGATGGTGTCACTCATCATGCTCGATGATGCTTCCTTCTCTCTAGAATCCCCCCTCAATCTGGATCCCTTTTGGATGCCCTTTACGGCGAATCGCCAATTTAAGGCTCATCCCCGCCTAATGGTATCCGCCCAGGGTATGCACTACACCACCCAGGATGGGCGACGCATCTTGGATGGCACAGCGGGACTCTGGTGTGTTAATGCCGGACATTGCCGCCGCCCCATCGTGGAGGCGGTGCAGTCACAGGTAGCCGAGATGGATTATGCTCCCGCCTTTCAAATGGGACATCCCAAGGCGTTTGCGTTGGCGGAACGGTTGGCGGCCTTAGCTCCAGATCCTTTGGATCATGTCTTTTTCACCAACTCCGGCTCGGAATCGGTAGACACAGCCCTCAAAATAGCAATTGCTTACCACCGCGCCCGTGGAGAGGGATCCCGTCAACGCCTGATCGGTCGAGAGCGGGGCTACCACGGGGTCGGCTTTGGGGGAATGTCGGTGGGTGGGATCCCGACGGTTCGCAAGTTTTTTGGCGGACTCTTGCCGGGGGTGGATCACCTTCCCCACACCCACCATCTGGAGCAGAATGCCTTTAGCCGGGGTCAGCCGCTGTGGGGATCCCATCTGGCGGAGGAATTGGAGCGGATGGTTGCGCTGCATGATCCGTCCAACATCGCGGCGGTGATTGTTGAACCCGTGGCCGGATCCACTGGAGTGTTGCTGCCACCCGTCGGCTATCTAGAAAAACTGCGGGCTATTTGCGATCGCTATGGCATCTTGTTGATCTTTGATGAAGTGATCACGGGTTTTGGTCGTTTGGGATCCCCTTTTGCTAGCACCTATTGGGGGGTTGTGCCAGATATGATTGCCTGTGCCAAGGGCTTAACGAACGGCACGGTGCCCATGGGAGCAGTGTTGGTAAGTCAGGAGATTTATCAAACCTTCATGCAAGGGCCAGAGCAAGCCATCGAACTTTTTCATGGCTACACCTACTCTGGACATCCTCTGGCTTGTGCAGCAGGGCTAGCCACTCTAGCGGTTTATCAGCAAGAAAACCTTTTTGCACGGGCGGCTGAGCTAGCCCCCTATTGGGAGGAAGCCATTCATAGTTTGCGTGGACTAAACCATGTGATTGACCTACGGAACCTAGGTCTGATCGCTGGGATTGAGCTGGAACCCATTGCCGGACAACCCACAGTGCGGGCTTTTGCCGCCTTTTTGCGTTGTTATGAGAAGGGGCTTTTGGTGCGAACTACTGGAGATATTATTGCCCTATCTCCCCCTCTGATCATCGAGAAAACTCATATTGATCAGTTAATCGGTATTTTGAGCGAGGTTTTGCAGGAGATTGATTAGTGGAGATAAAGGCCATTCCCTGCCCGTTTTAGCTTACTCGGCGGGAAGCCCCGCACCCTAACCGATAGGGTCGGTGTCGGGATGATAGCCAGGGTCAGCGTACTCCGCACAATTTGGACTAGCCGACCAACTTTTGCTGTGGTGTTTCCAAGTGGGGTTGGGCGTCG
>JANRIL010000002.1:0-57747 GCA_033764955.1 Cyanobacteriota bacterium | reverse complement strand
CATTCTAAAAGATTTACACCTTCTGTTAGAACCGATAGATAGTTTGTCGATTTTCGGGGCATCGTTCGCGGAGCGTCTCCCCAGGAGAAACCCCTCATACGCCTTCGGCGGAGCGAAGCTCTACGACGCGGGGTGTCCATGTATCCCGACGCTGACCTTACCCTGCGGGAAGCAAGCTACAGCTACAGCACGGAACTTATAGCCCCCCGAACCCCCAAAAAGTTAAAACGGCTTAGGTAGAAGGGGATGAAGGCGATGTTTCCAAGGAAGAATAGGGATGCCCCAAGATGAGCAAAGGGGATGTTTTGGGTAATTTGTGCAGGGAGTTAGGGATCCAGTTGGAGGCGAATCACCTGGGCTTCCTCGACACCGGTCGGGGGCGGCAAAAACATCCCTCCATTGGTAACCACATATAAGCTTTGCGAATCGGCGGGGGTTTCCCCAAAAGCAACGGCGGTGCTGCCTACGGTGGGTTGCCCCACAATGGTAATGGATCCCTGGGGCGTGACTTTGATTACACTGTTGTAGATGTGGGTAGCTCCATAGAGATTACCGTCACTATCCAACGCAAAATCATCCAGATTGATCCGCTCCACGAAAATCTGCGGATCCCCCGCCTTGCCATCGGATCCCACTGGGATCTTGAGCAATCGCTGTTGAGCGGTATTTGAGGCATAGAGGATGTTATTAAAAATCTTCAGACCATTTACCGCCGGAATGGGGTTGTTGCTGTCGGGGCGTGCCAACAGCGGGTGTTCTAGCCAAATCTCGGCTGTGGCTTGGCTAGCATCAAACAACCAAATCGCTCCTCGGTAGGAATCTGCCATTAAATAACGAGAGCCTGCCAGGTGGGTGATACCGTTGAGAAATTGAGCTTCGGGCATTTTCAGAAGGGTGGTCACTTGCCCTGTACTATCCACCCGCAGAACCATTTGGGTTTGGGTTGGATCCACTCCCGTTACCAGCAGAGATTGATCCTCGGTTCGCACGAGTCCTGTGGCTTTGCCTGCTAAGGTTGCCCAGATAGAAAGGGATCCCTGGCTGTTGAGGCGGAGAATTTTGCCCGCTTCGTGGTTGGTGATGAAGAGATCGCCCTCTGGGGTGGCAACAATGCTCTCCAAAAAGGTGTTTTGGGGTAGGCGGGCTAAGGAGGTGGCGGGAAGAAGTTGTGGCGGCACCTGGTCAAAAATAGGGGGCAATTCCTGAGCATAGCCAGGAGTCAAAAAAAACAGACTCATCCCAACGAATCCAGCGATCCGCCATCCGGATATTGGCATGTTCCTCTCCTGCCTAACGGTAAAAATCTTTGCTTCTGCTCATTCTAGAGAATCTGGGGGAGGGTGTCTTACCTATTCTTGCTCTCGGTTAGCAGGATCTTGCCTAGCCTCTGGGCGGTTGGAGGGTGGGGAGTTCCGTAAATTATTCGCTGATTTACTTAAACAGGTTCAAGAGCAAACCCGTGCAGCGTAGCGTAGCGCCAGTTTAAGGAAGACCCAAGCTACCCAAGTCTACGCTTCAAGAAAGTGCATCCGGAATTGCCAATTTACTCCGCCCATATTAAGAAAAGTTATGCCGCTAGGTCTTGGGTAGGGACGTACTTGAAGCTTATCTGTTGGTATCAAAAGCAACAGCAATCACTATATACTGGCAGCAACAGTTCGATTACTTCAGGTTTTCCGTGCCAGCAAAGGACATTTACCACGACACTGTGAAGCGTGCCCTGCAAAAAGACGGATGGACGATTACGCATGATCCGTTCCCGCTTCAGATTGGTAAAAAGCGTTTGTCGGCTGATTTGGGTGCAGAGCAGTTGATTAGTGCTGAGAGGGGATTACAAAGAATTGTGGTTGAAGTGAAAAGCTTTGTAGGTTCGTCAGATGTTAAAGACTTAGAACAGGCATTGGGGCAATATGTCCTGTACCGCCAAATCCTTGATGAAATGAGGATTTGGCGCAGCCTTTATCTCGCAGTGCCTCAGCCAACCTTTAACAGTGTATTCACTATAGAATTAGGACAAGTCTTACTCAAAAACCAGGTGGTCAAGTTAATTGTCTTTAATGATGAAAGTGAGGCGATTGTGCAATGGATACCCGATTAAAATATCAAGGCATTGTTAAGAGCGTCCTTCAAAATCACGCTGATTATCGTGCTACGCTACCTGATGGCTACATTTCTCAGCCTGTTTTCGATGATGAACGGGGACAGTATCTGGTTCTAGATATGGGCTGGCATGGCGACAAATATCTTCATGCAGCTCCAATCCACATCAGCTTGATTGATGATAAGGTTTGGGTTCAATCCGATGATACTGAGGAAGGAGTAGCGACGGATTTAATGGCAGCGGGTGTTTCCAAAGAAGATATCGTATTAGGTTTTCGTCATCCTAAAATACGACAGCATACAGGTTTTGCAGTAGCTTGATTAGGAAGCGTAGCGATCGCGTCATAACAACGCCCATACACCCAACCGTTGAGAGGTTATTTGACGAGTATTCAAGGCTTCTGCGGTGGGTGATGGGCAACGATCCTGCTCATTCTAAAGAATCTGGGGGAGGGTGTCTTACCTATTCTTGCTCTCGGTTAGCAGGATCTTGCCTAGCCGCTGGGCGGTTGGAGGGTGGGGAGTTCCGCAGTTGGCTGGGGGTGAGGCCCAGTTGACGTTTGACATGGTGGGTCATATGGCTTTGGTGGGCGAAACCGACGCGAGCGGCAATCTGGTTGAGGGGAAGTTGTCCGGCTTGAATCAGGGGTACAGCTCGGTCTACCCTCAGAGCAATCACATATTGGTGGAGAGGGATCCCAACCGTCTGTTTGAAGAGACGGGCAAAATAGTGGGGGCTGAGGTCAAGTAGGCGAGCCATCTCTGCCAGGTGCAGGGGTTGGTCAAGGTGGCTATGCAAATAGTCCAGAACGGTTTGCCTCTGCTGGGTTGATAACTGTCCGGGGAAGCGTTGCGGGGGGTGGGGGGCGGAGCGGTGGAGCAGCCGCTGTGCCAGTGCCATCGTCAAACTTTCCACAAATAAAGAACCTGTTAACCCGCCCGTTTCTACTTCAGCCTGCAACGCCAAGGACAAATACTCCAGTTGTGGGTCGCTGATCGCTATCTGGGGAGCTAGGCTGGGGGTCGGGATCTCTGGTGGCGCGACCTGGGTTAACCAATCAGGATGAAGGTAGAGGTGTAAAACCCGAAAATCCGCCGTTTCTGGCCATGCCCACTGATTGGGACAAAAGGCTGGGATGAGGGAGAGATTGGTGAGGGGGGTGATGGATCCCTGCTGCTGCTGATCGGCAAATTTTGCGGTCACGGTGAGGTGAGCCTGTTGATGGAGCAAGAGGAGATGACGATCCAATGGCGGAAAACTTGACTCGTTCGGGATCCCCTGAAAGGTCATCACCTCCAACCCCCGCCAAGCCAGGTGATGGCTCGCAGACACCAGCAAATCGGGTCGGAGTTGGGCAAAGGAGGTGGACAAGACCATGCTAGGTGTGTGTGGATGGGCGGATATCTTTTAGCGAGATCTTTTCGATTCAGTCAAGGGTGATGGACAGTCTGGTTTGGGCAACCACCCGTTTCCCCTCTGTGTCGATGATTAAAATTCCACCCCGATTATCTGTCCAAGCATAACGGATGGGTATTGGTTGGGATGAATCTGACAGATTAAATAGTGGTGTATCGACATCCGCAGGGATGAGCGTTCCGGCGGATCCCATAATAGTTATGACATCCTCCAGGGTCATCTCAGGATTAGCTTGGTTACTAATCTCATCAAATTTTGACCAAGCATCCTCTGTTTTGGCAATATCAGACCCTCGTAGCCATTCTTCAAAAACATCTATTTTGGAAGTCTTTCGGACATAGTCTATCGAATCGTTGTCAGGGATCCCTGCCTCCGCCAGTGCTGCTAATTGGCTTCGATAGGCTCTGAGCGGCTCTCGTCGGTCAGGCTGCTGTTGAATCACTTGATCCACCAGATCAATGGCATCTGGCCATCGCTTCTCTGCTACCGCTGCGTTGAGTTGCTGATTCAGATCTTGAGCGGCTACCGATAACGGGATCCCTCCCAGCAGCAGCAGGATCAAGCCCATCCCCAAAAAGCGCATTTCACTCCCTCCGACAAGGATCCCGGTTCATCCATCCCTAGTTTAAGAGAACCGTACATTCCAAAATCAAGCGTTGATTCATTAAAGCAAAGGGTTGTATGGCGAGCGCCTGCCGAAAGGCGGAGATAGCTTGGCGATATTCTCCGAGGGCAGCCAAGCAGAGACCTAAACCATGCCAAGCTCCAAAATGATGGGGATTGAGGCGAATCACCACCTGGCAGTCTTCTACGGCTTCGGGGAAGCGGTCTTGCAAATAGTAGAGGACGGCGCGACGATTCCAGGCTTCGGCAAAGTCTGGCTGACCATCAATCAGCCCTGTCAAGAGGGCTTCCGCCTCACTCATATTGCCCTCATCGATCAAGGATTGGCTTTGGAGGAGCAATTCACACCCCTGGGATCCCTTTTGCTGGAACCAAATCTGCCAAAGTTCCTGGGTGGCTCGTTGCCGCACCGCTTCCTGCGGATTTTTCAGATCTTGCAGCAGAGCATCAACCGGAGAGTCATTCATGGCAGAAATGGGGTTAGCGCATGGGGAGATCAGGGGGCGGCAGAGGGGTTGCCGAAGGGTTGGGGACAACCCTTGGTTTTTTAGGTATAGCTCAGATTGATGATTTTGGCAGGGGATCCCTGCTCATCCAAGAGGGATAGCTGGCGAAAATCCATCCGCAGCAGGTGATAAAGTCCTCCCTCCTCTACGGGATCCTGCGACTGTAACCAGACTTCTCCGTTCGAGCTGACCTGTAAGAGCCTAGCCGCCATCGGTAGCTGGATCTGGGCTAAGGGATCCCCTTGCGCGGTCAACAGCACCAGACGATGGTAGCGGGTATAAACCACAAACCCCCACGGAGCCGCCATCATCTGATCAATGTCTGCCTGCAAAAACAGATATTTGACCCGAAAGGGATGGAACTGGATGAGGGTGAGGCGGTGGGGGTGCTGATCATCGGTCATCAGCAGGTTGGGCAGCGGGGATCCCTGTACCCACTGGCGGGCGGGCAGCGGCAGATCATAGATTTCTGGCGAGTTGGGTTGCGGAGGAATGACATTTTGATAGGGATAAAAATAGACCCGTTGCTCAATCACACAGACCAACGCAGAGGGAAGCCACATCAGTTGCGGAGCTTCTACCAAGCCAGATTGGGGCAAGAGCCAGCGATCATAGCGATAGCTTTCTGACCAATTTAGATCTCGCCAATTTTCTGCCAGATGGGGGGCTTCGTTGGCGGGTGGCAGCGGTGGCTTGAGGTGGATCAATCCCCATTCCGTTAGCGTAGCCCAGGCTAACCAGTGGTGATAGGGATGATAGGCATGGTGCCACGCCTGGGCTGGATGGAGGAGGGCTTTGGCGGGGTGGGGGGGGGTCAGGCGATAGGCGGCCTCCGCGGTCATGACCAGCAGCGAAAAAACCGAGGGATCCCCCTGCTGCTGCTGAGGTGGATCGGGGAGGGAGTAGAGATGGGTAACGGAGGAGGGCAGGGGGGGTAGAGAGGGGGGGGAGGGATCCCCTAGGGCATGGGTCGGAAAAGAATGGGTATGGGTGATCGTCGCTCCAGCGCTCCAAAACAGATGGGGGGAATGACTGCCGCTGGGGGGAAGTGCCAGCCAGCTATCCAGGGGAGGGATGGGATGTTTCTGGAGATCGGGAGCAGGGAGGAGGGGAGGATTTAATCCCAACCAGCAGTGATCCGGTTCCAGTAGGGTAGGAGCGAGATGGGAAAGGGCTTCCGCCATTGCAGGGGCAGTCCGAAAACGACGGGCAGCCAATTTCCGCAGCGCTATTTCCACAATCGGACAAAAAGGGGTGGGAATATCCGGAAACAGGAGAGGCGGTTGGTTGAGATGGGCATGCATTAAGTGGGCGGGTGTACCGGAAAACGGGCGTCTCCCCGCCAGCAACTCATACAAAATGATGCCAACTGCATAGAGATCTGTGGCGGGTTCCACCTGTCCATAGAACCGCTCAGGAGCCATATAGGCTGGGGATCCCGTGGCGCTCAGATCTGGGGTGGAGCGTTCTTGGTGGCGGGCAATGCCAAAATCCGTCAGTTTGAGGGACCATCCGGTTGGGGTGGGCTTGAGCAAGATGTTTTCTGGCTTGATATCACAATGCACCAACCCCTGAGCATGGGCGTGCTCCAGTCCGGCCAAGATATCGTGCATAAATTGCAAAATTTGCGAGTAGGGCAGAGGGACGGATTGATTGAGCAAATCCCGCAGGGTTCCCCCTTCGCAATATTCCAAGACCAGATAGCGCCCCTCACGGGCATGTTCTAAGGCAAAACAACGGGTGATATTGGGGTGATTAAGGGCGAGCAAATATCGGAGTTCCCGCAACAGATTTTGGGTAGGAAAGCGGTGAGCTTCCAATTCTTTGAGGGCGACCAATTCACCCGTGATCTGGTGGCGGGCACAATAGACACGTCCATACTGACCTGTTCCCGCTAGCCCCAGCAGTCGGTAGGTCTCGTGAATGGATTTTTGAGCACGTTTGCGGTGAGAGAAGGACACATCGGTTACCAACCTCATCTTCAAAGCATACTTTAGAAGTTAGGTGAATTTGGTCAGGAAATTTGCGGATGGTGGTGCGGCAGGTTTTGATTTGTCCCGATGCCTTTAAGGGATCCCTATCAGCGGTGGCGGCGGCAGAGGCGATAGCCAATGGGATCAAACGGGCGGATCCCCAGATTATGGTAGATTGCTTGCCTTTGGCGGATGGTGGGGAGGGAACCGTGGCGGCGTTGCTGTCAACCGGACAGGGGGAACGGCGGCAGCAGCAGGTGACAGGACCACTAGGGGATCCCGTACTGGCCACCTATGGGCTGATGGGAAAAACCGCTCTTCTGGAGTTGGCGCAAACCTCTGGCTTACCGTTGGTGCCACCCGCGCGTCGGGATCCCGCCATCACGACCACCCAGGGATTGGGGGAGTTGATCCTCGCGGTAGCCCAGGATCTCGATCTGGAAGCGGGCTGGATTGGCTTGGGGGGATCCGCCACCCACGACGGAGGAACAGGCATGGCGAGGGGGCTGGGTTATCGATTTTGGGATCGGCAAGGTCAGAGGTTGCCCCAGGGTGGAGTGGCGTTGCGACACTTGCACAGGATCGAACCTCCTCCGGGATCCCTGGCTTGGCAGCGGGTGCAAGGGATGCGCTGGCTGGGCTTGAGCGATGTGCAAAATCCCCTAATCGGAGCCAACGGAGCTACCCTTTTTGCGCCCCAAAAAGGGGCAACCCCCGCCCAACTGCCCCTTCTAGAGGAGGCCATGCAGCAGCTTGCCCTTTGTATCAAGCGGGACTTAGGGGTGGCGGTGGCCGATCTGGCGGGGACGGGATCCGCTGGGGGCACAGGGGCAGGCTTAGTAGCTTTTTTAGGGGGATCTCTAGTGTCGGGCACCGAGCGTATTTTGCAACAGGTTGGGTTTGAGCAACGGTTAGCCGCCGCCGACTTGGTGATTAGTGGGGAAGGACGACTGGATTCCCAAAGCTGGATGGGCAAGCTGTTATCGGGCATCTGGCAGGCCACCCAACAAGCAGGCAAGCCGTTGATAGTGTTGGTGGGTCAAGTCGCGTCGGCCTCTTATGTTCCCCATCCGTTGTTAGAGGTGCGTGCCCTAGATAGCCTTGCTCAGCACGAGGAAGACGCCCATGCCCATGCCAGCCAATATTTAGCAGAATTGGCCTATCAAACCCTGCGAGACCGGCAAAATAGTTCTGACTAGCGGCCAAGGGAAGTTTTCTCTAGACTCACACCCTTGAGGATAGACAAAGTTGAATGGCTTCCACTAAAATTCGGTGTTCTTCTGGCTGAATGCGTTGATGCAAAATCTCTGGAGTATCGGTGGCAAAAACGGGCACAGCCGCTTGGGCAATAATAGGTCCTTGATCAACCTCTAGAGTGACAAAATGGACGGTGCAACCCGTAATTTTGACCCCATAGGCTAATGCCTGTTCAATGGCTCGAATGCCAGGAAAGCTGGGCAATAAACTAGGATGGATATTCAAAATCTTCTGGGGAAATGCATCAATTAAAACAGAAGTAACTCGCCGCATCCAACCGGCCATAATGATCCAGTCTACGGCGTGAGACCGACAAACCTCTACAATGGCTTGATCAAGCATTTCTCGCTCAGGAAAGTGGCGGTGATCCAACAGAATCCAAGGGATCCCTCTCCCTTCGGCTCTTTCAATCACTTTGGCCTGAGGATTATTGGTAATCATGACCGCTATTTCGGCCATTAGTTTTTGTTCGTTAATGGCTTGAGCAACTGCTTCAAAATTAGTACCGCTACCAGAAGCTAAAATGGCCAAACGGGGGTACTGAGTAACCGGAGGGACAGGAGAGGAGGAGTTCATAAACCGCAGATAATTTTTTCAAGGATTGGTCAGGCAAAACGGCTTGTATTGGGGCTATTGCTATGTCAAATTAGCTTGAGCCAGGACAGCCAACAAATCACGCGGATTGACCCAGGTATCTTCTCGATCAAAATCAGGCTCTTTCAGAAAACTAGGCAAATAAGCACTCTTGGTTACCTGACCTGTCAGGCAAAAGTAGTCTAGATCTAGTTGACAGCTTATCGTCCAAAAGTAGGGGAGAATAGCATTACTCGGAAAAATTTCAATCACTTTGGTGTGGGGGCGACAAAATAAAATATTGGTCAATCCGGCTCCATGTAGTCCCATAACAGCTTCTGCTTGATTGAATAGGGTAATTTGATCCGTCAAACTGAGATCTTCTGATTGCAAAACCTGGAAGCCGTAGGGTTCTAAACAAGCCAAAATCTCCGGTTCATTGATTAAGCGTCTCCACTTTGCTTTCTTGCGACTAATATAATAGCGTTGATGGAGGGTAATATCTTCCTTTTGCTGAGATTCTGTGAGCCAAAGATTACGAATTTTCTGACAGGCAGGAGCTGTGATCGTGCTGACATAACCAGCCAAAGAAGGAACTACCAACTGATCAGCTTGAATGTGTTGATAGGCTGGATGGCGGGCATCGATGATCTTTTCGCTAGGGATCCCTAGGCGCTGCAAAGTGGACTGTTGAAAGGGGAGTTTTTGATAACCATGCAACCAAAAATAGTCAATCTGCTCCAAAGGGATCCCACTGTTTATTAACAGTAGCATTGAGGGTAAAACATCTATCATCCAATGAAAATAGTTGACTGCTCCTAAGGGAAAGACGGCCATAGTTCCCGCTAATTGATGTAATGGGGGGAGGAAAGAAAGGGTGAGCAGGGGATGATCTTCTAAATTGGCGTGGGGACGATCCAGAAATTCGGGGGGCGGTAAACAAGGAGAAAGATCTCCCAATAAATATTCATCTTCTGTGATAACAGCACTGGCAAAACTAGCCTGAGGGGTTTGATAGTGACCCACATGGGCACGGGCATTGGGCAGTCTGACCACAAAAGTGGCTGGAGAATCAATTGAGAAGTTTCGCAGTCGATCTTGAATGCAGGGATCCGCTGTGTTTGGACGGATCCATGTTAGACGGTGAGCAGGCTCAATCGGCTGATAATTTCCTCGCTTTTGGGCAATAAACCATTCTTCTGTGAAACGATATCCCCCTTTTGGGAATGATTGAGAAACATTGGGTTGAAGGGATCCCTTAATGATTAAAGGGATATTTAATTGCGGAGGCATTTCACTGGCATGTTGGGTGGGGACTATATGGTTCGGTGATGCTTGGAGGATCCCGACAAAATCAGGATGCTTGCTGAGAATGCGTTGCCAGTCAGCAGATAACGTAAGACTCTCAGGTGTTGCTTCTCGAGTTTGAAGGGAAGAATTACTGAATAAATCCCGAAGAATTAGGACGCTGAGAGCATGAGGCTCTCTTCCATTTGACTTCCAAGCGTGAGCCACCAAAAATGCTTGCAAAAAATCATTATCTAACTGGACAGCTTGCCGAAAACACTGATAAGCAGGTGCCCATTCACCTAACTTTAGCCAAGCATCTCCCCAACACCAGAAAACATCAGGATGAACGGGATCCCATTGGCTAGCCACTCTGAAACATGCTATGGCCTGGGGATAGCGCTGTCGTTCTAGCCAACAAACTCCCAAGTGAAACCAAACTTGAGACGAATGTTCACCCAAATCAATCGCTTTCTGTAAACAGGAGATAGCTTCATCAAACCGACCAATTTTTTGTAGGGCTAACCCCCACTCTCGAAAAGCCAAACTAAACTGCGAATGGTGAATCGTTGCCTGACGAAAATAATCGAGAGCTTGATCAAACTCCTTAAACTGAACGCAGAGGATCCCTAGACAATAGAAGGCAAAACTGTGTTCAGGATCAACCTCAATAATCTGCTGATAGAGAAGTTCAGCTTGGGGTAAATTTCCTTTTTTCTCCTGATAACTTGCTTCCTCTAATAAAACTTGGATCAAATCTCCACTATCTGCTTCAGGATAGGTTTGTAAATAGGATTGCCAGATCCATTGGGCTTGCCATGCTTGACCTAGCCAAGTATGAGCAATTCCCAACAACCAGTGATGGAGAGGATCCGTCGGTTGGCTCTCCACGGCCTCGGCTAACCAGAAAGCGGCCTGCTGATAGTCACCCTCCCGCAAAAGAACCTGCCCCTGAAAAAGAGGCAGAGAATTGGATTTATCAATCGTCATAGGGGTTTTGTGGTTTTAGGCTGAGGCAAGGGACTGTTCGGCTTCCGCCACCACCAGCAGTGTTTTTAGGAGTGAATCAGGATTGAGACTCATTGAATCAATGCCGGCTTCTACTAAAAATTTAGCAAACTCAGGATAGTCACTGGGAGCTTGTCCACAAATCCCAATCTTGCGACCATGCTGTTTGACGGTAGCAATCGCCAGTCGAATCATCCGTTGCACTGCTTCGTGGCGTTCGTTAAATAGTCCGGCCACCAATGCCGAATCTCGATCTAATCCTAAAGTAAGTTGTGTTAAATCATTGGATCCAATCGAAAATCCATCAAAAATCTGGCAAAACTGATCCGCTAAAATGACGTTGCTAGGTAATTCACACATCACATAAATTTCTAAGCCATTTTCTCCCTGCCGTAGCTCATGTTTTGCCATTTCCGCAATCACCAAACGACCTTCATCAGGGGTGCGACAAAATGGAACCATAACAATCACATTGGTAAGCCCCATCTCATCGCGCACTCGTTTAATCGCCCGACACTCTAAAGCAAAGCCTTCTCGATAGCGAGGGTCATAATAACGCGAGGCTCCCCGCCAGCCAATCATCGGGTTTTCTTCTAGAGGCTCAAACCGTTTTCCTCCCATTAAATTGGCGTATTCATTGCTCTTGAAATCAGAGAGTCGAACAATCACCGGACGAGGATAAAAGCCTGCCGCCAACATGCCAATTCCCTGCGATAATTTATCGACAAAGTAGTCTGGTTTATGCTCATAAAGAGCAGTTAATTCGGCCAACTGAGGCTCCGATTTTAATGACTCGGCATAGTCAATCAGAGCCATTGGATGCACTTTGATATGATTGGCAATGATGAACTCCAAACGAGCCAGCCCCACCCCATCCGCCGGGATCCCTGACAGTCTGAAGGCTTGGTCGGGATCCCCCAAGTTCATCATTAGTTGTGTGCGGGGATGCGGCAGAGTAGCCAGAGGAGTTTCTGTCACCTGAAACGGCCACAGTCCGGCATAGACCCGTCCTTCTTCTCCTTCCGCGCAAGAGACGGTGATCGGCTCCCCTGTTTTGAGGGTTTGGGTGGCACTGCTGGTGCCCACAATCGCCGGGATCCCTAGTTCACGGGCAATAATTGCCGCGTGGCAGGTTCGTCCTCCTTGGTTGGTGACAATGGCACTGGCTTTTTTCATGATGGGTTCCCAATCGGGATCCGTTTTATCGGTCACCAATACTTCTCCCGCCTGGAACTGATGAATTTTGCTGACTTCTGTGATCAAACGAGCCATTCCTTGTCCGATGCTCTCGCCGACGCTGCGTCCGGTCAGGAGGGGTTGGGGTCTTTCAGCACTGACCAATTGATAGGTTTTTAGGATGTTCCCCATTTTTTGAGACTGCACGGTTTCGGGGCGAGCCTGCACAATAAAAAGTTCTCCGCTCAGGCCATCTTTTGCCCATTCGATATCCATTGGCGTATCGGTTTGGTGCAGATGACTGTAGTGATTCTCAATCTGACAAGCCCATGTTGCTAACTGCAAAATCTCAGCATCTTGTAGGGCAAACTGCTGCTGTTCTGAGATGGGAACCACCACATTTTTAACCCATCGGGATCCGCCAATGTCATAAACCATTTTGAGAGCTTTACTGCCCAGTCGCTTTTTCAAAATGGGAGAAAATCCCCGCTGGAGGGTGGGCTTAAAGACAACATACTCATCGGGATTGACCACCCCCTGCACAACATTTTCCCCCAGCCCATAGGCGGCACTAATCAACACGGTTTGTCGAAATCCTGTTTCTGGATCTAACGAAAACATGACTCCCGAAGCCGCCAAATCGGAGCGCACCATTTTTTGTACACCCACCGAAAGTGCCACCTCCAGATGGTCAAACCCCTTGATCTGGCGATAGGAAATAGCCCGATCCGTGAATAGGGAAGCAAAACAGCGATGGCAGGCTTGCCAAACTCCCTCTACCCCATGCACATTGAGATAAGTTTCCTGTTGTCCGGCAAAGCTGGCATCCGGTAAATCTTCGGCGGTGGCACTGGAGCGAACCGCCACATCCACATCCTTGCCATAGATTGCTTCTAGCTGTTGATACGCCTGACTAATGGCGGCTTGCAATTCCGCCGGAAAAGGGGTGTGCAGGAGTAGGGAGCGGGCAACCTTGCCACGGTGACGTAGGTTATCCACATCCTCTACATCCAAATCTTGGAAGAGGTTGCGTAGTTGACTTTCCAGATCCGCTGACCGCATGAAATAGCGATAGGCTTGAGCGGTGGTGGCAAAGCCCTTAGGCACGCGGATCCCTTGGGGAGTGAGGACGCGCAACATTTCCCCCAAAGAGGCATTTTTGCCCCCGACACTGGCGATATCCGCCAGCCCCACTGATTCTAAATTAACCACCCAGGCTGTGGACATAGATGAATGCGGAGAGGAAAGGGAAGCGGCATGGATAGGCAGAACGGAGGACTCGGTCATGGCTTGGCTCCAACCCTGATAAATCCAGTCTAGACAGCCCTTCGGCCAGAGTTGAGGTCAGGGGATCCCTATCCGTAGAGGGCTGAAATCCCTGACCCATCAACGCTTGAGGGGATTCTTTCGTGACCTAACTTAGTATCTCTCAATACAATTCTTTGTGCTATTCAGCATTTCCTCACATGGGTTCCCCCCTGAATCTCCACGTTCATCCCGCGCTTCCTGGTCAATTACCCAACCGAGGAGGATTGTAGGGATCCCTGACTGATGCCCACACAGGGGGTAGTCAGCGCCACCATTAGGGCTTCTGGAGACACGGCAAAGGGCAAATGGTGAATATCCGAGGCGGGCGCACAAGCGATCTGGGCAACCATTCTCAGTTCACCGCTAGATAGCTCGCCTAAACCCAAGTCTGCCAAGGTTTGGGGCAGACCAATCTGCTGGTAAAAGGGGAGAAGCTGACGACGAGCCGCTACAGCCAGTTGATTGTTTTGCAGAATTTCATCCAGACGCAACTGCACCAAAATCCCAAAAGCCACCTTTTCCCCATGCCAGCTAGCGCGATGGCGCAGCAGGTGGGTGAGGCCGTTATGGACGGCATGGGCAGCCACCGTTCGACACTTGGCTCCACCCAGTCCACCTACCACCCCAGCCAAGACAATGCAAGCATCCACCACCCGTTGCCAAACCTGGCTGCCAGGATTTTGCAGAGCCGGCAGGGAGTCCTGCATGAGGAGATCCCGCAATACCCTGGCCTGCTGAACTGCCGCGATCACCAACGCATCCTCAGAAGCGCCACTGCTGACGGAAGCCTCATACCACTTAGCCAACGCGTCCCCAATCCCGGCCACGAGGGTTCGGGCGGGAGCCGTTTGAATAAGCTGATAATCTAAAATCAGGGCGGTAGGAGCCTGCTTCAAAGACACATCCCTCTGAAAAGCCCCCTCATCAGAGTAGATGTTGGTGAGAGCTGTCCAGGCGGCACAGGTGGCGGCAGAAGTAGGCACGGTGAGAATCGGGCAAGCGAGGGATTGAGCCACCCATTTTGCTACATCTAGGGGCTTACCCCCCCCCACGCCAATCACCCCTGTGACCCGATGCGTCTGCCCCAAAGCCAACATCCGTGCCAATTCTCGCTCGCTGCAATCGGCTCCGTAGGCTGTCCATTCCGCCGTAGCCTGGTGCTGAACCAGATTGAGGGTAAGGGCGGGAGCAGCTTGAGCTAAGGAACGGGATCCCCCAATCACCAAGACACGGGATCCCAAGAAAGTCAAGGGAACATTTTGGAGAATGTTGAAACCGCGATAAACCCGACCGGGAGCAGGAATCACAATATCCAAGAGGGAACCAGAAGACTCGGACATGCCAGCGCCACAACAAGAGAGATTTCCAGCATAAATCACATCCTATTCATGTGCCCGTCAGGCTACTGGCTGGGACCTTCGATGCCCTCCACCAGTTGCGGCATGTACCAGATTTGAGAGAGTGTGGCGGTCTCGCCCGCTTGGATAAACTCCGTGCCATCTTGGTAGTTGAGGGGACCTTGATAGAGGAAATTGGGATCCTTGGCCAGCTCAGCAATAAACTGGGTCAGTTGCTGGCTTTGTTCCTCAGAAAGGGCTGCCCCTGGCACAAACCCCGCCCCAGTGGTATCAGGGTTATTGATGTCTTGCCAATCAATAGCTGACCAAATAAATTCACTTTTGAAGGTGCCTTGGCTAGCGGTTTCCACCGCCGTTTTGTAGGCAGGCCCCCAGTTATAGTAAGGAACACCGAGACAGATGTCGGGAGCCAATTCACAGCCAGTTTTCAGTCCGTAGTGGGTAAACTTGACAGGCTTGCCTGCTTCCGCCGCTTTTTTGCCCTGCACCGCTGCTTCGGGAGTATCTAAGCCGGACATCACCACGTCATAGCCCCCGTTGTAAAAATCATCCGCCACCTTGGTGGGATCCAGGGTGACACCGGGGATATTAAACCAGAATCCGATCCAAACCACCTTAAACTCAAGGTCGGCGGGATCCTTCTGCCGATAGTTCTGCCAGCAATGGCGTGCTCCCAGGTAGGCTGCCGAGACATACCGCCGCGTTTCATCGTTAATCAAAGGCCCCAAAAAGCCAATCTTGCCCGATTCTGTCCCCAAAGCTGCCGCACAGCCAGAAATCATGCGGGTATATTCCATCTGGGGCTGTACGTTACTCAAGTTGGGCTGATCTTTAAAGTTTTTTCCGTCTGCCCAGGCATAGTCCCCGGAGACATGAATCACGCTCACCTCTGGATGCTTTTTGGCCGTGGCGAGGGCATCGTCTTTGAAGTCATCGGAGTTGAAAATAACTAGCTTAGCGCCGTTGGCGATCAGATCATCCGCTACCTGGGATCCCTTAACGTTGGGGCGATCCGCCGGGTTCACCTTGTCTACATATTCAAACGTCACCCCAGGCAGTTTGCTTTTCACATAATCGGTGGCTTCAAAATGCGCCTGGTTCCACCCCCCGTCTTGGCTAGGTCCCACCAAAATCATGCCCGCCTTGAAGGGTTCCTGTGCGTGGGCGGGATTGAAGGACTGTCCAGACAGCAGGGTCGTGGCGGCTAAGGCACCGGGGCCAACTATCCAGGCAAATGAATGGATCCAAGCGTTCATCCAGGTTGACTTCACAAGCAACTCCTCAATCGTGGGGAAAGGGTGGGAACGGATCCGACAGCGCCAGGGGATTAACAAAACCTTCGGTGACCAGCCGGGGTTGCCCACGTATGACTATCAGGATAACGGCAAAACGGAGCGGCGGCAGATAACCTTAAACTCAGCACCAGTAGCTTTCGACCGTCCGCTGCCGTGAAGTGTTGGGTTGCGGTGCTTACGACGAGATTGAGGCGGCTTGAAGTTGCTTTTCAATCGCATCACACGCTACACCAACCCCATTTTCTGCTCGGATAATACCTCCAATTTCTAAAGCTTTAGCTGCATAACTTGGATTTCCTAATAACTGGCGTAATTGTTTGGCTACTCGTTCTGCTGTGTACTGATTTCGAGGAATCGTCCGCGATGTTCCCAAACGTTCAACTCTAGCTGCGTTATCTGGCTGATCATGACTATAAGGCATTACAAGAGTTGGACGACCTGCCCGTAATGCTTGGGCTGTCGTGCCAACACCACCTTGATGGACGATTGCACAAGCACGCGGAAAAATTTGAGAGTATGGAACATAACTCATGGTAAATACGGTCTCTGGCAAATCATTTGGATGAGCATTTTCACCCATCAGTAAAACAGCACGGCGATTCAGTTGCGTTACAGCTTCAACACTCGCCTGGAAAAAACGTCCAGGAGTCATGACTGCGGCTGAACCTAAAGTAAAAACGATTGGGGGATCGCCCCTATCCAAAAACTGCTGAAGTTCCGGTGTAAGTTCTGTCTTACCCTCGCTGCCGTCATAGAATGCAAAGCCAGTGAGTACCGTATTTTTTGCCCAGTCGGGCTGAGGCTTTGCGAAGACTGAAGAGAACAGTGCCAGTACAAGATACGGTGAATATTTATCATCAATAAATGGATTCCCTGTCAGAGGTGGCAAGCCGATCTCCTGCCGCAATTGATGGATTGGCTCTGCCCAGGACTTAGACAATACTTTTGATAATTGAATGATGCCTCGGTTAGCCAGCGAACCTAGCCCACGGAACTTGGCAAGAAACGGCAGCACAGGCAAGACGGATGGATCATAAACCGACAGAAATGAGGCAGGCTGTAGGGCAGCAAATGCCCACGGAATTTCTAACTTTTCTGCTACCAAGCGAGCCGCTACAACTCCTTCACCTGTAATGATGAAATCTGCATCTTTAGCACTATCCATCAAATCGGTATAGGTTTCATGTAAGTTCGCACATACCCAATTTTTGATGACATACTCTGTGCCCGTTTTCAAATCCATCATCTGCGCCATTTCTTCAGGATCATTAAGCGCCGTGTTGTCAGGGCGCATCCGACGATACGCGAAACCGAGAGCCTCAACCTTATCCTGATATTCTTTGTGAGTTGCAAACACGACATCATGACCACGCTTTCGTAGCTCAAGCGCGATCGCAATTTTGGGATGCAAATCACCAAAGGAGCCAATGGTGGTTAAAACAATTCGGCTCACTACTTCGCCTCTCAGTTATGATGCACTGACTTGATCTTAAAGTCTCTTTCCTACAACAGTGAAATTGGAGTACCGTCCTCGCCAAGATGTGAAGCGGCACAACGGCTGAAGTGAGCTGGCGGTGGATAATTTTGGCAATGGGCGGAGAGCTTAATACCGTCTGCTCCACTGTGTTGTTATGCCGAGTCTCTACAGATCCCTTAAACTACATCTGCTTGAGAAAATCATCATATTCATCATGTGCGCCAATCCAATACCAGTAAATACCAACAAACCTAGAACACGATAGTTAAGACTGACACGCGCAGAGTATATCGGTTGTTGTTAGCTAACTCGTTTGAACTGAAGGCCAGGATGATAGGGATTTTCTTGCCAGAGTGTATATGTTTTTGCCGCTTGCTCCTGAACCGATGCCGGAAGATCGTTCGACAGCTTACGAAACGTTTTAGTGACACTTGATTTCATTTCTGCGATGGAAAAACTGCATTCAGCGCAACGGTCACCCCACTTTCAATTTGTTGACGTACCATTGCAGCCATCTGATCCCACTGCTCGTTTGTCGTGCCAGCAAAACGGGCTTCCCACTTTTGCTCATCTTTCAACTCTGCCAAAAGCCGAGCTACAATCCCATCCTGCTGATCGGCTTGGTGTTGCTCAGAAGCCATGTTGAGTTGTTTAGGGGTTTGTTTATACAACTTAGGGGCTAGTGGGCTGAGCCGAAAGAGCGGGTAGACGGCTCTCTAGAACCACTTCCCCAGTGGGGAGATCCTGATGATTGACAGACTCTAGGGTGATCACCAGCCGATCCGGTTGAGCGGTTTGTAGGGCAGGACTAGCCCATTGCAACGTCCCATCTTGGGCAAAGGTGAGGGATCCGGCAAACTCCACTGTTTTGCTAGGGATCCCAGGTTGGGGGGACGCGGCGTTATCTTCCACCCAGACATGATAAGCCTGCCCAGGGGGAGCTGCCGCCAGATTATTGGAGAACAAAATCAAACGACGAGCTTGGGATGACCAGAGCCCTTGGGCTAGACGATCCGTGCGGAGGGAGGGATCCCGCAGCAAGACTTCTTGAACATTTGGCTGGCGGATCCAGCTTTGGTAGAGCCGTTGCACCTCTTGAGCCGCTTGGTCAATATAGGTGAGCCATGTCTGGCGAATTTGCCAATACTGCCAGGTGATGACCAGCCCATAGGCAGCCAGCCCCAGCACAAACAGCTTAAGGCTCCACGACCAAGGGGTTTTGTCCGCAGACTGGGAGGGAAGGGAGGAGGGGCGGGATTTTTTGAACCAGCCCCAACGGTTGAGCCGTTCTTGAGCAAACAAGCGGGTCAACTCGTATAGCCAAATGGCGACGGAGGGATCCCGTTCTAGGTCGAACACCTCCGCCTGCCGCCAGGAAAACTCAAAGACCTGCCTGACCACCTCTTCGGCATGGTGGGGATTTCGCAAAATGGCAAAAGCAATCTCCAGCAGCCGCTTATGGTAGCGATCCTTAAGCATAAAGTGGGCACGCCGCTCCCGCGCCTGGATTTGTGCCATCAATTCAAAATCCATTGGCTCTGCCATGCTCTCTCAGGTTCTTTGGGCGATCTTCCCCGCACTATACCCAATTCCGCCAGACAAGCAAGTATCGATCCCCATTGTTTTGAGATAATCAGGGATCCTCAGGCGGCGTCCTGCTTTTCGGAGGGGGGGGTTGCCTCTTTGCCGTCAGGACTGCTCACGCCGTTCATTTCCTGCTTAAAACCTTTAAGGGCTTTACCAATCGAGCTGCCCAGTTCGGGTAATTTTTTGGGGCCAAAGATAACCACCGCAATCACCCCAATCACCGCCAGTTCAGGAACACCCATACCAAATATGCTCATGCCTTTACCTTGAGAATCACGAAACAACTTATGGACGATTTATGGACGATTTTCCAGGAGGAAGGGATCCGGGCGTAACAGCCCCCCAGGATCCCTCTCACTCTAACCTGTGGGGTCAACTCTGGGGATGGGGGATCCCTTCAAACCGTTGGCGGATCCACCCAACGTCCATCGGCTTTGATCAGGGCAATCAGCTCCGTCACTCCCTCTGCTTCCGGCACTTTTTTCACCTCGTCTTTGCCCCGATAGAGGGAGATCATACCTGGGGTTTTGCCGACATAGCCATAGTCCGCATCCGCCATTTCCCCAGGGCCATTGACGATACAGCCCATGACCGCGATGTCGAGTCCCGTCAGGTGGGAGGTTGCCGAACGAACCTTGTGCAATACCTCCTCTAGATTAAAAAGCGTGCGTCCACAGGAGGGGCAAGCCACATATTCCACCATCGTTTTCCGCATACCGAGGGCTTGCAAAATGCCGTAGGCTACCGGAATTTCTTTTTCGGGGGCTTCTGTCAGCGAGACCCGAATCGTATCCCCAATTCCTTCTGCTAAGAGGGTGCCAATCCCTACCGCTGATTTGACCCGACCATACTCACCATCCCCCGCTTCCGTTACCCCCAAATGCAACGGGTAACGATAGCCAATCGCATCCAGTCGCTGCGCCGCCAGTCGATAAGCCGCCAGCATCACCTGTGGACGAGCGGCCTTAAAGGAAAAGACCAGGTTATGAAAATCAAGATCGTGGCAAATGTGGGCAAACTCCAGCGCCGACTCCACCATGCCAAGCGGGGTATCTCCGTAGGTGAACACCATCCGTTCCGCTAGGGATCCATGATTAACCCCAATCCGCATCGCTTTTCCTTGATCTCGTAGGCTGATCACCAGGGGGGTAAACGTTTCCCGAATTTTGTCGCGGATTTGATCAAATTCGGCTTGGCTATAGTCGCTGCGTCCAGGTTGTGGCTTTTCAAAAACATACAAACCAGGGTTGATCCGCACCTTATCTACATGCTTGGCAACTTCCAGGGCAATTTTTACGCCATTGTGGTGCACATCCGCCACCAAGGGCACGGGTTGGTAGGTTTGGATGAGTTGGGCGCGAATCTGCTCCATCGCCTTGGCATGAGCCATACTGGGCACGGTCACCCGCACGATTTCACATCCCACTTCGTGCAGGCGGCGAATCCCCGCCACGGATCCCGCGATATCGAGGGTATCCTCGTTGATCATCGACTGCACGACCACCGGATGGTCACTGCCGATTAAGACATCCCCCACCGCCACCGTGCGGGTTTGGCGGCGAGGATAGTGCAATTCAGGATAGGCGGTCACAGGGGAAGGGGGAGTTAGGGTCTGCATAAACCTCAGAGCAGGAAGAGCATCAGCACAGGTCTTCCGTATGCCGGGATCCCCTCAAGAGAAGCCAGCCAGGTCGCCTGTCCACCTCTATTTTAGGCTGGGATAGGGGGATCCCTAGCAGAGCGAAACACAAGAAGACCATCGCCAAGAGCATACTATGATTCACATAGACTCCAGGTATCTCCTTCTCCCCCTATCCTCCTGTGAAATTCTCATTTGCCCTGAAAGTAGGTTTTGCCACAACCGCGCTCTCCATTACGTTGACGAGCACGGCGGTGTATTGGTTTTACTCTCAGGTGAACACTATTGTGCAAAATCAGATTACTGGGCGGCTACGGGATATTGGCTACATGGCTAGCTTTCAATTTGAGGAGGAAGATCAGGCAGCGATTCGGCGCTTGCAAACCCTAACGGAAGAACAGTCCATCCTCTCCACCGCTGATATTCAAGGGATCCCAGCGGGTGAATTCAAGTTGGGATTAGTCCCAGCAGTGGCCGCAGCGGCAATGCAAACTCCAGATTTTCAACGGATTGTCCAGCTATTGCGGCGGATCGAGCAAGTCAGTCAATCAGATATCCAACCTCTGCAAGATTTCTACCCACAAGCTGACTGGGAAACCAGTAATTTGGCTACATACTTGATGGTGAATATTCCTGAATTTCCTGATTACCAATTTTTGCGTTTTATTGGCTCTTCTCGACATGAAGAAATAGGAGATTGGCCGGGTAATCCGTTGGGAAATACTTATGCGATTAGTGATCAGGTGTTTGCCCGCACCTTTGGGGGAGAGGCTCAAACCACTGGCATTTATAAAGATATTTATGGTACCTGGATCACGGCAGCTTTACCAATTAAAAACTCTCAAGGGGAAGTTTTAGCAGTTTTAGGTGTTGACTATAATGCTCAAACAGAAGCCAATCAACTGAGAGCTTTGCAATATATCTGTTATGCCATTATTTTAGCTGGGTTGGTGCTATCTATTCTGCTGTCAGCACTGATTGCCCGTTGGTTAGGGCAACCTATTACTCAACTGCGTGATGCCGCTGAGCAGGTACAAGCCAAAAACTTTGATGTTTCACTGGCTGTCAAATCTCAGGATGAGTTGGGACTTTTAGCGCAAGCCTTTAATTCGATGATTGCCGAGATTCGCAGCTATGCCCACGATCTGGAGACCAAAGTCACCCAACGCACCCATGAATTGCAGATAGCTAATGCTGAGATTTCTAATCTTTATGAGCGGCTCAAAGAGGAAAACTTGCGGATGGGATCCGAACTGGAGGTGACCCGCAAACTACAGCAGTTAATCTTGCCTAAGGAGGCTGAGCTAGAGAGGATCCCAGGGTTAGATATAGCGGGATTTATGGAGCCTGCCAATGAGGTGGGTGGAGACTACTATGATGTTTTGCAACACAATGGTCGCGTCAAAATTGGCATTGGTGATGTGACGGGGCATGGATTGGAAAGCGGGATGGTGATGATCATGACACAAATGGCCGTCCGAACCTTACTCAAAAGCAATGAAACGGATTCTCGACAGTTCATCAATATTCTTAATCAAGCCATGTATGACAATATTCAACGCATGGGATCCGACAAAAATCTCACCCTGGCCTTACTAGATTATTATGATAAATCCTTGACATTGACCGGCCAACACGAAGAGATGATCGTGGTTAGAACCAATGGAGATGTTGAACGAATTGACACTATTGATCTAGGGTTTCCGGTGGGTTTAGAATCTGAAATCAAAGATTTTATCTTCAAAACTGAACTCACACTCGAAGTAGGAGATGTTGTTGTTTTGTATACAGATGGAGTTACCGAAGCGGAGAATCCTCATGGAGAACTGTATGGGCTAGAGCGCCTCTGCCGGATAGTGCAGCAATATAAACAGGAATCAGCCGCCGCGATCCGTCAGGCCGTGATTGAGGATGTCCGTGGTCATATTGGTACTCAGAAAGTTTTTGATGACATTACTCTCTTGGTGCTCAAGCAAAAATAATCAAACATAGTTGGGAACCGCTCACTCATTCGAAAACACTATGATATTCAAAACTCTCCATGCTCCGGTGCGGGTTGGCATTGGTGGCCCCGTGGGATCCGGCAAAACAGCTTTGGTGGAAAAATTATGTTTGGCATTGCGCGATCAATTATCCCTGGCAGTTGTGACCAATGACATTTATACCCGTGAGGATGCTGAGTTTTTGGTGAGGGCAAATGCCTTGACGGCTGAGCGAATTATTGGTGTAGAAACGGGAGGGTGCCCACATACAGCGATTCGTGAAGATGCCTCCCTCAATCTCGATGCCATTGCTAATCTGGAGGCGCGATTTTCTCCGCTTGATTTGATTTTGGTGGAGTCAGGAGGGGACAATTTGGCGGCTACCTTTAGCCCCGAATTAGTGGATAGCTGTATTTATGTGATTGATGTGGCCGAAGGGGATAAAATTCCTCGCAAAGGAGGTCCCGGCATTACCCGTTCTGACCTATTAATTATCAATAAAATTGATCTCGCTCCTTATGTGGGGGCGGATCTGGAAGTGATGGCGCGAGATTCTCAGCGGATGCGGGGATCCAAACCCTTTCTTTTTACGAATCTGCGAACCGGGGAAGGGCTGCCAGAAGTTTTGGCTTGGCTAGAGCGAGAGGTCTTATTTACAGTTGGATTGAAGTCTTGAGCCGATCTCTGGCTATTTAGCCCAGCGGATGGTGAATCGGCAGAAAGGGGGGAACGGTCATGGAGGGGGGGATCCCTAACCCCAACCACTGACAAATCGTGGGGGCAATCTGGCACTGCTCAATCGTGGGCGGCAGGGATGCCGATTCCCTTTCCTGTCGGGATAAGCCCAGCAGATAGAGGGGAACATGGCGAACCAGCGGCAGTGTGCCCCCGTGCATCCGGTCTGGGTTCATGCCGTGGTCGGCGGTAACCAACACCACATATCCCTGTTCCAGCCAATCCGGCAGGTAGGTGGCAAGCTGTTCATCCTGGATCAAGACTTGGTTGCGATATGGCTCAGAATCGGATCCAAAGCGATGTCCCCAATAATCCACCCCCATCGGGTGAACCAGCAGAAAATCTGGCTGATGGCGGGCTATCAGAGTGGCGGCACTGACAAACACCTCCGGATCGGGATAGTCGTTGCTGACGTAAAACCGCCCGTGCTGAATAGGCAGATGGGGATCATCTACTTCGCGGTCAAGGATGGGGCGGAAAGGGGCGTGGTTATAGAGTTCCGAAAACCAGAAAAAAGCCACGGCTGCTGTTGTCTTTCCGGCTTTTTGGGCGAGGCCAAACAGGTGAGGTTGTTGGGATCCCCTCACCACTTGATTGTGGGTGATGCCATGCACCGCCGGAGGAAGGCCTGTGATCAGGGTTTCGTAGAGGGGGCGTGACTTGGTAGGCAGTTGGGCCTGCACCACGGAGCGCCTCGCCTGTTGCTGTTCCACAAGATGCTCCAGGTAGCCCATTTGTTCTGCCGCCGTATCGTTCCGCAGACCATCACAGACGACCAAGATCACTTTTCTGGAGGGAGGCTGTGGGGGGGAAGGGGAGGGCACAACGACTCCTGCATAGGGATTAGATGAGGGGGGAAGCAGATGGCTGAGGCAGCGGGATCAGCAGTTGCACCACCGTGCCAGAGCCTTGACGGCGGCCTCGCCATTCAATCGTGGCTCCAATCAATTCGGCTCGATAGCGCATATTCAGCAATCCATGTCGCCCCTGAGAGACCGGATCCACCGGGATCCCTACCCCATCATCAATGATTTTTACCTCCAGATGGCTGTAATAGGGTTGTGGGTTATCTAGCTCATCCAATCCGTCGCTGACCAGGGAGGAAGACAAAAGATCCCCCGCATTCACCCAAGAGGTTTCGCTGCTGGGGGGGGTAGCATCCAGCAGTACGGGCACAAGGCTAATATCAATGCGCTTGGCCTGAGCATGTTTGACGATGTTGTTGAGCGCCTCCTGCACAATCCGAAACAGCGTACTCTGGGTGACGGGATCCAATCGGTTCAGCCAATCATCGGAACGGTTATCGAAACGGGTCAGCAAGGATTGTTGAGACCGTTGAGCCGCTCGCTCTAGCAGGCTACGCAGGGCGGATCCCAAATTAAAAGCGCGCATGGCAGTGGGTTGCAGATCCTCCACCACCCCCCGCAACTCGGCAATTGTTTCCCGCAGTTGATCACTCATCCCCAGCAATGCCTGTTGTACCTGCTCAGCGGTAAGGGGCTGGGCAATCAGATGTTGAATCTGGCGAGAAATAGCTCCCAAATCCGCTAGGGTTTGATCGTGCAGATCGGCGGCAAGGCGACGGCTTTCGGCTTCTCGTCCTTCCGTTAACCCCCGCACCGCCGCCGCTGTTGCCGCCTGTTGGCGTGCCCGTTCATAAAACTGTGCCCGTTGCAAAGCGACAGCCGTAATATCCGCCAGAGCTTGCACCAGATCGGTATCGGCGTTACAAAAGGGTCGAGATTGCGGGTCATAGGGATCCGGGCTGATTTCTGGGAGGTCTGGCGAGTTAAGGCCATCGCTATCCTGCCCCAGATGGGCGGACTCACTGGCAAAGGGATCCCCTTCTGCTAGGGGTTGCAGGGTGGGCACAAAGGCACAGAGAATGCCAGCAACTGTTGTACTATCGGTCATGACAGGCACACACAACAAGGCGCGAATCTGGGCTTGTAGGAGGTTTTTGCGGGTTTGGCTGGGGAGCGGAAAGGTGGTGACATCTTCGATCAGCAGACTGTCCTGTCGCCCATAACAGTCCAAAAGGATTAACCAACTGAGATCTTCTGGCAAGAGTTGCCCCAGGATGGAAGGGATTTCAGGATAACGGCGGTATTCCTGGAGGATGCGTAGCCCCTCACAGTTGGAGGGAGGGGAGGCGGCCAATTTGCCCATTTCCAAGGGAGAAGCGGAGCTAGCCAACCCAACAAAATCACATTTGTCCACTTGCAAGGCTTTAGCCATGCCTGCCAGAGCAATTTGGATAATCTGGGTAGGGTCGTAGGTGCTGGTCAGTTGTTGGGCGATCTCCCGCAGCAAGCTTTCTCGCAGGGCAAGGGTACGAGTTTGTTCGTAAAGTTGGGCTTGTTTGAGGGCGATCCCGGCCTGTTCGGCCACCGCCACGGCTAAAGACAACTCATCCGCCTGAAATTCCCGCGCCTCTGGATAAGCAATCATGGCAATCGTGCCAATCAGTTCCCCTTCTTGAACAATCGGGATCAAGGCCATACTGCGGATGGACAGGGATCCAAAAAATTGCCGCAGCACACCCACATCCACCGTCAGACGGGGAATATCCCGCAGATCCGCCTGGGTGTCTTGAATCACAAAGGGATGTCCTTGGCGCAGTAGGGCGTAGACATCGGGGGGCATCAGGGATCCCAACGGCAGGGCGGAACTGCCCCCTTCACTCAAACTGGCGGCCATAAAGTGATCGGCGGCAATACTTTCGGCAAAGGTATAGGGGTGTTGTTCTTGAATGGCCTCCGCCGAACCGCGAATAAACATGCCATTGGCCCAAATGATCGGCGGATTGCTCAAGGGGCGGGGGATCATCTCAGCAGGAGCGGGGGGGAGTGGGGAAAACCCATTGGGATCCCCCGTCACGGGGGGCAGCCAGTGATCCAGCACCATCGGCTGCGAGCGGTAGAGGGTGATTTCACAGCGATCGAGGCTGAGGGTAGCAGCCAAGGACTGCACAATAGATTGCAAGACCAGTTTGGGATCCAGGGATGTGCGGATCTGGGTAGTAATCTCGTTGAGCAACGACTCCCGCCGCGCCTGTTGTTGGGTTTTGGCATAGAGACGGGATTGGTTAATGGCAATCGCCAACTGCTCCGCCACCAATTTCAGGAGGTTTTGGTCATCGCTCTGCCATTCTGGCGCTACCGTCAGAGCAGATTCGGCTTCCATCGGTGTTCCATAGTCGCTACGACAGCGATGCACACTCAAAACCCCATAGGTGTTGGCATCCAACCAAAGGCGAGCCACCATCAAGGACTGGACTCCCGCCGCTTCTAGGCGAGCTTGGGTTTGGGAATCAAACTCGCTGAGATCAGACCAACTGTTGATCTCGATGGGTTGGGTTTGCTGTTGTAAGTAGGGAATCAGGGCATTCTCGCGGCTGGGAATTTGCCGATTCAACCAACTGTCGATCCCCGGTTGGGCGTAGGCGTGCCGGAAGATGGTGGTTTCTTCCTGGGGATTGACAAAGACAAACTGCACACGGCTGGCCTGCAAGGCTTGCGCGACTTCCTCAACAGTTGCCTGTAAAATTTCATCCACATCTAGGGAGTGGCGGATGCGATCCGTCATGCGGTTCAACAGGGAAGCTTGTTCCGCTTGCTTTTGGGTTTGGGTTAAGAGACGGGCTTGGGAGATTGCCATAGCCGCCTGTTCGGCCACTGCCTTAGCTAGGGTGAGATCAGCGGGTTGCCAAGGCCGGGATCCCGAATCTCTGGCTAGTGGGGGAAAGCGTTTGAGGCTGAGGCTGCCGATCAACTGTTCCCCCTCCAACAACGGCACCAACAAGACCCCTTCGGCCATCGGTTCGAGGGGGGGCAGGGGGGACTTGATCAAGTGAGCCAGATCGGCCTGGGTTTGCTGGCTCAACACAATCGGCTCCCGCACCTGTCCCAGTAGTTCGCTGGCGGCACGCAATTTGTGGATTAAATGGGCGGGGAGGAGATCAGGGCTACGGCCTGCTAACAAAGGCTGATTCCACTGATGGTGATGGGGGGAAGCGGGATCCCGAATCAAAGGGAATCCGGGCAGCATGGCCTCCAGTTGGGTTGAGGAGAGATGGGGGGCATAGATCCCCACCGGACGTAAACAGGCATCTTCGGGATGCCACAGTTGCAGGGCACAGATGTCCGCTTGAAAGGCTTCGCCAATTTGCTGAGTAATGGCATGAAAAAGGGTGGATGGATCGAGGCTAGAACGGATCACGGCAGTAATGGAGTGGAGGAGGGAAAGGCGTTCCGTTTGCTGTTGGGCGTGGTCAAACAACTGAGAGCGGGTCAGGGAAATGGCTAGTTGTTGAGCAATCGAGCGCAAAAAATCCACCTCGGCGGCCTGCCAGCGATAGGCACGACCTTTGTAGGCTCCCACCAAGCCGATCATGGGGGCACGCTCCGGTGGAGGGGGCTGGGGATCCCGGATGGGGGTGGGGATCCCTTCATTTCCTGGCATCCTCTCCAGACTGTAGGATTGATCCGCATAAACAGGCACAAATACCCCAGAGCGAATCTGCAACTGCTCTAACAACTGCCGTCCCCCAGCAGGCAGATCGACTTCTAATCCCACATCGGGTATCTGGACAACCTCTCCCCGCCCGATTCGCTGACAATAGTCGCCAAACTCTGCCAGAGGATAGGGACCGGTAGCGGGGTGCAGTTCGGGATAGCGGGCTTCGTGGGTGACGCTGATCGACTCTCCACCGGGATTGAGCCGATAAAAACAACAGCGACTTAAATCGAGGGTCTCTTGCAGGGAGTGGAGGGTGGTGGAGACAATCTGATCCCATTGCAGGGATTGGTGCAACATGGTGGTGACCCGATTCATCAGGGCTTCCCGTTCCCCCTGCTGGCGGGTGCGTTCGTAGAGTTGGGCATTGTTGAGGGCTAGGGCGGCCTGCGTGGCAATGGCCTGCACCAGTTCCACCTCACCACTGCCAAAGGGGTGGGGATCCCGATAGGCCAAAGCCAAATAGCCCAAGACATCTTCGTGGTACTGCTGTTGTAGGAGAAGTGGCACTACCAGCAGAGAGGCATAGGTCGCCTCGCTTGGGGAATAACCCAGTTGGCTGAGATGGTTGACCACCAAACTTTGATGGGCTTGCAGATGGTTTTGTAGGGCGGGCAGATCCAGCAGATCAAAGAGTTGTTGATAGGGATCCCCCTCCAGATCGGTGAGGGGGGGCTGGTAGCTCGCCAAGATTTCTAACTGAACAGGATCGCTGGCGTGGATCCAAAGTAGGTCACAACGGTCAGCCGCCAATGCTTGTCCCACCTGCTGCACCAGGGTTTGCCGCATAGTCGAGGCATCGAGAGAGTGGCGTAAATGTTGGCTGATATGGCGGATCAGTCCGTCACGGGTGGCTTGCCGTTGCAGTTGAGCCGTTTGCCGAGCATTGACGATGGCACTGGCGCTGTAGGAGCAGATCAGCTTCAACACTTCAAAAAAGGTGGGATGCAGCGGGTGATAGCTAAAAATGGAGAGGGCACCCACAGGGGTATGCCCCAAGTTAATCGGATAAGCTGCAAAAGCTTGTAAACCTTCTTTGACCGTCCAGTCTGGGGATAAAATCCACGGTTCCTGGGTGAGGTTATTGCTGAGCAGGGGATCCCCTTGCCGCACCACCTGACCGAGGGGTGTTTGGTCGGGGCGCAAAACCTGCAACTGAGCTTCCGCCGGACTAACCAAGCCCGCCCGTGCCACCGCATGAAAAGATCCCTCATCGGCATGATAAAACCAGACCTGTGCCCGTGCCATGCCTAAGCGGGAAACAATCCGCTGCACCAGCGATTCGGCAATCGCCTGAGAGAGATCACTACGCGGCCAACCGGGATCCTGTAATTGCTGCGTGGTTAGACTCACCAAATCCTGCACGATGTCGTTAGCCGCCTGCATTTGGCTGAGTAAATCGGGGCTAGCAGCCACAAACTCCTGTGGAGGGTCATATAGTTGCATGATCACCTAAAGACAAGGCTTCCGTTGGCATCCATTGATTTTGGATCATTAATTAATGATCTAGATCACCTGAATCATAAGCTCCCTGTGCCCGATTGCCCCTGAGTTAGTCAGCATTCTTGCCCAGGGATCCCCACAGTGGGGACTGGTTGATGTGGGATCGTCAGATGTTGTCCTCTGTGCCAATTTTGGCGGAGTTGGGGCTGTCAGCAAGTGAGATTGCCCAGCGGCTGAATCTCTCCCCCAAACAAGTGAAGCAAACGTTGGATCCTTAAGTTGTGCACTTTATCCCATATCGAGGGGGGTGGTGATGATTTGAGCAGATTTTCGGATCTGTGGGGCTGGTCAGGGGGGCAACGGATCCCCTGCATTCGGTAGACTGCTGCCCCATAGCCCCCCATCAACTCCTTCCATGCCCTATGACAACTTGTGTAAATATCTGCGCCAATCTTTTCCCGATGACTTTTCTGTGTGGCTATTGGGGGAATCGTTTTCTTTTGCCGAGATTCAACCCTCTGAACTGACAGCGGATCCCATTCGTGCCGATTCGGTGGTGCTGGAATCTCCAACCTTGATTCTGCATCTGGAGTTTCAAACCTCACCCAAAGGCGATATTCCTTTTCGGATGGCGGACTATGCCCTCAGGTTGCAGCGCCGCTACTCCGATCCCTCTATTCAGATTCGCCAAATTGTCATCTATCTCAAACAAACGGGATCCTGATTAGCCCAACAGACTCGCTACGAACGAGGATCCCTGACACACGAGTTTGAGGTGATCCGGCTGTGGGAACAGGATCCGGAGCGATTAGCAGGATTAACGGGATTATTGCCGTTTGTGGTGTTGATGGATCCTCAACATGGGGAGGAGCGATTGCGACAGGTGGCGGGGGAGATTGAAAGGATCCCGGATGAGGGAGTGAGGGCGAATATTGCAGCGGCAACGGCGGTGTTGGCGGGAGTAGCATTGAACAAAGAGCTGATCAAACGGATTTTGGGAGAGATGGCCATGAGAGAGTCAGCGATTTATCAAGAATGGCGGCAGGAAGCCCTGGCAGAAGGGATCCAATTGGGTAAACAGGAAGGGATCCAACTGGGCGAAGAGCGGACAAGACAACAAACCGCCCGTAATCTCTTAGCGATGGGTTTGGATCCCCAACTCATTGCCACAGCAACCGGACTCACCCTAGAGCAAGTCCGGCAACTGAACGACTAAGGGATCCCTCTCACCCCTAACAGGATCCACTGTTGGCATTGCAGGAGGCTGGATCATTGCCTGAACCTGTGCTGCGACTGAGATTGTCTACATTAGGGCCAGTGGGGGCAATATTCGCAGTACCACTTGGCACAGCAGTACCGAATTTGTTGTCAGTTAAGGTCATCGTTCCACCGGGGTTGCTGATGGCTCCGCCGCTTGTGCCCGCCGTGTTGCCACTGAAGGTGCTGTTTGAGATCGTGGCTTGAGCAATAGATATAGAGTTTATCTTTATTCCGCCGCCATAGTTGGCACTATTGCCGCTGAAGGTGCTGTCACTTACGGTCGCAAACGTGGAATAGATCCCACCGCCATAGGTGGTAGCACTATTGCTACTGAGGGCGCTGTTGCTTAGCGTCAGTGTGGTGGCATGGATCCCTCCGCCAGTCTCACCCGCACGATTAGCGTTGAGGGTGCTGTCGCTCACCGTCGCTGTGGAGGCAAAGATCCCTCCACCATAGACTCCCGCGCTATGGCCGCTGAGGGTGCTATTGCTCACATGAGCAATGAAGAAGGCATAGATCCCGCCCCCAATGACTGTTGCGCTATTGTTGCTGAGGGTACTGTTGCTGACGGTCGCTGTCTGGGTATAGATCGCCCCGCCATAGGCGGCACGATTGCCGCTGAGGATGCTGTTGGTGACGGTCAGCGATGTGCCGTATGGGGAGGAGATTGGAGGGTGGTGGGGGAGGAAGTGGCACAAGCAGAGAGAGTAGTGCTCAAGCCTAGAGCAATGAAGCAGCAGTAGACGAGTCGAGGGGAAAGGCGCATCGTCAAGGGGAAGCAAGGCAAACAGGCACATGCTACCATCTCCCTTTCAAAAGGAGTCAACTATTAAGCTGCTAGTACGTGTGGATACTGATGAAGTAGGGGAATTGAGTTCCGCCATGATTGTCGGCATAAGACTAGCCCAGGATTGTTGAGGGTGCTGTTGGCGAAATAGCTTAACGGTTGGATAGTAAGGAGTATCTTCCCGTTCTAAGAGCCAACGCCAGTCTGAGTTGAAACATAACAGTACCCAGGTCGGCTTAGCTAGGGATCCAGCCAGATGGGCAACGGAAGTATCCACAGAAATCACTAGATCAAGCTGAGCAATAATAGCAGCGGTATCGGCATAATCGGAGAGCAACGGATCCCAATTGCGGATCGAGAGATGAGGGGGTAATTCGCTAAGCTGCCCCACAGGCGAACCTTTCTGCAAACTATGAAACTGGATCCCTGGCAATGTGAGTAGGGGCAATCAATCCCGCAGGTGGCTAGAACGGTTGTGATCATTGCCTTGGGTAGGGCTACCTGCCCAACAGATGCCGATATTAAGCAGGCCAGGGGGAGTGGAAATCTTGAGAGGTTCTGGAATCTCTGGGATCCGCAAATAAGGGACGTGATTGGGGATCTGATCGAGGGAGTGGATCCCTAGGCAATAGGGCAAACTCATCAATGGGCTATAAACCTGAAAAGCCGCCAAGGGAATCTCTCCCGCTCGATAGAGGCGGCTTACCTCAGGGATCCCTTGGAGGAGACGCAGCAAATGATCAGGACCAACCAAAATTACCGAACGGCAGCGTTGAGCGGCTAGTGAAATAAAACGGCAAAACTGAATGGAGTCCCCCGCCCCTTGTTCCGTATGAATCAGGAGTGTTTGGTGGGAAATATCTTCTCCTTGCCAACGGGGATGCGGACATTGAAAAGGGGTGAATTGACGAGTTTGCCAGCGCCATTCAAACTCTAGCCAGCCTCGTTGCAGTTGTCCCAATTTGAGCAGAGCCATTCCTATATTCATGTGGGCATCAGCAAACTGGGGATCGATTTGCAGGGCTTTTTCGTAACATGGGATGGCTTCGCTCAAACGATTTTGATTGGTGTAGATAAACCCCAATGAATTATAAATTTTCGGATTGTCGGGATCCTCTTTGATCAAGGCTTGTAGATAATATTCTGCCTCTTGCCATTGCCCCAAATCTCCATAAGTGACGCCCAGATTATAGCGAGCCACCTTCATCTCTGGCGCTAATTCCAAACACCTTCGGAAATAATAGACAGCCTCTTCGCGGTTTCCCTGGGCATGAGCCGCATTGCCCAAAGCCAAAAGGTGATCAGGGTTAAAATCTTGCTCAAATTTCTGACTGAGATCAATAACTTTCTCACGGATCTTTTGTTGAATAAGTGGTAGTTCCTCGTTTTTGTCAGAGAACATCGATGGGGAAAGAGCTTGTGAATCCGATGGAAGGAAATTTGGTTGGCGATCCAGATGGTTGTCTAGATAGCCCTGAACAGCAACGGTTTGATCGGGGATCCAAATCACACTAAAAAAGCTCGTCAACCATTCGCAATAGGCATGATCGGTAGCTCCTGCGCTGGCGGTGCGGAAGGATGCGTCGGTTGGAAAACCTTCTATAAAATCATGGGCTTCCCGGCGAATACAAAGATTGAGGGTATGCCGTTGTTTGATGAGTTCATATTCATGGGTATCTAAGGGATCCGCGAGGCGAAGACCCGTTTTGACAGCGGCTGGATAGGAGTGGGGTAGACGGTAAATCGGGTTGGCGATATTGGGATCCAGCGGTCGGTTGAGCAGCCTTAAACAGATTAGGATATGGCTTTCCAGATAAATATCATCCTCATCACAAAAGAAAAGGGCTTGCGCTTGGGTTGTCTGGATAGCGGTATTGCGGGCGGCGGCTCGTCCCTGATGGGTAGCCTGTCGGATCAAACGAATGGTTGAGGTTTGGGCAACCCGCTCGTTCAGAACCACCCAGGTTTGATCCTGAGAAGCGTCATCGACGATCACTATTTCATGCTGAAGATGTTTGGCAAAGGGATAGTGTTGATAACAATAGTTCAGACTGGCTTGAATGCTTGTCAGTGTTCGTTCAAAGGTTGCCCAGTCTTTGCTGGCGATGTTGAAGACAGAAAGGATCACGGCCAAGCGGGTTATGACCGGTTCGGGATCCCGATCCACCCCATCAGCTCGAAAGATGGGCAGAGGGGCTGGTGTCGCCACCGCTTGCATCGCCTCCTCCGGCAAGATATAGGAGCTGCCTAGCCATTGGTCTTGGGCAGGATCAGCAAACCTAGGATCCCCAAAGACTTCAGGAAAGCGCAGCCCTGGTAAAACCTGCACCGCAAAAATTTCCTCCACCCCTTCTTCAAACTTCAGAAAAGCCAAGGGTTGTCCAGTTTCGATAGACACGACCCAGACCCCGCAGATGCGCTCACTGAGGCGCTGGGTCAAAGGGATCCCGCTAAATACGGCGGTTTCTCGCACCTTAGACAAGCCAATGAAGGCCAGTGAGCCATAAAAATCGATTCCCCGTGTGAATCCTGGCAGATGGGTGATGGTGGTCCAGGAGGCTTGATCCCCATTCACTTGTGCCAAACTGCCCTGACCAGACTCCAAAAACCACAGGTGATTTTGATAGCAACGGGGGGAATGGGGCATGGATAATCCTTTCAACAGGATCTCCCCGCTGGCAACATCCATCAAAATGCCGCCATTGGCTTTGTGAGTGCGCCATCCGCTGGCGGTATCGGTAGCCCCCAACGCCGTGACATAGCGAGGGATCCCATTCAGAAGCGCCAATCCATTTAAATGGCAGCGATCCGTTAAATCATAGGCACTGATAAAAGGAGGTCGCCAACGGGGAACAAAACTATTTTCCTCATCGAGGGTACATAGGCAGGAAAAGCGGGTATTGAGAAACCACAAACCCTCGGTTCCATAGGCCATTTCATGAATATCGATGTCTCCGGTGATGTGAGTCCGCCGAGGCATAAAACAAGCATCATGCTTGCCTGCTGGGGGGAGTTTCGCTGCGACAGCAGGCATGTTATGCAATTCCCAGATCTGATGGGCACTGCCTACCGCAAGCTTGTTACCTGCCACGGCTAAACCCATCGGCTTTGCATACATCCGAAAGTGGGTATTGAGCTTGTCTCCATCCGCTCGCACTACAATCAGCTTGCCTGCTTGATAGGTAGAGATCAGCAGAGAAATACCCAACTGAGCAAGAATTTCGGGAAAATTTGTGGTGTGGACACTGCGGAGAGGGTGGGTTAGAGGATCCATAAAATTATTAAGCACGACTTTATTACCCACTTCCAATCTTGAGAGAGGAGTTGGGAGCTAGGTTAAGTAATTCGCAGAAGGGCTGTACTTAGAAGAGGAGGATCTTGGCTTATAAACTCTAGCAAAGCCTCACACTCACCCCCGCCATTGATATTGATCAAGAGACCTAAACAGTATCAGGGGATCCGTTTTGGGATTTGGGGAGTAACTCATTCAGAGCAGCCAACAATTCGTATTCCAGGCAGGGCTTCGTGAGATAGGCATCCGCTCCCAACTGCATGGCAAGACGACGGTGTTTTTGACCACTGCGAGAGGTTAGCATCACTACCGGAGTATCCGCCAGTTCAGGGGTTTTACGGCGATGTGCCAATAATTCAAAGCCGTTCATTCGGGGCATCTCCACATCACAAAAAATTAGATCAACATCAGGCTGACTGGCCAATTGAGTTAAGGCTTCTTGCCCATCTTTGGCTTGGCTAACTCGGTAACCCGCCCGCTCGAGCTGGCGAGCCAGGGTTTGGCGCATCATGACCGAATCATCGATCACCATCAGATGTTGCTTGCCGTCTGATAATCCTGCTGAGGGGAAGGATGCCTGCTGTTGTGGCGCTAGTAAGGAGGTTTGTTGAGCCAACGTCCAGCCATCCAAAACTGGTATTAACAAACCTGTTGCCCCGACTGTGCAGCCATAGAAATAGTCGGGAGTAGGCAATCCGCTATCCAGGGGCTTGATGATTAATTCCTGTTGGGCAACCAGATAATCAATCACAATGGCTGCAACCTCCCCATCCCGTTCAAAGATTAATGCTGAGGGTTGCTCGGCAGGCAAGCCTGCATCAATGATTAGAGACTGAGCCGCTAAACCATAGTGGAGCAGGCTGAGCAACGGTTTAAGTGTGAGTGTACGCCCTCGCCAGACACAGGTCGGGATCCCCACGGTCACGGGCAAAATTTCTACCACTGTATCGATGGGAAAAGCGTAGTCTGACCGCCCTGCTCGCACCAAAATCAGTTGGGTTAACCCCAAGGTCAAGGGTAGGCGCAGGGTAAAGGTGGTGCCGCGTTTGGGGGTAGATTGAACCGATACCGTTCCTTTAATAGCTTGGACGTGGTTGCGAACGGCATTCAGCCCTACCCCCCGCCCAGATATTTCACTCACCTGAGAAGCGGTAGAAAAGCCAGGGGCAAAAATCCAATCGAGAACCGCAGGATCCCCCTTTATCTTGAGATCGTCACTGTCAGCCAGTCCCTGGGCTAGTACCTGTTGTCGAATTCGATCCGGATCTATCCCTCGCCCATCATCCTTCACCTGAACCAGAACCTGCCCCCCCTGGCGGATGGCGGAGATGCTCAGTTGAGCTACCGGAGGCTTGCTCTCAGCTTGCCGTTCCGAGGGGGGTTCGATGCCGTGATCAATAGCATTGCGAACCAGATGGACTAAGGGAGTATAGATCTGATCGAGGATCAGCTTATCGACCAAAACCTCGGATCCCTGCAAACGGATTTCAACGGTTTTGTTTTGGGCGCGAGCCAGATCTCGTGCCAAGCGAGGCATTCGCTCAAACACCCTAAGGATAGGCAACAGGCGGGCGGCCATCAACTCTTCGTTTAGCTCTGATACTCCTTTGCCGTGATAACGCAAGGTCTGCTCAAGTTGATTGACATAGAGGCTAAGGTCATCCAGAGTTTCTTCCACTTGGGCACTTTCCTCCAACACTTCCTGGATCAGGAGATTGAGGTTGCTGTAGCGATCTAGTTCTAACGTATCAAAACTAGTCTCTTTACCGACTGGGTTGCCTGGGGAGAGGGGGGGTAAGACAGGGAGCGCTAACGCTGAGTCCGCTGAGATCATCTGATCGCCAATCCGCTCCAACCGTAAACTGCGCTCCCGCAATCCTTTGAGTCGCCACCTCAGCCCCTCAACCAATTGGCGAATCCATTCCTGCTGGCGCTGCATTTGGTTACGAGAAATGGAAAGTTCGCCCACTTGAGCGCCGATTTTATCCAAACGTTGCTGTTCGATGCGGATGGATAAAGAGGGTTGCCCCTGTTCTTCTTTGTTAGGCTGCGCGGTGGGGAGAGGGATCCCGGAGGCAAGCAAGGGAGGGATCGGAGATACCGTTTGGGTGGCAGGAGGTGCTAAGTCAGGCAAACTCTCGACTAGCTGCTGAAAAAAATCCTCCTCGGCAGCCAGGGGCGTAGGGTTGGAGGGGAACCCCCAATCAAAATCAGACTCTAGCTCCGATTCGGGGATAGGCACGGGCTTGTCCGCCAACTCTGATGGGGGGGAGTTGAGAGGGGTTGAGGGTAACAAAGCGGTCAAAGTGCTTAAGGAGGGCAGATCTTCCCCCCGCAAAATGGCGGTTTGCAGGGTCTGCCAGGCTTGATGAGCCAGAGGCGCTAATCCGGTGGCTGATAGTGATGGATCGGTGAGGCTCTGCAAAATAGCTAGGGAAAGATCGCTCCATATCGGCAAATCAAGCATCTGCCCTAAGTCCACAAAGGCTTGGGCTTGGCTACGTAACAACCTGCCTAGGATGGTTGGATCCCCTTGCTGGATAGTTGCTGCCAATTCGCTCAAACTGCGACTGACATCCACCTCAAAAATAGACTGCCGTAAATCAATGCCGTAGTCAGAGGTGGTAGGTAGGGCAAACTCATTTACCTCAACATGAGCCAGTTGGGTTTCTAACTCCCTAAAGATTGCCTCGGCTTCCGGTGGCAACCTATAGTGGCCGGTTTGGATCCCCTGGGTCAGGAGGTAGCTCAAACAATCGCTGGCCGCCAAAAAACTAGACTCCAGATTAGGAGTGATGACTAGTGTCTCTGACTGAAGCGCCTTGACCGCACTCTCCAATCGATGAGCCAGGGTTTGCACACTCTCTAACCCTAAGCTAGCGGCATTTCCCTTTAGAGAGTGGGTAGCTCGCATCAGGGCATGAATATCAGATGAGCTAAGCCCCTGAGTGAGGGTTAGTAGGGTTGACTCTATTTGACGAAGAAGTTCGGGTGCTTCCTCTACAAACAGTTGATAGGCATAGTCCCGAATATCGGCATCAATCAACGACATACCCTACTCAACCTTAAAGCGTTCAACGCTTTGGAGTAAGGTTTGGGCAACAGTCTGAAGATCTTTGATGGCTTGCAAGACTTTACTGGCCTCTGCCGAGGTACGATTCGAGACCACCGTGATGTCGGCCATTGTTTTGGTCATGAGGGAAGATTCTTGGGCTTGTCGATCAGCCACAGCAGCAATTTTTTTCACCAGTTCGTTCACTTCGCTACTGGCATTGGCAATTTTTTCTAAACTGAGGCGGGTAGCCTCCACTAAGCGGGTTCCCTCCACCACCTGCTCGGTTCCGGTTTCCATGGCTATGATCGCCTCGTGTGTGCCGGACTGAATTTCTGACACTAAGGTCTCGATTTCGCGGGTGGCTTCGGCGGACTGCTTAGCCAAGGAGCGAACTTCATCAGCCACCACCGCAAAGCCCCGTCCTGCTTCTCCGGCTCGTGCCGCCTCAATGGAAGCATTGAAAGCAAGGAGATTGGTTTGGTTGGCAAATCCCGTAATCAGTTGTACGATCCTCGCAATTTTTTGGGAAGATTCTCCCAGCCGTTTCACTTTCTTGGCTGTCTCAGAAACCGATTCCCGAATGGTGGTAAACCCCTCGACAGTATGGTTCATGGAGGCTTCGCCAGAGCTGATGGCGATCTCAGTTTGGGCAACAATGCGAGCTGCATTTTGGGCGTTGAGGGCTACATCCTGAATGGAGACTTCTATTCCCTTGAGTTGATCGAGTGCCCCTTGGATCATTTTGGACTCCGCGACTGCTCCTTGAGCCAGCCGTTTCACAGAAGCGTCACTCAACTCAGTGGTTTGGCCTACTTTTTGAGCTGCTTCTAAAACTTGCGTTACCAGTTTGCGGAGGTTAAAGATTGTGGCGTTGTAAGAGTCTGCAATGGTTCCCACCTGATCTTCAGTCACGACTGCTCTGACGGTTAAGTCTCCTTTACTGACAGGTTGCACCTGCATCAGCAGTTCCAGAACCCGCCGTTCCAAAAACTCTTTGGCTCGACGGTTCTCTTCGTTGGTCATCTCAACTTGGGTGGCCAACCGTCGATCCACAAAGGAAGTCATCAGCACAAATCCCAAAATGACCACTGTGGCCACACCTATCGCCACCGCCATGCCTGCCAAAAAACCATCCCCTGTGGGATCCAAACTGGCTAGGGAGGCACTATCCACCAAAAACTGAGCGGCAGCCATGCCTGTGTAGTGCATCCCCGCAATGGCAATACCCATGATCACCGAACTACCGATTTTCAAAAGAAAGCCCTGTTGAGAAAACTGCCCTTTTAATTGGAAGGCAATCCAAAGGGCGGCTAAGGAAGCTGCGGTTGCAATGAGGATAGAAAGGAAAAAGAGGAGCGGATCGTACTGAATCATCGCCTCCATTTGCATCGCCGCCATCCCCGTGTAGTGCATCACGGCAATCCCCATTCCCATCAGAATGGCTCCCCCCACCAACTGGAAGAGGGTAAGACGGGAACGGCTGACCAGGAACATGGCAATACCAGAGGCCAGCATCGCCACCACCATGGAGAAAGCCACGATCCAATAGTCGTAGTTAATCTCTACGGGTAAGCTAAAGGCCAACATACCGACAAAGTGCATCGACCAAATACCGATGCCCATGGCCACTGCTCCACCCAACAGCCAAAGGTTTTTTAGTCGCCCGGTAGAGAAAGCTACTCGGCCTGATAAATCGAGGGCTGTGTAGGAAGCCAGCATCGCCACGGCAACCGACAGTGACACGAGCCAGCTATCGTAAGCACTATTCAGGGCATAAAGGGATCCCGATCCGGTGGTGAAGAAGTCGCCCATCATTGAGGTTTCCTTATCGTTGAGGTGAGGGGGGGGTAACAGGGTTGACTGGGAAGCTTGCTAGATTTGCCAAGTTAGATTTGCAAAGATGTCAAAACCGCCACACTATCCAGTATCCATAGGGGGGATCCTTCCCCCTCACAACGTCGTTTAATGTGGGGTTGCAGGGGTAGAGGCAGGGGATCCCCCTGGATGGGCGATATCTGATCCGACCTAACCTCCAGGATGTCCTGTAAGGATTCGATGAATAGGCCGAGGGATTGGGTTCCTGATGGTCTAGATATTTCTAGGATAATGACGGTGCAATCGGAATCTTTCTGGATAGGTGGTGGGGGAAGTTGGGGATGCAATAGCACAGATAAATCCACGAGCGAGAGGAGTTTTTGTTGGTAACGGCAAATACCTAACAGCGCATCTGCCATGTGGGGAATCGGTAAAATAGTCTCCCTAGGAATTTGACAAACCTGCCGGATTTCGGTCATGGGTACAGCTAGTGTCAAGCCATCCCGTAGCCGAAATCTCAAGAGCTTCTCTTCCTCAGCAATAACTGGAGCAATAGGCTGCACGGGAAAGAGTAATGATGGTGAGGAAGACGAGGAAGACATAGTTACAATTTGGCAGTAGTTTTTTGAGCAAGCCAATTTAAGACGGTTTGGGTCAGTTCCGATTGGTTAATCGGTTTGGCAAGATAGGCGTTGGCTCCCTGAGCCAATCCCCAAAACTTATCAGTGTCGCTCCCCTTGGTTGAACAAATTACGATCGGGATCTGCTCAGTCACTTTTTCTGACTTCAGTTCACGACAAAGCTCAAATCCACTCTGACCAGGTAGGACAACATCCAAAACGATCAAATCTGGTTGTTTCTGTCGGATCAATTGCAAGGCTTCTTCCGCACTTTTGGCTTTGATCACCAAAAGATTAGCTCGCTGCAAACATTCACTAATAATGGCTGATTCAACGGGTGAGTCTTCAACGACAAGCACAGTATTCATAAGGATCTATACCAACAAGAAAGGGGATAACGGGGAGATTAGTTAAGGATTTGCTCTACAATCGTTCTTGCTTCTGAGGAAGCCGGATCTACGGATCGAGAAGAAACCCAAGGATTGCACACATCAAGAGGAGGTCTCCCCAACCGTTAGATAGGTTTCGATCACCTCTAGCAGTTCTGTTTTTTGTACAGGCTTGCTCATAAAGTGGGTGGAGCCGACCAGTTTGGCGCGGACTCTATCGATGATGCCATCATTCCCCGTCAAAATGATGATCGGGGTGTCCCGAAACCGAGCAATTTTCCGAAGTTGGGCACAAATTTCGTAGCCATTGGTCAGGGGCATAACCAGATCAAGAAAAATGATATCGGGGGGCTGACTCAACACCTGAGCAATCGCCCGCAGCGGATCGAGGATGCCTAAAAAGCGATAGCCAGCATTGCTGACTATTTTCTTCATGCCCTCGCAGATAATCTCACTATCGTCAATACAAACAATCAGAGGGCGGCTGGTCAGATCGTCGATCAGAGTAGGGGGTTCGGCAAAGAGAGGTAGTAGCGGGTTGGGGGCAGGCTGCATAGTGACAATACCCTGGTGCAGTAGGGGCAGCAGTAATCGACCCATATCGAGGGGATCCCGACCCAGGCTAAGCGCTATTTCCCGCAGGGTTCGTTGATGCTCAAAAATCTTTTGCCACTGGGCAAAAATGGGAGCAGAAACTTGGGTCTGCAACAAATCCGGTTGCTCTAAACGAGGAATTTGGTTGAAATAGGCAGTATCGAGAGTTGTGGCTTGCCAGTTGGTGATCTGGATCTGGGCAGTATCTAGCAAATCAGAAAGATTCAAAATGCTAAGACGGGGAGATATTGATTCATCCTGCTCTAAATGCAAGCGAACCTGACTAGCTGCGGTGATATCCACCAACACCTCGCTACAGAGGGTGCGAATGAGTGTCTGGGTTTGTTCTCGTCCCAATAAGCCGCGTTTCGCCAATAGACAGATAACTTGATACTGACGACAGGCGTGACCACCTGGAAAATCTGCTTGGAGTCGGGGGAGGGAAATGTGCTCCAGTTCCTGATCCAAACCTGGGAATACCCGTGTAACGTGGCTGTACCAGCGGCGTAGGGAGTTTTCTCCTCCTTCAGCATAGAGGAGACGACCCAAGTAAAGGTAGAGGGTCCATCTTTCTCGTTTGGATCGCAGTGTCAGGGTACCGGATACCTGCTCCTGCTTTAGCTCCAGCAGTTTTTGCGTGAGCAGGCTACCGGATAAATCCTCATTCGACTGTTTGTGAACGGTATCGGGATATGGATCGAGCTGAGCCACCATGAGTAATCTCACCGAAATAGGGCACGAGGATGGGAAGGGGGATCCCTAGTTTCTGGGATCCATAGGGAGACAAAACCAAACTAAAAAGCCTGTGAGCTGATGAAGCTAACCGGATTTCTCGTGGAATTAGGCCAGGGGCGCAAACGATTCTAATGTCTAAATTGTTACTACAGCAAAAGTGGAAATCTAGAGAAACCGTGGATAAATTCTAAAAATCAGCGATTTTGCTTAGGATTCCTTTACTTTTTGTAATCTTAATGCCCTGCTACAGCCTCTCCTTTCCCCATACAGGCAGGGATCCCAAGAGGGTTACCTAACTCCTTACTCCTTCCGCTACAAGTCCCTGATCCTCCTCCGTTACAAAGGCAAAGTTGGAGAAGCATCTTCACGGTGTGAATCTCCCATGAGGATCCCGCGATTCTCCAGCTTTGTTTAGGAAGGGAGCCTTTTGACCCTCCTGAAAGGCTTAGAGAAGCCTCTAAAACCTGAAATACTCCAGATAAGTATCAATTATCTGGAGTATAGATATTCTGATATGAGGCCAGAGGTCAGGTGAGTAAGGAATAATAAGGTAATTCTGGTTTCCACCGCATAAGGTAGAAGTAAGAACTCTGTGTCAGCAGATGCAGCTAGCTACCGATGGAAACGGTAATCTCAGGTCGGAAGCTGACGAGCCTGCCCAGACAAGGCATGCTGATTAGAGATAGTTCTGGATAAAACATGTCACGACAGGACTTCAAATCTCTCTTTCTCAACGCCCCCACAGGGATCTTTTGTGCAGAGTGGGATGGGACTTTTCAGCAGATCAACCCTGCCCTCGCCAAACTCTTTGGTTATGCTTCCCCCACCCAGATGAAGGCTCACATATCCCATGCCTCCGGCTACTACCGGGATCCCCACCGTAACGAGCAATTGCGGCAACAGCTTACCCAACAGGGATCCCTAGAGTCGGTAGAATCGCAAGCCATCAGGCAGGGTGGACAAATCATCTGGATTCGGGAACGTCTGAAGTTGCTCATTGATCCAAAGGGATCCCCCCCTTACATCCAAGGTTTCGTAGAGGACATAACCACCCATAAGCAAGATCAGTTGAACCAAATTGATCAAAGAAATATTCAACAGGCTCTCCTCAACGCTATTCCCGATTCCCTAATCCGCTTGAGTCCAGAGGGAGAATATCTGGACATGCGAGTTCCCAACCTAAACTACAGCCCTTACTTTCCTCCCCATCCCGAAACCTGGCGGGGTCGTACTGTCCGCGATATGCTTCCGCCTGAACTGGCAGAAAAAGCCTATGACGCCCTGCAACGGGTATTTATCAGCAAGCAACCCGAGGTGTTGGATTATGAAATTGTCATGGATGGCAAAACCTATTACCGTGAATCGCGGGTGGTGCCTTTGGGAGAGCAGGAAATATTGGTTTTAGTACGAGATGTTACGGCTCGCAAACAGGCTGAGCTTGCTGTTCATGAACGGGAGGCCATGCTCCGAGCTTTAGGGGATAATCTGCCCCATGCCCTGATCTATCAATTTGAACAATCCCCCGCACATCAACTTCACTTTACCCATATCAGTGCTGGTTGTGAGAGTGTTTGTGAAGAGCAGTCTCAAGATTTGATGCAGCAGCCGGAGCGGCTTTTTGCCCAAATTTTGCCCGGCGATCAGCCGCAATTTCAAGCGGTTTATCAATCTGCCCTCAAGCTTCGGCAAGCCTTTATTCATCAATGTCGTCTACAAACCCCCAGTGGTAAACTGAAATGGATTGAAATACGCTGTCATCCTCGTAACTTCGATAACGGACATACCCTCTGGAATGGCATTGTTTTTGATATAACCGATCAAAAGATGATGCAAAAAGAACTCGAAGTGATGAATGCCAACCTCGATTTACAGGTTGAGATTCGCACGCAACAATTACATATTGCTTGGCAGTTTGAGTCTGTCTTACGACGTATCATAGAAAATGTCAGAGACACATTGGATGAGGATAAAATTTTACAGACTGCCATCAATGAGCTAGGCGCTACCCTCGGATTAACCTATGCGAATATTGGTATTTACAACTCAACCCAAACGGTTGTTATCGTTAAGTATGAATATAAAAAACTTAGCATCCCCTCGATCAATAGCCAGAAAGATCTCTATCTGATTCAGCAATTACAGAAAGGATGGTCTTTTCAATTCTGCCTGCTGTCTGGCTCTAGATCCTCAGGGAAATGGGATCCCAACTATGTCTATCTACTTTGTCCGATGTTGGATAATCAACAAGCCCTGGGAGATTTAATGTTACTCAAGCCAGCTTCGCTATCCTTCACCGACTGGGAAATTAATTTGGTTGAACAAATTGCTAGTCAATGTGCTATTGCCTTAAGGCAAGCCAGACTTTATCAAGCCGCTCAAGTACAAGTAAAGGAACTGGAAAAAATTAATACCCTCAAGGATGATTTTGTAGCAACTATCTCCCATGAACTGAGAACTCCCCTATCCAACATGCGGATGGCCATTCGGATGCTACAGTCTTCTCTCCGTCATTTTCCCGTTCATCCTAAGCAACAACAGTATCTTAATTTATTGGATCAAGAATGTGATCGAGAAATCACCCTGGTTAGTGATCTGTTAAATTTACAAAATTTTGATGCTAGGAACCAACGAATTTATCCGGAATCTATCAATTTTCACCAGTGGCTCTCTCGCATTATCCTCCCCTTTATAGATAAAACTAATCAGCAAAATCAGCAGCTTATCGTTGAACAGGAGTCACATCCGATCATCATCCAAACGGATCGCATCATGTTAGAACGAGTCATCTGTGAGTTGTTGACCAATGCTTGCAAATATACCCCCAGTGGTCAACAGATATTGGTTTCTGCCAGAAAAGAAAAAGAGTCCCATACCCTGCTAGTTCGAGTCACCAACACAGGGGTAGAACTACCTGTGGATCAGTGGGATCGCATCTTTGAGCGATTTTATCGAATACCCAACTCGGATCCCTGGAAGCAGGGGGGCACGGGTTTGGGTTTGGCTCTAGTCAAACAAAGCGTTGCCTACATGAAGGGATCCATTGCTGTAGAAAGTAGAGAAGGATCCACAACATTCTCCCTCTGCCTTCCCCTTATTTATTCAACCAAACAAATATCCACTTGATCCTAAGCAAATATCCACAAGCCAATTCCTATACCCTGCTCAGGGATAACTTCACCAGTCCTGACACGCTTCTTGTAACCAAACCAAGCTGGCGGTATCGAGGTGAGCAGCATGGTTTTCATAGACAGCTTGATGGTAGGCTTTCAGCCAAGTCTTTTGGTTTCCCGTCAATAGATTTTCCGCCACCAGCCGTTTATCAAATGGGATCCACGTTAAGGGAACAAAGCGCAACCAACCCGCTTGCTCAGGTACTGCTTGCACTTCACACAAATTTTCAATACGGATCCCTCCCCAGCCCGGCTCATAAAACCCTGGCTCAACACTGACGATCATCCCCGGTTCGAGGGGAACCGTCGCCCGCTTGTGGATCCCCTGCGGCCCTTCATGCACATTCAAAAGCGCTCCTACCCCATGCCCAGTGCCATGTCCATAGTCCATCCCAGCTTGCCAGAGGTTGGCGCGGGTAATACCGTCTAACTGCACCCCCGCCGTTCCCACCGGAAATTGTTGGCTGGCACATTGAATGTGGGCTTGCAAAACACGGGTATAGCGTAGCTGTTGCTGAGAATTGGCCTCCCCCAAAATGATGGTGCGGGTGTCGTCGGTGGTTCCCCCCTCATATTGGGATCCCGAATCCAGTAAAAACAGTTGACCCCATTGCAGGATAGCGCTGGCATCCGGCGTACCATAATGCACAATCGAGCTATGGGATCCCGTGGCCGCAATCGTGTTAAAACTCAGCCCACGCCAGCCCCCCTCCCCCTGATAAAACCGCTCTATTTGCTCTGCCACACTCACCTCACTGATGGGGATCCCGGCCTGCATCTGCTGATCAATCCAGGCAAGGGTGCGGATCTTGGCTCGACTAGCCTGTAGGTTTGCTCGCCGCATCTGCTCCAGCTCTACAGCATTTTTGACCGCTTTTAGGCTTTCGATGGGGTGATCAATATCCCGCCACCCCCCCTGAGTCAGTTGGGTGAGACTGCCCTGCGTGGTGTGCTTCGGATCAATCCCCACTTTGCCCAGATGCCCCCATTCCGCTAGCTGAAGCCCATAGTCTCCATAAGGATGCAACTCCCCCTGCACCGCCGCCAAAACACTGTCTACCTCAGGAGCTAACCGTTCCCTATGGGTGAACAGGGCAAACCGTTCTTGGCTGACCAGCCCATACCCCATAAATACTGGGTTGTAAGGAATATCGGATCCCCGCAAATTGAGCAACCAGGCCAATTGATCCAATTTGGTGACAGCCAAGACGGCGATCCGCTGCTTTTGCATCTGTTGCCGCACCCGCGCCAGCTTCTCAGCAACCGTAGCCCCAGTGATCGTAGGAGGTAGGGCATAAACCGGTTGATCCCCCACCACCGGGATCCCTTCGCCTTGTTCCTGCCGGAGTTGATCAATGCTGTTTTGGCCAGTCGGGATGATCTGCACTCCCCCCAGCTCAGCATAGTGTTCCAGTTCTCGATAGGCGGCCACCGAGATAGTCCAGGCATCCACCCCCAGACGAAATCCTTCTCCCAACTGCGACACCAGTTCATTGAGGCTGGGTTGTTGGGGTAAGCCCAGCTTAACCACCGTCCAAACACTCCCATCCACCTCCTGCTCCGCCTGCTCATAATACCGAGCATCCACCGTCACCCAAGCCTGCTCACCGCTGATCAAGGCATCCCCAGCCGATCCCGTAAATCCACTCAGCCATTGCCGCCGTTGATGGGCTAGCGGAAGATATTCATTGAGATGTTCATCGGAGGAGGGCACTAGCAAGCCATCCAGCCCTTGATCGTCCAGCCAGCGACGCAGAGCCGTCAGTTTGAGGGCAGACTCGGAAGGGGTCACAACAGCAGCAGGGGCAAGTGTCATGGCGATTTTCGGAAAAGGGTTTTGGCTGATTTCAATCCTAGTGGATCCCCGCTTGCCGAGAACACCCTTTCGCAGAGGGATCCCACAACTCCCTAGCCTGGACAAGCCACCCCTTTTCAAAAATTTCGCAATACACGCCAGCGTTTACCCTGCAAGTGAAGGATCAGTACCCTTTCGACTTCTCTTTTCCAGATTTGGTTAACTTCATAATCCTGCAAGCTGGCAAAAGGGTTTTCTTTTAGGAGATAGGCTGCCATATCTACTTGCTCCAGAGGCATCTCCATCAGGCATTCTTGCAAATATTTTCTGGATGCGGCACGCAAGGCTCGATAGCGCCAAAGGTTATGGATTGGTTCCCTACAGAGGTTCCAGAATAGAATGATCGGAACCAGGCAGAGCAGCAAGAGCAAAGAAACTACCTCAATTCGATAGATAGCCACCGGGATCCTTACCGTTGTGCGCGTGAGTGTTCCCATCCCCTCAAAAGGATTGGGCGAGAGTTACCAGTTTTAGTTAAGCTAACAGGTGGAGTCGCACCACTTCTATGACTCAATTCGCCTCCGAACATAGCCTTTCCCAACGAGTTGAGCCGCAACAACTGCTCCGCACCCTCAGTAGTGGTCAGCTTTTGATGGTGGATCCTCACAAACATAATGCCCTGATCATCTGCAAAACCTTTCACGCCGAATTTGCTGGCCCCGGAGCCGCCGTCGGAGGCCCCCTCGATATTGAATCCGCTAGTATTGTCCCGATTGGCGATGTTTCCCTCCTCCATCCCCAAACCCATCAAGAGCGCCTCAATGCCTATAGCAAACGGATGCATTGGACTCGCTGGCTGCAACAAACCACCGATAACCCCGTTCCTTCCCAGAGAGCGAGGGTATTGCTCTTTAGCCTAGAAGAATTTTTTTCCGCCGAAGATGTCGCTCGCCTGCCCAACGACGTGTTAGCTAGACTGGTCGGGGTGTTGCCCCAAACCATTGCCGCTGCCCGTCAATCTCTGATGCCCCATAATCATGAATTATATTCATTAGCCCGAACTCGCTAGTGCAGTCGCACCCCCTTCACCACTGATTTTTCCCCCAACAAAATCTTCGCCTGGAGCGGTTCTCCCTCTGCCCGTGGCCGAAAATTAGTCCGTAGCACCTCCTGCCCCAAATGTTGATTAATCAACTGAATGGCGGCACTCAAAGCTTGGTAGTCGTCTACCGTGATGTGGCTGATGGTGTAGCCACGGGTGGTCGGTGGAGCCATCATCTCCATCTTTTCGGCAGGCAACATCGTCAACAGAGCCTTGAGGATCAATGCCTGCCAATCCGCAGGGGGTAGAGCTGTTTTCCCCTCAAAAATCAATTGTTGGTTCGCCTGATCAATTTCTAAAATTGCCGCCATACCTTCAACCTTGACTCCTAATTGGCTTAGCTTGCCATAGCTGGATAGTTTAGAATGTTGAGAATCTCTACAATCCTTTGGCCTGCCGACCATCAAGGGATCCCTTCTTTTTAAGCGTTGGTGCTGGTTATGCCCAATCCCCTGCCGCCCCCCACCATTGGCATCACAAGCTATGGTCGGCAAGCCTCCGGTCATTTCTATTTGCCCCACCGCTATTTACAAGCTGTGCGACAGGCAGGGGGCTTACCTATTGTTTTACCCTCCACTGATCTGCCGCATCCTGACCTACAAGAATTACTTGCTCATCTGGATGGAATTATCATCTCAGGGGGGGGCGATATCGAACCTCACCACTATGGTGGTTCTTTCCACCCTGCCGTTTATGGTGTGGATCCCGAACGGGATCAGTTTGAATTGAGCTTAGCTCAGCTAGCCCTCCAACAGAAACAACCCATCTTGGGCATTTGCCGTGGGCATCAAATTTTAGCGGTGGCAGGGGGAGGTGAGTTGATTGTCCATCTGCCCGACGCAGGAAAGCCTGATATTGCCCATCGTCATCCCCCCCATCACCCGATTGAACACACCGTAAAAGTGGCTCCCCACAGTCGCCTTGCCAGTATCTTGGGATCCCTTGAGGTAGCAGTGGTTTCCTGGCATCATCAGGCGGTGCGGCGCTTGCCCCTAGGCTGGATCGGCGTAGCCGAAGCGGAAGATGGTGTTTTGGAGGCGATGGAGCATTCCTCCCATCCGTGGGCCGTCAGCGTGCAGTGGCATCCCGAACTGGATCTGGGATCCCCCCCCCAGCAAAACCTGTTACAAGCCTTTGTTCGAGCCGCTCATCACCACAAATACAGCTAGATTCAAGCGACTGTCCCAGCCTCCCCCAGATGCTCCGGGATCCCAGACCTACATCCTTAACAACTCTTAACTCTTCTCTTTCTTGCAAAATAGTCCTATTAAGCTCTATGGTAATGATGAGCTTGCTAAATGAAAATATTTCTCACTAGCAGTCTCTCTCTTGTCTGAGTTGAGGGCTTATATTGCTAAGAATGCTGCCAGGATCGGCGTAGTCTGGTTGCTTATCCAATCGATATAAGCCCTCTTTTTTAGATAACCCTCTCAGAAAGAATTTCAGAATGTCTTGATCGTTAAACCAACAAAAGACGGCTAGAAAATGTTGACTGGAAACTATCTATTCTCTTTTCTAGATTGCAGCCATTTGTATAGGTAAGGATTCAAGATTGCCATCACCTGTGAGCTAGGGATCCCTCTCTAGCCTGGCGATAAATTTTTGACTCGCCGTTTATCTACTTTGATTAGGAGGAACCTTCATGCAAACCTACGACAATCCTGATGTCACTTACGAGTGGTATGCAGGTAATGCTCGTTTTGCTAATTTATCAGGCTTATTTATCGCTGCTCATGTAGCTCAGGCTGCCCTCACTACATTGTGGGCTGGGAGTTTCACACTGTTTGAGATTTCTCGCTATCAACCTAATATACCTATGGGTCAGCAAAATCTCATTTTATTACCCCATTTAGCCACCCTAGGATTTGGAGTTGGTGAAGGTGGTCAGATTGCCGATCTTTATCCTTATTTTGTGATCGGCTTATTACACCTGATTTCTAGCGCTGTTCTAGGGGCTGGGGCACTGTTTCATGCCATCAAAGGACCTGCCGATCTGAAAGCAGCCAATGGTTCTGCCAAGCGCTTTCATTTTGAGTGGAATGATCCAGCTCAGTTGGGCATGATTTTGGGTCATCATCTTCTATTTCTGGGAGTTGGCGCGCTTTTATTGGTGGGCAAAGCTATGTTTTGGGGGGGGATCTATGATTCGGTTACCCAGAATGTGCGAACGGTTAGTGCCCCCACCCTGGATCCCTTGATCATTTATGGCTATCAAACCCACTTTGCCAGTGTTAATTCTCTAGAAGACCTGATTGGAGGGCATATCTATGTTGGCATCCTATTGATAGTAGGTGGCATTTGGCATATTGTCACTCCTCCCTTGCCCTGGGTTAAACGGATATTGACCTTTTCGGGTGAAGCGATTTTGTCTTATTCCCTCGGAGGCATTGCTTTGGCAGGATTTGTGGCAGCCTACTTCTGTGCCGTCAATACCCTTGCCTATCCGCCGGAGTTTTATGGTTCTCCCCTAGAGGTTAAATTGGGTATTGCCCCCTATTTTGCCGATACAGCTTCTCTCCCCTTAGGTCAGCACACAGCTCGCGCTTGGTTGGCCAATGCCCATTTCTTCTTGGCTTTCTTCTTCCTACAAGGTCATCTTTGGCACGCTCTGCGAGCGATGGGTTTCAACTTCAAGCGAGTTGAACAAGCCTTGAATACCGTGGGATCCCCAGCCTCCTAGCTGACCCACTTACCCTTCCTACGTATTTCTTTCTCTAGTCTTTAACATCCACGTCAACATAGCTGGCTTTTGGCAGGGATCCCTCTCAAAAACCAGCTTTTTTCTAATCGATTGACAACCTCAATTAAAGAGAGTGTAGTTCTCCTCAGCAGAGCGCTAAAGTCGCTGGATAGCTGTGGGATGGAGTAGAATACTCCATATTTTATTTTGCCGTTTGGGGCTGTAGCTCAGATGGATAGAGCGAGCGCCTCCTAAGCGCTAGGTCGAGGGTTCGAATCCCTCCAGTCCCGTTCTACAAATAGCGAGAAATAGCGAGAGAATAAGTTCTTCGGCCTACGATCATGTGCTGAGGAGTGATTCTATATGCCCAAGTAGGCTAGAACTTGTGGGCAAATCGTGGGCAAAACTGAAATGCTCGATAAGGTGACAGATCCCCAACTCACTTGGCTCAGTCAGGGTAATTTGCAGATAGTGGGTGATCTAAGGATCTGGCTTCCTGTTCTCTCTCTTTTGAGGTGGAGCCATCCGTTCCACCACTTGATTTGCCAGGTCGTGATACTTGAAGTCATTGGGCTGAAAGGCTCTACGAAAGACCCGACTGAGGATCCCCATGCCCATGCGGTGAATGGTGCTGACCGTAATCCGGCTGGGGAGTTTGGCTTTGAGTTCGGCGGCCATGTGGTTGTTGAAGGCCAGCACGGCAACTTTCTGGTCTTTGGGGATCCGATTCACCAATTCTTGCAAGGTGCGAGTTTTGCCAGCTCCGGCGACGGCATTGACCAGACTATGACCGGATCCGTGTTCTGCCCATCTGAAAATGGCTTTTTGGTAGTGGCTCCACTCGATGTCAGGGGCTTTGATTCGGCTGCGCGTCGCTGTCCTCATAGGGCCCCTCAAAATCGTTGATACAAACTTGTAGAGGACTGTAGAGGGGTGTAGAGGTCTGCCTCTACTGGCTCAATCGCTCGCTCTGTCTGGGCTTGAGATAGTTCTGTAGAGGTGTAGAGGGATCCCCCCCCTTGCGTAGAGAGAGACGATAAATCCAAGGCAGTTGGATTCGTTTGCCATCACCGCTTAGGGATCCGTAGCCTGCCTGAGCCAAGTTCAGCATCATCTGCCCGATCTCTGGCAAGGGTTTAGGCGGTCAAATTCTACGTGTTCTCGGATATCAAACATAGAGCTACGCTCCACTAACGTGAAAGGATCCACCTCTTAAAACAACGGCATTTGTTGGTCGGGGGGCGGGTATTGCTCCGGCCACACCTTCTGAACGGACTTTCCCAACAACGCCGCGATGCCTTCTTCCACACGGCGCGAGCGTTTGCCGTGCAGCACCCGTGACACCGTTTGCTTGCACACCCCCAGATGCTCTGCCACTTTCACCAGCGACCAGCCCGACATCCGCAGTCCTGACTTAATTTGCTCTACCTGAATAGTAGAGAGGGTCACCAAGGGTTTATCCGTCATAAACGGCTCTCTCTTGCAAAACTAGGATCCAACTTGATCTGGTCAGACAAGTAAGACTCATTTGTGAATTTTTTCTCTGGTCGGATTTGTCTGACTCACTTCTTTGGGTTACGCTATTCATCAGAATATGGAATAATGATGGATGAGAAGACTATATCTCAGGCTCTTGTCCATCCATTGCTACGCAAGGCTAGCGCCAACAAGGGGTTTCTCTGTTTATGCCTCGAACTTCTGTGCTGCATCGCCTGGACAATCTTCCCCCTGGAACCTTCCGCTACCGTCTGCGCCAGATCATGGGAGAAGGAACCATTCTCCATTTCGCGCAAAGCATTGGTTTCCCCGATAGTTCTCTGCGGAAGTATTTGGATGGAGCGCAGCCCACGGCTGAGAAACTGGCAATCTTGGCGGAACGAACGGGAGTGAATCTGAATTGGTTGTTGACGGGTAAGGGATCCCAGTATGTGGAGAGTGAACCGGAGCCAGAGACGGATCCGGATGTGGTCTCCATCCCGTTGCATGATGTGGAAGCCAGTGCCGGATCCGGGGCGTTGCTAGATGCACCAGTGGAAGAGTTGGAGCGGATCGATTTTCAGCGCAGTTGGCTGCAACGGCAGTTCCACACCAGTCCGGTGGGGTTGGTATTGATCTATGTGCGAGGGGAATCGATGGAACCCACACTCCGCTCTGGAGACATTATTCTGGTAGACCGCAAGGTGACGGATCCACGGGAAGGGATCTTTGTGGTGCGGTTGGATGGATCCCTGTTGTTGAAGCGGTTACAGGTTTACCCTGGCAGGCGGATTGAGGTGTGTAGTGATAATCCGGCCTACAAGCCGTTTGAGTTGAATGTGAAGGATCCTCCCGATGATTTTGCGGTGATTGGGCGGGTGTTGGGATCCATTCGTAACTATGTTTGACAGTCGGGGTGGGGTTGATAGAGATGCCGTAAACCGTTGAGGAGCCGTATGATTCCCCTGTTACAAGAGTGTGTCTATGCTGGATTTCCTTCTCCTGCTGGAGATTATCTGGAACCGCCTCTGGATCTGAATCGTTTGTTGATTGCTCGTCCAGCCGCTACGTTTTTCATGCGAGTGGCAGAGGAGACGACCCTAGAGCCAGGGATCCAGAAGGGAGACATCTTGATTGTGGATCGGTCGCTAGATCCCTTACCCAACCGGATGGCTGTGACCATCGTGGATGGAGAGTTGCGAGTCCAACGGATCCGACAGGGATCCCCAGTGGAAGTATGGGGTGTGGTGACTGCAGGGATCCATTTCATGAGGTAACAGGATGTGTGGACGATTTGGATTAGCAGCGACGGCTCAAGAGTTATTCCAGCACTTTGGGTTAGATGAGATTCTTGACATTTCCCCTCGCTACAACATTGCTCCTGGTCAGTCGATTTATGGCGTCTTACAGGATCCCCATACAGGCACCAGATCCCTACACGCTTTGCAATGGGGGTTGATTCCATCCTGGGCAAAGGATCCCAAGCCCATAATTAATGCCCGTGCCGAAACCTTAACGGAAAAACCGACCTTTCGGACAGCCTTACGGCAGCGGCGGTGCCTAATTCCTGCCGATGGATTTTATGAGTGGCAAGGTCGTGGGAAATCAAAACAACCCTTTCACATTGGCTTGAAAGAGGGATCCCTATTTGCCTTTGCAGGTCTATGGGAAACCTGGAAATCACCCGCAGGAAGTGTGATTGACTCCTGTGCCATCATCACCACTGCTCCCAATCAACTGATGGCAGGGATCCATGACCGCATGCCGGTTATCGTAGATCCATCTAATTATGAGGTTTGGCTAGATCCCACCCTTCAGGATCCAGCTCGGGTCGTGCCATTACTGCAAACCTATCCCGCCGCAGAAATGGTTGCCTATCCGGTCAGTAACCGAGTCAATAATGCCAAGCATGAGGATCCCCTTTGTCGAGAGTTTATTTCACTGGAGAAGTCAAGTTATGATTCGTATTTTGCGCGTTAATGAGCTGGGGGAATTATCTGTCCCCGCCGAAGTGTTGGGATCCGTGCCCCCCGGAACTTCTTATCGTTTAGAGATTCAGGGTAGTTCCCTCATCCTCAGCCCAGAAACCACTTCTGAATGTGCCCAGAAAGCCAAACGATGGCGGGAGTGGGCTGCTAGCCATAGTCCCCAACCGTCACAGATTTCTACTGAAGCATTGCGGCGCGAGGCGATCTACGAGTGAATCGCATCCTTTTGGATACCAATATCCTCTTGCGTGCTGCGGATCCAGCGTCCTCCCAATATTCCGCAGTTGTGGAAGCAGTAGCTCACCTATTAGAAACAGGATGGGAATGTGTCATCACTCCCCAAGTTGTGATTGAGTTCTGGGTTGTTCCCACCCGTCCAAATCAAGAGAATGGGTTGGGCTGGACGGTTGAGCAAGCTGCCACTGAAGTAACCAGTCTTCTCAACCAATTTGCTTTATTGGAAGATAACTCTCAGATTTTCACTTTCTGGATGGATGATGTCACTGCTTATTTGATTAAGGGGAAAGCGAGTGCATGATATTCAGATCCAAGCAGTCATGAAGACTTACCCAATCACTCATTTACTGACGTATAACTCAAAAGATTTTCTTTCTTTAGAAGGATTTGTGATTCTGCATCCAGAACAGGTAGTCTCATCATGATTGCTCTGATTGATTGCAATTCGTTCTACTGTTCGTGTGAGCGGGTCTTTAACCCTAAACTGCATAATCAACCCGTCGTGGTGCTCTCCAATAACGATGGTTGTGTGGTCGCTAGAAGCTCTGAGGTAAAAGCATTAGGGATCCCGATGGGAGTTCCCTTCTTCAAGATTCGAGAGCAAGTCAAGCAACACCATATCTATGTCTTCTCATCTAACTATGCCCTGTATGGAGATCTCTCGGACAGAGTCATGACGGTGTTGAGTCAGTTTACTCCTGCCATGGAAATCTACTCCATTGATGAAGCTTTTCTCAATCTGGCTGGATTCAATCATCTCGATTTAACCGCCTACGGAAGTCAGATCTGTTCCACCGTCAAGCAATGGACAGGGATCCCAGTTTCTGTGGGCATTGCTCCCACCAAAGTTTTAGCCAAAGTGGCAGGACGAGTCGCCAAAAAATCACCTACAGGCGTCTACGAAATGCCAACCAGTGATGACGAGATCCTGCACACAACAGCGGTTGAGGATATTTGGGGCATCGGCTCTAAATTAAGCCAATGGCTGCACCACCAAGGGATCCCTACCGCTTTACAACTCCGAGATGCGCACCCAGGTTTGATTCGCAAAAAAATGGGAATCATCGGGATCCGGTTGCAGCAGGAATTGCAAGGGATCCCCTGCTTGCCCCTAGAACAGTGTCCCCCGCCCAAAAAGGAAACTACGGTATCGCGTTCCTTTGGTCGTCCGGTGACCACACAGCAAGAACTCAAGGAAGCTGTAGCTCTCTACACCTCAAGAGCGGCGGAGAAATTACGCAGGCAACAGCAGGCCGCCACAGTCATCCGAGTCTTTGCCCGTTCCAGTCCGTTTGGGGCGGAACATTACACCAAAAGCCGCACGGTGGAGTTAGGGGTGGCGACAAGCGATACCAGGGAATTGGTGCAAGCTGCTCTGCAACTGGTGGAGGCGATTTTCTGTGAGGGGGTGTCTTTCCAAAAGGCGGGGGTGACGATGATGGGGTTAGTGCCCAGGGATGGGATCCAGGGCAGCTTGTTTGATACGGCAGCGCGAGAGGGATCCCAACGCCTGATGGCTACCATTGACCGCATCAACCGACGGTTTGGATCCGGCACGATCCAGGTTGCTGCCGCTGGGATGCAGAGGGGGTGGGAGATGCGGCGGGAATTGAGATCCCCTTGTTTCACGACGTGTTGGGGGGAGTTGCCCTGTGTTGCTCTGGGCTAGAGACATCAACGGGTCAGAACGAAAAGAAGGGATCCACCGGAGGATTTTGCTGTGGTCGTTTCGGGGGCATTGAGATCTGGCTAAGGCATACTAATAGTAGCGACCAAGAGCGGAGTAGCCGATGACAATTCGAGAAGTCACCATCTCAAAGCTGCAAAGTCTGCCGGAGCCTCTTTTGTCTGAGGTCAACCAATTTATCGATAAATTGCAATTAAGACAAGCGGCTCAAGAAGCTCTTGAGGATTACCAAAATGATCCAGAACTAACCGTTTTTAGCTGCTTGGATGGCACAGATTTCTATGATGAAAACATCCATGCAAAGAGGTGAGATCTGGCTGGTAAGGTTGGATCCCACTGAGGGATCCGAAATTGCTAAGACACGTCCCGCCCTGATTGTGAGTAATGATGATATTGGCATTTTGCCACTCAAAGTGATTGTTCCTATTACGGATTGGAAGGAGCGTTACGCCAATAGACCTTGGATGGTCAAGCTTACTCCAGATAGCCAGAGCGGATTAACGAAAGATTCAGCAGCAGATTGTTTCCAAGTGCGGTCAATTTCTGAGACGCGCTTTGTTCAGAAACTTGGCAGTATCTCTGCTATTTATATGCAGAAAATATCAAATTCACTACGGATTATTTTGAACCTCTCGTTGGAATCGTGAAGACATGGATCTTTTTAGATACTACCCCACACCGCTAGTCAGACTCGGTTGACTCAATTAGGGATCCCTTTACCCCCATCAATAATTCCACCGGATCCCCTGTTTCCCATGCCCGCAACCCAAGCACTCATCCTGGGGATCTACATGCACAAACTCTGTCGTCTGATTTATAGGAATGAGTATCCCCCAGAAGATTTTACCGTGGTGGGGCGGGTACTCTGGTCTTTTCGTGAGCATTGGGGATGCATCAACCTGGGAAAGGTGTCGAGAGATGTGATTGACCACTCACTCACAGATCCAGTGGACTTTTTAACGGCTTAATGTCTGACTTAATGGTGTGGGTATAGATCATCGTAGTGCGGACATCATTATGACCTAGCATCAGCTGAATCTGACGGATATCATAATTGGCCTACAGCAGGAGTGTAGCGAAACTGTGGAGTAAGGTATGCGGTGAAACTCGCTTCGGGATCCCGGCTCTCAAGGCGGCGGCTTTGATGGCTCGCTAAATATCGGTTTCTTGCACATGGTAGCGACGCAGTTCCCCTGTTTCCTTGACCCTTGTCAGGCTGGGAGCAGGGAAAAACCATTGCCAGACTAGCTCTCGCGCCGCTCCTTTGGCTTTCTTGTCAAAATTTCCCGGCATAAATACCCCGGCATACCCCCTGGCTAAGTCCTCCTGATGAAGATCTTTGATGCGCTCCAATTGCGCTTGAATCTCACCCTGAATACTCTCTGGTAAGGGCACTGTCCGAGATTTACCCCCCCTACCAAACTGTACCGAGAGCATACCAGTATCAAAGTTGAAATTATGCAACCGCAAAGATAGAGCCTCTGAAAGACCCAAACCGCATCCATAAAGGAGCATCCCCATCAACCGATAGGGTGGCTGCAACTGTTCGATGAGTGAAGCCACTTCTGAGCGAGAAAGCACTGTGGGTATCGACTGCCTGCGTTTGGCTCTGGGGGTATCCGCAAGGTTTCCAAATCGAGTTCCGGGGGCCGCTGGAGTATTGAACCTCTTGCGAAAGTCAGAAAAACAGCTCCAACTCAAAGTTATAGAGAGCAGCAATTAGATTAAAGCGCAGTCGAAAGCGACGACGACGGTTGCGGTATCGCTCCGACAAGATCCGAAAGACCTTGAGTCTGCCAATC
>JANRIL010000001.1:0-96652 GCA_033764955.1 Cyanobacteriota bacterium | reverse complement strand
CGTAAGCTTTTCTTTTCGTTTCTCTAGATCCCAAAATCCCTGCTGACCCATTGCTATCCTTATGATTTATCTCCTTAAACAATCTCATAAACTATAGAATGTCGCCAGCTAAATCCCTCGATTGATTTATCGATGTGCCCTGTAGAGTTTTTGCTATTCTCATTGTTAAGTAAATCAACCATAACACTGCGTTGGTGCGGACGGAACAGAGGTGATCGGTGAGTATTCAAACTTGGCTACCGCCGCACAACTTCACCCTTGTAAAGCAATTAGGGATCCCTGCTCCGCCCATAGGATAGCCATTGTTCATACACTCCTTCAATGGCTGTCAATAAATCCTCTTGCTGCCAACCTGCGGACAAACTAGCAGCTAGGGAAAGCCCCCCCGCTCCCACTCCTTCCTTGACATAGCCCCGTTCATAGGCTTGCAGGGGAGCGAAGCGACTCGATGCAAAGCTGAGTTGGGTCGCCAAAAGGGGAACTTCTCCCAGTAGCTCAGCTAATCGAACCGTTTGTCCGGTGGGATCCTCCGCCACCCAGCGAGTGGTGCCCACCACCATATTTTGCGGTTGCCAGGATATATCCATATCCCTCGCCAAACGCTGCATGATGGCAACCACCGCCAGCATTTGTGTACCCCCTGCCAACAAGACAGGGTTGTGTTGAGAGGCTTGCAGGGCAAAACCTGCCACAAACGCTTGCATGGGATCCCCGACGGCAGCCAGCACTTGCCAGGGATCCGCCTGGGGGGGAAGATGGCGCAATCCCTCTTGAACTAGCGCCCATTTTTGTTCGTGATTGCAGATGGGATGGCTGCTATTGACCATGCCAGCTACCGACCACCCTAGCCCCAAGAGCACCGCCAAGGCGGTGGTGGTGCCGCCAGCTACGCATTCCCCGATCACGCAATAGCTATCCCTGCTGGCTAAAGCTTGCCCCCACTCCTTTCCCTGCTGAAAGAGGTGCTGCACCGTGGAGCGATCCATCGCCTGCCCCGTACTCAAACAGCGGGATCCCGACTGCTCAGAGACGCGGATCAATCCGGTGAGGGATTCGGGTAAGCCGCAATCAAACAAATAGGTTGACCAGTCCAATTGAGACAGAATGGCGCGGCTAATCACTACTGGAGAGGGATACCCATCTGGGGACGTGGGCAGACGGGGGGAAAATCCCTGCAATAAGACTTCCGCATCGGCCAGCGCCGTAAAGCGACGGGCTAGCGGAGAAGCCCCCGCCGCTGAAATGCCAGGGATCAGGGCGGTTTCGGTAAAGGCAAATCCGCAAATAAAGCAGGGGGATAACCCACGGATCCGATCACACCAAGCCGTCGCCTCTGGGATGCCAGTATAGGCTTTTACCAAAGAAACGTTGAGGGCATCAGTTTGAGCCAAGATTTTCATCTGCTGCCAGCGCCCTTAACAACAGTCCCCGTCTGACTAATCTGGATATGTTTTGGGGTACTTTGAAATAATTCCGAATATTCTGAATAACAGAAATGATCCGATCTTGCAGATTTCCCATTGGCTGAGATTCTACCACTGCCAATATGAGAGTCTCTTGCCACGCTACCCATAACCTTCCCCTCATTAGATTATTTTAGTTATCACGAATCATGATCTTGTCCCTATGTACCACCGATTGAATAAGTTAACAGAGCATTGAGAATCGCCGCCGCCACCGGGGATCCCCCTTTGCGCCCCAAAACCCGAATCTGGGGAACCTCTAGGCTGGCCAGGGCTTGTTTCGCCTCCTGCACCGCCACAAAACCCACAGGCACCCCTACCACCAAGGCGGGCTGCATCTTCTGCTGACGAATTTGCTCAACAATCGCTAGCAGAGCCGTAGGAGCGTTGCCAATCAGATAAAGTCCTTCAGGATAAGCGCGGGCTAACGCCAACATGCCGGTGGCGGTTTGGGTTTGTCCCTCGGCGATCCCCCCATCCCCCAGAGTATCCAGGGCACAGTGACAAGGGATCCCCTGCCGCTGCAACCCGCCCACCACCCCCGCCGCCACCATCCGTACATCCACAATCACCGGACACTTGGCTTGCAAAGCCGCTATTCCCGCCGCAATCGCCGTCGGACTGAAATAAAATAAATCCCGCAGTTCAAAATCCGCCGTGGCATGAATGGCTCGCCGCACAATCCCATACTCCGGTTCTGACCAAGCGTGTTCGCCAATCTCTTGATCAATCAGGGCAAAACTAGCGGCTGTAATGGGATGAATGGGTGAGATCACAGCCTAGCGCTCAGTCAGTTCCAAACTGAAGGTCAAAATGTTGGCGGCCAAAATCCCTAGGGATCCCCCTTCCACCAGCGCGCCGACATCCCGCACCCCGCCCGCATTGTTGTTTTCGATCAGCTCGCGGCTGCGTCGGACGGTTTCCTGCCGTTGCGGATCATCCACCAAAACCTGCCGTTGATCCGAAAGACTGAGGCGATAGTAATGGGGGCTAATCCCCTTGGTGGCATCTAAAGCCAGGGAGGTTTCCTCCACATCCACCCGAAACGGAGCGTTGATGGTCAGCAACGCCACATGGATATCACTGTTGACGGGATCCAACCCCCCCAGATCCTCCAAATCAATCACCAAATTGATGGTGTCCCGTTCACGAGTGGTTTTGCTCAGATTCACTTCATTAAAACCACTGGCAAACTCCCGCTCTGGGGATCCCGACGTTTCAATCGTGGATTGCACCAATGCCTCTTCGTTGTTGAGGGGCTTGACGCGAATCAGGTGATCCCAGCCGGACACAAACGTCACCGCATCCCCACTCGTGCTGACATTGGGATCCACCAAATTAGCCCGTGGCCCCGATTGGCTGGCACTGCTGATCGCCACCACGTACCAATAATCCGCACTCACCGACAAGCCCAAGGTCATGCTGACATTCAACACCGGACGCGCCCAAGCCATATCCGGGAGCCATCCAGCCAGAATTAGCCCCCCCAGCAGCCCGCCGCCCCACCGTAGCCATTTTGCCTGCCTGCTCAACCTCATCCTCCCCTATCTGGTTGCTGTCCATCCATGCTAGGGCAAGATGGAATCGGAACTAAAACTGCTGGTGGGGGTGGTCAACAAAAACTCACCCCGCTCCTGGCTCAAGCCCACCGGACGACTGGGAAAAGCCACTAGAATCCCCTCCAATCGCAGCAATTGAGCCGTTGGATCATAGGCCAACCGCACCTCAAAATCTCGCAGATCTCGGCGCACTTCCACACGCCGGATCCCCTCTTCGGTTAACCCCAGTCGGAACCGCCAGTGATTTTGCCATTGCGTGCCAATCGTGGCATCTAGGTCGAGGCTATAGTCGGAAATCTCTCCTTTTTTAGGATCATACACCGCCTGCAATCCGTAGCTAAATCCTGGCTCATAATTGTCCAAACCGGAGCGCAAATTGCGATCAAAGGTGGTGGTGGTGCGCCCCTTATATTGCAGTCGAAAGGGCCGAAACTCCCCATTATTTAGGTCATAGCCCGTTTGTAACTGCACATCGAACAAATTGGGGGCTGTATTCCAGGTGAAATTAGCATTCAATAAATCCCATTTTTGGGAAACAAAATCATAGCCCGCCGTAGTATCCAGTCGTAAAAGATTACGCACAGATGCCTGTAATTCCGCCTGACTCTTATCCGCAATCGCCGCTAGATCTTCGGTCGTATCATCGGGGAAAGTCAACGCAATCGCCAGCTCTCCGGGCAAATCATCCTCAAAGGCAATATAGCCGGGGGGAACATTAGGCAGCGTATTTTTGGGCGTAAAGAAACTGATATTGGCGTTGATCCGGTCGGTATCCTTGGGATTACTAGAGATGCTCTCAAAAGGCACCGAATTATTGCCATTAAAAACGCGGTTATATCGCATGTCAATGCTAGACCACTTGGCCGGAGTGATGGTTAATCGGGGATTAAGGGTAACCGTCGATTCTTGGTCGGGAGTGGAATAAAGAGCCTGAAAATATTCTACGGATCCGGGATTGATCCTAATCCAGTCGGCGGGCTTGATCTCGCTAAACCTCAAGCTAGAGCGAATTTCATATTTGTTAAAGTAGTTGAGTTTTTGATTGTTTTCTCGATCAGGTTGCTGGTTTTGGGTGGCTAACAAGTTGGTGCTAAACGAAATATCTCGTGTCAACTTAATCGCATCAGGAGTGAACCGTAGCTCCAGATTTTTCCGAGATTCTCGATCTCCATTAGAACTGCCATAGGTTCGATAGGTGAGTTGATAATCTCCCAGCCAGCCAGGGGGCTTAGCTTGGGTATTGAAGGTAAAACGAGCGTCGGAAAAAACATTGCCATCGCGAGAGGTAAGGCGTTGGTTATAGTCCAGACGTAGATCTGATTTGAGCCAGCGTACTCCCCCATACTGCTGATTGTGATTGAGGGTGATTGGCAAGCTATAGGTGCCCCGCTCTTGGGATCCGGTGCGGCTGATGTTGAGGGTAGTGGTGGAAAGATCGGCGCGGTAGGAGGTGTTGAGGCGAAAATCGGCGTTATCGTTGCGGCCACCACTGGGTCGATAGGTGTTATCAAAATTGATATTCAGTTGACCTTTTAAGCCGCCATAGTTACCCAAAATATTTGACGCATAAAAATCAAAAAAGTGATCCACCCGAAAACGGCTAGACATACGATTTTGATCCGCTTCTGTCACCAAATAAAATTGAGCGCGACCATAGTTGGTGCTATCGGGAATAGGTAGGATATAGTCATGCACAAAGCCTAAACCTAACCCCTTCTTTTGCATGGCATCAATCCGCAGACCACCAAAATTATATTGGTCGAATTGATAGGCCCAACTGGATTTGACATAGACGCCTTCTTCTTCGCTTTGCCCTGGCAAAATCCATTGGTGGTCTTTGAGGCTATAGACAAAGAGGGGGAAGTATCCTATTTGGATCCCTGCCTCCAGATCTCCGTTGGCATCCTGTTTCCCGCCCCCAAATACACGGGCATCGTAAACTAACACACGATCATCGGGGAAAACCTCCACCCGATCCCCTTTCACGTAATGGGTGATGGGGGCTTCTGGGGAGGTGGTGATGGTGGCATTCTCAAAAAAGATCTGATCCCCCAACAGCGCGGTGGTTTCTTCGCTGCGGATATAGACTTTGGTGCCAGGAGCTTCTCCTGGCATAATCACCAGCGAGCTTTCAAATTGAGCTGAACGACTGGGAATATCAAGATCAAGATTGCGTCCCTGAATTTGCCTCCCAGCTTTATTGCTGCGGTTCGGTGGCTGCGTTAACAAGAAAGGGCCTTCACTGCGGAGGCGTTTTTCTCGGCGATAAAACAGCAGCTTGTCACCCGTAATCGTGGTGCCATCCGAGAGGCGAATCCGTGCGTTCCCCTCAGCGATTCCCACCTGTTGTTCGGCTTGATAGCTGAGCACATCTCCCGTGACATTGAGCTGATCGGGATCCAACGGAATATCCGCTTGCAGATTCGCTTCCAGTTGTTGGCGAAGTTGGGATCCCTTGGGATCGGCGGCGGTCAATTCTGGGGAGGTGGGGCTACTCACTCCAAACAGGGGAAATTCCGCCAGCAGAGCGGGGTGATAGGCCGTCGATCCTGGACTTGTCCCTCGGTTGGCAAGGGGAATCGGTAATGGAGAGATCCCCTGAGAAGAGGGCAGCCCCGCCGAGCCAGACTGACTACTCAGATTTACTCCCTGCAACAGCGGAAATTCCGCCCAAAGGGAGGGGAGGATCCCATCTGCGGGAGCTGGTTGTGGCGGGGAAACAGCAGGGGTGAGGGTGGAGCGGGAGGAGGTTTCGAGGAGGGGAAACTGCTCCAGCAACCCGTAGGCTAAGAAGGATGTCTCCCCTGGGGCACCATAGACTGAGGGAGCCAAACTTCTCTCAGGCAAGGTTGCCACCAAGGTGGGGGCGGCTACAGGTGGGCTAGGGGGGGAGAGGAGAGTAGGGCTAGGGGGGGAGAGCAAAGCCGTATCCAGGGCTTCCACGACAGAATCGGAGCGCACCCAGGCTTGAGGTTGCGGATCCAGTTGCAGATGACTGGCCTGGGTAACCGCCGTCACAGGCTCAACCGATGGAGGCGTCGGTAAAGAAGCGTGAGTCGGGTCTAGGGGCTGAGGGGCAGGGGTAGCTGGGGGAGGATTGCCCGATTGCCGAGCCGCCAACGCCGTCCGGCCATCCGCCAGCAAACGAGTTAGCCGTTGTTGATCCCGTTCCGCCGGGGTGAGGGGCTGAGGAGAAATGGGGCTGGGAGTTGAAGCAATAACCGGATTTTGAGGGGCGGTAGCGGATGGCTGGGTGAGTGGTGGTGGGCTATCTGAACCCACTCCAGCCGCCTGTTCATCAGTGGCCGTGTTTTCACGGATAGGTTGGGGGAAACTACTGACCTTATCTTCAGATGCCTGGGGAGGATCCGCCAACGAGTTATCGGGAGGTGTGGTCGTCGTTTGTCGCCGCACCCAATCCACTCGTTGCGAGGGAGTTTGTTGAATCCAGAACTGATCGTAACCAGGCATATCGGTGGGCAGGGGTTGTACCTGAGCTAGCGCCGCACCAGCCCATAGCACCACGGAAACCGTTGAGCCACTACAGCACAGGGCAAGCCATAAGGAGGGAGAAAAGCAAAATCTCATTTGACAAACCGCGCTAACAACAACGTTCCCAGACCAGCAAAAACGATATTAGGCAACCAGGCAGCCAACCAGGGATCCACGGATCCCACCCGACCCAAACTACGACTCAAGCTCAACAATACATAGTAAATAAACACCAAAACAATAGCCACAGCCACACCCCCATAGCGACCCGTCTGGCGAACTGTCTGCAACCCAAGGGGGGCTGCAATCATAATGGCAAAGAAACTGGCAAAAGGAATAGAAAATTTGAGGTGCCATTCCGTGCGGAGGCGCTTGATGTCTTCAGAGGGGCGATTTTCTTCAATCGATTTTTGAATGCGTTCCGCTAAAACCCTGGCTGACTGCTCTTGGGGAACGGGATCCCCCTTGGCCAAGTTGACCAGATCATCAGCGATATGCAGTTGCATTCTGCCCACTTTCCCTTCGTAGTAGGTGCGCGCCTGGTCATCATAACGGCGTACCACCGCTCCTTCTAGCAGCCAATCCTGCCCTTCTTGGCGGGCGGTGCGGGCGGTGATCACTTGGGGGTAGCGCAGGGATCCGATCTCTGCTTTGCGATCGAGGATCAACACATCCTCCATCAAACCCGTCTCCCGATCAATGCGGCCAATATAAAACCAGAGGTTGTCATCCACCTTAAAAAATTCTTCGGCATCCAAAAAAACTGCATCTTTGGTCAAAAATAAATTATGGTTGAGGGTTCTCACTTTTTGATTGGTGAGAGGGACAATAAAATCATTAGTCAAGAAGGCCAAAACACTAATAGCCATGCCAATACATAAAACCGGAATAAACAGGCGGCGATAGGAGATGCCTGCCGCTCTCAGGGCAGTGATCTCACTCTCGGATCCCATCCGACCCAACATGAGGAGGGTGGCAAATAGTCCAGCAATCGGAAAAGTGACCACCAAAATGGCAGGGAGGTTTAAGACCAAAATCTGCAAGATGGTAATGGGAGGAACACCTTTTTTTACCAAAAGATCGGTATAGAGAAACAGTTGGTTACCTAATAATAAGGTTGTGCCTCCAGCCACTCCCAAAAAGAAAGGACGAATCATTTCTTTGAGAAGATAGCCCTCCAAAAAGAATCCCCCTAGCCAGAGGGATCCCCAGATGGCTGAGAGATATCGCCAACCGAAAGCGGGAGGGAGCGCAGAACTAGGGGGCTTCATTGGTGACTTTGAACTGAATACTGCTTTGCCCTTTTTCCGAACCAATGGCAGTGAAGGTGTCATTGGCCATATCGAGGTTGATGCGTTGGGCTTGGGTTTTGTTGGCTCCACGGCAGGTGACATCCAGGGCATCCCGTCCCGGCAAGGATTCGATGGAGTCGGGTAAGAGTTCGGCGGTTGTGCCTCGGTCACAGAGCAAAACGGGTGCAGATTCCGCCAATAACTCAAAGGTTTGCAGCCGATCCGAATAGATAGCACTATCTCCTTCGGCGGCACGGTTGGATTGAACAATCACGACGTTGTCATAAAAACGAGCATCACTGGTGGCTTGGTCAATTTCTACGCGGTCGGCAAAAATTAGGGTGGGTCGATCCACATCCGCCTGGGTTTCAGGGTTATCCAATCGCCGTGCCAGCCAATCTCCGCGAATCTGTTGAATGGTCACATCTCCCTCCAGCAGAACCTGCTCCGGGGTGATTCTGGCCTGCTGAGCGGTGGCCTGACGGTTCTTTTGAATAAATTCAACGTTATCGCTAAATTCTGAGGTTTCGCTACGGGAGTTATAAACCAGACGAGTGGACTTTACCTCCGTTTCAGCCCGCCGCAATTCTTCGGTGAGGGTCTCTTCTCCAGAGGTCGGGGATCCCTCTGCTAATTGGGTATAAACGACATTCTCTTCAAACAAAAAGATCTTGTCGCGGTGGTTCCCTTCCAAACGAGCGGCCTGTAAGACCCGCTGGGGTTCCCGCAGCGTCACTCCCCCTGTTAAGACGCTCTGGGACTCTTTGCGGCGATAGCTGCCCGTGGGAGCGGCGATCACCGTTTCTCCCTGTTGAATTTCCAGATTGCCCTCCCCCTGAGCAATTTGGGTATTGCGGTCATAGGTCAGTTGATCGGCGATGATGGTTACTTCCTGCTCGGGGCTATCGGCAGGCTCAGCTTGCACTAGGGTGAGATCGGCTAAAAGAGGATCCCCATTAGCTTGAGAACGGTTGACCTCTCGCAGGGTAACACCCCCGGATAGGATACTTTGGGCTGCCTTGCGGTTATAGCGACCCTGGGGAGCTTTGATCTCAATGCCGCCATCTTGAATGACTAAATTGCCTTGTCCCTCAGCGATTTGGTTATGACGGTCATACTGCAAATCATCAGCAGTAATGGTGGTGGTGGTGGTCGTGGCCGAGGCTACCAGGGTGGACGAAGCGGAAGTATTGCCATCAGCCGCCAGTGGATCTGGCTCATGCACAGTTAGCCGCCCTTGTTTGGCCGTCAGGCGGGCAAATTGAAAGTTAAAGGTTCCTGATTCTCCTGAGAGGGTAACTTCATCCCCCTTGAGGGTGAAAGCAGCGGGGACTTCGATGGCTTCTTCAGGGGTGACTTTGAGGGCACTGGTTAACAGTTGGCTGCCATCTTGCCCATTCACCGCCACCTCTTCAGTCAAAAACAACTGATCGTCGGCAGGATTGTAGCGGGCTTGTTTAGCTTCCCAAGCCATTTCTTCCTGATCTCGAAAGAACAGCTCCCCCTCATCCTGGGGAGTGCTAGGGTTGCCGTAAAAAAATCCATGCGCTCCGCGATCAAATATTTGCTGCCCCTGCTCTAGCTCCACTTCTTCCGCCAACAGTCGCCAGCGCTGCTGTCCTCCCCGCCGACCGATCAGATCGACGGAGCGGCTGACGACAGGGGGCTGGGCAGGCGGGGGGGGATCCACCTGAATCTCTTCCACCTGCCACGAGAGACCCCAAGCGATCAGTCCCACCAGGACAAAACTGCCCAAAAACCCAACCAGGGAACTGGAATTTATCCATCTCATAGGGATCCTTCAACAAGGCTGATCATGCGTTTTTAGCTTTTAATGGAGTCAGATTTTTTCTTCAGATAATTTCAAAAAAATTGACCAGGAATCCACCGCTAGCGGTTTCGCTCTTCCAGGATGGGCAGGACAGGTAGCTGCTGGCTAGCTTACCGCAATCCTCTCTAGCATCTCTGTGATCAACGGCAGTGTTCCAGGGCAAACTGAGCAATTGGCTAGGGGATCCCGCGCAGGATCAGCCATCCCCTCAGACATTAAAGCGGAAGTGCATGACATCTCCCTCCTGCACCACATACTCTTTACCCTCACTGCGTACCCAACCTTTTTCTTTGGCCTGGTTGAGGGATCCCGCCTTGACCAAATCCCCGTAGGCCACTGTTTCCGCCCGGATAAAGCCCCGTTCAAAGTCCGTGTGGATCACCCCGGCAGCCTGGGGAGCCGTCGCCCCAATCGGGATCGTCCAGGCGCGGGTTTCCTTGGGGCCGGAGGTAAAATACGTCCGCAGTCCTAACAGATCGTAGGTGGCTTGAATAAGGGATTTTAGCCCACCCTCTGACACCCCCAGCGAGTCGAGATAGTCTTGTCGATCGGATGCCGGCAACTCGATCAGTTCCGCCTCCACCTGGGCTGAAACCACCACTACCTTGGATCCCTCGCTGGCTGCCAGTGTCCGCACCTGTTCTACCCAGTCATTGCCTGTGGCGAGATTCGTTTCACTCACATTGGCGGCATAGATCAAGCGCTTACGAGTCAACAGTCCTAGAGATTTGATGGTAGCTTCTTCTTCCTCAGTTAAGGGAATGGAGCGAGCAGGCTTGCCGATGTTGAGGGCTTCCAGCAGCCGTTCCAAGACACCTAGCTCCAGTTGGGCTTGTTTATCGGTTTTGGCCTGTTTGCGAACCCGTTCCAACCGCCGTTCGATCTGACTCAGATCAGCGAGGGCTAGCTCAAGATTGATCACCTCGATGTCTCGCAAGGGATCCACCGATCCGGCCACATGGATGATGTTGGGATCCTCAAAACAGCGAACCACCTGAACAATCGCGTCCACTTGGCGAATGTGGGAGAGAAACTGGTTACCCAATCCTTCCCCCTTGCTGGCTCCCGCGACTAACCCAGCAATATCGACAAACTCGATGCGACTGGGAATGACAGCTTCGGAGTGACTGATCTGGGAGAGTACCGCTAACCGCTCATCCGGCACCACCACTAGCCCCGTGTTGGGTTCGATGGTGCAAAAGGGGAAGTTAGCCGCCTCCGCTTTAGCATTTTCCGATAGGGCATTAAATAGGGTTGATTTTCCTACATTGGGCAACCCAACGATTCCGGCTCTCAGCATCAGGACAGATTAGGCGAATGGCTTTTCGAGATTAGCATTATTCCCGATCCCTAAAATGGTGAAGGAGGCGTTGAGGTCAGTCATCAACGGCGGATCCCTAAACGTGAAGCCAATTTTTGCCACTCTAGGTTGGCCAAGGATTCGGGGCTGGATGAGAAATGATCATGACATGACCGTTCAGTAGGATACCTAAACGTGATCGACAAGCCTATAGAGTTCTCATAAGGATTCATTAAGGATCTTTAGAAATTAGGGTTCTGCTCTCTGCGTTCTCTAAGCGGAAGCTGGACTAGGAAGATAATAGAGGCTGCGGGTTAGGGATTTTGTTTTGAAATTTACCTTAATGATCCACATTCAGGGCAAAGAACACTAAAAGCCTCTGTCGTAGCTATTTTGTTGTAAAGCCAACCATCTGCTCCCAGGGATCCAACCAGTGGAGGGATCTACCTCTAAAAGAAGGTTAGACTAAACGGCAACTGGCGACGCCTATCCACCCCATTTGCTCCTCAGAGGAGCTACAACTATGGTTCCTCTCAAAGATAAAAACCCCACCACCCTAGTTCCCTACGTCACTTATGGGCTGTTAATCCTCAATATTATGATTTTTCTCTATGAACTGACGTTAAGTGGTGCGGATCTAGAGCGATTTTTTCAAACATGGGCGGTGGTGCCCAGAGATTTGACGGCTAGTTTTCGCGGTTTGCTCCCCAACCAGGGACGACCGGAGTGGTTAACTCTTTTTACCTCACAATTTCTGCATGGAGGCTTTTTGCATATCGCGGGGAACATGCTTTTTCTCTGGGTATTTGGCAATAATGTCGAGGATCGACTGGGACATTTCAAATTCATCATTTTTTATCTAACGTGCGGAGCCTTAGCGGCACTCACCCAATGGTATTTTGATCCGCTCTCTCGGATCCCTTCCTTGGGGGCTAGTGGGGCGATCGCCGGGGTGTTGGGTGCCTATATCCTACGGTTTCCACGGGCAGAAGTTCTCACCCTGATTCCAATTGGTATTTTCATCACCACTCTACAAGTTCCGGCCTGGGTCTTTTTGGGTTTTTGGTTTGTGCAACAGGCGCTCTATGGGCTGGCCAGTCTAGGAGCACGCTCCAACATTGGCATGGAAGGGGGAGGTATTGCCTACTGGGCACATGCCGGGGGATTTGTCTTTGGAGCTGTCTTGGGGCCAATGTTAGGGTTGTTTGCCACCCCCTCCCGCTATGATTTGGGTCGGGGATCCCTTCCTAACGAGCGGGACTAAGGCAACCCGAACCGGCTGGGATCCCATCTTGAGGCAAGATTTTTCGCTGATGGGATAGAGGGGTTTGAGCCATTGGTTCCTTTTGGGTGGTTTATTGACTTTTCCGCAGACTTTACCCTACAGAAAAGTCCTCAGGTTAGAGTCGATATGCTATCCTGCGAAGCATTACCGTTCCTGTTGGTGAGCCATAAATCCTGAAGAACTTAGTGCTTTTCTCTAACCACCTGGCGATTAGGGATCCCTAAGCTTTACGGCTAGATTAGCAGTCAAAGGGTTGGATAAGTGGACAAAACAGACGCCGATGATACCTCTCTTTTTGGTCCGGTTGGCACAAGGCTGATATGGAAACCCTGGCTCTCCTTCATCAAGTCACCCAAGATCTGCATCAAGATCCCAACCTGAGCCGCATCAAAAAGTTAATTTTTTATACCTGCCACAATAAATGGGAAAATGACGCCCGTGTCATTGATGACCTGAATCTCAATGATCTCCTAGAAGAACTCTATAAGCGAAATAGCACCCTTGAGCAACTGATTCAAAGTTTTGGCGACGCCATCAAACACATCAACAAAAAAGCAGAATATGCCAAGTTAGCCAAGATTATTGTCGAGCGTTTGGGCAAACTCTACGGTCAACCCACCTCTACTCCGCCTCCCGCCAGAGGAATCCCTCCCTCCTCTGGGATGGGTCATCCTCCCACACCCATCACCAAGCCCCCCGCCCCCCCAGGGATGCAGCTTGTTAAGCCTGATTACAATCCATTTGCCCTTCGCAGTGAGATTTTTCGCCAATCCAATCCGCTGCGTGCCAAGCTGCTGCTTTATGCCCTCCTCTATCAACCGATCCCCCTCAATGATCAGGGGCTAGCCATCCTCAAGCGCTACAGCCTGGATGAATTGCTCCGACAATTGTTTGAAACATGCCCGACACCAGAGGATCTGGAATCTAAGGTGAGGGGAATGGTCTCGCAGATGGAGGATCCCGACCAAACCAGTCAGGTGGCGAGTGCTTTGATCTATGCTATGAAGCCCCTCTATATTTATGAACCACTGCCCCAGCCGGATCCTTTGCCAACGGCAGTGGGAGGCTTGCTAGGACTCGATTTAGAAGACTCTCTCGATGGTTCAGAACTCTCCTGGCTAAACGGCGGTTCCGGGCAAAGCAGTCGGATCACGGAGGTGGAGCAGCCCATACCGGGTTATTCCTTTGCCAGCGCTAACCCTCCCCCGCTAGCTTCCCCCCCCATTACCTACACTTCCCCTCCCCCGCCTTTTCCTACTTCCCCCCCTCCGGTTGCCCCCGCCTCCCCGCCCCGCCCCTCCCCCGCCCCGTTTTCCACTCAGCCTCCCCTCGCCTCCCCCAGTCAGCCTGAGGAGGCCACTTGGCAGCCCGAGTTGCCGATTACCCAGACCCACCCCGCTGCCCCCACCCCACCCCTTCCCGTTCGCCGGACTACGCCGCCCCACCCCCTGCCACCCAATCCTCCTCCTGGCAACGGTGAGCAGGTTGAGCTAGATGAACGCATCAGACGGCTTGTAGATAAAAACGCTAATGCCCTCATGATCACTATCGAAAATACCCTCAGCGAACTGGGGAACCAGTTGGATGAACGGCTTCAGGACGAAGATCCGGCTGAATATCTCTCCCTCAAGCACCAAGTCTTACGAGGCTTTTTGAAAGATGTCGAGGGATCCGCTTCCACTTTTACCGCCATTCTCAACAAATTACAGGCTGCCGAACAAAGACTCCTGCAAGCGGATGTTTTGACGACTCCATCGGCTGAAAACATCCGTGAAGAGGATCCCTATTCCTCACTGCGAGAGATTTTGGTCAGTAGCGAATTGGTGCGCTCCAAACCGGAGTTGGATGAAGACATCAAACGCTTGGTACGCCGCAGTATCAGCATGGTCAAAACGGCGATAGAAAATAAACTCTCGGAATTTGGCAATATATTAGATGAAAGTTTCCAGGCTCGCAGTTTAGCAGAAGCCCTCACCCTAAAGTATCAAGCTCTGCATTTATTTATTCGAGAAATTACAGAAATCTCTGGCAAATTTACCTCAATGCTCAGCAAAATGGAGGAAGCAGAACGACGTTTATTTGGTTTGTAGTATTTCTAGGGTTTCACTCAGAAAAGCTTTCATTGAAAAAATTAATTGCTCTCGGATGATTCCCAAAATTAACCTCTATCCCGTTTTACCCACAACTTCTCACTCATAACTGCTTACTGCTATGGATGCCGATCAACTACTGCGACGTTATGCTTCCGGTACAACTAATTTTATGGGAGAAAACCTAGGGGGGGTTGATCTGAGCCGAGCTGATTTGATTGGGGTGAATCTTTCTAAGGCCGATCTGCACAGCGCTTCGATGGTTTTTACTTATTTAGGGCGGGCGAAGTTGAGCAAAGCCAATCTGGTGGGGGCTAAGCTGTGTGGTGCTAACCTCAATCAAGCGGATCTAACGGATGCCGACTTAAGCGATGCCAACCTGCATGGAGCCAATTTGCAGGGATCCGATTTACAGGGATCCAACATGACCTTGGCGACGCTTTTGGATGCCAATTTAATTGAGGCGGATTTACGAAATACGAATCTGAGCAGCGCCAATCTCTCAGGAGCCTGTCTGCGGGGAGCCAATCTGCGGCGAGATAGTCGGCGCAACTGTGTGCTTCGCAGTGCCAACCTGAGTCGAGCTGATTTACAGGGGGTGAACGCTGGAGGAGCAGATTTATCACGGGTGGATCTGAGTGGAGCCAATTTGGTGGAGGCCAACCTAGCGGAAGCCAACCTAGCCGGAGCCAACCTAGCCGGAGCCAATTTACGGGGAGCTTCGCTGCGGGATGCGGATTTGACAGGAGCCAATTTGGTAGGGGTCAATCTGGCGGGAGCGAAGTTAGAACGAGCGAAGTTGGCGGATGCGGATTTATCGGGGAGCAATCTCAAGGATGCCAATTTGGTGGAGGCGAAGCTGGGCAAGGCCAATTTGGTGGGGGTGAACCTCAGCGAGGCCAAGCTGGCACGAGCGGACTTAAGTCGAGCCAATTTGACAGGATGCAACCTGAGTCGAGCCAGCCTAGTGGATGCCTATCTTGCCCGTACCAACCTAGAAAACGCTAATTTAACGGAGGCTCTTCTCACCCGCGCCGATTTAAGCACGGCTAATCTATTGGGAGCGATTTTGCAGGGAGCCACTATGCCCGATGGACGAGTCAACTAACATCCACAGATCGAGGCAAATTAGGGGATCCCTGAGCGGGTGGATGCGTTGGGGCCTGCTGGGGCTATTGCCAGTGGTGGCGGCGGCGGCTCTCGGGTTAACCCGTGTGGATAGCCAACGGCTGAGCCAATCCACCACTTCCCTGGAGGAGCGGGATGCCAGCCAGCGACACAATATCCTACAGGCCGCAACCCGTTTGGATGGACTTTATCTGGAGCCGGGGGAGATCTTTTCCTTTAATCAGCAGGTGGGACCACGCACGTTAGAGCGAGGCTATTTACCCGCCCCTGCTTTTATGACCTCGGAAACCGTAGACTCGGTGGGGGGAGGCATCTGTCAAGTTTCCTCCAGTCTCTACGAAGCTGCTTTGCGAGCGGGGTTGCGGGTGATCGAACGCCATGCCCACTTCACGACAGTCGAGTCGGTGCCCACCGGATTGGACGCCACCGTTTGGTATGGGCAAGCAGACCTGCGCTTACAAAACCCCTATCCCTGGCCGATTCGCTGGCGAGTGCGAGCCAGCCAACACCATCTGATCATTAGCTTATATGGATCCACTGCTCTACCCCTTCAACCTCTGCAACGCCAGGAGAGTTGGCGGGATCCTCAGCATTTGTTGGTTTCTGTCTACCAGGGATCCCGTCTGATTTCGGAGGATGTTTATGCAGTGGTTTCACAGGGGTTGCATGCTTCTCAGAAAAATCCTTGGGATCCCGGCCAGCCAACAGAGATTCGTCATTGGGAAGATCAGCCTCAGGGAGACTAGGTTTTGTTGATCTTTCATATAGTCGTTCCAATTTAGTTTGAGAAACCCAAAATCTCTCAAAGCTTGGATATGAAGATTTAGGTGGCCGCATTCTTATTGGGAATGACTATATTTGAGCCAGAAGGGACTACCGAAAGAATAGAGAAAGCTCAAGAAGTTCCTTGCCAACTTGCCAAAGCCAGAAAATAGATGTCGATACTGCTTCAGCTTATGGAAAAAGCATTCTATCAAATGCCTCTCGCTGTATAAGTGCTTGTCATAAGCTCGCTCTATCTTTCTATCCTTTTTAGATGGAATGATTGCCTGAGTTTCCCCTATCTGCCCAATCAATTTATTGGAATTATACCCTTTATCTCCAATAACCTTTGTGGTTTCCTCTTGCCACTCATCTATCCATTTCTCTGCTTGGGTAATATTGTGCCTTTCCCCACCAATGATTCTAAAAACTAGCGGGTTCCCCAACCCATCCAGACTCCCATGAGTCTTGCTGCTATATCCCCCTAGGCTTCTTCCTAGGGTCTGCTCCCCTTTTTTTCTGCTGCACAGGAGTGAGCACGAACTGTTGTTAAGTCAATAATCACATGCCCTAAATCGGGATCTTTAATAAAGTGCTTGAACATGCGTTCCCAAACCCCAAAACGACTCCATCTATGGGAGCTTTGATAAATCGTGTACCATTTGCCATACTCTTTGGGAAGATAGCGCCAAGGAGAGCCAGAACGAGACATCCATAAGACAGCCTCAATAAACTGTTTGCATCCTTTTTCCTTGCCAATGTTCACTTTATCTTCTGTTCGCAGAAAAGCCAATATCTTCTGCCATTTGTAATCATCTAAAACCAGTAGGCTCATCATTTATATTTATAGACAGTCTATACTGATTTTACTAAAGATAAACATGACCTAATGGAGGTGCCCCACCGTTTTTTGGTGTTCTTGCAACCTCGGCATTAAGTCCACCAAATTGCAAGGGCGATAGCGGCTGTCGAGTTGCCAGCGTAAAATTTCATCCCAGGCATCCTGACAGGCACTAGGGGATCCCGGCAGGGCAAATAAATACTTGCCTTGAGCCACTCCTGCCGTTGCCCGCGATTGCAGGCTAGCGGTGCCGATTTTCGGAAAACTGATCTGCCGAAACAGTTCTCCAAATCCTGGGATCTCTTTTTCAAAAAGTTGCCGAAAGGCTTCCGGCGTGACATCTCGCCCCGTCACCCCTGTTCCACCCGTGGCAATCACCACATCCACCTGCGGATCCTTCAACCACTCTTGCAGTTGATGCACAATCGCCACCTCTTCATCCTGCACCACCGCCCGTGCGGCTAATCGATGTCCTGCCTGCGTGAGACGGTCTACCAAGGTTTGACCGGAGCGATCTTCAGCGAAACGACGACTATCGGAAATCGTCAACACAGCAATTTGCACGGATAAAAAAGCCCGACTCTCATCAATTCCAGGCATGGGATCCCTACAGAGCATTCTTACTTAGTGTAGCGACTCAAATCTGTTAAGATAGCGGCGGCAAAGACGGGTGGTTCTGAGCCTCAACGCTTTTGACTGACGCTTTTGGCTAAGGCTTTTTACGAAGGCTTGTCATCAGATGGCTAAAAGCTCAGTCAACCATCCATAAATCTATCAAGAAGACAAGAGTAAGAACAACGAGAAGGGGGATCCCGTGCTGTTTAAGATTGTTTTGGTGGTGATTACGGTGGCGGTTTCGCTGGGGGCGCTCTATTTCGGGACTCGTAACGGCTTTTACAACACCGATAACTATCATGGCAATGGCTCAGCCCATTAAAGTACCTTAACGAACACAAGCAGCAACTTTTTGTCATGAGCGGGATCCATCTGATCGTCGGGTTGGGCAATCCTGGCCGTCAATACCAAAACACTCGCCACAATTGCGGGTTTATGGTCTTGGAATATCTCGCTGATCGCTGGGGGATCCCACTACGATTGGAAAAGCGGTTCCGTGGGCGCTGGGGGGAGGGGGTAGCACTCCAGGCTAAGCAGCGCCTCCTCTTGCCCGAAACCTACATGAATTTGTCAGGGGAATCGGTGCGAACCGTTGTAGATTGGTACAAAATTTCGGCGGATCAGGTACTGGTGATTTATGACGATATGGATCTTCCGTTGGGGCGGATCCGGCTGCGGGCCAATGGTTCATCGGGTGGACACAACGGCATCAAATCCCTGATTCAGCATTTAGGAACCCAAGAATTTCCCCGTTTGCGGATTGGGGTCGGGCAACCCAAAGGTGAAAAAGATGTCGTCGGGCATGTTTTGGGCGGTTTTAGTGAGAAGGAGCAGCCCTGTTGGAGTCAAGTTCTAAGGGTGGCGGCGGAAGCGGTGGAAACCCTCATCCAACAGGATCTCTCCACGGCTATGAACCGCTTTAATGCTCTGGATATTTGCCCTACCCCCTCATCTTCTGCCTGACAGATAATGGTTGGGGTTCATCCCTTGCCTTATTTATGCCCCCTTCGCCTGCTGTTAGGACATCAACAAAATCTTATTTCTTGGAGGAAACCGCTATCCCCGACGTGCAGAAGAACTCCTGATGGTGATTGCTTTGACCAGAAACCGTACTGATGCTGGCAAACCCAGCCATCTCTACCATCATTTCAACTTCACTCACGTCATAGGTTGCAAAGCCATGCTGAGAAAATTTTTGTTGGTCTAAGTAGGCTTTTGAAGCATAGCCAACCAGCAGTTTTCCACCCAGGTTCAGCACTCGATGAGCTTCAGCAAATACTTGTGGCGCATCTGGCCAAAAATAGAGGGTGTTGACCGTACATACTTGACTAAAGTAGTGATCAGGAAAGGGCAAAGTTGCCGCGTCCGCTAAATGAAGTTCAATTTTTCCTTGACGAATGAATGGCTGAAATCGTCTTTGACAAATTTTTAGAGCATCGGGTGATCGCTCTATTCCTACGATCAAGGACGATAGACCCGTCTTCACAATTCTGTGAATTAGATCCCCACCCCCAAATCCAATTTCGAGGACTCGTTCCCCCGATTGCAACTGTATTTCTTGCAAAACCAGGTTATTCATGGCTGCATTATTGCGATTGAGTAGTCGCAAAAGCAATCGTCCAAACCAGCCGGATGGGGATCCCAGTTGCTTACTCAGAAAGGCACGGAATGGTTTCATCGCTTTACTTACTCCTAGTTCTATTACATTTGATTTGACTTTAGAATCAACTGTTTCGAGGACACGAGCAGCAAAAAAATACCAACGACCAGCAACCAGATCTCCCAGAGGATGAACCCAATGGGAGTGGCTTCTACAACCGGGATCCCAGTAATGACAGTGGCCAACAACTCACTTTGCCCCAGTAGCAGCAGAGGTGTTGTAGACAGCCCCCACCAAGCAACCCAAGATTTGAAGAGAGATGAAGATCGCATCGCCCAAGCAAGGCCCAAAGTCCATCCCATCAGCAGAGTTTGCCCCAAGTGCTCACCGATGACCACCCCACCATACTGATGCACCACCTGATAAACTATGCCCACCGCTTCACGAGTCGTAGCCGTGGTCTGCGGATCGGTGTAGAGACGGGCAAGGATCGGCACCACAAATACCCACCGCATTAGCCCAATTGCTTGCAAAATGCCTGACAGTGCTCCCATCAGTGTTGCTGCCAGCAGGAAAGGGGACTGATTACGGGTTGCGGTAAGCACCATCACCGAGTGCAACAAAAAACTTGTCGGTATTAGTAGCAATGCGGCCAGCCCAAAAACAAACCAGGTGAAAATTAGTCCGGATCCCCCTGCCTGAAACCTTGTTAGCACCACATCCACAGGTTCGCGCAGAATGTCGTCGTACCCGAAGGTTTGAATCAGCAAAATATATGGAATATTCGACACGATAACGAGCAAAATGAGCAGAATGCCCGTTGTCCGCAGCAGGTGTAAAGGGTTTGACATTCAGAAATATTTCTCCAGAGTGAGGGATCCTAAGCTGTGTGGATAATTGCATAGCGTCGGTTCATTGATTTCAGCCTGCCTTCCGCTTGTAGTTGGTACTTCAGCAAAGAAGTTTCCGTCCGGATCCGACCAGGGATCCCTGCCCGCGTGTTGATTAGAGCTTGTTCTATAGACCCTAAAACCCTCGAATAAGCTGCTCAAAGCCGGTAGACGGACTGTTTTCTGTGGCATCGGCGGGGTGGATTTGGTGATTCAACAGTAAGCTTTTGGATGGGGAAGCCGATTGACCCGCCACGCCCCAAAATTGACCCATGGTGCCAACCTAAAATCGACTATGCAAGAGGCTACATTTTCCGTTGTGATTGTGCGAGATATCGTGCAGTATGTGGTGGCTCAAGGGGTCGAAGCCTCTGCTTTATATCGAGTCGCAGAAATTGATCCGGTTTGGCTAGAAGATCCTGATCGCCAGGTGGTGGGCGAAGTTCTGCAAAAGCTATGGCGTGAGGCAGTGGCACAAACCGGGGATCGGGATCTTGGATTACACATTGGCGAAGCCTTTGACTTGGCTGCCATTGGCGTTGTCGGTTATGTCCTGCTCAGTTGTAAAACTTACGGGCAGGTGCTTGAAAAGTTGTGCCAATACACACAACTATTTAGCCGTGGCATCACCCTTCATCACCACATCACTGATGGTAGAGTTTACTGTGATTGCAATATTGTCGGCGGCTGCAAAAATTATCTATTGGATGAACCTCGCCATCCGATTGAAAGTACGTTTGCAGCGCTATTTACGGCCACTCAGCAATTGACGAGCCATACCCTCGACGCTCAAGTCGTGTGGTTTCAACATCCTTGTCCGGCTGATGTGTCGGAGCATGAACGCATTTTTCACACCAAGGTGCAATTTTCCCAACCTGCTAACCGTATTATTTTGAGTGCCGATTGTCTAAATTGGTCAGTGCGATCAGCCAATTCCAAGTTGCTTTCGGTGTTTGAAGCCCACGCGACTGGGATGCTGATGGCTCAAACCCAGTCCCATAAATATTCTCAAACAGTGATAGCGGCCATCACCCAGGTCTTACAGACAGAAGGACCCACTATTGCGGCGGTTGCCCGTACTCTGATGACGAGCGTCCGTCAACTCCAACGAGATCTCCAAACTGAATCCACCACTTACCAACAGTTGCTAGACGCAACACGTAGGGAACTAGCTCTTCAATCTTTGAAGAATCCGGAAACTTCTGTTCATGATATTGCTTTTTTTCTGGGATTCTCGGAACCGAGTGCCTTCCATCGCGCCTTCAAGCGCTGGACCGGACAAACCCCTAGAAACTATCGCTTGAGTCCGTGGGATCAAAATCAGTAGCTCCAGTAACATCACCAATCCAATCCACCAGACTATCAACAGGTTGGCTATGAGGATTCGAGGCTCCTAGAGTTCAGTCATGGGGATCCAGACCAGGCAGGGGTAGTGGGATCCCTATGTCCTAGATCCTTTCCGCGCCACCTCTGCGGATTGGCTGGCCTGAGCTATGATGGGGAGATATCCTGCGGCGTTGGTGCCTGCCTTTATGTTTTTCTGATCTATACCTTTCGACGCCAAGAGTCAGGAGTTTTGAGAACGAGCAGCAAGCCTGGATGTCCTAACCCGACGTAACAACCTGGACGCTATCGTCTTCTCAGCCGAGACTCTATTCTGGAACCTCCAGGTCGAAAACTAAGGTAAAACGGCGCAATGGGATACCAAAGAGACTCTCCGCTGGGGGGTCTTTTTTGTTGCATTTTTTAATGATTACTCCCCAACAGGAATTGGCACCCTTATCTCCCCAAGAAGGCTGAATCTCTTATCTAGCAGGAAAAAACAATCCCGATAAAAATAGTCGGGATTGTTTGACAGGACAGGAGTGGGGTGTTACTATCCGGCAAGACTACAAGTTAAATCTTCTTTTTGCGGCTAGGCTTTATCCTGCCTTGCGATTCAGTAGATTCCGTGGATCCCTTCTCCCACCCAAAATTTCCCCAATTTTATGACTCAAGCCGTCTCTCGCCCCACCTCCCTGTCCTCGGTTTCAGGTCATCAGATTAGCCATTTGCAATGTCGGGAGTGCGGCGCTCAGTATCAACCGCTTGCCATTCACGTTTGCGAACAGTGTTTTGGGCCTTTGGAGGTTGCCTATGACTACGACTTTCTCAAGCGAACGGTAACTCGCCAAACCATTCAAGAGGGGCCGTTGTCCATCTGGCGCTATCGACCTTTCTTGCCCGTCAACTCTCAGCAGCCCATTGATGTGGGGACAGGATTAACGCCTTTGGTGAAAGCAGAACGACTGGGGCGGCGTTTGGGGTTAAAAAATCTCTATATTAAAAATGACGCCGTGAATATGCCCACCCTCAGCTTCAAAGATCGGGTGGTATCGGTGGCTCTAACACGGGCGCGGGAGTTGGGATTCACCACGGTGTCTTGTGCGAGTACGGGCAACCTAGCCAACTCAACCGCTGCTATCGCCGCCCATGCGGGGCTGGAGTGCTACATTTTTATTCCCGCCGATCTGGAGGCAGGCAAGGTGTTGGGATCCCTGATCTACAGTCCCACGGTCATGGCGGTGGAGGGCAACTATGACCAAGTGAACCGTCTCTGCTCGGAAGTCGCCGATCGCTATGGCTGGGGCTTTGTCAACATCAACCTGCGCCCCTACTACTCGGAAGGCTCCAAAACCCTCGCCTATGAAGTGGCGGAACAACTGGGTTGGCAACTGCCGGATCAGATTGTGGCTCCCCTGGCATCGGGATCCCTGTTTACCAAGATTTATAAGGGGTTTCAGGAGTTTGTCAAGGTGGGCTTGGTGGCGGATCGTCCGGTTCAATTTAACGGCGCTCAAGCCACGGGTTGCTCCCCCATCGCCCAGGCTTTCCGCGAAGGTCGGGATTTTGTCTCTCCGGTTAAACCCAATACGATTGCCAAATCGATTGCCATCGGCAATCCGGCGGATGGCATCTATGCCCTCGATATTGCCCGTAAAACCGGCGGACAGATTGCGGCGGTCACCGATCCTGAGATTATTGCTGGGATCAAGCTCCTGGCGGAAACCGAAGGGATCTTTACCGAGACCGCTGGGGGCACCACCATCGCGGTGCTGCAACAATTAGCCGAAGCGGGAAAACTAGATCCTGAAGCCACCACGGTGGCCTATATCACGGGCAATGGATTAAAAACCCAGGAAGCCATTCAACCCCATGTCGGTCATCCGCTTCAGATCTCCCCCAAGATCGAAAGCTTTGAGCAGGCTCTCGACCGGGCACGCACCCTGGAACGGCTAGACTGGCAAGAGGTGACGGTTTAGGGGATGCCGCACCGGATCCCTTTTGGGACAACCCCTGAATACACAAACATTGACGCACGTAAAGGTGAGTACGTTAAGGCTATGGCGATTAAGGTTTTGATTCCAACTCCGCTGCAAAAGTTGACCAATGATCGGGCGGTCATCTCCTGTGATGGGGACAATATTCGTGAGCTTTTGAACTCTCTAGAGAATGCTTGTCCCGGCATCAAGGCACGCTTGTGTGATGAGAGCGGTGAGTTGCGGCGCTTTGTCAATTTCTATGTCAACAGCGAAGACATCCGCTTTTTGGAAGGGGCTAACACGGCCTTGCAGGATGGGGATGAAGTGAGCATCGTTCCGGCTATTGCTGGCGGCTACTAGCCACTTGGGGGTGTTCACACCGCTACCCGTCGGGATCCCGGAGGTTGGCATTCCCCGGCTTTGCCCTATAGTAGGTGAGGATGTGTGGAGGGGAGAAGCTGACTATGGCAGGTCAAATAATTGGGCAGAGATCCAAATCTTGCTGCTTGAGAAGTAATCATCGATTCAGCTTCCAGGTTGCGTTGTCTAGAGGGTGGGCTTATCTCCTGGGAGGGCTGGTGCTATCCGCCTGCGGGGGAGAGACCAATACCCTAGCTCCTGTAGATCTGGCGCTACTCTTGCCCGATAACTTCACGGTAGAGGGATCCCTGACCACCGGAAGTCCCAGCACTTTTATCGAATTTGATGTGCGGCGTAGCCGTGATGATGTGTTGATCACCGAACCCTTAACGGTCTACATCCGCAGCCTTGGCTTGCCAGAAGATGCCGATGCCCTGACCGATTTGTTGGGCAATCGCGTGTATGAGCCGCGGGCGGTGGCTTTTTTGGGCAATGGCATTGACTCGGATGGAGAAGGCACTCCCGAACCTCCCCCCACCAGCCCGCCCCAAGTCTTAGCTGGGCCTTTGCTTCCCTACAGCACAGAAAATTGGCAGTCACGGGCGGTTTTGGGCTATATTCCCGGACAAACCAACATCCCCGCGCGCGCCGCCTCCAATCGCTTTGGAATTTATGTCTCTTCCCTATTGGCTTTTGAGGGAGTCCTTCAATTTAGCTCCCGCGATCAGTTGGGGAGCTTTTATCCGCAGGACTTCACGCTAACTTACCAGCCGGGATCCCTACAAACCGTGACCGTGACGGCCAGCAATGCCAGCGGATCGGCGGATCAGCCGTTGGTGGTTGCCATCTGTAATCAATTAAATGCCGCCATTTTGGTGGGCATTACGAGCGGCAACCAAACCCAAATTCAGGTGCCTGCTGTCTCGACAGCGGTGAGTAGCCTCAGTTCTCCTACGGCCTATGTGACGGAAGCCTATCAATTTGATGGGGGAGGCAGCCTGCTACGGGTATCGCAGGGAACAGGGGGCTTAAGTGTACCTCTCTTGGATAGCAGTCAACCCTCTGGCAATGCCAGCCTCAACCTGGTTGATTCGAGTGATGGCAGCGTGGTGACCTGCTTTGGGGATCCCGTAGCGGATCTGAGAACCATCCTCTCGGATCTCTTTTGAGCTTGATTCTGCATCTATGAAGCATACAAAGATACATCTCAGAGATCCCAGGGATCCCTTATCTATCAAGACTGACCGGATTCCCACTCTGGATCGAAGGGGGGTAACGAATTGAGGTCAGGGGATGGCAAGACCACATCCATCGGGATCCGCAAGGTTTGTATCGCCTCAGGATCTTTGACAGGTTTGAGGAGTTCGCGGGCGGAGAGACCGCGGATCACCAACTGTTCCCCTTGCCAAGTGGCCTCCACGATGCCTGTGTCTGACCAATGTTGCCAACGAGGATCTTGCGTCAGGCTCCCCGGCAAGAGGATTTGAATCAGTGTGGTTTGGGATTGCCCACTGGAGGTGGGTTGTGTCCATTCGTCGAGGTGCCCTTCGTAGCGGATCGGGGGATGCGAGGGTTCGCTGGGCTGAAGTTGGCTGGGGGGAAGGTCAAGGGGGAGATAGGGCTGGGAACAATGGATATGATAGCGGGTACTTAATTCGGGCAGATGGGCTAAATCAAGTAGGGCATCAGGATCCCCGTGGCAGAGGATGACATGTTGGGGTCGGAGGGTGTGAATGATTTGCAGAAGGGCACTACCGTCAAGATGGCTATGCCAACCACAGCTTTCTTGCTGAATGTGCGGCAGAAGGGCAGCAGGCCAATCGGTGAGCGGGGTTTCTAGGACAACTTCTGGCATCTGGAGCCAGCGCAGATGATTCCCGTTGCGTTGGGGCAGGGCGCTGGACAACGCTTGCCAGAGGGGATGCCACACCTGGGGGGGGGCGGCGGCGTGGCAGAGAACAATACCAGCGCCGCTCACGACCTCAACCAACTGGCAGAGGGTGGTGGGTAACGGCAAGACATGGGGATAAACCCGTTCCTCCCAAAAGAGGGGCTGGTAATGGGCAAAGTTTTGAATGGACTGGGAAAAATCAGTGAGGAGTTCTTGGTAGAGATCGCACCCCCGTCCAACGGCGGCATCCACCCAGAGAGTAAAGCGGGTTTTGCTCTGGGTAAAGCGGTGATGGGTTTTGAGCAGATAGAGTAGATCCTGCCCCAGCCCCAGGGCGGGCACCGGCAAAAAGACTAGGGATCCCTCTTCAACCGCAGTGGCTAAGCGCTCCACCAGACGGTTCTCCAGATGACGACGGGAGGGATAGCGTTCAATGCCGAGGGTTCCTTCGATCAAGAGAGCATCCGGTTGCCAATGGCGTAGCGCCTCCAGATCCAGTCCTTCACTAAAGCGGGTGGCCGCCAGGGAGCAATCCCCCGTGTAAATAAAAGTTTGCGGGGAAGGGGTGGCGGTATCTTGCAGCAGAATGGTGGCGGCTCCGGGCAGATGTCCGGCGCGAAAAAAACACAGCATCAAATCGGGGCGAACCACGGTAGCACGGTTAAACGCCAAACAGCGCATGGCTGGAAACACACCATTGGGATCCCAGGTTGACCCCAGCCCTGCCGCCAGTCGGTAGGTGAGGCGGGTGCCGTAGATGGGCACGTCAGGATAGTGCTGGTGGAAAGCAGCCAAACTCCGCAGGTGATCGGGGTGAGCATGGCTGCAAATCACCAGATCAGGGGGATGGGGCAGATCCAGCAGCGGTCGGGGATCCCGTAGTCCACAATCGAGCAGGAGGCGGTGGGATCCCATTTCTAGCCAATAACAACACCCTTCCCTTGGCTCCACCCCCAGCGGGACTAATTTCATGTTGCTTGTCGCCGCCATCTTGGGCACAGAGCCGATTTCCTAAGCCACAGAAAAAGAATGTTTTCAGTGTAACCTGCTTGTTTTTTGCTGAGGCGCTTGATTAAGTCCACTCTTTCATTTTGCAGTAAAGACAAATCAAGGGGACGCTGGACTCAACCGTTGAAGAGGGGGCTTCCCACCACCTGATGCAGACGGGCGCTTTCTAGTTTGATGACTCGCCGAGCAAAATCGTGATCCCGATCCAAGATGGCATCGAAGGCATCCACCGGAATAGCCAGAATACGAGTGGGTGTGGCTTTGGCTGTGATGCGTCCCGCTTGGATCCCCTGGGAGAGCACCTCCAATTCGTCGAGCAGTTGTCCCGGCAAGAGACTAAAGACGGCAGGGATCCCGTCCCTTTCTACCTCCACCTGCACCACCCCCTCGATCAAGATCAATAGTTCACGACAGGTATCTCCCTCGTCCGAAACTACCTGATCGGTTTGGTAGTGCTTGAAATCAGCGATCTCGGCCAATTCCAGGAGGGTTTTGCTGTGGATATCGGCAAAAAAGTGGGTGTTGAATAGGTAGGCCAGCTTTTCGAGAGCGGGGCAGGCGGTGAGAGGGATCCCTCCCGCTTTTCCCACCTGCTGAGCCAGTTCTGACAGGATTGGGTGGTGGGCAGATCGGTGGGAGAGGATCATCTGGGCTTGCTGTTGAGCCTTCTCTCGATCCACTTTCGCCAAGATAAACAGGCTGGCCACCTGGGTGAGGGGATTGCTGTCTTGCAGGAGGGCTTGCAGGTGATCAGCCATATCCCCGGCTGTCATGGTGAGGGAGCAGGCGGGTTGCCCATTGGCGGATTGTTCTAAATAGCCTAATATCTCGGATCCCAGACGCTGCTTCCATGCAGAAAGCGGGTTATTCAAAACATCCTGCAAAGCAGTGGGGGCAAGGTTGCCTAACTCACGGGCCATCCGCAGGGCGAGATCCTGCTCGCGGGTGGTTTCGATTAACTCCAACAGTCCCCTGACCAAAAGCTGCTTTTTTTGGCGAACGGAAGCCCGTAAGAGGTTCAACACCAGGGTTTGGGGCAACAGTTGGGGCTGGTTGAGGGCGTGATAGCGAAGAATCAGTGGTTCGAGCTGTTGCAAGAGATGCTTGGCTCGGTGTAGATCCCCTGCTTCTCGATCCAACCCCCATAAAATCTCCTCCTCCTCTTCGTAAGTGATGCAATATTGCTGGCGCAACCGCCGTACCCCCTGCGGATCCCGTTGCAGGAGATCGGTGATGGATTGGCGTTGTTGCAGGCTGAGTAGGCGTTCTAGGGCTTTGCGGAATCCTGTCAGGCGCACACTGTTTTCCACGGAATGCAGGCGGTCGGGATCCAACAAATCGGGATCCTCCACCCCTAACTCGCTCAAAATCGTGCGATGTTCGTCATCGCTCAGTTCCAGTTGGGAGCGGATTTGCTCCAATACCTCTAGACTACTGCTGCTCTCGATATAGCCTTCTTGGAGGGCTTCTTTGAGAACCCCTTTGTAGGCTTGTTGGCGTTTTTCGCGGCTAAATCCCGGCAAAACTTTGGCTAAGACATACACCTGATCGGGGGTGAGATCCTGAGGGGATTGGTGATCCAGATAGCGGGACCAGTCGAGGTTCAGTTTGACCAACTGCTTGCGGAGGCGAACCGAGAGACTCTCCCGTTGATAAAGGGGTAAACTGCGCCCCCAGGTTTGCACCAGCCAAAAAGCGCTGGTCAGCACCAACAGCGAATCGAGGGCGTATTGGAGAGCCAAGGGCAACAAACTAATCCAGGAACGAGCCGCGAAAATAAAAAAGAAGTTGAAGATAAAAAACGTCCCGATGCTCAAAAGACGATGGCGAATGGTCTCTGAGGATAACTGGGATCCCCAGCGCTGTTGTGCCCAGGTTTCCAGTCGATGGCCTAGCCAGACGCCCGCCAGCGTAAACCCACCCAGGGCGAGGGGCACCGCGACCCATTTCGGAATCGGCATCCCATAGTCCCACAGATAGAAGCCAGGGCGGGTCAGGGATCCCCATTGGTTCGGCTCATAAGCCCAGGCTCCCGAAAAGTAATAGTGCCAATTGCCTGCATAAAGGTAGTAATAGAAAAAATAGCCCATCACCAAGCCAATGTAGGCGTAGTAAAGCCATGCCTGAGCAGGCTGTTGGATGCCTTCCCAGTAGGTGCGCTCAGCATCAATATCGATGCAGGGACTTTGGCAGGCTACACAGGCACTTTTTTCTTGTCCTTCCCCATCCACCACCCGACACATCGATTGGGTAATTTTGCTCTCGGAGAGATGGGCTTGACTGGTGAATAAGCCTCGCGGTTCGCCATAAATTTTTTGAACCGGAGCCATCGGGCAAAAATAGTGGCACCAGGACTTGCCGCCATACCAGTAACCCACACCAATGGCTACCGCAATCGTGAACAGGATCCAGATGGCTAGGGCGAGGCGATCGCTATTGATAAACAAAATGCGGCTGGAGAGTCCGACAAAAAACCAGGTGAATTGGACATAGAGATAGTGGCGACCCAGCCAGGAATCGGGTTCCACTCTGGGAATCTCATAGCGCACCGTCCCGTTGCTGCTCACCCGCTTTCGTTGCCGTTGCCAGCCCAACGCCCGTGGAATTTGGGAGAGAAAGGAGAGGGGGCAGATCCGTCGCCATAGCTCATGCCCAAAGACCAGCAGGATAAAAATGCTGGCGGGTACCACCAATCCCCAAAAAATCGGTGCTCCCAAGGAATAGGCGGTGAGAGGCAGACAGGATCCCTGCACCAAGACGCAGGTATCGGGATCCAAGCGCAGAGGACTGGCGGTATTGGCGGGATCCGTCAGGCGGGGGGTAAAGGGGTCATAAAACAGCGAGACAATCAACAGCAACCAGAGGGTGGTTAAGACCCAGCGGGTTCTGTGCATGTGCCGTTCGGAGAGATGAACAACCATGATGACGGGATCCCTTGTGAAAACCGATGGATAAGCGCACAGCAATCCCCGCAGGCCGGATCAAGGGTTGCAATGCAGACAACTCGCCGGATCCGCCTGGGTTTTGCCATGGGGAAATAATGTTTCTTGCTGGTGATGACAACCCTGACAGCGATAGAGATGGGCACGCGGGGCGGAGGTCGGGATCCCACACCACTGGCAGGGTAAACCAGCACGAACTTCCACCACCTGAAACCCTGGCAAGCCACAGGCTGGGCACTGCTGCTGTAGCTTTTCTAGGAGATCATGGGTGGCTTGGGCAATTACCTGCATCCGCGTGGGGTTGCGATGGGCACGCATATCGGTTTCCAGGCGCACCCTTCCTGAACGAGCCAGCAGTGGATTCACTAGCGAGCGCAGCTCCGCCAGAGAGGCGATGTCTTTATAGATCCCAGAAGGAGGGATCCCGGAGGGGATGGCAGGAGCCGAGTCCGCCATTCGGGGATCCGCCATCACCACAATCCCATGTTCAGGAAAACCCACTTTTTCGGCAAAAGCCACCGCCTGATCGGGCTGAACCACCACCGTAGAGGCAAAGTTGGTGTGGGTGGAGAGGACTTCTCCATAAACCTGCAACTGGTGCTGACGATCATAGAGCAAGACCACCTCCCGATCGGCGGCGATAAACGGGATGGCTGGGTGGGGCGCAAAACTACCCTCGCTGGCAATCGCCAACGAGGATCCCGATTGATCCATCGCGGCTTCCGCCTTGAGACGAGCCGTGCTGATCTGATCGGCAGGACGAGCCACCTCTCGCGTAAACGTACCCCAAACGTCGGTATTAAAGTTCGCTAACTTGCTTACCTCTACCCCCAAAGTGGCCGTCACAAGGGGAGCGATCACGTTTTCTTTGCCGTGCATGGTGGCAATCACACAGGATCGTCCAGCAAAATAGTCACGCCAACCAGGATAAGGAGCAGTCATAGCCAGCAACTCAGACAAATTCATGCAGGTTTATTCGTGATGGGCATAGCGGTTATAGAGGTAGTCTAAAACGTAGTTCCGCAGTTTGTAGTATTCGGGATCCTCCATGATGCGGGTGCGATCGCGGGGGCGGGAGAAAGGAATCGGGATCACCTCGCCGATGCGGGCAGCGGGGCCATTGGTCATCATGACCAGACGATCCGCCAAAAAGAGCGCCTCATCAATGTCATGGGTAATCATTAACACGGTACATCGGTGATCCTCCCAAATCTTGAGCAGCTCTTCCTGTAACTCCTCTTTGGTAATGGCATCGAGGGCACCAAAGGGTTCATCCAAAATCAGCACTTCCGGACGGATTGCCAAGGCACGGGCAATGGCCACCCGTTGCTTCATCCCCCCCGAAATTTGCGGGGGCTTTTTCTCGGCAGCCTCAAGCAGCCCTACCAAGGCGAGGTGCTCTTTAACCATCTGCTCCTTCTCTAGCTTGGATCGGTCGGGGAAAACAGCATCCACAGCCATATAGACATTTTGAAAGACTGTCATCCAGGGCAGCAGGGCATAGCCTTGAAAAACCATCATCCGGTCGGGACCTGGGTGAGCGATCGGTCGGGACTTGAGGCGTACCTGTCCATCGGTAGGAGCCGAAAACCCCCCCACCATATTGAGAAGGGTCGATTTGCCACAGCCGGAGTGACCGATCACGCAGATAAACTCCCCCGCCTCCACCGTCAGGTTAACCCGCTGCAAAATCACAGCAGGCCCGTTAGGGGTGGGATAAATTTTGGAGACATTATCAATGACCAGGTAGGGATCCCGATCCTGAGGCGCTGAGGAAGGGGAAGTTGTTAGGGTCGCGGTTGACATAAGCATGGGTTTCCAAATGGGAGTAGATGGGGAAAGGGAGAACCATGTCGCGCCCTCAGGGAGCGATCACTAGGGATTGTCTGGTATCCAAAGGCACTTCTGCCATATAGATGTCGTGCTTGATAGTCAGTTGGTTGAGATAGGCAATCGGGTCATCAGCGTTGAAGGGCACGCCATCAAACAACTGAATGGGGCTACGGCTGTAGCTGACATCAATCCCCAATTCACGGGCGGCGGTGCTAAATACACTCACCCGACAAACCCGTTCCAAAATCTCTACCCAGTTACGCGGAAAAGGGGTATCCCCCCAGCGAGCCATCTGGGTCATCATCCAGAGGTGCTCAGTGCGGCTGGGGCGGTTGCCCGCTTGCGTAAAAAAGCGATGATGGGCATATTCCCGCATCGGCTGTTCCAGGCTACAGGCAGGTAGCGTATTCAGGGCAGGATTGGGATCCCCCAGATGGATGTAGGCCATATCGGTGCTGAGATAGGCACGACCGGCCAAAATACGGCGGATCTCTGAGGCATTCGCCGGATCTTCGCAGTAACGGCTGGCCTCCAGCAGGGCTTTTACGAGGGCGATGTGGGTGTTGGGATAGGCTTGTGCCCAGTCCTCCCGCACCCCTAAGACTTTGCCGGGATGTCCCAGCCAAATTTCGAGATCGGTGGCGACCGTAAACCCAATCCCCTCCATTGCTGCCCGCAGGTTCCAGGGTTCCCCCACGCAATAGCCGTCGATACTGCCCGCCTGCAGGTTCACCACCATCTGCGCCGGAGGAATGGTTTGCAACACAACATCTCGATCGGGATCAATCCCCCCCGCCGCCAGCCAATAGCGCAGCAATAGATTATGCATCGAGGAGGGATGGACAATGCCAAAGGTGTGTTGCCGTTCGGGGGAGTCCAACAACATCCGTTTCAGATCCGGTAGGGAGTGGATCCCTTGTTCATAAAAACGACGCGCCAAGGTGATGGCGTTGCCGTTGCGGGTGAGGGTAAGGGCGGATACCACCGGAGTCGGGGGATGATCCCCTCCCCCCAAACTCATCCACATGGGCATTCCGGCGGGCATTTGGGCGGCATCCAGATAGGCGGCAGCCATGCCATCGCGGATCCCTCGCCAACTGGCCTCCCGCACCAAGCGCACTTCCTCCAGTCCGTGCTTAGCAAAAAAACCTTTTTCGTGGGCAACCGCCAGGGGAGCACAAGCGGTCAAAGGGACAAAGCCGATTTCTAGGTTGATTTTTTCCAGCCCATGCCGCGCCACCACCGCTTGCTTCTTGGCTCGCCGTTGTTTGACCCGCTTCTGCTGATTAAGGAAGTAAATGATCTCACTGCGATAACTGTAGTAGCTAGGATGGTTGACCACTTCCAGCCGTTTGCGGGGACGGGGAATGTCAATACTCATCACTCCCCCAATCTGGGATCCGGGACCGTTGGTGAGCATGACGATCCGATCCGAGAGCAGCACCGCCTCATCCACATCGTGAGTCACCATGACAGCAGTAATCTCGTTGGCTTCGCAGATCGCCATCAGTTGTTCCTGCAAGTTGCCACGGGTGAGGGCATCTAAAGCACCGAAGGGTTCATCCAAGAGCAAAACTTTAGGGCGGATCGCCAGGGCACGGGCAATTGCCACCCGTTGTTTCATGCCGCCGGAGAGATGATCCGGTTTTTTGTCGGCGGCGTGGCTTAGTCCCACCATCCGAATATTCTGTTCGACAATTTCCTGACGCTCTGCTTTGGAGAGACCTTCCAGCACCGTATCCACGGCTAGGGCGATATTTTGGCGCACCGTCAGCCAGGGCAGTAGGGAGTAGTTTTGAAAGACCACCATCCGATCGGGACCAGGGCGGTGAATCCGTTCCCCCTGCAGGAGCACCACCCCTTCTGAGGGGAGATCCAACCCCGCCACCATATTGAGGAGGGTCGATTTGCCGCAGCCGGAATGCCCAATCAGTGAAACAAATTCTCCCTGTTGAATCTCCAGATGGATCCCTTTGAGCGCCAGATATTGATTACCCCCCGGCAAATCAAAAATTTTGTCGATTTGATCAATAGCAACAAGCACAGACATGATGTTCACACTGAGGATAGGGTTGGCAGGTAGACACGGGATCCCCTACGGCAGTGGGTAGGCACGGATCCCACCGCAAAGGGATCCATTAGCGGAAGAGGCGAGATTGCAACCAAGCCATCGAGCGATCCAAGATCAGCCCCACCCCCCCGATATAGACGAGAGCCAGGATGATCTCGCTGATGTAGTTGTTTTGGTAGGCATCCCAAATGAAGAAGCCAATGCCCACGATGCCCGACATAACAATCTCGGCGGCAATAATGGCCAGCCACGCCAAACCGATGGCGATTCGCAATCCGGTAAAGATATAAGGGAGGGCTGATGGCAACAGGATCTGGAAGAAGAACTTCTGTTTGGGCAACTGCAAGACTCGCGCCACGTTGCGATAATCCTGGGGAATCTGCTGCACGCCAACCGCCGTGTTGATCAAAATCGGCCAGATGGCGGTGATAAAAATGACGAAGAGGGCGGCGGGTTCGTTTTGCTGCAAGGCGGCTAAAGCAATGGGCACCCAAGCTAGGGGTGGCACGGTTCGTAAAAACTGAAAGATCGGATCCAGGGCTTTGTTCATGAAGGGACTCAAGCCAATCAGGATCCCCAGAGAAATCCCCACCAACGCCGCCGCACAATAGCCAATCGCCACCCGTTGCAGGCTGGCCAACGTTTGCCAAAACAGACCTTTATCCAATCCTCCTAGGTCATAAAAGGGATAGAGCAACAATTCGCGGGTGCGTTCTTCCAAAACAATCGAGGCCGGCCCCGGCAGGCGAGTTAAACCGGAACTGGAAAAAAGCTGCCAAATCAGCAAAAATCCCAGGATCCCCAAGAGGGGGGGCAAAACATGCTGGCGAAAGGCCGGGATCCAAGCCTGAAGGGGGGAATTGCTGCTTTTGGGAAAAGATGAGGTGGTCATTAGATTGTGCTCATGTGAAAAGGGTTAGGGGATTGAGGGGATCCCGCTGGGTGGCTAGGATCCCAATCAGGAAAGGCATCCGGCTAGATCCGTTTGATGGTTAACTGATCCAAATAGGCTTGCGGGTTTTGTGGGTCAAAGCTAATCCCATCAAAAAATGTTTCGATGCCACGAGAGGTATCGCTGGGAATATCGCTGGCGGCTATGCCGAGTTCTTGGGCTGCCTCTCGCCAGAGATCCTCGCGGTTCACTTGGCTAATCAACTCTTGGGCAGTAGTTAAGGTGTCGGGAGGCAAAAAGCCCCAGCGCACACTTTCCGTCAAAAACCACAGATCATGACTCTGGTAGGGGTAAGAAACATTGCCCCGATCATCCTTCCAGTAGAGAGGCCCGGATTGGAAGTTATCAACGGCGGGTTTGCCATCTCCCAGGGTGTATTTCCCTTGCAGGGTAGAAGTAAGGATCTCAACGGGCAAATTGAAGTAGTTGCGCCCCGCCAAAATCTCCGCCAGCTCCGGTCGGTTTTCGGGCAAATCACACCAACGCTGCGCCTCGATCACCCCCTTTAAGAGAGCTTTGGTAGCATTGGGATGTTTCTCCACCCAATCCGCCCGCACCGCCAGATATTCTTCTGGGTGAGCCGGCCATATCTGTGCTGTCAGGGCTGCCATAAAACCAATTTGATCCGCCACAATTCGATAAGGCCAGGGATCCCCCGTGCTGAAGGCATCCATCGTTCCGGTTTGCATATTCGCCACCGTTTGAGCCGCTGGAACCACCAACAAATCCAGGTCATTGTCGGGATCAATACCCCCGGCGGCTAACCAATAACGGATCCAGAAATCTTGGTTGGCTTTGGGAAAAGTAGAAGCGGCTTTGAAGGGAGTTCCGGCGGCTTTTAAGCCCACGATATAGTCCCTGGTTCCACTCACATCCAAGCCAAATCCCTGACCCAGATGTTTGTTGGCGATGGCAATCCCGTTGCCTTGCGTATTGAGCTGAGCCAAGACAAACATGGGAACTTTCACATTGTTTTTGGTGATCAACCCTTCTGAAATTAGATAGGGCATGGGCATCTGCCATTGACCGCCATCGATCCCCCCTCCTGCCGAACCGATTTCTACGTTGTCACGGGCGGATCCCCAGTTGGCTTGCTTGGAGACTTCCACCCCGCTCATGCCATACTGCGCAAAAAATCCTTTCTCTTTGGCGACAATGAGAGGGGCTGCTTCCACAATTGGGATATAGCCTAGCTTGATGGTGGTGGTTTCTAGATTGCTGTCAACCGATGAGGAGACTGGAGTTGCCACCGTGTTTTGGGTACGAGAAGGTGGGTTGCCTAAACAACTGGCCAATAAAACCGAACTACTGGTGTAGGCTCCAGCAGATAGTAAAAATTTGCGTCTGGATCGATCCAAACGAACCATAACTAATGATCTCCTTTGATCATTGAGGATCAGAAATGGGAGGTGATGAAAGCCCTGAGAGTCAGCGGGGAGAGGATCCCAAAGGATGGAATGCGAAATACAGAAAGGTTTAATTTTCTTAATTAAGACTCTACTGTGGGGTTATACATAAGTAAAATACTATGATTTTTAGATATCCATAGATTTCAGTCTATGGTTTTAGTCCATGCAGCGGCTCAGCAAAAGCGCCAACCATAGACTCAAGGTTGAGGGGATCCTGGAGGATGGGGGCGAGTCAATAATCCCTGGCTGGGGCTAAACAGTAGCGCCAGGAAAAATCCCAGGGAGACCACCAAGACAATCGCCGGACCAGAGGGCACATTCAGGTAATAACTGCCATACAGACCCATCACACTACCCACCACCCCCAGCAGGGATCCCACCCCCATCACCTGATGCAGACGGGGCACCAACAAATAGGCGGTGGCTCCAGGGGTGATCAGCATGGCTAAGACCAGCAACACCCCGACGGCTTTCATACTGGCGACTAGGGTGAGGGAAACCAGCACCATCAAACTGGCATTTAACCCCGCCACTGGGATCCCGGCAGCTTGCGCCCCAATCGGATCAAAACTGACAAACAAAAGCTCTTTATAAAGAAGGGCTACCACCAGCAAAACCAGTCCCGCAATTGCAATGGTTATCCACACATCCTCTGCCGTCACCCCCAAGATATTGCCAAACAAAAAGTGATTGAGGTCAATTTTTTGCGCCTTTTGCAGGAGCGTGATCAGGGTAATCCCTAAGGCAAAAAACGCTGAGAAGACAACCCCCATCGCGGCATCTTCCTTAAGAGTCGTGCGGGAGCGGATGGCATGAATCAAGAGGGTGCTAATCACCCCGGCGATAAAGGCTCCGACAAAAATATTCACCCCCACCATAAAAGCCAGCGCTAATCCCGGCAACAGGGAATGACTAATGGCATCCCCCAACAGCGCCAGCCGTTGCACCAACAAATAACTGCCCATGACCGCGCAGAGGATGCCAACCGCCACCGCCACCAACAGTGCCCGTTGCATAAAGCTGTATTGCAACGGTTCCCAGATCAGTGACAGGATCCCTTCTCCCATTAGGCCACCTCAGGCAACCCATAGCCCCCGTAGGCTTGCTGCACGTAGTGGGGTTGTAAAACCTGGTGGGGGGATCCCTGGGCGATTAGTCGCTGGTTGAGTAACAGCAGGTGATCAAACCGTCGAATGGCGGTTCCTAGGTCGTGGTGAATGATCAACACGGTGGATCCCTGATCGGCAAGCTGGCGGAGGATGTCGAAGAGGATCCCTTCCGTTTTTTGATCCACTCCGGCAAACGGTTCATCCAAAGCCAAAATGTCGGCTTCCTGTGCCAATGCCCGTGCTAAAAACACCCGCTGTTGTTGTCCTCCCGACAGTTGCCCAATCGGGCGATTGGCCAAATCCGCTAAACCCACCCTGGCTAGGGCAGCATGGGCTAACTCTCGACTGTTGGAGGAAAAATGCCGTAACCACCCAGTTTTTCGCACTCGCCCCATCAAAACAACATCCCAGACCGTGGCCGGATAAGTCCAATCAATTTGGGAGCGCTGCGGTAGATACGCAATGCGGCGGCGCTGTCCAGACACGGGTTGTCCATCCAGGGTGATCTCCCCCCGCTCAATGGGAATCAGTCCCAACATGGCCTTGATTAGGGTACTTTTGCCAGCTCCATTAGGCCCCACAATGCCCGTCAGTTGTCCTGCCGCCAACTGGGTAGTGATCTGATCGAGTGCCAGGTGAGAACGGTAGGACACCCGCAAATCGGTGATGGTGATCCTAGACAGAGCAGAAGGGGGAAGAGCCGTCATGGAATGAGAGGGAGAATTGATTTTCATAGTCTTTTCATAGTTTAGCAGAAGGTCTAGGATAAAAATGAAATGATCATGAAAATCTTCTCTCCACAGGCAGGCGGATCATGAAAACCTCTCCCCAGAATGCGGGGCTACCCAAAAATACAGGGCGGCAAAGTGCCATCCTGCCAAACAGGAAAATCTCCGGCATTGGGATCCCTTTAGCCTTGATAGGCTGTTTGTTGACTGGAGGGCTGGGTTGTGCTCTGGCTGAGCAGGAAGATCCCTCGTTAGCACGGGTTGTCTCCACCAGCACCTTGATTGCCGATTGGACGGAAACCATTGCGGGAGAAGCGATCCATCACACCGGTTTGCTAGAAGCAGGCACCGATCCGCATATTTATGAACCCACTCCCGCCGATAGTCGTGCTCTAGAAGAAGCAGATTTGATTTTGTACAACGGCTACAACCTTGAGCCAGGGCTGATCCGCCTCATGGAAGGGGCGGGCGTCAAAGCCGAGAAACTGGCGGTGGGGGAGGTGGTTCCCCCTTTGCAAACGAGCTATAACGGGCAGCAGGTGCCGGATCCCCATGTGTGGGGGGATGTAGCTCATGTCATGCTCATGGTGGGGGCGATCCGCGATGCGTTGGTTGAGGTATCTCCGGCGAATCAAACCCAATTTCAGCAGCGCACCCGTGACTATCTGGCTCAATTGTCGGCTCTCGACAGGTGGATTGAGCAGCAAATTCAAACGATTCCTCCCCAATATCGAATCCTTGTCACCACCCATGATGCCTTTCAGTATTATGCTCATGCCTATGGACTGGAGTTGGGGGGATCCCTGATCGGCATCAGCACCGAGGAACAACCCAGTGCCCAAACGGTGACGCGGCTGGTGGATTCCATTCAAGAAGCCGGGACCGCGGCCATCTTTGCCGAAACCACCATTAACCCCATGCTGATTCAAACGGTAGCGGCGGAAGCCCAAGTAACATTAGCACCGGATCCACTCTATTCCGATTCCTTAGGTGGTCAGGGCAGTGGAGCGGAGAGCTATATCGCCATGATGGAGGCCAATACCCGTACCATTGTGCAAGCGTTGGGAGGCTCCTATCAACCCTTTTCAGGAGGGGTTAACCCCTAAGTAAGCTGAGAAAGCTTACAGCCTTTTTGTTCTAACAAGTCGCGCCATCAGCCAGCCCAACAATTCTGCTGCTCTTATCAAAAAGAAGATCCTGGTTCCTGCAAAAACGCCAGTTCTTCAGGTGTGGAGAATCGCCCCAAAATAGCGTTGCGATGGGGGAACCGCCCGAACCGCTCGATCACCGCCAGGTGTTTGTGGGCATAGGTCACCGCGCTTTGGGAGTCGGGATCCCAGGCGAGGGTCTCGAATAGTTGTACCGCCCGTCGCTGATCGGCCAAGGACTCGCTGTGTTCAAAGGGTAAATAGACAAACCAGCGCTGCACAGGCACAAGAGCTTGATCCCAACCCGTCCCTACCATTTGTTCCGCCACAGCCAGAGCTTGCGGATCGGTAGCAAAGGCTTGGGGAGTCTGCCGAAAGATATTGCGGGGCAGTTGATCCAACAGCAGAATCAGCGCCAGGGCAGAAGTAGGGGATGCCTGCCAAGTTTGCAGGTGTCCAGCGGCAGCCTGATGATAGGTATCCAGAAACTGGCGGCGGAGGGTCTGGTCAAACTCAGGATCCTTAGCAAACCATGCAGGGCGGGGCTTGCCATAGTCGGGGTGGTCAGGGGATCCAAACCAAAAGGTCAGGATATTGTCGGGGTTTGCCATGATCAGCCAATTCTCCTTACGGCCACCTGCCAGTCTAGCCGGATCCCAGATAGGTCAGCCTCGCCATAAAAAAGCCATCTCGCTGTTCGCGGTGTGGCCAAATTTGCCAGGGATCCCGATCCAAATGCCAGTCAGTCTGTTCAACCAAAAAGCCTTCGATCTGCTGCTGGTTTTCGGCGGGATGCAGCGTACAGGTGGCATAAACCAGTATTCCGCCCGGCTTGACCCAGCGGCTCACCTGCCGCAACAGCCTCGCCTGGAGACGAACCAAATCCTCAATCATGGCCGGAGACTGTCGCCAACGGGCATCAGCATGGCGATGCAAGGTGCCCAATCCTGAGCAGGGGGCATCCAGCAACACCCGATCCGCCGAGCGCCAACTGGGTAAGCTATCCCGTTGCGGTTCGACTTGCGTCAGATCAATCGCTTGGGTGCGAATGCAGGTCAGCCCTAATCGCTGGGCATTGTCCTCAACCCGCGCCAGCCGTCCCTGATGCCGATCCAACGCCCAAACTTCCCCTTCGTTCCCCATCCGTTCTGCAATGGCTGTTGATTTGCCACCGGGAGCTGCGCAACAGTCGATCACCCGTTCGTGGGGCTGGGGATCCAACCATTCCACCACCTGCTGAGCACTGGCATCCTGCACCGTCCACCACCCCTCCCGAAATCCGGGCAGTTGCGTAATATCGCCAGCATGGTGGCGCAATCTCAGCCCGCCTCTGGTATGGGTAATCGGATCCGTCGGGATCCCCACAGCCTGTAAAGCCTGGGCTACTTCTACTAGATCAGTCCGGCAGCAATTAACCCGCAGATCGATAGTAGGGGGCTGATTGAACCAGCGACAGAGGGCTTGGGTAGCCGAATCGCCAAGTTGCTGCTGCCACAACTCCACCAACCAGTCGGGAAAGCTTTCCAAAAGAGCCAATTGAGCCGCGTCGGGATCCCGATGGAATGGCTCAGGAAACAGATGAGCAGTCAGATCAACGGGATCCGCTGCCCGCAAAAACGCCCTCAGGATCCCGTTCACAACCTGAGTCAATCGCTCCAGTTTTTGTTGGCGAGCCAGTTCAACGGTGGTGTGAATGACAATTGCTGGAGGAATCTGGGGCAAAAAGGCAAGCTGATAAAACCCTACGTGCAAAACTCGGCGCAGATCAGGGGGCTGTTGCTGGGCAGGTTTACGGCTATAGCGATCGATCAGGGCATCGAGGGTGCGACAACGGCGCGTTATCCCATACACCAACTCCGTCACCAAATCCCGCTCTGGTTGAGGCAAATCCGTAGAACGCAACACCCGATCCAGGGCGATATTGGCAAAAGTTGACTGGCGATCCATCTGGCGAAGCGCTAGAAATGCCAACTGACGAGCCTGAGAACGACCTGCCAGAAATGCCTGACCCCCTGCTCCTTGATCCGATTGGGGATCCAATACTGGGGTATCCCCCCTTGGGTTATTCGTCACGCGACATCATCAGCAGTTGCACCAGTTGCAGCACCGCATAGAGGGCGGTAGCCACATACGTCCAGGCAGCAGCTTGCAACACCGCCCGCGCCGCTTGATTCTCTTGTCCCTGCAAAATTCCCAGTTGGTCAATCAGCTTGAGGGCACGCCCTGACGCATCAAACTCCACAGGCAGAGTCACCACATGAAAGGCAATCGCAGCGATAAACAAGCCAATGCCAATGTTGATGAAAATGCCCCCCAATGCCCCAGTAAACAAACCCACCATCACCAAAATCGGCCCAAGCTGGGATCCCAAATTGGCAACGGGCACAAGAGATGCCCGCAGATTCATAAACCCATAGCCCTGATAGTCCTGCAAGACATGCCCACATTCGTGAGCCGCAATCGCCGCCGCCGCCAGGGATCCCGATCCATAAACCCCCTGGGAGAGACGAACTGCCTTCGCCGTCGGATCGTAGTGATCGGTGAGTTCTCCAGCCACCGGCTCAACCTTCACATCGTGGATGCCCATTTTGTGGAGGATGGTGCGAGCCACATCAGCTCCCGTCATACCTAAGCTAGAGGCGATCTGAGCGTAGCGGCGATAGGTTCCCTGCACCTGAGCCTGTGCCCAAAACATTAGCAGCATGCCAGGGATCAACAACAAATAAGAGGGGTGAAAATACATAACCTAGTCCTCAATCACATGCATGAGGCAAGATAAATTTTTTTGACCAGCTCCAGTATAACTCTTGGCTCTCGGCCTTCTGGGGATGAGGTTGGGTTATCCGCCCAGAGATGAGGGTTGCCCACCTACCCCAATCAGACTTTTTGAAATCGTCAGTCAGCCCAACTATGTTTCAAGGATTAGGGAAGAAGAAATATTTAACAATGCCTGTGGTAATGCCCCCAATTAGGATGAGAATGGCTCCTCGACTGATAAATTCTTGATAATCAATGCGGGTCGTGATCCCGTCCAGTTTCGCCCCTACCTTTTCTTCCACTCCCTTGACTTCGGTCTCAACCCGCTTGATTTCTCCCCCCAGTCTTTCCTCGACTCGCTTGATCTCTCCGCCTAATTTTTCTTCAACTCGCTTGATCTCTCCCTCCAGTCTTTCCTCGACTCGCTTGCTCTCTCCACCCAATTTTTCTTCAACCCTAATAATTTCCCCAGTTAGCTTCAGTTCAACCTGCTTAATTTCTAAAGTCAACTGAGCAAATTGATTGTCCATCTTTCTTTCAAGCGTACTGAATTGCATATCCATTTTTTTGTCGAGAGCCAGGATTAAGTCCCGCAAATCAGCATTATTGGGGGAAGGGGAAAGGCTTTCACTCATGGGGATTGCTCAGCCACGCTGACCAAATAGTTCACCCCCCATCCTAAGCGATCCCTCTCTTCGTCACCGGATGGCTAAGGGATCCCTGCCCTCCGAGCGCCCGAACCGTTTAAGCTAGGGTTGCTTGGTTTGGATATGACGTTCGTTGGCACCTTCCGTTTTGTCGTCCCTTCCGATTGCCAGTGATTGGCTAGATCGCCTGCCTAACCCTGTTTATTTGGTAGGGGGATCCGTCCGCAATTGGCTGCTGAAGGAACATTTGGGCTGGGATCCCGACGGATCGATGGGTAAGCTGGATCTCGACTTGGTGGTGGAGGGAGATGCCCTGCAATGGGCAGCCAATCTAGCCCGTTACTTGCAGGGGGGATATGTGGTGCTGGATGAACAGCGGCATATTGCCCGTGTGGTGTTACCGGATTTAACCCTAGATATTGCTCAGCAGGCCGGATCCAGCCTAGAGGCTGACCTTTATCAGCGCGACTTTACCTGCAATGCGATTGCTCTGGAACTGCACAGCGGGAAGCGATTGGATCCCTTGGAGGGCTACGCCGATCTCTGCCAGCACCGCCTCCGCATGGTGCATCCGGACAATTTAACGGCGGATCCCCTGCGCCTGCTGCGCGCCTATCGACAAGCCGCCCAACTGCGCTTTGATCTCGATCCCCCCACCCAAGAGGCAATCCGCCAACGGGGATCCCTGCTGCAACAGGTGGCGGGGGAGCGGGTACGCACCGAGATCAGCTATTTGCTTGCCAAGCAACAGCAGGGTTTATATTGGCTAGGACAAGCCTGGTCAGATGGCATTCTCACTGACTGGTTACCGTTTTTAAGTGCCGCCAGCTTTCAGGTGGCTGAGCAAGCGATGTCTCGCTTACCAGAACTGAGTGCTAACTATGCCAGCAGCTTTTTGCCCCTGCAACACCCGCTGACCGACCAACGCACGGGGCTGATTACCCTCTGGCTGGCGGCATTGTGCCTACCGGAAGGGATTTCCCTGGCTGAGATGGACGCAGCGTTGCTGCATCTCAAATATTCACGCATCGAGCGGCAGTGGATGCAGAAGCTGAAAACCTTGACCCCACAACTGCAAACCCTTGCCATCGCTGCCCCGCCGGCTAGTCAAATCTACCTGTTTTTTCAGGCGGCGGGATCCCTCTTCCCGGCTATCGCGCTGCTGGCTCATGCCTATGGACTCTCTGCCTGCCACCTCATTCCCTGGCTGGAGCGCTATCACAATCCCCACGATCGGTTGGCTCACCCTGTGGCTCTCCTGGATGGACATCAGTTGATCGAGTTTCTGGGGCTCCCCTCCGGGCGCTGGGTGGGATCCCTACTGACCGCGATCCGCCTGGCACAAGCCACTGGAGAGATTCAAACCCAAGAGGAGGCTCTCGGCTACGCCCAAGCCTGGGTAACCAATCCAGCCAATCAGGGATCCCTGTTACAGAATCGCCAAAAAACGTGATGATTTGGGATATTGAGAAGGCAAACTTAGGAATACGTTAGAGTGGGAATCACCAAAACTCTTCCTCCTGGAGCGCCTGCCATGAACATCGGAGATCGCATTCGAGTCAAGTCTCATGTGCTGGTCTACCATCACCCTGACCACCGCAATGAAGCTTTTGATATCTACGGGCTAGAAGGAGTCTTGACGGCTGTTTTGCTGGACTGGAACGGGCGTCCGGTCAGTGCCAACTATCCGTACCAAGTGCAATTTGAACGTAAGTTTAAGGCGCATCTGCAAGACAGTGAACTGGAGGTATTGGCCTTTAGCGAAGAGGTGGCCTGACCCTGACCGCTTTGACCGGATCCCTAGGTACCCAGCATCGTCCGATTCAGCTCCAAAATAGGGCAGATCAAGCTAGCTTCCTCTCCGGTCAAGTGCTTTTTCACAGTTTCCAACAAAACACGGTAGGTGACTTCACAACTGCGCTGGGTCTTAAACGCCCGCATCAGGGTTTGAAACCACAGCAAAAAGCGTTCTTGATAACGGTCGGGATCATCGAGCAACATCGTTAACAAAGATAGACGAAAGACGCGCACGGTATCGGATCTCCACTTAGTCTGAAAGTCCTCCGTACCGCGCATCAAAAGATGGGGATCCAAACTTTTCAGCGTGCTTTCCACTTCGTTGATGATCTCCACTTCCGCCGCTTGCAGTTTTTGGTAGGTGCTCAGCCGCAGGTCAAAACTTTGCAAGTAACGATTCATAAACTCCAACTCGCCATCTGAGGCATACCGCCCGTCTACGGCAAAGCTGAGGGAGCGCAGTTGGGTCAACATAAGCGAGAGCCTGAGAGGAAAGAGCCGACATCCCCTAAGCCCATTCAGCCAAGGGATCCCATCTCTCTACTTTATCGATCTTCGACCCCTTCCGGTTGGGTGATCCTGAGGAGATAGAGCCAGAAACCGCCTACCCTATCAAAATGCTCCTCAGCTAAGTTAATATTAGTTAACAGTTATCGAAAACCCCACTTTCGGGATCGTCTACCGTTAAGAAATCATTCCTTGCTGTCTGGGAGGGCGACTATACGTGGCGCAAAAAAATAAGAAATGGCGAAGTGCAGGCTTATATGCTCTGCTGGCAATTGTGGTCATCTCGTTGGCAACCACCTTTTTGGGGAGCAAACCCAGCGATCGGATGGAAATCACCTACTCCGATCTGATCAGCCGCATCGAAGCCAAACAAATTGACAAGATCACCATCGAGACGATGGCAGATGGACGATTGATTGCCATCGCCGATACTTCTATAAATGGTCGTCCGGCTCTCGTTCAGGTCAATCTTCCCCCCCTCACCCCTGAGTTTGAAACCATCATTCGCGACAATGGCGTCGAAGATTTGGTGGTTAGACCTGCTCAAGAGGAAAACTTGTTTAATCGCTTTTTGGGCAGTTTGCTGTTGCCGATTCTGATCTTAGTGGGGCTCTTTTTGCTGTTGCGACGCGCCCAATCTGGCCCCGGCAACCAAGCCCTCAACTTTGGCAAATCCAAGGCGCGGGTGCAGATGGAACCCAAAACTCAGATCACCTTCAACGATGTAGCGGGGATTGAGCAAGCCAAGTTAGAGCTGGCCGAGGTGGTAGATTTCCTAAAAAATTCTGAGCGTTTTACGGCTTTGGGGGCACGCATTCCCAGAGGAGTGCTGCTGGTGGGGCCTCCCGGAACGGGGAAAACCCTCTTGGCGAGGGCGGTGGCCGGAGAAGCTGGGGTTCCCTTTTTCTCCATTTCGGGATCCGAATTTGTCGAGATGTTTGTTGGCGTAGGAGCTTCCCGTGTTCGCGATCTCTTTGAACAGGCGAAGCAAAATGCCCCCTGTATTGTCTTCATCGATGAGATTGATGCCGTAGGGCGGCAGCGAGGAGCTGGCTTAGGCGGTGGCAACGATGAGCGGGAACAAACCCTCAATCAACTGCTCACCGAGATGGATGGCTTTGAGGGCAACTCTGGCATCATCGTGATTGCCGCCACCAACCGTCCCGATGTCTTGGATGCAGCCTTGCTGCGCCCCGGACGATTTGATCGGCAAGTCACCGTGGATCGGCCTGATTTTACGGGTCGCTACGATGTTCTGAAGGTTCATGCCCGTGGCAAAACCCTCAGCCAAGATGTTGATCTGGAAAAAATCGCCCGTCGCACCCCTGGTTTTACGGGAGCGGACTTGGCTAACCTGCTCAACGAAGCGGCCATTTTGGCAGCCCGCCGCAATTTAACCGAAATCTCAATGGATGAGATCAACGATGCTGTCGATCGCGTCTTGGTCGGGCCAGAGAAGAAGGATCGCCTGATGAGCGAAAAGCGCAAGCAACTGGTGGCCTATCACGAAGCCGGACATGCCCTGGTGGGGGCTTTGATGCCCAATTATGATCCCATTCAAAAGGTCACGATCATTCCCCGTGGGCAGGCGGGTGGATTGACCTGGTTTATGCCCAGTGATGATGATATGGGGCTGACCACCCGTGCCCATCTGCAAAATATGATGGCTGTTGCCTTAGGGGGAAGGGTCGCCGAAGAAGTGGTTTATGGAGAAACCGAGATCACGACGGGTGCCTCCAGCGACCTCCAGCAGGTGGCTCGCATTGCCCGCAATATGGTGACCCGCTTTGGCATGAGTGATCGGTTGGGGCATGTCTCGTTGGGACGCCAATCCGGTAATATCTTCTTGGGGCGTGACATCGCTACCGAGCGGGATTTTTCGGAAGAGACGGCGGCAATCATTGATGAAGAGGTGCATCGTTTGGTGGAGGCTGCCTACGCCAAAGCGAAACAAGTCTTGAGCGACAACCGTGCCATTTTGGATCGGATCACCCAACGGTTGATGGAAGTGGAAACGATTGATGGAGAAGAGCTACAAGCTATTTTGGATGGCTCTCCCTTGGTCATGCCACTGCCGGAGGTGGATCCCGATCCTACCCTGCCTTCCCCAATTCCCGTCAGTTTGGGGGTGTAGACAGGAGAGATTGGCTGACTCCCCTCCAAGAATGATCTTGAAAAAGTAAGACGGTGTGCCACAGTGGACACCGTCTTTTTTGGGGGTAGGGATCCCCAAGATGATTTAGGATAAAAAAGACCGAAATGTTGCAAAGCAGAAGGATCGTTGGCATGGATATTGTTACTCTCGGCTGGGTTGCGGTTTTAGTCTCATTTGTCTTGTCCATCTCTCTGGTGGTGTGGGGCCGCAACGGCATGTGATGAGTGCTAACCCGTTTTGCTGGACTCAAGGAGATGGTTGTGGATCCCGCCAATCCTGAATTACCCTCGGTTGTTTTACAAATTGCCTATACCACCGTCTTTCTTCTGTTAGTAGGGGTAACGGGTGGGATTGGTTATGTCACCTATGCGGAATGGCGGGACAAACGCCGCCGTGCCCGACAAGGTTCCAGATCCCGTTCGGTAGAGAAGCGCAAGTCCTAAGGGATTAACGTCCGAACTGGGGGACTGGGATGCCCAATTAGGATGGATCGATGCTCTGGGCTTGTTGACGAATCCGGCGGGTTTGTTCCATGACTTCTTCAAGATCTTCTTGGGATAGCCGCTCCACATAATTCAGCTTAATTTCTTCCAAAAAGACATAGAGTAGCTGACGAATCTCTTCTAGAGAACGCCGTTCTTTTAGCTCGCTCATTAGGGCAGTCATAAAATGCTGGCTGAGTTGGGCAGTCAGTTGGTTGCCGACGGGATCCTCAAACGATTTTGTTAAAGACTGGTAGACAGACTGAGTAATTTCGCTGGCTAAGCGTTGTCCAAACTGCTCCGGGATCCCTAAAGCGGTCAACCCTTCATAGCCGGGAAGTTGCTTGAAAATCGTGTCCAAATTGTATCGAAGCAGCGCTTCTACATCCGGTTGCACTTTGGGCAAAACCTTATACAAAATCATTTTGATAAAAATGGTGGCAATGGCTTCGATTTCATTGATATTATTCAGATCAATATAGGTAAAGTTTTGGTTTTTATGAGTAGACTTTTGGGGAGAATCTGCAGATTTTTTACCGGAGGGGAGCAAACCAAAGTTGCCCCGTTGAATGGATCCCTGAATTTGATTGATCACCCGAATCACCACTACTTCGGTTAAATCTTCTGCAAAATTAGTGACAAATCCTTGGCTCATCTGACTGCGTACCCGTGCCAAATCGATCAGTCGAGCATCCCCTAGTCGAATCACGACAGGAATGATGCGTAACCAGCGCCAGAAGGGCAGCAGAAACAAAAGATCGTACCAGCGCCACAAAACGGCATCTAACCAACTTACCCCCGTAAAGCGCCGACTAATCATGAGAGTCCGCAGCAATAACTCTAGGCCAAACAGGGCAACAAAGGGAAAATCAAGAGCAGGGAAAAAATCAATGTAGCTGCCACTTTCTCCGATGGGACGATTGTAATTGAGTTCCAGCAGAGGGCGAATTTCTTCCTGAAAAAAAGACAAACCCTCTTGTTCGGGAACGCGGCTTAGATAGTCAGCCGTCCAGAAGGTGGAAAAAGCGGCTTTGCCTGTGGCTTGATTGGGAATATGATCCCGCATACGATTTTGAATTTTTGCCAGAACCCCACTTTTCCCTGCCAACTGAAAAGGATCCGTATCAATCATTTCTTGGCTAAGGTTGCGAAGTTGGGCCAGCAGCTCTTGAGATAGTTCTGAAGTAATACCCGATCTGAGAATTTCAGCCTCTAGTTGATCGACAAATTGTAAGTAGCGCTGAGTGTCTGGATTGGGTTCAATTCCCTTGACCGGATCATAAAGCTGTGTGATGGGAGAAGTATGCGTTTCCTCCGATAAAATGGGTAGGGCAATCGGATCCCCGAATCCACCAAACAGTTGAATTTTGCCCTGCAACCAGAAATCTCGCCAAGCGATGTAGCTGCTATCAAATAAAATTAGACATAAATTGGCAAGGGCAACTAGAGCCATGATCTGTTCATAAAACAGCACCAACCGACTGCGTTGATCCAATAGTTTTTTTCGATTTACTGGCTGAGAACTCATGGTCAATTTAGGCTGGCAACGATTCTCTTCGAGAATACCTGTTCCGTGGCGGCTTGGGATCCTGTTGGGAGGGCTAGCCACCCTTAGCCTGCTGATTGGGCAAGGGATCCCGGCTTTGTTTGACTGGGATGAGTTGATCTATGGCAGCTTAGCTCGGCACATGCTGCGGACGGGGCATTGGTGGGAACTGCACATCAACGACCTGCCCTTTTGGGAAAAGCCCCCCCTCTTTTTTTGGCTTCAGGCACTCAGCATGGGGGTGGGAGGGGTGAATCCGACGGCGGCTCGTTTACCCAATGCCCTGGCGGGAGGGCTGTTGGTGGGGCTGTTGGTGGGGGTGGCGGCTCACCTGGGATCCACACGGCTGGCTTGGTGTTGGGGGATCCTGATGGGTGGCAGCTTGCTGCCGATGCTGTTTGGCAAAACGGGTTTGATCGATCCGCTCCTGAATAGCCTGATGCTGGGGGGATTGCTGGGCTTGTTTGGCTGGGAACAGGCGCGCTTACACCAGAAAAAGGCCGATCACTACCTCTATCTGGGAGCAATCCTGCTGGGTCTGGCGATGTTGACCAAAGGACCGTTGGGCATCCTTCTGCCGTTAGTGATCTGGGGTCTCTACAAAATCTGGCATCGGGATCCCTGGATGACTTGGGGAGAAGGGCTGCGATTTAGTCTGGTGGTGGGTGGGGTAGCGCTGAGTTGGTTTGTAGTGGAATGGCTGCTGGCTGGCCCCACCTTTGTCTGGCAATTTATCCGCTATCAGTGGCGGATTTTGACCACCTCCGACGGTCATGGGGGGCCGATTTATTTTCATCTGCTGGCTTACAGTCTGGGGTGTTTCCCGTTTGCCTGGTTGACTTGGCAGGGGATGCAAGATCCCTGGATAGCCCAGGAAAATCAAGATTCTCAGGCCGCCCGTCGCTTCAGCCATCTGCTCTTGGTAGCGTTTGGAGTGGTGCTGGGGTTGTTTTCCCTGGTGGTGCAAACCAAGCTGATCCACTACACCTCCCTTCTCTATCCTTTGGGATCCTATTTTGCGGCTCGCCGTTGCCAGCGCTGCCTGGAGCAGGGATCCCGCTTGACGAGGCTAGAAACCCTGGGAACGCTCCTGAGCGGCGGGTTGATCGGCTGCCTCTTGTTACTTCTGGCCTGGGTTGGGCAACATCGAGAGCTGGTCAAAACCTGGATAGGGGATCCCTTGACGCAAGCCTATCTGAGTGCCCCCGTGAGCTGGCCGGGGTATGTCTATTGGCCGGGAATCATCCTCTTGATAGGTCTGGGGGTTTCTGGGTTGGGCTGGAACACCAGTAATGGGGCTAGACGATCCCGCCGTTGGCTACTACTCCTGTTAGCCACGTGGCTGAGCGGTCAACTGATCTGGGGCACGTTAATCTCACGGGTGCTCCTCCACACCCAAGGGGGATCTATGGCTTTCTTTCAGTCCTTTGCCTCAGTAGATTCTAGATCCTCGCCGCCCTATCCGGTGGCTCTCTACGGCTTTCGCTCCTTTATTCCCTATTTTTATGGGCCAGATCAGGTTCCCTACAGCGAACAATTGTGGTCATTGATTCCCTTGGTGGAGAATGGCTGGGTAGAACATGTCGTCACCTGGCAACCGTTTGTGGCCGAACTGCAAGCACGGCTACCCCTAACCTCGCAGGCGGAATGGGGGGGGGTTGTACTTCTAAAAAACCAGGTTATCTGGACAGAAACGCTAGAGACCACTCAGCCGCCGCCACTCACCCTCCCTCACCCGAAGCCTTAACCATCTGCTGCTACGTTAATAGGAGTCATTCCTCACTGGAGATGGATATGAACCGTGCTTTCTCTTATCTGGGCTTATCGTTGCTCTTTCTGGTGGCCGGATGTGGAAAGGAGTCTCTCCCGACCGCTCAAACTGGGATCCCATCGGAGTCGAGTCAGTTGATTGTGGGGGGATCCGATGCCGATCCTGGGGCTTATCCCTGGATGGTGGCGCTGTTGCAGTCTGATCAGCCGGATAACTATGAGGCATTCTTTTGTGGAGGATCCCTGATTGCACCGCAGGTGGTGCTGACAGCGGCGCATTGCTTAGTTGACACTGGGTTGAGTGATCCGGCAGACATTGAGGTTTTATTAGGTACGGCTGACTTAACCAATGGCGGAGAACGCTTAGCGGTCACCAGCCTATCGATTCACCCGGATTATGGGCTAAACGGCGAAGACTCCGACATTGCGTTGCTATTCATCGCCCCCCCATCCACAGGGATCCCTGTTGTGACCAGAGCAGAACCCGCTGATGGTTTATTTGTGGGAGAAACGGCAACCGCCATTGGTTGGGGAGATGCGAGGCTAGGCCCTACCCGCCTTTTTCCCAATCAACTCCAGGAAGTGGATGTCACGGTTCAATCCAACGCCAGTTGCAGTCAATCCTATCCGGGACAAATTTCTGACAATATGATCTGTGCCGGCAGACCTGGGCGGGATAGCTGCCAAGGGGATAGCGGCGGGCCTCTGCTGGTTGAAGAGTCTCCGGGTGCGTGGGTACAAGTGGGGGTTACTAGCTTTGGCCGGGGTTGTGGTCGCCCCCGCTTTCCGGGGGTCTATACCCGTGTGTCTGAGTTCTCTGACTGGATCAACAACCAGTTTTAGCCTCTCTTCGGTTGCCGACAGCCATAGCTGATCAGTAGGCCAAACAGCAGGGATCCCAAGCCATATTTCAGGACATCCGGGATCCCTGGTTGGGGAGAAATAAACCCCTCGATGGCTCCGGCTAAAAGCAACAACGGCACAACAGCCGCCAGCAACCGAACCGCTAACCCACCATAGAGGCGCAGAGCATCCAGTCGCCGATACCAGCCGGGAAACAACAACGCCCGTGCCAACAGCAATCCTGCCCCCCCCGCCAAAAAAATGGCAGGTAACTCCAACGACCCATGGGGAAAAACAAACGCCCAGAAAGACCCTGCCAACTGGTATTGCGCCACCAACACCGCGATACAGCCGATCAACAACCCATTCAAAACCATAATAAAAACCGTATACAGCCCAGCCGTGATCCCCCCTGCTACGGCAGCGAAACAAACCGCCAAATTATTAGTAGTAATGCGGCTGGAGGCCAGCGGCTCTACCCCGACAATCGAACCCGTCCACAACTCCCCCCGATCCCGCACCTGTTCAATGATCCCCTCCGGTACGAGTAAGGCCATAAACTGCGGATCCGCTTGGCTATTCTGCCAACCAATTCCCATACCGAGACCAAACAGCAGCACCGCCAGCCCCCAATAGGGTGAGGTTTGACGCAGTACCTTCGGTAATCCCCAGGCATAAAACTGCCAGACGGCAGCCCATTCTTGTCGCCGGGATCCCTGATAGATCTGGGCAAAACTGCGGGTCACCAAATCCTGCAAATGGCGAGTCACCACCTGTCCCACCTGATGGGTTTGGGCACGAGCCAGATCGGCGCTGACGCTCCGGTAAAGGCTGGAGAGTTGCCGCACTTCTGGGGAGCGCAGGGAACGGATCCCTTGGCTTTCTGCCTGTTTAAGCAGGTTATCCAGTTCTCGCCATTGCGGATCACGGCGCGCCATCCAGCGTTGAATATCCATAAGTTTTGTTGAAGATCTCTCGATAATCTAACCCGTACGAGATAAAACCAATCCGTGCCTTGCTTGGCTCCACTTATTTATGCCGGAGTGCTATGACTGCCTATTCCAGCCTCAATCCTCTCAGTGTCGGCAATGTGGTCAGTTTGGGGGTGCAGCTTTGGCGATCTCAGATTAAGTCTTACTTTTGGCTATCGCTGCGGGCTTATCTTTGGCTGATCCCCTTTTTCTTTTGCTTTTTGTTTCTTTATGGTTCGCTGTTTGCGTTTTTGGCAGGGGTCATTCCTGGTTTTAGTGAGGAGGTCGATATTCCCGTAGCTATCCTGGATGGCTTGGGGGCGGCGGCGGGCATTTTGCTGGTTTTTGCTCTCGTGATGATTCCCTTGGCACTCTACGGCTGGGCCAAGTTTGTGTTGATTTCTGCTCTGATTTCTCGGTTAACCTTCAAAGAATTAAGCAATCAGCCGGAGAGCATAGCAGCCGCTCGCCAAGATTTGGATCCCCGTCTTTGGTCATTTTTGGGGGTGGCCTTTCGGGTGGGAATTTTGATGTTTGTTCTTTATCTAGGGCTGGTCATCCTGGCCGTAGTTGTGTTGGGGATTTTGGGTTTTGTGATGGTGGCTTTATTTGGGGGCGACTCTCCTTCTGACAATATTTTGTTGGGATTGGTGATTGCGCTACTGGTGATTTTGGGGGTGATTGGCCTAGTGTTGCTACCTATAGCTTGGTTCTATACCCGTTGGATGTTGTCGGAGTTACCCCTGGCGATTGAACCGCAACTGACCACCGCCGCCAGTATCCGACGCAGTTGGCAGTTGACTCAGGGATCCGTGGGTCGCCTCTTTTTGATTACTTTTATTGCGGGTATTGTTACCCTACCTGTGCAGTTGATCGTGGGCTATTTACCACAGGTTCCTTTTGACATTGCTGGATTATTGTTGCCGGAGGATAGTTGGCTGTTTTTTGCCGTGACCACTGCCAGTTTTATCGTCAGTCTTTTGGCGGGATTTGTCAGTGGGGCGCTGATTCTTCCCTTTTGGCAGGTGATCAAGGCGATTTTATATTACGACCTGCGGAACCGCAAAGAGGGATTAGGGCTACACCTGAGTGAATAACGGGATCCCCGTCCACTATGACAAGGAAGCCAGATCATGACCGTAGGCGTCTGGATTTTAGGCGATCAACTGCATCCTCAACAGTCGGCTTTGGCCTGCCTTTCCGACGATCCGGCCACCATTCCGGTGATTTTGATCGAGTCGCAGGCTTGGGTAAACCAGCGTAATTTTCATCAACAAAAGCTGGTACTGATCTGGTCAGCTATGCGTCATTTTGCAGAAGCACTGCACCAGCAGGGCTATCCAGTCACGTATGTAGAATCTGTCGATTTTGTCATCCCTTTGCATGACTGGGCAACGGAGCGAAACCTCAGGGAAATTCGCCTGATGACCCCAGCCGATATTCCTTTTCGAGAATACGTTCAAGCCATAGCCCCTCAACTTCCTTGTCCGATTGTCCTCCTTGAAAATAATCATTTTCTCTGGTCAAGATCCGAGTTTCTGATATGGGCAAAAGGTCGGAAACGTCTGTTGATGGAAGATTTTTATCGAGCGGGGCGCAAACGATTTCAGATTTTGATGGAAGGAAGGGATCCCTGTGGCGGGGCGTGGAATTTTGATAGCCAGAATCGCCAACCTCCACCTGCTCAAGTCACTTTTCCCAGCCCTCTCCATTTCCCCCCCGATGCCATCACCCAGACGGTCATCCAGAAAGTCTCTACCCACTATACCCATCACTTTGGATCCCTGAAAAACTTTGGCTGGGCGGTGACTCGACCACAGGCTTGGCTGGTTTTACAAGATTTTTTAGCCCATCGGTTGACCCAATTTGGTCCTTGGCAAGATGCGATGGTAACGGGATCCGATAGCCTTTGGCATAGCTTGATTTCTCCTTATCTAAATATGGGGCTATTGACCCCTCAGGAGGTAATCCAAGAGGCCGAAAATGCTTACTGGACGAACGGGATCCCGATCAACAGTGTGGAGGGATTTATTCGACAGATATTGGGATGGCGAGAATATATGCGCGGTCTTTATGAATATCTAATGCCCGATCACTATGCTCAACAGAATACCTTTCAGCATCAACATCCGTTACCCGACTTTTTTTGGACAGGACAGACAGACTTGAATTGTTTACATCAAGTCATCGATCAAATTCAGCGCACCGGATATGCTCACCACATTCAACGGCTGATGATTCTCAGCAACTTTGCCTTGATTAGCGGCATCCAACCCCAAGTCATGGAATCGTGGTTTCATGCGGTCTTTATTGATAGTTATGATTGGGTGATGCAAACCAATGTGCTTGGCATGGGGTTGTTTGCGGATGGGGGAATGCTCGCCAGCAAGCCCTACGCCGCCTCCGCCAATTACATCCATCGCATGAGTGACTATTGCCGCTCTTGCCACTATCATCACAACCAGAAAGTTGGGGAGGACGCTTGCCCGTTTAACTTCTTTTATTGGGATTTTTTACTGAGACATCGCCAAACCTTGCAGGGGCTAGGTCGGATGGGGTTGGTGCTAGCTCACCTGGATCGTCTCGAACCGGAGACCATTCGCCAAATCCAGGCACTCGCTCAAGCTTGGTGGCAATCCGGATCCCCAGCAGCGATCCAGACAATGGCGGATGGTGATGCCCAAGCGGAGAAGATTTGATACAGTTTGTTTGCATCAGCATTTTGCCTTCCGTCCTAGAGGATGAGTTTTCCCCCGCGTTCCCTTACCCTTCACTGATTTCGCCGACTGTGAGTTCGCCTGAGAGGATTTGCACCCATGAAATGCCCCCGTTGTAGCAAGCAAGAAATTCGTGTTTTGGAGTCTCGTTCAGCTGAGGCCGGTCAGAGTGTGCGGCGGCGGCGGGAATGTATGTCGTGCAGTTATCGATTCACCACCTATGAGCGGATTGAGTTTGTGCCGATCATGGTGATCAAACGGGATGGTTCGCGGGAGAGCTTTAATCGCAACAAAATTTTGCAGGGGGTGATGCGAGCCTGTCAAAAGACCCAGGTCAGTGTCCAGCAAATGGAAGATCTGGTGGAGCGCATTGAAGAGCGCCTGCAACTGGAAGATGTGCAGGAGGTCAGTACCCTCAAAATTGGCGAAATGGTGCTAGAGGGGCTACAAAAATTAAACGAGGTGGCTTACGTTCGCTTTGCCTCTGTTTATCGACAATTCCAGGGAGTTAAGGACTTTGTAACCGAACTGGATCAATTAACTGAGCCTGGGATCCCCCCAGGCAGCCGCGATGATCGGGAAGTGGCGTTGGAAGGACTGCCCCGTCACCATGCGGATCGGCGGGCGGATGCTATCGAGTTAGTGGGCTAGGGGGGATCCGCAGATGGCTCCTCATCATGCTCCGAAGTTCCTTGCCCTGGTCGAAGCAGCGAAAACTCGCATTGTGGAAATGAGCGTGGATCAAGTCAGAGAGAAACAGCAACAAGGGGATCCCTTTCATTTCATTGATGTGCGGGAAGAATCCGAATGGCTGGCTGGACATGCTGAGGGGGCCATTCATCTGGGCAAGGGGATCCTAGAGCGGGATATCGAAAGCCACATTCCGGATCCCAACGCTGAGATTATTCTCTATTGTGGGGGCGGCTTTCGTTCTGCCCTAGCGGCGGATAATCTGCAAAAGATGGGCTATACCCGCGTCATTTCTATGGATGGAGGTATGCGGGGCTGGCGAGAGGCGGGCTACCCTGAAACCAGGCCATCTCAGGGATCCCTGTAATATCTCCGCATATCATCATAAGAATCCGACTACCTAAGTCCTTCTAGCCAAGCTGTGAGGGGCTTTGCGATTCTCAAATTAAATCGGAATGACTATAATTCCTCCTGTTCCAAAGCTGGGATGTAGAGCCTGAGATCGGTAGTATAAGCCGAAAAGCCTGTGCCCCTGAGCTTGAACCAGAGTAGGGCATTGATACTGGTGATCGGTTGGCTATGTGTAGAGGTGCCTCAGGTCATCTCAATGAGGCGTTGCTGAGTAGCAGTATGAATCAGGGGAGGAGAGGGATATCCCGAAACCTGAGATAGTAAATTCGTAACCGAATCGAGTACCTGAGCATTTCCGTTGACTTGGAATAACATTTGGATGCGCGGAATGGGATCCCTATTTTGGGAGTCGCAAGAGGGGGATCCGAACCTCATGAGAACCAGATTTCTGGATTATTCATGCTGAAGACTGGGAGGCACTTCGCCAGCAAAACCCTAAATTAGCGAACATTGTGGAACGTCCGCCGCTCTTGGTGGTGGAGGTCGTCAGCCCTGGTGAGGAGAATCGAGAACGAGACTATGAAATCAAGACTAGGGAATATGAAAAACTAGGGATCCCTGAACATTGGATTGTGGATCCTGAGGAAGGTAAAGTTACAACTTTTACCTTACAGAATGGACGTGATTACTAGGCTTCTGAGTTCAAATGTATAGATGGGATCCCGGCACACCGGAGGAATGGGCTATGAAAAATAGCAACGTTAACATTGACAAGCTGTCTTTTGACACCGGCAGACAAGCTGGAGCAAAATAGTGGCAAGGAATAAAGTACTGCTCAAATCTAGTCAAATTTTTATCTGAGTTTTGCACAGATTGTTTGTGTTAGTTCGTGATGCTCAAAATAGCTCGACAATAGTTGTTTAGGTGTTTTGGGAAATGTCTTGCTTTGGAGAGAAAGGATGATGCTGAATATGCAGATAAGAAAGTGGATTCGTGCCATAGGTTTGTTATTACTTTCCATGTTCATGTGTGGGATCCTTACATTCCCTGCTTTTGCCGAAGCTGACTTAACGCAGGGAGCCAAGATATTTAAGGCTAACTGCATTGGCTGCCACATGGGGGGTAAAAATTCTGTTATGCCTGACAAAAATCTCTATCTTCAAACCCTGCAAAAATATAGCATGGATTCACAGGAAGCAGTAATTAAGCAAGTAACTTATGGCAAGGGAGGAATGCCTGCTTTTGGTAAACGACTCAAGCCGGAAGAGATTGATTCGGTAGCTGCCTATGTGTTAGACCAAGCTCAAAGGAACTGGGGAAAGAACTTAGCTAATCTTAGGGAAAATTCAGTTTTGTTAGCCTGTGCAGATGACTAAATGATGGGTAGTGATTAGTAGTTAGTTATTCAATTCAGTCGGCGAACCAATTGGGGATAAATTCATGTCTGAGCAGGAACCTTTTTCTTGGGCTCATCAATTATGGAAAACTATTTATATCCTAGCTGCCACCCTGCTTTTGATTGGCTTAGGGGTTATGTTAAATCTATTAGTCTTGCCCTTGATCGCCCATGCAATTCAGGATCCACTTTATCAATCAGGAATTTACTTTGAGGAAGGGCTTCACCTTTATCAGCAGCAGCAATGGGATCAAGCGGCTCAAAAGTTTCGCTTAGCTCTCCAGAGTAATCCTTCTCACCCTAATGCCCATAATAATCTGGGTAGTATACTGGCTCAAACTGGATATCTCGAAGAAGCTCTTCATGAGTTTGAATTAGAGCTATCATTAAATTTATTAAATGGCGATCGGAGGGGAGAAAGTATAATTAATCTTGCTCAGACTCACCACAATCTTGCTAATGTCTTACTTGCTAAAGGAGATCTTTTTCTGGCAATTGAGCAATTGCAAATGGCTGTTGATTTGGATCCAGCCCTGATAGAATCTCATATTGCTTTGGGAGAGGCTCTATATCAAGAAGATCAGCATCATGCGGCTCAAGAGCAATTGAAGATAGCGATGGATCTGAACCCAAGGGATGCAAGAATTTATTATGTGATGGGTATGGTTGAACGACGGATGGATCCCATCAAATCTGTGGATTCTTTCTCCCTAGCCATTCAACTCAAACCAGATTGGGCAGCGGCTCACAATGGGTTAGGGGTAAGTTTGGCTCAAACAGGACAGATGAATGCAGCGATTGAGCAATTCAAATGGGCGTTGCAACTGGATCCTCACCTCCAGGAAGCTGAACAAAATTGGTATCTGGCAGTAGAAAAAAGTATCCAGAGTTTCCCGTCTGTGGCGGTGGGTTAGGTAGAGATGGTGAGGTTGTCCAATGGTTGGCCATGTTGATGTTTGACAGTCCGTCTTTTGACTTGCTCCTCTCAGCGTGAGACTTTGATTCCATCCTGGGTGAAAATAACTTTCCATGGACGGAAGTAGCTAGCACTTGGCTAGTTTTGGATTGGCTATTTTGGATTAGCTTAATGGTTTGAATTGTTAACTCTCTACCCACATAAAAATGATTACACGATTGCGAACGATCTGTTTTTCGGTGCTAACCTCTAGTCTTGTCGTCGGGATAACTCCCCCATCATTAGCCCATGTTACGGTTTGGCCTAAAGAGGCTCCTGCTAACGGTTATGCCAAGCTCACCTTCCGTGTGCCTCATGGTTGTGAGGGATCCCCTACCACTAAAGTGCGGGTGCAACTGCCTAAGGGTTCTCTCTCGGTCAAACCGATGGTGCATCCCGGCTGGGAGATCAGCACGGTTAAGGTCAAGTTAGACACTCCGATCGAATCCCACGGGAAACCCATTACCGAAACTGTGGCGGAGGTGGTGTGGACGGGGGGACCTTTGCTCGACGAGTTTATGGATGAATTTAGCCTCAGTCTTAAATTGCCGGATCTACCGGATCAAGTGGTGCCCATTCCGGTGGTGCAGGAATGTGAACAAGGGGTTCATCGCTGGATTGAAGTGGCTGCCCCTGGAGAGGATCCTGAGGAGTTGGCAGAGCCTGCCCCTCTGTTGAAGTTGGTGCGGGAAACCGCTAGCCATTAGGGTGGTTGGGCAAGTGTCTATGAATCATTGCTATCGATTGGTTGTTTTTTTGTTGCTGGGGTTGTGTCTGGTTCTTGGCTTATCTGGGGATCCTGCCCTAGCTCATGCGGCTTTGCGGCACACTCAGCCTGCGGATCAAGAGGTCTTGGTCAATTCTCCCCCCGAAGTGGTCTTGCACTTCAACGAAACGGTTGAGGTAACCCAATTGCGGGTGCTGAATGCGGCTGGTGAAACGGTGGTTCAGGGATCCCCTGTGGTGGCTGGTGAGCAGGCAACAGTGTCCCTTCAGACCGACTTGCCGAGGGGGCTTTACACAGTGAGTTGGCGAGCCATCTCGGCGGATGGTCATCCGGTGCGGGGAGGGTTCGTCTTTTCGGTGGGGGTAGCTCAAGCGGGGGATATCCCTCATCCTGATGCCTGGGATCCATGGCGCTGGGGGGGGGCGGGTGGGCGGGCACTCCTGTACGGGGGATCCCTACTGAGTGTGGGGATAGCGGGCTGGTCTCGCCGTGGCTTGCTCTGGTGCATTGGGGTAACGATGGCGGCTAGCGGGGCGGGGCTACTGACCCAATTTATGCAGTTGTATGGGGAGGGGTCTGGCACGGGTTGGGGATCCCTGTTCACCTCCGCCTATGGGATCAGCGCTGGTGTGCGGATGCTGGGGATGCTGGGTTTGTTGGCTGTGCCTACGCGAGGCTGGGGGCAAGGCTTAGTACTGCTCTCCTTTTGTGGGGTAGGGCATTCAGCTAGACAGGGGATCCCGGCGATGGGGATCTTGTTTCTGCACCTAGCTGGTATTGCTTTTTGGGGAGGGGGATTGCTGCGAATTGCTTTGGGAAAAGCGGATCGGCAAGCCATTCAGCACTTTTCCAGGCGAGCTACTCTGATTGTGCCTCTGTTAACACTGGCTGGATTGGGGTTGGGGTTGATCCATCTGGGGTGGCCTTGGCAGATCCGCAATCTCTATACTCAACTTGTCTTGTTCAAACTGCTGATCGTGCTGCTGCTGCTGGGTTTGGCTGCCCACAATAAATTTCGCCTCCTGCCTACCCTAGCTCAGGGATCCCTGCTAGTCTTACCCCGCCTCCGCCGTATGGTCACCGTCGAGATCCTCGGACTGGCGCTGCTCCTGCTGGTCACGACGGCTCTGGTGGAACAGGATCCCTCTGGATTCGCCCAGACCCACCCGCCTGAACAAAACCAGTGCCAACTTACGGCTACGGACAGCACGGGTCAAGCCATTACTCTCTGCATCATTCCCTGTCGTGCCGGAGAAAATACCCTAATTTTGAAAACCCAGACCGATCGGGATCCCCTGACCGCCACTTTAGTCTTTTCCCTGCCCGAACAAGATATTGATCCGATTCGTCGTCCTATGCAGCAATCCCCAAAAAACTCCTTTTTCTGGCACGGAGGAGAGATGGCTCAGTCCGGCTTATGGCAGATTGAGGTGGAGCTTTTGCTCAATGAATTTCAAAAAAATCGTTACCTGCTAGAGACCTTTCTCCCTTAGCTAACTTTTTGAGAAGGGATCCCGCAGGCTAGAATAGCCTAAGTTTTCCATTTTCTACTCTTAGGGGGCGTTGGCCGAGCGGTTCAGGCAGCAAACTCATAATTTGCCCTACACAGGTTCAAGTCCTGTACGCCCCATCAACAAAACTGGCTCTGGACAAGCCTTCTGGCAAGATGTTGAGGGATCCCTACCCGACGAGTTCTGCCTAGTTCCAACGACTTCAGGCCATTAATTGGGGTAAGATTGGGGTAAGCAGTCTTACCCCTTATTCTTATGCAGTCAGCCAATCAGCCTCGGAAGGCCAGTGCTGGATCCGTCCAAATTAAGGTGAGTAACCAGCGCCTTCAGTTGGTCTTTAGCTACTTGGGGCGACGGTACTATCTTTCGTTAGGGCTGCCGGATAGTAAAGCTAACCGCAAGGCGGCTGAAATGCGGGCAGCCCAGATTGAGCGAGACATTGCTTACGGGGAAGTGGATCCCACCTTAGCGAAGTACAAACCCCAGTCAGCAACGACAGGTAAACTGAGTCAGTCCAAGGATCCGTTGAAGGATTCGTCCACACCATCCCAGTCTTTGATTGGAGACCTCTGGGATCGTTACACTGTCTATCGACTCCCCAATGTTACCCCTGGCACTGTGAGAACCGTCCATAACCATGTTCGGCGTCATATAGCTAAATTCCCCACTCAAAAGCTTGAGGATGCTGAACTCATTCACCTTTACCTCACAGGTCATTTGACGGCTTATGGTGCTAAGCGGATCATGGTTCAATTGTCAGCCTGCTGCAAGTGGGCTGTTAAAGCACGACTCATTGAGTCCAATCCATTCCAGGGAATGGCTTCTGAAATCAAAATTAAGACGAAGAAAAGAACCGAAGATGATGAAATGGATATTAGGCCATTCACTCCCCAGGAGCAATCTAAGATTATTCGAGCATTTTCTAAATCAACCTATTACAAAGTTTATACACCTTTAGTCCAACTACTTTTTGCTACAGGATGCCGACCAGGTGAAGCAATTGCATTGGAGTGGCGACACTGGTTAGGGAACGAGATTTTATTTGAGCAGGCAGTAGTAATGGATGGATCCTATCGTCCTGTAATGAAAGATGGCCTAAAAACACAAGAGAAGCGCCGCTTTCCCTGCAACTTGAATTTGCAGGCTTTATTAAAATCCATCAAACCAGAGAATGCCAGTCCAACAGATTTGATTTTTCCCGCTCCCAGAGGGGGTCAGTATATTAATTGGTATCACTTTTGTTTTGGAGCTTGGAAGAAAATCCTTTCCCAGTGTGGTATTGAGTATCGGAAACCCTATCAGACGCGCCATACTTTTATCACCCAGTGTATTGAAGCTGGGATCCCGACTAAACACGTTGCTAAGTGGGTAGGGAACTCAGAATGGATCATTTCTCAGCATTATTTAGGGATTATCAATCAAGTTGAAGTGCCTGTAATGGTTCCTACTGCATCACATTAGCCACGTCTTCTGCTTCGATTACTCAGTAAGCTAGCCTGAAAGTTTTCGATAGCTTTGATGTGAGCGTCTGGATCATGACGGTTAGCAACCCAATCGATCATTAAGGGTAGATTATAGACAATTAATCTAGTGTTGATTTCGGAAAAATGGATCCCTTGAATTAGGGAGCCTTCCCTTCTCAAGATCTGTAAGGTTCTGATTGACAAACCTAGCCTTTCTTGAATAATCAGAGGCTCAACAAACAACTCTTTCAGAACTAATTCTGGCAGAGCAAATTTGACATATTGCTGACTTTGTTCTCTGAGAGTTTTATCAACCATAATTTTATCTCTTGGTGAAGAACTCATGGATCTCAAGATCTCTTTCTCAGATATTGGATCTCAATGTCATAGGGATGGATCCACTCATGGTGGTGAAAGAAATCCTTGAGAGCGTTGACCGTCGCCACGGATCCTTTCACCTCAAGCACCTTGAGATCCCTTCCCCGGCAAGTCACCCCCAGAACGCCATGTGATCCGACATAACGGCAAATGTCTCCTACTTGCAGGAGCGGTAACCGCTGAGGCGGTGAGCAGCACAAACTTGTAGAGGGATGTAGTGGAGTGGAGAGGTCAGTCTCTACTGGCTCAACCTCTTGCTCTATCTGGATTTCAGACATTGCTGTAGGGGTGTAGAGGGGATCCCCCCCTTGCGTAGAGAAATCAGGTGGATCCAGAACAGAATAGTTCCCATTTTTCTCTACCCCCCCTTCTCCCTCTACAGTCGCTACGAATTGCTGTATTTCTGACTGGGAAAGCGTTTCAGCATGTAGAGGCTCCTCTACTACAGCCGCTACACTCTCTACACACAGCCGGATCCGTTCTCCCTCTCCGGTGAGAGTGGCAAACCCAGAGTGGGCAAGGCGTACCATCATCTGCCGGATCTCCGGCAAGGGTTTAGTTCGGAGCGTCCAGCAATAGTTGCGGATCTCACGAGCTGTCACAGATCCTCTACGCTTGAGCACATTCAGGATCTTGAGTAGCTCCCCTTCCGTCTGTTTGAGGGGACTATTGTGAGCCAGCACCAGGCGCATCTGCCCCGCAAACCAGTTGGTGAGTTCGATAGCCCGTTGCATCGTTTCGCCGGAGATGACCGGATCCGGTTTCTTGGCCTCTACAACTGCCCAGACACAATGCAAGAGCAGAGCCAATCGTGCCCCATAGCTTTCGAGTTTGGGATAGGCCGCTTTCAGAGCCGGATGAATCTCTGCCTGAGTGCGATGGACAAGGGAATGTTGCCAAGTTTGGAATCGTTGTTTAGCAGCATCACTGAGGAAAAAGTCTTGGTCGGGGAGTTCGTCTAACTGAATGTAGAGGGACTTGAGAAGTGGAGAGAGCGGATCCGGTTGGGAGTCATCCAGGTTGATCAGTGCAGGCGGCAATGGCACCGCACAAAACAACCACCTCGCCCAGACTCCGGCATGATCATCGGATCCCGCCTGTTCCTGAAGTTGGCGCAAAGTCTCCCACTGAATGGATCCGGTGGAACTGATGGCAGTCCGAGGCAAATAATCACTCCCCCCAACTTTGTCCCGACTCAGTGGCCCACCATTAAACTCACTCAGATCATTGAAGGCATCATCCCCATACCCATGCCGATACTGATTCATACGGGCAAAGCGCCCAGCCAACTCATCGGTGTAGTCGAGTAGTCCCCGGCGGTTCTCCGAGTGAACCCGAATCTTGCCCTCATAGGATCCCTGATTGATGATGTAGCGTTTGCGGACAGGTTTTGTTGGAAACGGTTCTCCTTCTTGGTGGGTTCTCATCTCCTCTTGGTAAACCTCCATCGCAGACTCGAATTTCTGAGCAGCTTCCCGTTCCAGGTCATATAAAGGAGAGAGGATCGCCATCTGGGTAGGTGTCTTTCTGTCTCCGGTGTTGGCGACAATCGCCGTCCGATAGATGGCGGGTTGCACGTAATTACTGGATGCCTTGATCACGATGCGAGAGGAAGTGCCAATACGGGATCCCAGTACCGGAATCAACGTGGTCAGCAATGCTTCAGAGGTAGTGGGCATGGCGGCAGCCGTCAAGGTTAGGGCATCTGCCAATGCTGGGGGCAGGATCCGATGCAAGTTCAGCCGCTGGTTTTCCAACTTTTGCAGTTGAGGCAAGACATCCAGCGCTGACTCAAACTCTGAGGCACGGTCTAGATCCAGTTCACAAGCCTGAAGCAGTTTCTCAATATCACGGGGTTGCTTGCCATAGGCCATCGCCAGATCCAACACCTTCACCTGGCGCTCAATACTGCTTAAAGGTTGAGCCACCAAGCGGATCACAGCATCCTGGATCCCTAATTGTGGGGGCTGTTCCTCCAGCTTGAATATCACGGCTTCATCAGCGCTTTTCTGGATATCAGCAAGGGTCAATCCATGATTGAGGGCATCGGAGATATCCCAACCCTTGGGCGGATCCTTGGGTGCAGGCACCTGAGCAATCCTCACCACCTGACCTCGTTTCGCCAAAGCAGATCCCACCTTCACAGATCCCTCTCGCCCTGGCAGGTCAAGGTCATAGAACAGGATCACCTCTCCAGGTAATCTGTCCAGTTGGGATCCCACCGCAACAGACTTACACCCACAGGTGAAGCTGGCAACAGCAATGTTTTGGATCCCTGATTCTCTGACTATCCAGCCCAAGAGCATGGCATCCCACTCCCCTTCACACAGCCAAGTTTGGGTGGCACTCTCTGGGCAATAACCAAAGAAAACGCTGGCAGGGATCCCTTTCTGGCTCCACGGATCCTGGTTGTCTTTGCTCAGCGGAAACTTACGGGTCTTGATGGAAAACTTCTCCCCCTGCTCATCCAGCGGAATGGGGATCCCAATCCCTTTGGGATAAGTCATCAACCCCAGTTGGTAGTGCAGGATCATCTCACTGGTGATGCCTCTTGCCCGAAGCCATTCCCGTGCCATCACAGCATCAGGAGCCTGTCCGTTGAGCAACATTCCTACAAATTTCCCCACTTGTATGGGGTTGTAGAGCTTGTCTAAATCCGGCTGAGGAAGTGGACTCTCTCTAACCTTGGGAGCAGAAGCAATGTGACGGATAGAGGGATCCCGCTTGGGTTGCCCCATAGCCTCGCGGATCTCTTCAACGGAACACCCCGCATGACAGAGGTAGGCTCCATTGGATCCAGGGACAATCGCCAGAGATTTTTGCCTCGGTCTGCGACCCTTTTTGATCTCGCAACTGGGACAGAACGCCCGCCCATTGCGGTCAAACTCGATGTGCTCTCGAATGTCAAACATAAGATCCATCTCGACTTAAAAAAGTACGAACTGCTCTACGGCAGCGGGATACCTGTCCGGCCAGACTTCTTCCACACTCAATCCCAGCTTCTGAGCAATGGCCGTCTCGATCCGCTTGGATCTGCCTTTGCCAGCTAGCACAGCGTTCACCGTCTGCTTGGTCACCCCTAATTCCCTTGACACACCTGCTAATGAGGATCCTTTCAACCGGAGTTGAGCCTTGATTTCTTCGCGGTGCATATCCTTCTTCCATATCTGGCCTATTCCTCATTGAGTAAAGTCATGGCTTAACATTGAGCAAGAATAGTTGCGTCTTACTAGTAAGATTGCTACGATAGTTTTGCTAGAGTGCGAATAACTGCGTTCCATCTTAGAATATCCGTATCCAGATTGGGTAGGGGATCTCTATGTCTCGTCGGCCTTGGGTAAATGATGTCTCTCCCCCCTCGTTTGAAGAGGCGCAAGCGGCGGATACGATTGCGCGACGCTTGCGTCTGGTGATTGGACACGAATCGATCAATCATTTTGCTGGTCGCTTAGGGATCCCCGAGAGCACGATTCGCAAATATCTGATGGGATCCAAGCCTGGAGCGGACAGGTTGCGGATCATTGCCGAGCATACGGGAGCCAGTGTGGATTGGTTGCTCACCGGACAAGGGGCGATGTTGCTGAGTCCTGAGTTGGCAAAACGGGTGGAAGAAGCAGAGAAGTCTCAACCTGTGACCGTCAAAGATACCTGGGTGTCGTTGCCGTTGCTGGATATTGCGGCGGGGGCAGGGTGCGGAACGTTTGTGGATGAGGCGGTCGGAGAGGATGTGATTGCCTTTCGAGAGTCTTGGATCCGGCAGCGGTTTATGACCAGTCCGCAGGGGTTGAGTTTGATTCATGTGCGAGGGGAAAGCATGGAACCCACCCTAAGATCTGGGGACATCATTCTGGTGGATACGAAGGCCACGGATCCGCGTGAGGGGATCTGTGTATTGCGTTTGGATGGGACTCTGCTCGTGAAGCGGGTGGCAGTTTATCCAGGGCGACAGTTGGAGGTGACCAGTGATAATCCCACTTACAAGCCATTCACGATTGATTTGAAGGATCCGCCGGAGGACTTTGGCGTGATTGGGCGGGTACTCTGGTCGTTTCGGGCGCATTGAGGTGGTTATGCTGTTGAAGTTTCCGGTTGGTGAGCATCGGAATAATGTGGCAGAAAATGATAAGGATTGGTTTCTCGCTTTAGTTAAATAAATGAGTTAGAACAAGCAATTGAGCAGTAAATAACGAATTTTTAGATCATCAGGATTATTAAACTTATACAAATTCTTCCTGCTTATCGGATGCATCCGTCTGTAAGTGTTTCCGGATCCAAAGGGTAAGTTGCGGTAATTGGAAGAAAAACCAAGCTGATCCCAGCCAACAAATGCAACCACAAACTATCAGTGCACTGGGTGCGCCCATATGCTGTGCTAAACCACCCGCCAGTAAATTGCCAAAGGGCATCATGCCTACCAATGCCAAAGCATAAAAGCTCATCACTCTCCCCCGTTTATCATCGGCAACCAAGCTTTGGATGATGGTGTTGCTACTGGTTAGATGGAGTAAGCTGAACCCACCCACAACGATTAGAGAGAGAAATGAGAATATACTTTCTCTTGAGTAGGCAACAGCAAAAAATCCAACACCAATGAGCGCTTGAGAAACTAAAATCAATCGTTCCAATCCGAGAATGCTTTGCCTGATGCTCAGATATAAACAGGCCAAGAGAGCCCCGACTGGCCCTGCTGCACTGATCATAGCTAGGGTCGAAGCGTTTCCTCGCAAAACGTCAGCCGCAAAGACTGGTAATAAAGCTATACAGGCACTTCCTACCACACTCTTGATAGCGATAATCAGCAAAAGAATCCGAATTGGCCGTACCTCCTTGATGTAACTGAATCCCTCACAAAACCTCTGCCAACCATCAGCATTTTCAGAAATAGCCTGTTGATGCATGGGGTGAATATGCATAGCTTGGAGGGTCAAAATCGCTGCAAGATAGCTGAGACTATCGTAGAGGAAGCAGTATTTGACCCCCAGTGTACTCATTAAGATTCCACCTAGGGCAGGCCCCAAAACCAATGATAAACTTAGCATGACTGAATTGAGGGCAATGGCATTAGCCCAATCCACACGATCATCGACTGTGTGAGTCACAATGGTGTGGCGAACAGGCATATCTAATCCTTTGAGTAAGCCGTTTAATACACTTAAAATCAAGAGAGCCTCAAAAGTAATTAGATCTAAAAAAGTGAGAATAGTCAGAGTGATCGAGATGCTAATTCCCAGGATTTGAACCAGCATTAATAAATCTCGCTGCTGCCAACGGTCTGATAAAACCCCTGAAACCGGGATCAGTAACAAAGTAGGTAAAAACTGTAAAAAGCCTGCTAATCCCAGTAACCAAGCTGATTGGGTTAAATCATAGATCAACCAAGGGATGGCTAGCTGTTGAGTCATAAAGGTTCCTGACATTGACAGCAGTTGTCCCAAAAACAAGAGACGGAAGTTACGCCATCGAAAGGCCGGTAAATGGTGGTAGATGCTCTGACTGATCTGAGGCTTAGCGTTCCAGTGCCAATTCTTCATTCTAAAAATGCCATGGGGTGGAGGATAGGTAACTCAGTTAGATGCGGTTGCTGAGTTATACAGCAGGTGTAGATCGGGCCAAAACTCTATCGATTTACCCATTAGTAGCCCACCTGCCGATCTACTACATTTCGCAAAGGAAGTCCGTGGCGGAAGCGATGCAGGTTATCTAAAAACAATTCAGCCGTGCGCTGGCGGGTATTTGGAGAACTCCAAGAGATATGAGGGGTAATAAACGCATTGGGTAAAGACCATAGAGGGCTTTCTGGTGGTAGAGGTTCTACGGCAAAAGTATCTAGACCTGCCCCAGCGATCCACCCTTCCGTTAAAGCCATAATCAAAGCAGGTTCTTCAACCAATGCCCCTCGCGCAATATTAATAAAATAAGCAGTAGGATTCATGGCTTTGAAAACATCGGCATTAATAATCTCTTTTGTCTCCGGGGTTAACGGCAGCGCCAATACGACAAAATCAGCTTCGGGTAACAGAGTGTACCATTCTGAAGACCCAACCACTTTCTCAAAGCTAGGTAAAGGCTCTGGATGCTTACGACTTCCCCACACCCTCATGCCAAAAGCGTTAGCTCTGTGCCCTATCGCTTGCCCAATACTTCCGGCTCCTATGATTAATACTGTTGCGCCTGATAATTCTCGTAAGAAATTGCCATTCCTCCAAGAATTATCCCATTCGTGATCAGTTTGTAATTGGTGGAGATTATGTAACCGTTTGACATGATCCAGCATTAACCCTAGCGTAAACTCGGCGACTGGAATCGCATGGATCCCGGCACCATTCGTGAGAATAATATTTCTGCTTAAATGGCTCGGATTCAGAAGATGGTTTACCCCAGCACTGAGGGTATGTTGCCAGCGTAATGCAGGGGCTGCTTGGAGCACTTTTTCTAGAATCGTAGACTTAAGCAAACCTGCATTGAGATACACTTCTGCATCATGAATCTCGCCCTCCCAATTGCCCAACGGATCCAGCCAGACAACCTCAACATCTTTAGGTAAGAGCCCTTCCAGCATAGGAGCAAATTCACTCGATAAGAGCAAATTCATCCCTAATCTCCTACAGAGGTAGATCCAGTAAACAGGCTGACTGGGTGAGTTGCCGATTTACTCACGTCTTGCTGCCGGATCCTTTGGCAATAGAGGAATTACAGATCAGCGTAAAGTGGCTCATCTGCAATCAGGATACGTTCCAACAATCTAGGAAAATCCCCATAATTGCGGACGGCATAATGCACAGTAGCCCGGTTATCCCAGAAAGCAACGGATCCCAAATCCCAACTAAACCGTACCTGATTTTCATGGCGACGATACTGATCCAGAATAATCGTTAAGAGTTTGATATTATCTTCCTGATCAAGACCGATAATGTAGGGCTTTTGGGTGAAGTTGACCCACAAAATCTTTTTCCCGGTTTCCCGATGGGTGCGCACAATCGGGTGGGCAACAATGGGATAATCATGCCCATCTTTCAGCAGCGATGCCCGGAAGTCATGGGTAACGTGTAAGCCTTCCAATCTGGCTTGAATCGCTTCGGGTAAGCCCTCGTAGGCTAATCCTGCATCCACCCACACGGTATCACCTCCTACTGGCGGCAGATGAATGGGTCGCAATACAGCCCCCCAAGTAGGCACCAAGCGCCAGCTAGTGTCGGTATGATAGCCGTCACGGATCCCGTCTTGACTCAGGATGAGCGCATCTTCCGGTTTCTGAAAGTCGGCAGCCGCAATGTGATGAATCGCCGGTAGCTGGGTCGGATCCGGTCGTTTAGTTGTCGGATGGGCGTAGATGGCTCCAAAACGCTGGGCAAAAGCAGCTTGATCCTCGCGGGTAATATCCTGATCCCGGAAAAAGACAACTTTGTAGCGTAGAAGCGTTGCCTTAATTTCATCCCGAACTTCGTCCGAAACGGGTAACCGAAGATCGACTCCCCGGATCTCAGCTCCGATCGTTGGTTGCAAAGGGCGAATAGTTAGCTGTCCGGCAGAGTGAACAATGCTCGGAGCCTCTAGTTGCAAAGTCAAACTCATGTTCAGTTCTCCTATGTGCAGAGACGATAGCGATCAGTTAGGCAAAAATACGAATGCTCGTAGCTCAATGCTCTGTCGAGAGGGCGCGTGGGGTGGGGTTGTGGGATCGTCAAAAGCAGTGTGGGCAGTAAAGCGTGCTTGAACCCTTGCTTCAGCATCAAAGCATTTGATCAAAGTGACTTCATGTCGTTGCTGTAAGGGGAAATAAAACCAACGATGGGCTGGATTGTAGGTCACAGCAAACGTCTCCCCCACCCGATTGGGATAAATGAGATCGCTAGCAACCCAGTCATTAGGAGCAATGCTACTTGCATCACAAATGGCTAAAGGAGCATCTTGAACCGGATCCGTGATGGGTCGCCATACGTTGATCACGGCAAATCGCTGTTTCAATAACGATTCTGGATCCTTAATGTTTCGGGCGCTCAATTCGCTGCGAGCGCGGCTATAGCCAGATTTGTCAGTAAAATCGTTGTGGATACGTCTAACGGGTTCTTTAGCGTTGCTTTCTCCCCGCTGTGCCCGCTCTATATTCCGCACATTATGATCAAATACGATCACCTGAGTGCCCCCTGTGACTGCTTGTAATAGTCTTTCGGCTTCAGGGTAATAGACCCCACGTACTTCCGCTTCATCATAAAAATTGTTGACTTTGCTGTAGTGCTCTACCAGCCTAAAGCCCTGCTGATCGAGGGAAAGATCGCCGATTCGGTGCCGAGCATTATGGATCCGGATCCGGTGAGTGGCAAACTTGCCGTTGAAGCGCGGGATCCCGGCTGGTGGCTCATAGGTATAGTTGAAGGGCTTCTCCTCCATCGGGATCAAATATGTGAGATCGGCTTCAACATAGGGTAAGGTTGCCACGGGGCTAGCCAAGGCAGAGCTAGGTAGGCTCATGGGGGTTAGTTTCTCCAAGCTAAAAGGTAAGGAGGATCTCGTCAAAATAGACTTACTTGGAAACTCGTACAGGCAAAGGTTGCCCCAGAATTTTGGCAAATCTTTCGAGATAAAACTCAGTCGAGTTCGCAACAGCCTGGATCGATGGTCGATTACGTAGGGTATTCCACCATTGCTGCAAACGAGAGGTATCAGGTGGCAAACTGAATTGTCGGAAATGTTCGAGCAGTGGCAGACGTTCAAACCAGGGATAAAAGCTGATATCCACTAAACTGATATCCTCGCCAAACCAATAGGGAGAATGAGCAGAATTGGAAAGGTTGCTGAGTCCTTGCTCGATGAACAAAAGCACCTCCTGAAACTCAGCCCGACCCTGCTCCTGCTCTTGGCTATTTTTGCCTCGGAGGAATTTATTGAAAGCCGGAACGAGACGAGTATTAGCGTAGTCAATCCAAATACGGGCGATGGCTTTCTTCCCCGGATCCTGAGGTAGTAGAGGCGGATCCGGAAACACTTCATCCAGGTATTCATTGATGATCGCTGACTCAAAGATTTCGATATCTCCATGTTTGATTGCAGGAACTTTGCCATAGCGAGAGAGTTGAAGGAAGTCTTCCGGTTTATTCTGAAAGTCAATTTCAGTTGAGGTAAATGAAATTCCTTTTTCCAGCAGCACCACACGAGTCCGTTGAGAAAAAGTGGAAGCTTTGGCATAATAAAGATGCAGTTGACTCATAATTCTTCCTCCTGAACGTTTGGTTAAATTAGCACTCAGATTGATAGACTAAGAGGAATTTGGACTTAGCCAGAAAAGTTGTGATCTTAAAGATCTACTTTAGAGATCATTAAAGATCACAAGAACAAAATAGAGCCTTAGAGATCCACAAGGCTTCTCATGTCACTCGGGCATTCTGTAAAAAGCTTAACCATTGCTGTATCAAGCGACTAGGATGGATCCCTTATCAGAGCGGAATCCAAGCGCCTTAAACCTTAATGCACGGTAATCCAATCGGAATATCGTTCTTATGCTTGAATAGATACTAAGTTGACACATCAAGCGAGAAAATACAAGCCCAATCCCAACAGATTCCACTGAGAGAAATGGTGTTTGTGTCACGGAAGTTATAAAACGCTGTTCGTTTTTCCTTAGGAAGTAGATGTATGCCACCGATTGCATTGATTGTAGGAGCAGGCGATGGATTAAGTGCTTCTTTGGCTCGATTATTGGCAGCAGAAGGATTTAAGGTTGCATTGGCAGCTCGCAACATCGAGAAACTGCGGGGGTTAGTCAAAACAATCGGATCCGTTAGTTTTGCCTGTGATGCCAGTCAGCCAGACGAGGTTAATCACCTTTTCGCGCAGGTCGAGCAAGCCTTGGGCGCTCCATTGGTCGTGATCTACAATCCCAGCTGGCGAGTGCGAGGAGCTTTGGTTGATCTCGATCCACTAGAAGTATCCAAAACCCTCGAAATCACTGCCTATGGGGGGTTTTTAGTCGCGCAAGCTGCTGCCAAACGACAATTAGTATTGGGCGAAGGAGCTATTTTCTTTACGGGCGCTTCTGCCAGCGTCAAAGGCTATCCCCAGTCGGCTCCATTTGCGATGGGTAAGTTTGCCCTCCGGGGATTAGCTCAAAGTATCGCACGGGAGTTGGCTCCTCGAAATATCCATGTGGCTCATTTTGTGATCGATGGTGGGATCCGCTCGGCAACCCGTCAGGATCCGCCCGATCAGCCAGATAGTTACCTAGATCCGGATGCGATTGCCCAGACCTATCTGGCGATTTTGCGTCAACCCCGAAGTGCCTGGACTTGGGAAGTAGAATTGCGGCCTTGGGTAGAGCGGTTCTAAATGGCTACTATCGGCATCAGAGATCACTTGTGATTGCACTCATCAGCTGATGTGCCGGAAGAGCGGAGATACCTTAATCTACAGTAAATCGACCAAGATACAGTAGATTTAATTTGCAATAAAGAGTATAGTTGAGCTTAATTCATGACACATGACCCAATCTCAAGCTTTTTGAGACGGTCGAATCAGCGGCTTACTTCCTGAGGCGATTCACGCATTGAGAGCGATTGATCCTCAAATAAGCAAGCAAAGCCTAATCAGTATTTAGCGAATTCAACCCAATCATCCAAGAGTTTTCTTATGGTTATCCCGATCAATCTGGATATCGAGGCGGATGTGCTGGTCATTGGCGGAGGTCTTTCTGGTGCTTGGTCAGCGATAGCGGCAGCGCAACAGGGGGCATCGGTCGTTCTGGTAGATAAAGGCTACTGTGGCACGAGTGGAGTAACGGCAACAGCAGGGCCAGGACATTGGTGGGTAGATCCCGATCACCGGGATGAGGCGATCCGAGTCCAATCCTCTCGGAGTGGTGGACTAGCGGATCCTGGCTGGATGGCAAGGGTTTTGGATACCACTTGGCGCATTCTGCCCACGTTGGCGAGCTACTACCCATTTCCTGTGGATGATCAAGGGATCACCCAGTATCGGGCGCTACGAGGCCCAGAGTATTTACGCGCCTTACGCCAAATGGCAGAGGATTTAGGAGTTCGGATCCTCGATCACAGTCCGGCTTTGGAATTGTTGTTACATCGAGATGGATCCGTAGCAGGAGCGAGAGGGATCCGACGGCAGGCGGGAGGAGGTTCCTGGTGTGTCCGAGCTGGAGCCGTTATCTTAGCGACCGGGGGCTGTGCGTTTATGTCAAGGTTGCTAGGTAGCCAAACGAATACGGGTGATGGGTACTTGATGGCTGTGGAGGCTGGGGCAGAGCTTTCGGGCATGGAATTTTCCAATTACTATACGGTCGCGCCCATCTACTCGACTCAAACCCGCTCGGCCTCTTATGTTTTTGCCACTTACTTTGATAGTGATGGTGCCGAACTTGACATTGATTGGGGCGACGGAAATCGCTCCTTGGCGAAAGCACTCTTAGCCGGACGTGTATTTTGCAACCTAGCAAGAATGCCTCAAGATCTCCGAGATCGGTTGTCGCAAATTCAGCCAGCGGTACTGTTGTCCTTTGCTCGTCAAGGCATCGACCCTTTTACTGACAAATTCGAGGTGACGTTGCGGGGGGAAGGAACAGTACGCGGATCCGGAGGGATCCGGATTATCGATGAGAATTGCCAGACGAGTGTGCCGGGTCTGTTTGCCGTAGGTGACGCTGCTACCCGTGAATTGATAGCGGGTGCTATTTCCGGTGGCGGTGCCCAAAACTCAGCCTGGGCGTTGACTTCTGGCTATTTTGCTGGACGAGGGGCAGCCAGGTTGGTGAGAGGATCCGGTCGCCGAGTTCACGAGGAAGGCATTGCAATCGGGAAAGCCGGGATCCATCCTGCCCATTCAGTCATGGCCTTAGACACTCGTGCCATTATTGCTGGGGTACAACAAGAAATGGAACCTTTCGACAAAAATATTTTTCGATCCGGTGTAGGACTAAGGGGATCCCTCACCCGACTCGATGCCCTCTGGCAGGACGTGAGAAATCACCTTTATGCAGAAGGAGTTGACCTGATCAAAGCACGAGAAAGTGCTGCCTTAGTCGCCACTGCCAGATGGTGTTATACCGCCGCCTTCACTCGACAAGAGAGTCGGGGAATGCATATCCGTGATGATGCACCTATGCCGGATCCGCGTTTTACCCATCGCCTCTTGGTGGGTGGGTTGGATCAAGTATGGACACAACTGGATGAAGGATCCGAACCAGAATCTATTGCTAGCGAGGCGGCATAATGATTGAGCTTGTGATCGATAGCCGTTGTACTCAGTGCAACCTCTGCGTTCAGGTTTGTCCCACCAATGTTTTCGATCCGGTCATCAATGGGTCCCCAGTGATTGCTCGGCAAAGTGATTGTCAAACCTGCAATATGTGTGAACTTTATTGTCAGGCTGATGCTCTTTATGTATCTCCAGACTGTGAACATTCGAGTGGAGTTAATGAAGCTGAGATCACTGCATCAGGCAGATTAGGAGAATTTCGACGTAACTCCGGCTGGGACGAATGGTCTAACCACCCTAATCATAAAAATCTCCACCACCAGATGGGAGAAATGTTTGCCCGTGGAGCACAAATGAAAAAGTCCAGATAAGTCCAGGGAAAAATTCATCCTAAATTAGGCTTCAAAAAAGCGGTTGGCTGGTCGAGCAAGGCCAAGATTCTCCCGCAGTGTCTTGCCCTCATATTCCTGACGAAAGATCCCACGTCGCTGGAGTTCTGGAATCACGTTGTCCACAAAATCATCCAGGCCTTCGGGGAGAAAAGGGAACATGATGTTGAATCCATCGGATCCTTCTTCGATTAACCATCGCTCCATCTCATCGGCAATCGTTTGAGGAGTGCCCACGAAGGCAAGCCCGCCATAGCTACCGATCCGTTGAGCCAGTTGTCGAATGGTTAGGTTTTCTCGTTGTGCCATCGTTATTATCCGTTCTCGTCCGCTCTGGCTGGCATTCGTCTGAGGGATTTCCGGCAATGGGCCATCGGGATCAAATCCTGAAACATCATAGCCGAGGGCGCTATTGAGGCTACCGATGCCGCTGTCATAATGCACGAGCTTATCTAACTGTTCACGCTTAGCTAGTGCTGCTTCAACCGTTTCACCCACGATCACCAAAACACCTGGCAGAATTTTGATCGTTTCAGGGGCACGCCCGATCTTTTGCGCTCGACTTTTAATATCGGCAAAGAGTGCTTTGCCTGCTTCCAGATTAGTGGCAGGAGCAAAGACGACTTCAGCGGTTTCGGCAGCCAATTGCCGCCCTGCTTCGGAGGCTCCAGCCTGAATGATCACTGGCCACCCTTGGATCGGTCTGGCGATGTTTAAGGGACCCCGCACCGAGAGATGCTTACCCTGATGATCTAAAACGTGAACTCTTGCCGGATCAAAATAAATTCCGGATTCGCGATCACGAATGAATGCGTCGTCAGCGAAGGAATCCCATAGTCCTGTGACGACATCATAGAATTCACGAGCTCGCACGTAGCGTTCGTCATGCTCTAAGTCCTCTTCTAAGCCGAAGTTGCGGGCTGCATCTGGATTAGAAGTAGTGACAATATTCCAGCCAGCGCGTCCGCCACTGATATGGTCGAGCGAGGCAAAGCGACGAGCAATGTGATATGGCTCATCATAGGTAGTCGAAGCTGTCGCCATCAGTCCGATATGGTTAGTGACACTAGCAAGAGCGGAGAGCAGAGTAAATGGCTCGAATGAGGTAACAGTGTGGCTGCGTTTGAGAGCATCGATGGGCATATTTAGCAGCGCCAAGTGATCAGCCATAAAAAAAGCGTCAAACTTTCCCTGCTCTAGTTTTTTGATAAATCGTTTGATCGCTGGGAAGTTGAAATTGGCATCAGGCAACGCCCCCGGATAACGCCATGCTCCCGTATGGATGCTGACAGGACGCATGAATGCACCCAGTTTTAATTGTTTTGATCCGCTCATAAGTCCTTCATTCCCAGGATTTTGATCAGCGTCTATCCTTGAATTTGCTAAACAGAGTAGATTTTAACTTGCTTCATCACCCTCAATATGAGGAGATTAGCAGTGAGAGTTTAACCATCATGACAGCCGTCGAAAGGCTCTACCAGCTTATCCAAGCCCTCCTAGAAAACCAAATCAACGAAGTCCTCAACTTCGCCGAATTTCTTAACCAAAAACAACTCACTGCCCTTCAATCTACAGCTATCCCCGGCACCCTCACCGGACTCCGGGGCATCGCCAAACGTCACGGACTAGACTTTAGCGATGATGACCTTCAAGCAGACTACACAGACTATTTGACCCAGAAATACCAGTAAGCTTTCCCATGAAAGTTCTCGTCGATACCAATGTCGTTCTCGATCTGCTCCTAGAACGGGATCCCTTTGTCAATACCGCGATTGCCTTTTTCGAGCAAATCGAATGAGGCAATTTGGAAGGTTATATCGCCGCAACCACCATCACCAATTTTTTCTACATCATCCGTAAAACTGAAGGTCGTGAAGTCGCCCTTGCTGCCATTAATCGGCTACTAATCGGCCTCCGATTTTGTGCTGTTGATAGCCAGATAGTCGAAACGGCTCTTCGCCTCGGCCTGAAAGACGTTGAAGACAGCATCCAACTTGCCTGCGCGAGCCTCAATCAACTTGATAGGATCGTCACCCGCGATCAGAAAGACTTCATCGGTAGCAAACTCCCCACATACTCCCCCACAGAACTCCTAAACCATCTCTAGCCTCCGTCTTAGATTCTGGTCACTAAAGCCAGAGAAGCCTTCAATCGATATCGCCATCGTCTAAGTTGTCGCAGCCATACTCGACCCGGCTTATCGAAAATAGTAAAAATATCGCCATAGCCACGAGTCGTATTTCGATGATGTTCCCAATGAAGTTCGGGAGTTGTAATCGATAGAAATCGGCAGAGAACCCCAATCAATTGTGGAGTTTGCCACTGTAAGGCTGTCGTGTGTCGCCACCAGACATGAAACTGTCCAAGCGCTAGACCCAAAACAACTCCGCCAAGAGATAAAAATCCCAGCGGCAAAGCCAGAAATAGGTAGGGAAGTGCGCCTAAGATTCCATCTAGTAATACATTGGGATCCGTTGAAATGACTGCATAATGCCAATAGTGCTGGCGAGGCGAGTGGTGTACTTGAAGGTGTAACTTACCAAAGACATGCTGCGGAATGTGATAACAAAAGGTTGAGAGAAAATCACCCAGAAACAACAGTAGCCAAGCTACTGTAATCACCTTCAGCATGGTTGCTCCTAACTTTTCAGATTTTGAATTAACCTTTCTTTTGCTGCATCCAGAGTTTGGAGAGTTTTGCTAAAACAAAAACGGACGAATTGTTGATGTTGAAGTGGATCCGCGAAGAAGCTGGATCCGGGAACCACGGCTACCCCGATATCTTTGATCAAGTGATGGGCAAACTCGATATCGCTGGAATAGCCAAAATCAGAGATATCTGCAAAGACATAATAGGCTCCCTGGGGAACAAAATAGGAGATGCCAACTTGATCAAGAGCTTGTAAAATAAAATCTCTTTTTTCTTGATAAAGATGGGATAAATTGTCGTAATAAGAAATAGGAAATTGGAGAGCTGTTACTCCTGCTCTTTGTAGTGGCGCTGGGGATCCGACAGTGAGAAAGTCATGGACTTTGCGAATGGATCCGGTTAGTTGTGGGCTGGCTAGGATATAACCAACTCGCCAACCAGTCACACTATAAGTTTTTGAAAGGCCATTAATCGTAATCGTTCGATCTTCCATCCCCGGAAAGGTGGCTAATGCTAGATGCTTAGCATCGTCATAGAGAATATGTTCATAAATTTCATCGGTAAAAGCTAAGACATCCCATTGTTGGCAAAGTTCTGAGATGAGGGTAAGTTCGGATCGATTAAAAACTTTGCCAGTTGGGTTATGTGGTGTATTGATAATGATCGCTTTCGTGGAATGATTAAACGCTTGCCGTAACTCTTGCTCATCAAACGTCCAATCAGGTGGATGTAAGGAGATATAGCGAGGAGTTGCGTTTGCCAAAATAACATCAGGGCCATAGTTTTCGTAGTAGGGTTCAAAAATAATGACTTCATCTCCCGGATCCACGGTGGCAAGCATGGTTGCTGCCATTGCCTCTGTCGATCCACAGGTGACGGTAATTTGAGTTTCCGGATCCACGGTTAGCCCCAAATACCAACTCACCTTTTCAGCAATGGCTTGGCGAAAGGGGCGATCTCCCCAGGTGATGGCATATTGATTGATATCAGCATTGATCGCTTCGCACGCAGCTTGCTTAAGTTCGAGAGGGCAGGGAAAGTCAGGAAATCCCTGGGCAAGGTTGATGGCACCATAGCGTAGGGCAACTCGTGTCATTTCACGAATCACTGATTCTGTAAATTGGTCAGCTTTGGCGGATGTTTTCTTTTTGCGGATGTAGGTCATGCTCAATCCTAAAATGATCAGTGACTTGAAGTAGGTAAAGGATTAGCAAACCTGGCATATCGTTCGATGTAATAGTCTTGAGGATTTGCAATGGATTGGATGGATTGCCGCTGACTCAATGCCTGCCACCAGAGATGCAGTTGGCTAAGTTCTTCTGGAATGTAAAAGTCTCGATAATAGGTTAAGGCAGGCCAGCGTTCGAACCAGGGATAAAACGTGAGATCAACCAAGCTCAATTCGGATCCGAACCAGTATGGCCCTTGCTCAGAAAGCTTGCTCAGCCCTTCTTTCTCGATAAACAAAAGGTGGTTAGTGAGTTCTTGAGCCGCTAGTGCTTGAGCCTCTGGATCCTGGCTACGCAATAACTGGGAGAATGCTGGCACAAATCGCGTATTGGCAAAATCGATCCAGATTCGAGCCTGGGCTTTTTTTAGGGGATCGGTAGGTAGAAGCGGTGGATCCGGGAAGACTTCATCTAGATATTCATTGATGATGGCTGACTCCCAAACTCGCTCCTCGCCCTGTTTGATCGCTGGTACTTTGCCGTAGGGAGAGATCTCATGAAAGTGAGGGGGCTTATTCTGTAAATCGATCTCATGTAGGTCAAAGGGGATCTTTTTTTCGAGCAACACTAAGCGGGTGCGATGAGCATAAGGACAAACGACGGCACTATACAGTTCTAAGGTTGGCATGATCATTCCTACAGAATTTTCTCTCAAAGGCTACAGATTTAACTTATCCGGTTACTTGTTTATTGAAGCGGAGATCATAGAGCTGATTGACATCAACTGGCTTCTTGGCGATACCAGCCTCGAAAAGAACATCGGCAATCTTTTGTTCTGCTGACAATAATTCTGGTGTGATTGAGACCAGTTTTTTGGCGCTGCGACCATATCCTCTCAAAATGGCCTCTTTCGGAAATGGCAGAATTTTGGAAGTGAATAGATAATCCGCTTGTTGCTCTCGGTTTAGGGCTGCCCATGTGATCGCTTCTCGCAGTTTTGGCACGACCAGCCTGAGAGCTGCTTCTTTCTCCCGCAGGGCTTTACCCGTTGCTGTGTAAACATAAGGATTTTCTACCAGCCCATTACTGCCATCTAGCAATAAGCGACCACCCGTTGTCACCTCCACGCTCGCCAAGGCCGGATCCACCGTCATGATCGCATCCCCAGCTCCAGCAGCAAAGGCCGACCTCGCGTCAGGGCCACCCAAATTTACATGCACAAAATCTTTCGAATTGAGATTATATTTCTTCAACAAATTAAGAAAGAGAACATGCAGATTAGTTCCCTGCAGAAAGATGATTTTTTTGCCCACTAGATCGGGAAAACTGCGGGCAGCGAGATCTTTTTGGACGATTAACCCAGCAGCTTTGGGTTGAGATTCTGTGGTAGCTATCACCTTGAAATCAGCGCCATTGGAAAACAGGGTGATCGCCAGTGAATCTCCATTTTCGGTCAGGTCGATTGCTCCCGAATTATGAGCCTCGATCATCGGACCCGTATTGCCAAAAGATTGCCACTCGATGTTGACTCCAGCGATCTGTTCGCTCCGAGAACGAAGGGTGCTTAGAAAGCCAAATGCCGTTGGATAGCCAATTACCAACTTTTGCTCAGTTTGAGCCTGTATGGATCCGCTGGCAAAGGATCCGGTGGATATAGCGGTTGTGGTTGCCGCTGTCGTTTGGAGGAAAGTCCGACGCTTCATGGCTCCCCCCAGGTTGACCAGTCACTAACCAGAGACAGATCGGGAACGGAGCGATCAAATAAATAACGAATCACCTCTGAGCGCCAGCCATCATAGATCTTTTCAATGCCCGTATTGTTCAGGCCACTGGCTAGGCGAACATCCCGCCAACGTTGCCATAACTCTTCCTGGCGAAGTTGCTGTCCTTCTTCTTCGAGAGCTAGCAGTTGTTCGCGCAGTTCGGACTTTTCATGGACAGAGGCTTGGCGATAGCGCTTCCGCCACCAGGCTGCCACGCCCTCTCGGTGAAGCGCCTCATCTGGCAAAAAGCGATCTGCCCCTTGATGGGATAGCTCCGGATCCCCAATGGTGGCAAGGCGACTGTTCAAAACCATCGTAGGTACTACATGTAGCTCGTAGTGGATCTCAAAGGTGATGAACCCCAGCCAGTTACGATAGGGCAGATCTCCCATTAAGTCCCACTGCCGTTTGGCTTCTCGCTGCATGTCCTCAATCGGATCCCGACCCGTAACTGCTTGGATCCGTTCTCGATAAGCTTGGGCATGAGCGCCATCATCCCCGATTTGACGGGTCAAAAAAATCTGAAATTCAAGGTCATCGATCAGCCCAATGCCTTTGGCGCAAGCTTGGATGATAAATAAATCTAAAGCCGCCGTGCCTGCCCAATAGGTGTAGAAGCGGTCGGTTTCTTCAGCCGTGATCGGTTTTCGGACTGCCCCTTGACGGGACTTGGGAAAATGAGGGGCGTGCTGATCGATTAGGCGATCGAGTGTTTTCTTCTCAAATTCAGTATTCCAAACAGGCGCTAAGGTAGCAATCATGAGATCCTCCTTTCAGGATGACTGGGTGATCTAGACAAAGTTGTTGATCAAAGCAAGCTAACTTTAATGAAACCGTCGCTTTGCCGCTTCTAAGGGTTCAGAATTGACCCAACTCCGTAGATCGAAATCTTGTTGAATAAATCCCCACTTGAGCAGAAAGTTTTTTTGAGATTCGATGGCAGCGATGGACTGTTCCGATAGCTCTGGGGTCAAGTGAGTATGGAGATCCGAAGGATAAGCTAGATCCACCCACTCCTCAGCAACTCCCACCTCAGCAGCGATGATGCGTTTGGTTAGATGGGGATGAATCTCCGCCCAAGCCGCCGCCTCCAGGAGTCGAGTTACATACCGTGTCACCAGATCGGGTCGCTCCCGCACTAAAGATCCGCTCACGGTCAAAGCAGCCGGAGTAATGTTATTGATCCGCACCGCCGGATCCGGGTGTCGTCCCAAATCGGTAACCACGACCGCGCCCAGAAATGCTTGAAGTTCTGCACCCCGACCACCACTGACATAGATCGCATCTACTTCCCCCCGAATTAGGGCAAAGACTTCGGTGGACTGCAATCGTTTCAGGTTTTGGCTAGTGAATAAAGGCCCAGTATGAGAGGGATTGAGATCGGTGATGTAGGGTTCGGCAACGGAGAGATCGACGAATTCCACTTCTTTCTCGCTTAAGCCTACTAACTCCAAAGCCGAGAGATAGCCTCTAAGACTGGTGGCACGCCAAAAATCGATTGGATCATGGATCCGTTGTGGCAATGCCAAGCGCCGACCTCGTAAATCTTGAGCCGAACGGATCCTAGACTCAGGTAGAGCCAAAATTGCCTGATATTGCTCCGCCCAAGATAGGCCAATCAGCTGTAAATCCTGCCCTTGAGACCGCGCCCAAATCGGTGGGATGTTGCCGCCTTGTCGAAAAGAATTCGCCTGAGTATGGCTGAAGTGAGATTCTCGTACTGCGCGTTGATCTGACTGTCGTAGAGAAGCTACCTCGATCCCATCGGGTAAAAACTCCTCGTCGAGCCAACCCTGTTGAATGGCCAGACTAGAGGCTGTAGGCACTGGACAGCGGGTATACCATAAGGTGCCAACCGTAAGAGACGAAATAACACTTTGAGCTTGGGGGGGTGAAAGAACCATGCCATTGTCTCCAAATTAGAATCCTGAAATCACCAACTACACATGCGCCAAAGCCTGCAAACGCTGAACACGAGGGATCACTTCTTGAGCAAAACGAATCATCTCAGCCGTCAAGGGTTGAAATTGCAGCATGAAGGTTTCAATGCCGATGTCAGCAAACCTGAGGATCCGTTCTGCCACGGTGTCGTAGCTGCCTACCAACCCGGCTGCAGTGCCACCATTGGTGCCGACAAACCGATACTTCTGCCGAAGCTTGAGCATGACTGCCTTGGGATCCGCACCTTCGACAAAAAAGGAGCGATCCTCTTGGACTGAACGTGCCAATTGCAGATCTAGATCGACTTCTGCCTCCGATGAGGTAGGTCTAGCAATCACAAAAGCAGCCAAAGCAAATTTGAGGCGTGGCTTGCCGTGACGTTGACGACGTGAGACATCTTGGATGATGGCTTGAACTTCTGGGAGCGGTCGCCCATTGATGAAAAAGACATCTGCCTCTGCTGCTGCTAACTGTCGCGCCGGATCCGATTCTCCACCCAAATAAATCCGGGGATAGGGGCTAGTCGTAGGTTGTGGACGGAAGCTCAGGTCTGAAATTTGGAAAAATTCTCCCTGTTTGGTCACACGTTCTCCGGTCCAAAGGGCTTTCACCACCTGTAGCCACTCTGTGGAATAGCGGTAGCGATCATCATGATCAGGGAAAGGGATCCCAGCTTTTTCCAGTTCAGTCTTAAACCAGGCACTCACCAAGTTGATGGCAAATCGTCCTCGACTGATCGCATCGATATTTAAAGACATCTTGGCGATCACTGCCGGATGAAAAAGTAAAGGTTTGATCGCGGCAATAATTTCGATCTTTTCAGTAGCTTCCGCGAGGGCTGCTGCCGTTGTCCAGGTTTCTAGCTGATCGAGATCTTGTCCATTTGGATTCACAATGTGTTGGGCAATTAGCGTTGAGTCGAACCCCAATGCTTCTGCTTGCAAAATGGTGGCGCGAGTTCGAGCATAAGAGGCATCAAACGGATCCTGAGGGTGATGGCGGGATCCCCAATTGCCATAAACCGGTGCCCAAACGCCAAAACGAGGAAGTTTCATCGAGAACCCTCACCCATCTCGTAAATACTGAACGCCTCTCAAGCTAGAACTCTCATGAGGCAGTAGACTTAGCCAAAAATCCAGCAAAGGATGGGGGAGCAGATTAATCATTGGATCCACTTTCCCTGAAACCTGGCTAGTGACCACCCCTAATCCAAAAACATCTCCGTGGAGATCAACAGAATTATCAAGCTGTGGTTTCGATTCCATAGTCAAGATTTCCTATCTAGATAGCTAGGGATATTCTGAATGTTTCTAAGCATCTACTCAGTAAAGAATAAATGTCTTCAGATCAAAAATTTACCAGTACTGATTTGAGATCAACAAATTCTACAAAACGCCCAAAATCCTTCCTGTCAGAGACTTTGACAACAGTTGGGATGGATTCTTCTGTAGGAGATCCAACAACCCGATAGTTAATCTACGGTATGTCGATTGGGATTGTAAGGTTAGCGTAACACGAATTAGTTTTGACAGCAAGACTGATTCTTGGATCCATAAAAATCTGATTCAATATCCAGCTTGAATATCCACCTGATTGCGTAAATGGATCCCGCTCAGATAGCGATTTAGGTTATCCAGAAATAGATCGAGCGAACGACGAGCAACTGCGGGCGAAAACCCAGAGCAATGAGGCGTGATGAATAAGTTGGGCAGCGTCCAGAGTGGACTTTCAGCCGGGAGTGGTTCTGTCCATAGTGCATCTAGCGTCGCCCCAGCGATCCACCCTGACTGGAGGGCGGTGACTAAATCGGTCTGATCGACAATCCCTCCCCGGGCAATGTTGATCAGATAAGCCGTAGGGCGCATGGCTTGTAGAACTGCTGCATTCACCATGCCCGTTGTCTCAGGTGTCAAAGGGGTGGCAATGATCAAAAAATCGACTTCTGGTACGAGAGCTTGCCACTGTTGGGATCCGACAACCCGCTCGAAATAAGGCATCGGTTCTGGGTGACGACGACTTCCCCAAACCTTGACACCAAAAGCATCCGCCCGTTTAGCAATTTCGCGACCGATGTTGCCTGCTCCCAAGACCAGCAAAGTTTGATCCTTCAACTCCTCTAATTCCAGCCCTCGCAGCCAGTGATGATCTTGATGCAAAGCTTGAAGTTTGGTGAGTTGCTTGGTGTGACTCAACATCATGGTGAGCACATATTCCGCAATCGGGATCGCGTTAGCCCCTGCTCCGTTGGTCAGAATGGGATTCAAGGCTAATAAAGCTGGGGTCAGCAGATGATTTACCCCCACCGTGGGCGTATGCAACCAGCGAATGGCCGGGGCAGATTGTAGCATCCGATTCAGCACTGGAGTGGGCTGCCAAAACCAGTAAAGACAAACTTCCGCATCGTGAGCATCGCCGTTAAGCTCGCCTTGATGAGTTGCCAACACCACCTGAGCCTCTCCTGGCAAATGAGGTTGGATCTGAGCAGCAACCTGTGCAGGCAAAATGAATTTCATGGTTGGCTAGCTGGCTTCCAATGCTTTTTTCCCCAGAGATACACAAATCGCATCATCTTGAGGGGTATGGATCCGACTGCACAAGACATCTCGGTAATGCCGCTCTAGTGGGTTTCGGCGGGAGAGCCCTGGATTGCCAGTCAGCTCTAACCCGGTTTGCACGACTTTGATCGCGTTGTTTGTGGTCAGGTATTTCACTGTCTGCGCCTCGGATCCGTTGGCACCCGATCCACGATCTAGGTTTGTTGCCAACCCATAGATCAACTGGTGGTTAGCGTACAAGAGCGCCTCGATTTCGCCCATAGCTAGTTGAAAGCGGGGAAGGCTTGCCAACGAGTGATTGAGATTAGAGGGAACTCGCTCTTGCAGATAATTGACTAACCAGTTGCGGGCGGCGGTGGCAACTCCTTGATAAAGGGCGCTGATCAAGATGCTGCCCCAAACAGCCTGAGCCGGATCCAGCGATCTCCACTCTGACAGAGGACGAACATCCAAGGCGTACTCTGCTGGGATGATAGCCTGTTCCAAAATCAGGTCGTGACTGCCTGTGGCTCGCATTCCCAAGTGATCCCAGGTTTCGAGAATCTTCACTCCTGGGGTGTGGCGAGGAACCAAAAAGCTTCCCACTTGTGGCACTTCGTCCAGCGTTCTTGCCCAAACAACGAAATAGCTCAAGATCGGGCTGCCTGTGGTGTAGATCTTATGTCCCGAAATTTGCCAACCACTAGCGGTCTTTTCTGCAATTGTCGCCGGTAGTCCACCTCTTGCAGGTGTTCCCAGTTCTGGTTCAACCCTGGCAGCATTGAGGAGAGCTATTCCCTGAATCGATTCTCGACAGAGTTGATGATAAACAGACTGAGGCCAACGCCGAGATCGACCCGCAATGGCGTGCTGTAAATAGTGCATGGTTAGGACTAAAGCTGTCGGCGCATCTCCCTGTGCAATCCGTTCGATCACTCCAGCGCTCAGAGACAGATCGGCTCCTTGCCCACCCAATTCCACCGGAATGGTTAATCCCAGCAAGCCTGAATCATGCAGAGCCTCAAAATTTTGGAAGGGAAAGGATCCCTCTCGATCATGCCGAGCTGCCTGGAGAGCAAACTCAGATCCGAGGACTTCTGCTCGCGTTAGCCAGTCGGTCTCATAGTGATTTTGGGGCTTGGCCGGTCTTAGCTCGATCGGATCCGCGATCTGCAATGGCCTATCCAGTAATGGCATCTCTATCCTCCGTTCTGAATCGTTGAGATCTTTAGTCAGAATGGGATGGAGCACTTCTCAGCTAGAGTTCCAATCGCCCGAAATTTTAATCTACGACAAGCACATCGACAATGCGTAGTTTTTGATTTGACAATGTTAGCACACAAATGATTAGGCTTGCTCTGACTTCCGATCTGTGGCAAGCTAAACCCACCTTGATAAACACGGCATTCCGATAGACTTACCGTGGTTTAGAGCTTAGACCACGACCCATAGAGCTTTTTGTCTGCTTTCCACATTTTTTCACAGTGTTAGGAGGATCTTCATGACTGATGTACTCGAACCTCTAGCTGAGGATCAATGGTTTATCGATCACCCGCTGCTACACCAGTTTGTCGCCACCGTTCAGGCAGCTCGTAGCCGTTTTGAAGGAAATTATGTCGGATTGTTAGCAGCTCTGGAGCCACCGTTTCAGGAATTGCTCGCTCGATCGGGTTGGTTACCGGATCCATTTCTAGCCCCAAATCCGGCTAGTGGGATGGGTGGCGGGATTGGGCAATGGTTGATCTATCGCTCAGCCGATCGATCCCTAACCTTGTTTAGCTTGGTGGTTCCTGCCGGATCCGCTACTCCTGTGCATGATCATCTGGCTTGGGGACTGATTGGCCTTTATCAAGGGCATCAGGAAGAAACCGTTTATCAGCGCCAAGATGATGAGCAGACTTCCCCTTCACTGTCTCATGATCACGATCAGGCCACTCTTCATTCGCACCAAGCGGAGAGCCATGCCTACTTGCAAGTTGCGGAAGTGAGGTCGTTACGACCCGGCGATCTCTACGGACTGCTACCGCCCAAGGGAGATATTCATGCCGTCAAAACTACATCACCCGAAGCCTCCGTTTCCATTCACTTGTTGGGCAATGATACGGGCTGCGTTTGGCGACATCAATTCAATCCCGAAGCTCAGACTGTGCGCTCATTTCGTTCTGGCTACTCGAATGCTCCCTGCCTAGAAAAGGATCCGCAGATTGTGGGTTGACTCGCTTGCACATTTTAGGATCCTGTGCTTTACTGAAAATCAATCAAAATACAGTATCTTGATCAACATATCGTAGATTAAGCAACTTACGATTCAGTTAATAGAGCTTATCGATCTCGCAGGTCAGTCTAGCCAATGATTTGACGGACTCACAGTATTTTTGATTTTTTCACAGGGCGATTGGGCCTCTACGTTGAGAAGGATCCATCCCAGATCACAGTCACCGAGAGAAGGTACTGAAGCATGGTTTGGGAGAAGAAGTTTTTGGATTCATCGTTACCTATCTTGGTTAGGCATCGGCTTTGTCTAGCACCAGGGTTGAGTAAATTCATTTTCTAAAAGCGGCTATCGGCGACCGTTTGGTTGTCACTCAGCCACGCGCATCTTCTAAAGTTTTCTGCGACAGATACTCGGATCCGATGTTTCTTCATTCAGGTTTAATTTATGCTCACCTTCCTTCATCCTTTGAATCCACTGGATCCAGTTAATCTAGATGGATCTGTTCATGAACCTCAGTCGATTATCCAATTTCAGTTGCTTGGTTTTCTTTGGGGGATTTGGATCCCTACTATCATACTCACATTGGTGATTCGGTTCTTACTGAAAGCTGCGATGGGAGTTCATTTGGTTCCGATCTTGATTGAGGAAGAAGATGAATATCCTCACTTGCTTTCAAGTTGTGGCAAGTTGAGAACTTTCGATAGTTAGATGATTGTTTGTCCACTATTTCAGAGTAAACAAATGAAACGAATAACTACTCAACAGCTCTGGGGATCAAAAGCTCATCCCCCAAAAGCCAATTTAGTAGCAACTCTGCTAGCCACCGCCCTAGTTGGTGTTGTTTCCGCTGGGATCCAAACTTCTGCTCAAACAACTTCATCGCCTCAAACAATCAAATTAGGGTACCAACGCGGCGGCGGAGTTTTTCCGGTTGCGCAAGAACGGGGCGAACTAGATAAATTACTGGCAGCCAAAAACATCAAAGTTGAATGGTCTGGTCCTTTTGATCGATGTGCTTCCTTACTTCAGGCCATCATCACCAATAATGCCGATATCGGTGGCTGCGGTGACATTCCTACCATTTCAGCCTTAGCTGCCGGACAACCTCTGTGCATTGGTCGTGTCATTCCGCCGGATCCTGATGACAAACGCCGGAGAAATACCCAAGTTATTCTGGTGGCGAAAGATTCCCCCATCAAATCCATTGCTGATTTAGTAGGGAAAAAAGTCGCGATCAACACTGGTGGGGCAGGGGAATGGCTGCTGCTGAAAGCTCTAGAGGTGAATAATGTCCCCAAAGATAAAGTTGAGCGACTCAATATTGCTCCCCCCGATGCTCTGCCTGCATTGGTTAACGGACAGGTTGATGCCTGGGCAGTGTGGGAACCATACAACACGATTGCTGAATTAGAACATGGAGCCCAACGGATCCCAGTCGATCTACCTCCCTTAACCTATAGTGTGATGGTTGTTGGGCGGGACAAGGCAACTCAGGCTCCTCAAGCCGTAGAAGCAGCTCTGAATGGGTTGGATCAAGAAACCACTTGGATGTTCCAAAATCCTGATAAAACCGCCGACTACATGGTCAAACAGCTCAAAATATCGCCAGTAGTGGCGAAGAAAGTGATCGATCTGCGGGGAACTTATGCGGGCAATTTAGTCAAGCCAAGTGCTGAGGATATCGCTCGGATCCAAACCAATGCGGATTGGATGCTAGAGAACAAAATTTTGCCTAAAAAGCTAGATGTTGCTTCCACGATTTGCCCCTCGATCAAGGCTTCGAACTGATGCCAGAGACTGGGAATGTCGATTACTTTTTCAGGTGAACCGTTGCTACCTGCTTAGTTTGATCTTGCTATCTTCATTGGAGAAAGCCCATGCCAGTAGAATTTGTGGGAATGATCGGCACCTGCCACGCCTCAGAATTGGATGGATCCACTGTGTCTCTCACCGGCGGATCTGTAGATCCAGATTTCGTTCGTCACTTTGCCCAAACCCATGAAAAGAGCGGTTTTGACCGAGTTTTGATTGGCTATGGCTCGAATGGGCCGGATGGGTTTAGTGTGGCTTCTTATGCGGCTTCGGTGACGGAAACGCTGAACTTTTTAATCGCTCATCGCCCCGGATTTGTTGCTCCCACATTGGCTGCTCGTAAAGCCGTAACTCTAGATCACTTCAGCGAAGGCCGGATCGCGCTCCACATCATTACAGGTGGCAATGACACTGAGCAGCAACGAGATGGAGATTGGCTAGATCATGATGCCCGTTATCGCCGCACTGATGAGTATTTAGAAATCCTGCGCCGCGTCTGGACGAGTGTACTCCCTTTTGATTTTGAGGGTGAGTTTTATCAGGTCAAAGATGCTTTCTCAGAGGCAAAGCCCCTCCAGGATCCGGGGATTCCTCTTTATTTTGGTGGAGCCTCAGGAATCGCGGTGGAGGTCGGAGCCAAACATAGCGATGTCTATGCCCTCTGGGGAGAGCCAGTTGCCGCTGTGAAAGAACGGATTGCCGAAGTGCGGAACATTGCTCATACATTTGGTCGCATACCTCGCTTCAGTGTTTCTTTACGTCCCATTCTCGGATCCACAGAGGCCAAAGCTTGGGAACGTGCTCAGTCCATTTTGGAGCGAGTTGTAGATATCCGAGGGGGGAAACGGATCCGGGAGTCGGTGCAACCGCAATCGGTCGGATCTCAACGGTTATTGGATTTTGCCGCCCAAGCAGAAATTCATGACAAGCGCCTTTGGACTCCGATTGCAGCAGCTACAGGTGCCTATGGCAATACGACGGCTCTGGTTGGCACCCCCGAACAAGTGGCGGAATCGCTAGTGGACTATTACGAGGCGGGAGCGACCACTCTGTTAATTCGCGGCTTTGATCCGGTGCAAGATGCCATCGATTATGGGCGCGACCTGATCCCGTTGGTTCGCTCGGAAGTTGCTCGCCGTGAACGCCAATTGGCAGTGGCCTAGATCTGTAGCTGAGATCTTTACTTCAACCATCGAACAGTTATCCCCATCACACCGGATCCGAAGGAGACCACGATGCCGATTCACTTCATTGGATTGATCAGCACCCGTCCTGCTACTGAGCTATCAGGTGGAAATTTTTTTGAACCTGCCAATCACCCGATTGATAAAGCGTTTTTGCGAGATATCGCCCGCGCCCACGACCAAGGAGACTTCGACCGGGTGTTGATCGGCTATTCGGCTGGCAGTCCCGATGGCTTTGGGATCGCCAGTTATGCCGCAGCCCACACCGAAAAGCTGAATTTTTTGGTTGCCCATCGTCCCGGATTTGTCGCTCCTACCTTAGCAGCACGGACAGCAGCAACCCTCGATCACTTCACCCAAGGTCGAATCGCGGTTCACACGATCACGGGCGGCAGCGACGCGGATCAACAGAGGGATGGTGACTGGACAGAAAAAGATGCTCGCTACCAGCGTACCGATGAATATCTCGATATCGTCCGTAAGACCTGGACTAGTCCAGATCCGTTTGACTACGAGGGGCAGTTTTATCGGGTCAAACAAGCATTTTCTGAGGTTAAACCCTTCCAGCAGCCTCATATTCCCCTTTACTTTGGCGGATCCTCGGAGCCAGCCATTCAAGTCGGTGCCAAACACGCGGATGTTTTCATGCTCTTTGGAGAACCTGTTGCCGCAATTCGGGAGCGGATTACCGAAGTTCGAGCAGCTGCATTACCTTATGGGCGTTTTCCTGAGTTCAGCGTCTCTCTGCGACCGATTTTGGGGGCAACGGAAACGCAAGCATGGGCAAGGGCACACGACTTTCTGGAGCGGATCGTGGCTTTGCGGGGTGGTCAACGGCTGGCGACTGTCCAACCCCAAGCTGTGGGAGCGCAACGATTACTCAAGTTTGCAGCGGACGGAGAGATTCATGATCAGCGACTCTGGACAGCCATTGCGGCGGCAACTGGAGCCGGAGGGAACAGCACTTGTCTCGTGGGTACTCCCGAACAGGTGGCAGAATCTCTGCTCAGTTACTACGAAGTGGGGGTAAAGACGATCTTGATCCGAGGCTTTGAACCCTTACAAGATGCCATCGACTATGGACGCGATCTAATTCCCTTGGTGCGAGCTGAAGTTGCCCGCCGTGATCGACAATCGGTTGCCGTCGCCTGAACGCTACCACTCCAGAACCCTCCCAAGCAAAGGATCCTTGCCTCATGCCTCAAACTCTCCCCCCGGCTATTTCGCAATCGTTGATTCCAGAATCATTTGCTTGGCCTAGCCCTCCTGTATTCGAGCAGATCGATCAAGAACGCTTATATCGGAAGCAACGGCTAGCAGCAGCCCTGCGCTTGTTTGCCCATTACGGCTTTGATTACGGTCTAGCTGGACATATTACGGTCAGGGATCCGGAACTGCTCGACCATTTCTGGGTGAATCCGCTAGCGGTCTACTTCGGACACATCCACGTTTGCGATCTGCTGTTGGTCAACCATCGTGGCGAGATCGTCCAAGGGAATCGACCGGTTAATCAGGCAGCGTTTGCCATTCACTCTCAACTTCATGCGGCTCGACCTGACATCATCGCGGCGGCGCACTCTCATTCCCCCTATGGCAAAGTGTGGTCTACGACAGGCCGCTTATTGGATCCGTTGACCCAAGATGCCTGCGCCTTTTTTGAAGATCACAGCATTTTCGATGACTATACCGGGATCGTTCTCGACACCTCGGAAGGACAGCGTATCGCCCAAGCCCTAGCAGACCATAAAGCGATCATTTTGCGCAATCATGGCCTACTCACCGTCGGGCATTCGGTGGATGAAGCTGCTTGGTGGTTTATCACGATGGAAGATGCCTGTCGAACCCAAATCTTGGCGGAATCCTTGGGCAAACCTATCGAGATCGATCCGAATACTGCGCGCAAAACTGGCGGATCCTCTCAAGGGGGCTGGTATAGCTTCCAACCCCTTTATGACAAGATCGTGCGAGAGCAGCCTGATTTACTAGAGTGACCCAAAGTGGGGAAACCATCATGATCGCTAGTCTTGAGCGTTGGACGAACCTATTTCAGAACCGTTATGGAACCGCTGGATCCGACCCGGATCCTCTATCGGTCAGTTGGAATGAAAGCTTAAGCACTCTTCTCACCCATCGCTCGATCCGCACCTACCGACTGGATCCGTTACCCACAGGCACTTTAGAGCTACTGATGGCGGCGGCTCAATCGGCTGCAACCTCTTCTAATCTACAAACTTGGAGCGTGGTTGCAGTCGAGGATGCAAGTAAAAAAGCCAGACTTGCCGATCTAGCACGAGGACAAGCCCATATTCGACAATGCCCCTTGTTTCTAGTTTGGCTGGCAGATCTCGCCCGACTCTCTCAGCTAGGCGATCAGCGAGATCTCCCCTACGAGGCGCTGGATTATTTGGAAATGTTTGTGATGGCGGTTGTCGATGCAGCTCTTGCAGCTCAGAATGCTGTGATTGCAGCCGAATCGCTGGGTTTGGGATCGGTCTATATCGGTGCCTTACGAGATCAGCCAGAAGCTGTTGCCGCTGAGTTGGCGTTGCCAACCAAAGTGTTTCCGGTGTTTGGGCTATGTATCGGCTACCCGGATCCCGACTCGCTGCCTGCGATTAAGCCCCGATTACCCCAAGGCGTTGTGCTGCACCGTGAAACCTATCAACTGGAGCCGCAGCAACAGCTTGTCGATCAGTACAACCAAATCATGAACGATTTTTACACCACCCAGCAGATGGAGATCCCTGGCGATTGGACAGAGCATTCCCTAAAACGAGTGGCTGGATCCGAATCCCTTTCAGGTCGCCATCGATTGCGAGAGGCGTTATCAAATTTAGGGTTTAAGCTACAGTGATCCCCTCTCGAAATGATCGGTTTACTCCAAACTAAAATCAGAAGATATCGGTGGATTAAAGGCTTAACAACAAACCCAAAAAAATGCTCCTAAAATTAATTGATTTTCTGGCTTTATACATCAACCTATGAGATGACAAAAACAATCAAGTACGGTAAGTCGATCGACTTGTCGTAGATTCGGTCTAGGGGTGTTGAGCCTCGTCGCAGCCAGAGAAGGATCCCATCCCGAAAGCCGTCCTCAAATACCAACAGTCTCATTTAGGAAAGCGCGACAGTCGAAATGGCATCAACGATCCCAGCATCATTGTCGGTGCATTGAGAGCCAGATTTTTGTTCTAGATTTTGCCTAATTCAACTTAGCATTGGAGGCTGAACTCATGACTCAACACTATTACCGCCGCCAGATGATTCGCTGGCTCGGCACCTCAGGCGCGATGATGGCAGCATTCTCGACTCAAGCCTCCGCCCAAACCGATTTATCGAAAGTGACATTGCGAGTTGCCCACTATAAAGGAGGCTGGGATTTAGGGTTGAAGTCTGCGAAAGTGGATAACTTTCCCTACAAGGTTGTTTACAACGAATTCACAGGTGGTAATTTGATGATTCAGGCAATTAACGCCGGAGCCATTGATCTAGCCTCTTGTAGTGAGATCCCCCCCCTTTTTGCTGCCGAACAATCTGCCATTAAGATCATTGCCGCCACTAAAAATACCACTCGTGGTCAAGCACTTATCGTTTCCAAAGATTCAAAAGCCAAAACTGTTTATGACCTCAAAAACAAAAAAGTGGGCTATGTTCGATCCACTACTGCTCACTACTTTTTGCTGAAAATGCTGGAGAAAGTTGGCCTCACCTTCCGAGATATTGAAGCTCTCCCTCTGAATACGACCGATGGCTTTGCGGCACTAACTAGTGGCAATATTGAGGCGATGGCAACTTATGGGTTCACGATTCAATTAGCCATCAAACAAGGTGCTCGGATCCTAGAATCAGCCGAAGATATCCTCAGTGGAAATTTTATGATCGTGGCGGATCCAGGGGCGATCAAGGATCCGGGGAAAAAAGCTGCCATCGCCGATTATCTCTGTCGGATCCAATCTTTTTTCAACTGGCAAGCCAAAAACCCTGAGGAATGGACGAAAGTTTATTCGCCTGCTACTGGGATTGACTATGACGTGGCTTTAAGCGAACTAAAGCAAGGATTAGACCAGCGAAAACCACAAGTTTTACCAACCTCGGATGAAGCCATTGCCTCCCAACAAAAAGTGGCGGATGCGTTCTACCAGTCGGGGGTGCTGGCTAGCCCAGTTACGGTCAAAGCCTTATGGGATGGGTCATTGAATGCTGAGGTTAGTCAATGTGCTGCTAAAGCTTAGGGTGAGAATCGAGAAAATGATCTTCTTACAGAGGATCCGCTTGATTACCCTTGCTAATGCCCTCAGCGATCATAGAGAGGAATAAAGTTTATCGATTTGAGGACCACTCAAACTAAATGGGTATCCCCATGATTTGAACATTCCACTAGAATCGAATGATGGTTTCTACTCCTATTTCTACAGAACACCTCAATTTCTCCCAACCCCTTTTCTCTGTCGGAGAGTGGCTGGGCAATGGATTGATATTGGGACTTCGCTGGGATCCTGTTCAAAACGTCTGGTTCTATCAATTGGAAGCCCCCGAAGTTGAGGGAAAATGCTGGATTCCTGAATCTGAATTGGAGTGGGAGGAATGAACGATGCCCCGGATCCGTTGCCGCCCCAAAACCAGCATCCTGCGCGACCAGGTAAAACGCCTGCTGCCCAAACTCAGCTATATCAGTGACGCGGATGAACCCGTGCAACTGGCTCAAGTTCCCTTACCCAAAATCTGGGAGCGGCTGGCACAAGGGGATCCCTGTGAGTGCATTCCTGGGGAGCAATTCTTTGAGCCATTGATGTTGGATCCCTACTGGTCAAGACTGTGGCGGATCCTCAAGCAATGGCCTTCTGATACAAGAGTTTTGAAGCTAGGCAACTCAGAGCAAACTATCTTTATCATCACCGACTCGCTGGTTCTGGAAACTGAGGCCGTTGAGGTTTCTTGAATGTTAGGGTTACCAATACGATTCAGGTCAGCCTGCCATGCTTCAACCCGTCATGCCCCGCCTTCATCATCTGCCTGACTCCTTCCCCATTGAAGGGGCAGTTCGGATTGAGTTGCAGGAAGGGATCCCTATTTTCCGAGCTTCTAGTGCTGTCCACCATCGCATTGAACAGCTACTTGCCAAGGATCCCACTTGTCTCACCTCAGATGAGGAAGCGGAACTAGATTGCTATGAAGAGATTGATGATTACCTCAGCTTCGTCAATCGCAGTCTTAGAAATGTGCTGTTGATGAATGCTAGGCATCAATTCCCCGAAGAGTCATAACACTTGTGTCTCGTCGCAAAATTCCTGATAGATTGCAAGAGCAAGTTCGGCAGAGAGCAAGGCATTGTTGTGAATATTGTCATGCTTCAGAACAATGGCAGTATGTGTCGTTTACGGTAGATCATGTTGTTCCGGTGCAGGAAGGGGGCAGTGATGATCTGGGGAATCTAGCTCTGGCGTGCTTCCATTGCAACCGTCGCAAGTCAAATCATCAGGCTGGAATAGATCCAGATTCCAAGGAAGAGGTAACTTTATTCAACCCCAGAAGAGACAGATGGAATGATCATTTCACTTGGTCAACTGATACCCTATTCATTTTGGGAATCAGCCCAACGGGACGAGCAACAGTTAAGGTGTTACAACTAAACCGAGAGCGAGTTCTAGTGATTCGTGCCGCTGATAAAGAAGTTGGACGACATCCACCATTAGGGGATCCAATTCATTGAAGAATAGTGTTTATGAAAAATACCTGCCCCAGGGGGATCCCCAGAGCAAGCATTTTTTACTAAAGGGGTTATCAGCTCACAACAATGGTGGAGAGATCCACACGACCCGTGAGGGTCGATTTCACTGCACCGCTCTCGTTAATGGTGGTGGCGAAACGATTGATCCGGTCATCTCGTCCACGAGACTCGTTCAGTTTGGCTTCCACACGAGAGGCATGAAGAATTACATCGTAGATGTACTGCTCCAGAGCATTTTCATCAGCGGGATCTAGATCCTCAGGGATAGAAGGAGCAGAAATATCGGGTAGGGTTCCGAGAAATTCATCGACACGCATAGGGTTCACCTCAAACAGTTCATTTCTATGGTGGATCCTTGTCAAAAGTGAACCTCTTGCGAAAGTCAGAAAAACAGCTCCAACTCAAAGTTATAGAGAGCAGCAATTAGATTAAAGCGCAGTCGAAAGCGACGACGACGGTTGCGGTATCGCTCCGACAAGATCCGAAAGACCTTGAGTCTGCCAAT
>JANRIL010000046.1:0-88485 GCA_033764955.1 Cyanobacteriota bacterium | reverse complement strand
ACAATTTGGACTAGCCGACCAACTTTTGCTATGGTGTTTCCAAGTGGGGTTGGGCGTCGCCTCACTATAAAACGCGAAGTCCTGAAAAGGATGGAGAAGCCCACACCGTATGTTTGCATCGGTGATGGGAGTACGTCACGAATGAGACGTTATGAGCCTCAATACTGACGAATATAGTCATTCCAATTTAATTTGAGAATCGTAAAGCCTATCACAGCTTGGTTAGAGTGACTTGGCTAGTCGCATTCTTATCCGGAATGACAATATTTTCATCAAGGCTGGGATCTGTGGACAGTCGGCAGGGTGTGGGGAGCCTTTTGGTCGGGGCAGGGGGAGCCTAGTGGTGATCTTTTGGATGAGAGGGATCCAACAGCCCAGGCGGGGGACATTCCAGAGCCAATCGTCCCAGGTTACCTTTACGGAAATCTTGCAAGATCTGCTGTGCCATACGGTTTTCGTTACCCTGAACCTTCTGCTCTGCGAGAGCCACCAACATTTCACTGCCTCTGGCTTGAGGATCAAACTCTCCATAACGGTTATTCAGAGCTGCTTCCCCTTGGGGATGATGGTGCAGCAAAAGTTCTAGTAACTCTGCTGCAATCAACTCTGGGGTGTAAGCTGCCGAACCGATATCATCACAAATGGCCAATTTAACCGCCACCCCTTGATCGTCTAGCCGTGGAGGAATCACCCCTGGTGCATCCAATAAATCCAAGGCTGCCCCTAATCTCACCCAATGCAACTGCTTCGTGACTCCTGGCTTGGCAGCACTGGCGACGACCCGTTGCCCAATCAGACGATTGAGGAGCGCCGATTTGCCCACATTAGGAAATCCAATCACCACCGCCCGCACCGGACGAGGCTGCATTCCCCTGCTTTGCCGACGTTGATTGACATGGGATCCCAAGGCAAGGGTGGCTTGTTTGAGGCGTTGCACACCTTGACCCGACTGCCCATTGGTTGGATAAATCGGGATCCCTTGCTCGGCAAACCAGACAGACCAAGCCTTTATCAGCTCGTCAGGAATGCAATCAATTTTATTGAAGACCAAGAGACGGGGCTTAGAGCCAATCCAATGGCTAACGTGGGGATGGCGACTAGCCAACGGGATCCGCGCATCAATTACCTCCAAAACCACATCCACCCGTTGCAGTTGTTGGCGCAAATGTTGCTCAGCTTTGGCAATGTGTCCTGGATACCACTGAATGACTGACACGACTTCCCCCCCGATGCTGCTGGCTCTCCTTGTCTACTCAATTAAGGACAGGATCCCCATGGGCAGGTTAATGTAAAGCATTATGGCAAAAATTGAGGGATCCCCCCTATGGTCAAGCAGGTGCGCCTTGATCCAATTGCCCAAGTGGCAGAGATTGCCACTAACAATAACCTTCTCTCGCTTCTCTTGAGAGAGGAATTAGATATTCTCAAAGAATGTGGTGGGCGAGGACTCTGTGCCACCTGCCATGTTTACGTAAAAGCGGGTATGGAATCCCTCTCCCCGATCAATCGCCGTGAACAGCGCACCCTGGAAGTAATCACTACCTGTCAACCTCACTCACGCCTAGCCTGTCAAGCCCGTGTAGTTGGAGATGGGGTGGTGGTTGAGTTACCTCTGGGTATGTATATCAACGCCTTCAAAGACATCGAAGCACTGATTGGACGACGCGCCGAGCAACCCCTTCTCCATCCCGTAACTGGACAAACCCTCGTTCCCCAGGGCAAACTGATCACTCGCTCCGTATTACAGTCGGTGGCTGGACTTGACCTTGACATCCAAAAAGCCCTCACCACTAGCAGCAAAGAGATCTAAACCACTGATAGCTGACTATCCCTATCAAATAGTAGGGCAACCAGGGTAGATGCTAATCGTGAAATACCAGGAAAAGGCTAAGCAAAAATCAGAGAGATGTGACAAAAAGCACATTCGCAATCAAACAGGAAAATCTTGTGGAAAATTGATTTTATTTTAGGGAAATGACAAAAATGTATCTGAAGGAGCAATCAGTATGAGTAATTACTAGCTTGCCACTCAAACAGCAACTTTTTGTAGAGAAGTCTCACGAATTCGCAAATTTTCGCAGGGAATGGTGTCGGCCAAAATGGAGCTGGCCATCATCCCAGTATGTATCTCCAGCTTGGCTTCTGAGACTGCTTCAAACAGCAGTCGTTGCCCCGGAAATACGACTCGTTCAAAATACCAATTGTCGATATTGGTGATGCGGGCAATTTGAATGGCTCCCGTTGCATTCACATAGCAGCAGGTGAGAATTTCGCCATGATCCGACTGAGAAATAGCATCAAGAGTTTGCATAATTCAGTTAACCGTCCCCATTGTTCTCTAACCTTCCATTCAAGCTAACACTGTCCGGGGATCATGGTGGTAGTGTGCGATACGGCTACTGACTGGCTTTTGCAAATTCGCCGAATACTTGAAAATTGGTAGTCAAATTAACCAAAGTCAATGACTTATCCTCCCCACTGGGATTGGTCATAAACTCCTCTTAAGTCTAGGCAGGATTTTGGGCAATAAAATATCGAGGAAGAGCAACAAATGGGGTGGTTTTGCCCCTTTTTTTGTCCTGGATACAAAGCTCTAGGGATCCCCAGCCTAGGTATCGAGGCCAGAGATCTCCTAGAGAGATTGCTCAAAGGTTTGCTCAAACTCGTCAATCAGTTCATCAATTTCTTCAAGAGCTTGGTTGACATCCACCCGCAGGGTTCCCAAATCCGGCTTTTCCAGAAGACGAGCCACAGTGGGGCGACGGTCGCGGATCAACTGAATGCGCTCTTTCAGGGCGGCAACTTCGGCGCTGTCCATGCCATTACCAATTACAACTTCTTTATCAGCTTAGCCCAGGGCTGATGGAGAGCAGGGATTTTGTGATACCTTGAGCCTCGAAGCTATCCTAGGAATCCCTGTGGTTATGACACCAGATACGCAAGCTCCGGCGGTTGGTTTTGGTCGCTGTCAAATCGTGACACCACAGGCTCCGGCTCCGGTAGGCCCTTATAGCCAAGGGATCGCCGCCCAAGGGCCATTTATTTTCACCGCCGGACAGATTGCCCTCGATCCACAAACCGGACAAATGGCGGGATCCGACATCACCAGCCAAACCATCCAGGTTTTAGAAAACCTCAAAGCTGTGCTGGCAGCGGGGGGAACCTCCCTGGATCATGTGGTCAAAACCACCGTTTATCTAGCCAATATGGGGGATTTTGCGGCCATGAATCAGGTGTATGCCCGCTATTTTGCTGGGGATCCGGCTCCGGCGCGTTCCTGCGTAGAGGTGGCTCGGCTGCCCAAAGATGCCCTGGTGGAGATTGAGGCTATTGCGTGGCACCCCTAAGGAGAGTTGTGGATGTTTGATGCCGTTATTCCGGTAAAGTTGCCCACTCATCCCTATCAGATTGTCATTCAAGGGGGGATCCTGGGGCAGTTGGGATCCCAGATGGCAACCCTGGGGTTAGGGGGGAAAATTTTGTTGGTGAGCAATCCTGCCATTGCCAAGCTATATGGAGAAACGGTTTTATCGGGGCTGACGGCGGCGGGCTTTCAAGTCCAGATTTGTTGCATTCCGGCAGGGGAGCGGTATAAAACCCTCAAGTCGGTCAGTCAAATCTACGATGCCGCTTTGGCAGCGGGCTTGGAACGCTCCTCGGTGATAGTAGCGTTGGGGGGAGGGGTGATCGGGGATATGGCGGGGTTTGCGGCGGCTACTTGGTTGCGCGGGATCCCCTTTGTGCAGGTGCCCACCTCCCTGCTGGCGATGGTAGATGCGTCGATTGGCGGCAAAACGGGGGTCAACCACCCGCAGGGCAAAAACCTGATCGGGGCTTTTCATCAACCCAGTCTGGTCTGGATGGATCCGCTCGTGCTCAAAACTTTACCCACCCGCGAGCTGCGCTCCGCACTGGCGGAGGTGATCAAATACGGTGTCATCCAAGCCCCTGATATTGTTGAGTTTTTGGAAGGGATCCCTGACCTCAGTCATTACCGCCATTACTCACCCCCCGATCTGCACCATCTCCTGGTGCGATCCGCCGAGTGTAAGGCTTGGGTGGTGCAGCAGGACGAAAAAGAAGGCGGACTACGAGCCATTCTCAATTACGGACATACCCTCGGTCACGCCCTGGAAAGCGTAACCCACTACCGCCGCTATCGACATGGGGAAGCCGTGGGTTTAGGGATGATCGCGGCGGGGCAGATAGGCGTAAACCTGGGCTGGTGGGGCGACACAGAGCAGCAACGACAAACCCAACTGCTCGCCAAAGCCGGCTTGCCCACCCGTTGGCCCAGTGATGTTTCTCTAGCCGATCTATTACGAGCGATGCAAGCGGACAAAAAGATAAAGCAGGGAAAAGTTCAATTTATTTTGCCCCGAAAACTTGGGCAAGTAGAAATCACACAACAGGTCACTGAGGCGGATGTCAGCCAAGCATTAGCAGCACTGGTTTGAGCCAGAGGGTGGGGAAAGGGTGCCTGGGATCCCAGGGGAAGAAGCGACTCGCTCTAGACTTAGCGAATGTAGTGAGCCAAATTACGGACGGGATGAGCAAGGCGCAGTTTACGCAAAGCATCTTTTTCAATTTGGCGGATCCGCTCACGGGTCAGATCAAATTGTTCCCCCACCTCCCGCAGAGTATAGGCTTTACTCCCCTCCAGTCCATAGCGCAGACGGAGGATCTGTCGCTCGATGGGCTTGAGTTCCGCCAGCGCCGCCTCTACATCTTGGCTGAGGGATTGGCTAAGCATTTCTTGAAAGGGTGGCTCATTATGCACATCCTCCAACAAATCTCCCAGCCGACTCTCCCCTTCCGGCCCAACCGCTACATCCAACGACAGGGGCAACGCCGCCGCCTGCTGAATCATCCGCAGCTTTTTGACGCGGATCCCTAAGGCATTGGCGAGTTCTAATTCGGTGGGTTTTTTACCATTCAGCTTCATAAAATCCCGCAGGGTGCGCTTCAGGAGACGCACTTTGTCTACCATATGGACGGGTAAGCGGATGGTGCGGGCTTGGTTAGCAATACAGCGTGTGATGCCCTGACGAATCCACCAATGGGCATAGGTGCTGAAGCGATAGCCCCGTTCGGCATCAAATTTTTCGGTGGCGCGAATCAGACCGATGTTGCCCTCCTGAATCAAATCCAAAAAGGGCACGCCTCGATTCAGATATTTTTTGGCAACACTCACGACTAATCGCAGATTGGCATTGATGAGTTTTTGCTGGGCACGCTCTCCCTGGCGCAACTGGCTTCGCAAACTAGCGACGCTCATCCCCAGATGATTCGCCCACTCTTGGGGTTGGGGATCCCGTCCTAGTGTCGTGGCCAGGTCGAATTGAGCAGCCTCCAACTTAATTTTGGTCTGAATCAGGCGAGACAGTTCGATTTCTTCGGCGTGATCGATGCGCGGGACGCGGCCAATTTCGTTGAGATATTGATCAATGGTGTCTTCACTGCTGGAGAGGGGTACGGAGGGACTAGCTGCCGTCAGATCTGCCCAGGGATCCGTTGCCAAAACATCGCAGTCCGGTTCAGAAGAATGGTTTTCTCGATCAAAATCGGTGGCAATCACGCTGCCGACTCCCATAGGTTTTATCGTGATCTCAGTTTAAGAAACGTTTCGACTCCACAGAGAGCGAAAATCGATCATCAAGATTTAGGGATCCCTGGGATTACTCTAGACCTGGGTTGATGGCTGTCTCTTGCTCCGTTGGCGAGGGATCCCTGATAAATCCCATTTCAAGGGGATTTTTCGGAAAAAATTTGGCTAGCTCTGTGCTGAGATGCCAAGATCAATCCGGTTAGGTAACCAACGATTTTCGATCATGACCCCTGAGTCTGCCTCTCCAGAAGCTGCCAATTTAATCGGAGGACGGGTGCGTTGGATGCGGGAGCGACTGCAACTGACCCAAGATCAACTGGCGGGACGGCTGTCTCGCTACGGAGTTCATCTGGATTATGTAAAGGTAGGACAAATTGAGAACGGTAAGCGACGAGTCATGGACAAGGAATTGGTTGCCTTTGCCCGCGCTTTAGGAGTTTCCGTAATGTGGCTACTGGATGGCGATGAAGATTATCCCTACCCCTATTGATTACTCCCCCAAGGCAAATCGAGGGATCCCTGACACCCCCAGAGCCGGAAGAGTGACGACCGAACGCAGTATACCCAAATTCATCGGGGACTAATCACAGAGAGCAATGACTGCTCGAAACCACAGAGTCTCGCTCCGTATTTTTACGGTAAGCTGACCTTATCGGGTAAAAGATTCAGTCCCGATTCAGTCCCCAGTCACTATTCTCTGTTGGCTCTGTGGGAGTTCTGCGGAAGTGAGAACTCGTGGTTGGCCTGTTAGTTACCTTGGTCAAGAGCTGAGTCTGTAAGCATACCCAGAAATCCTGCACAGACTACCACGGATCCATACTGAATTTTGGCAAAGGTCTTTTCCGGCGAATTGGGTTCATGCTAGCTTTACAATATCAAGAGCACATAAAGTAACTGTCGAGTGGTTCAGGTTAAGGGAGGTTGTCCTATGTTTTCCTTATTTCGTTCACAAGCCAAGCCGGGGGGAAAAGCCTCTCATAAAGCCTTTGAGGCAATGGAAAATCGCATTGCTCAAATTCACTACTATTATCGCCATGCTCAACTCTCTCCAGAAGTGCGCCAAGTCATGGCCTATCGCAAGTTACTGGAGCTTGACTACTTTACGCCTCAGTCTGCTCAAGAGTTGATGCGGCAATGGCATCAGGAAGAACGGATGATTGGATCCCCATCCTGACTCTTTCATCGAACGTATTGAGAAGAGATGTTTAGGAGAGGGCACTACTCCTTGGATCCCACTGCTGAAGAGCTGATAAAGCCTTTTGTTTTTGGCTAGGCACTTTGACACTGCCACAGGTCAGGTTATTGAGACCATGCACGACGCCTTTTCCGCTCAAGCTGACTAGCTGAACGGTGTGGGTTTGACCGGGCTCAAAGCGCACGGCATAGCCAGAGGGAATATTCAGTCTCATGCCGAAGGCAGCGGCTCGATCAAAGGTAAGAGCACGGTTTACTTCAAAAAAATGAAAATGGGATCCCACCTGCACCGGTCGATCCCCACAGTTAGTGACTGATAAGGCTAGGGTGGTGCGCCCTAGGTTGGCCTGAATCGGGGTTTCCTCGATCAGAAATTCACCGGGGATGATGGCGTTGACGGAAGGGGGGAAAGGCTCGTTTTTTTTGGGAGATTTTGCCATAGGTTTCTGGAAAGGCTAAGTAAAAGATTATAAATCAATAAAGTTCTCTCCTGATTCGACTGAGGAGGGATCCTAGCCCCAGCAAGCATGAAGGGGCTTATTGTCTTTAGATTGCTTTGGCTTACCGCTCGATTTTTCATCGATTTAGGCATTTGCCATCAACGGAGAGGGTGGGATTCGAACCCACGGGGGCTTTCACCCCTTCGGTTTTCAAGACCGACGCAATCAACCACTCTACCACCTCTCCAGGAGCAACCATTCTTAACGATGGGCACCTCAGTATCGATCATAAACTAACAGGTAGCCACCCCCTTTGTCCTGTTTATCTATGGATGCTCCTCTCCCACCCTCCATTACGCCCCACCAAATGAACTTGCTGCGGGCGGTCACGGCTATGGCTTGGTCAGATGGGGTGTTGGAACCCGCCGAGATTGATGTGATGGCGGCACAACTCTCCCACCATTTTGCCAGGGATCCCCAGCAACAGGGTCAGTTAGCCCGTCAGATTCAAGACTACTTTTTGCAGCATGTCCCCCTCAGCGAGGTTTTGCCTAAGCTCACCGAAACAGCCGATAAACGCTTAGTCCTCAAGTTGGGATATTTGGTGATAGCGGCCAGTGCCCGTACTCCCGATGAGCCAATAGTGAATATGGATGAACAGGTGGCGTTTACCGAACTGGTCAAGGCACTGGGGCTACCAAATGACATCGTGGAAGCGGTTGCCCAAGAAGCGGAAGCAGAATTGGGGGATACCTCCGTAGCTCCGATGGAAGCGTTGATCAGCGGATTTACCCACCATTTTCAGCCCTAGCCTCTTCTTCCATAGCAGGCTCAGGCTACCGGGATCCCACCCCATCCGGTTAATATCCTGATGGTTCAAGGATTGAGCGCTCCCCCTTATGACCAGTTTTGCGGATATCAAAAGTTTTGAGCTAGCCGAGATTCAGCGTTTGCGGGATTTATTGCCCGCTTCTTTGCGTCCCCTGCTGGCGATTGAGGCGGCTCCTGCTTATAGCAGTGGGGCGTTGTTGGGTCTTAAACCTCGCCCTCCCTGGCAACCCAACGGCGTGATTCAGATTAACTTTCCTATCTGGCAAGGGATCCCGCAACCCCAACGGGATCTCCTATTTTTGCGGGAGGCGGGGTGGTTTGACAGTCGCACTTGGCTACAGCCGGGACTCTATCAGGCCATCGCCACAGTAGGAGGGATAGCCACTTTGTATGAGGCAGTTATGCACAACCCCTTTGCGTTGCTGTTGGGAGCGGGGGTGACGGGGCTGGCGGTAAAGCAAATTTGGCAGGATTTGCACAGTGAGACGGTACATTTTGATGCCGATGAATTTGCCCTGCAACGCGCCCAGTTTCGTGGCTATGATCGGCAGGCGGCAGCCCGTCATTTGTTGACGGCTCTGGAACAGGTACAAAAGCTGGATCGAACCGATGTTTTATCGATGATGCGACTGCAACGGCTGCAAGCGATTGCTCAGGCTCCGCCCTCTTTTAAGTAGCTCTCTTCTAAGCCTTGCTCAGCTAGGTAGGCCACCAATTGGTGGGGATCCATTTGGCTGAGTTGCTGCATTTGTAGGGCTAAGCCAATCGATCGTAATTCGGCTTCCGAATAGCTGTCTAGATCTCCCTCCGCTTGTGGCAGGAGTTGCTCAATGTGCTGATAGATGACCTGCTCCAAATGTTGCCGATCCGCAAAAGCCTGGGATAAATCAATACCCAACCAACGGGCAGCCATCAAAAGATGAGAAACTTTTAGGTCAGCTAAAAAGGCTAACAAAAATTCACCCGCCGAGTTGTGTTCGGGTGGGACAAAGCTGAGGGGGATCCCCGCGGCGGACTGCCCTATCTCTGGGGCAGAAGTGGGAGCAAGGGTTACGGTGGGAGACTCGCTAACCTGAACGAGGCTATCGGCAGCATCCAGCAGCGTGATCTCTAGAGCGGATGGCTCAATGGTGGGATCCGATAGCGGATCCGATGGAAAGGATCGCTCTGGATTGTCTGCGTTGCTGGGGGAGGAACCAGAGGAAAGCCTTGCTTCGCCTATGAGCGTTCGCTCTGGCGTTGCTGGCTGAGTTTCCGTCTGGGGGAGGGGATCCGGCAAAACACCCCAGTCTTCTGAGACTAAGGGAAGGGGAGGGAGGGAGGTATTAGCGGGGGACGGTGGAGAGGCAACGACAGGTGGAGGGGGGGTAGGAGTTACTTCCAACAGATCGAAGGTTTGCGACCAATCGGGGGTTTTGGATCCCGTTTGTACGCCATAAAGACGCACTGTTCGGATCAGGCGGGGGGCTAGCCTGACCAACATCTTTTGCAACGGAGGGGCTAATTTTTGACGGGGAGGAAGGTTCGCCGATTCGAGGGCAATATTGAGGACATCGCTTTGTAAGATGGCTTTGGCCGTGATCCCCTTGGGTTGTAAAGCCTGATTGACCACCCGCGCAATGGCTTGGGGATCCCCTTCTCTCGCTAATTCCAACAGATTAGAAGTGGACATAGAAACCAATACTAGAGACAAATGAAGGGCTTAACACCCCAAGTTCAGTCACTGTTTAGCCAAAATCTTTGAGAGGGAACCTTAGTTTGCAATGGTAGCCAAAATTCACGGCAAATGCCTGCTTCGGGAGAGGCGGTCCGATCCAAAACTTTACCGATCCTCAGGGAGCTGCACCTAAATAGCATCTCTAGCTTGAGAAAATCCGCGGCAATAACTGGGTTGTGGGAGATGATGGGGGGATGGTTGTTGTTTAGGGATCCCGATTGTTGGCTATGGTTACCTCTCCCCCTCGCCCCGCCCCCGAAATGCCTGATTGGGTGAAGCGCTCCATTGGCAAGGCCAGCGATATCTCGACGGTACAACAAATTATCAAACAGCGCGGCATTCACACAATTTGTGAGGAAGGGCGATGCCCCAACCGCGCCGAGTGCTATAGCCAAAAGACGGCTACGTTTTTGTTGATGGGAGGAATATGTACCCGTGCCTGCTCCTTTTGTCAGGTGGCGACAGGTCAACCACAGGGATTGGATCCCCATGAACCGGAGAAAGTGGCTGAGGCGGTGGAACTGTTGGGGTTAACCTATGTGGTCTTAACCTCGGTGGCACGGGATGATCTACCGGATCAAGGGGCGGGTTGGTTTGGGCTGGTGATGCAAGCCATTCGCACTCGCTGTCCAGCCACCAAAATTGAGGTGCTTACCCCCGACTTTCGCGGAGAACGCGACTGTATTGCTACCGTGGTGGCGGCGCAGCCCGTCTGTTATAACCACAATATCGAAACCGTGCGACGGCTTTCCCAAGCGGTCAGACGCAGTTCTGGCTATCAGCGCTCCCTCGACGTCCTGCAAACCGTCAAGAGTTTGGATCCCCAGATGATCACCAAGTCAGGGCTGATGTTGGGGCATGGGGAAACCGAAGCCGAGGTGATGGAAACACTGCGCGATCTGCGGGCAGTGGGATGTGAGCGGGTGACCCTCGGACAGTATTTGCAGCCCTCCCTCAGTCATCGGCCTGTGGCTCGCTATTGGACTCCCGCTGAATTTACAGAATTGGGAGAGTTAGCCGCGGCGATGGGCTTTCAGCAGGTACGTTCTGGCCCGTTGGTACGCAGTTCCTATCACGCCGCCGCTAGCCACTGAAGCTAAACTCAAAAAGATATTCCCCAGTCAGCCCATCGAACTCCTTGGGAATTGCGATACTCTATGGATTTAGCCCTATGGATTTAATTATTCGGGGTGCTCACTTGCCGGATGGACGCCCCCCTATCGATATCGGGATTCAGGCAGGGCGAATCGTAGCTATTGCTCCTCAATTGGCGGCGACGGCTCCCCAAGAAATTGATGCGACAGGTCGGTTAGTGAGTCCACCCTTTGTGGATGCCCACTTTCACATGGACTCCACCCTCAGTTTTGGCTTGCCCCGCATCAACCAATCGGGAACGTTGCTGGAGGGGATCGCCCTCTGGGGAGAACTGAAACCGCATCTAACGGCGGAGGCGTTGATCGAGCGGGCGCTCACCTATTGCGACTGGGCAGTGGCGCGGGGCATTCAGGCGATCCGCTCGCACGTGGATATTGGGGATCCTCGGTTGTTGGCGGTAGAGGCGCTCTTAGAGGTGAAACGGCGGGTCAAGCCCTATCTGGAATTGCAGTTGGTGGCTTTTCCGCAGGATGGCTATTATCGTTCCCCGCCGTCAATACGCCTTTTAGAAAAAGCCCTGGATTGGGGGGTAGAGGTGGTGGGGGGCATTCCCCACTTTGAGCGAACCATGGCGGAGGGATCCGCGTCGGTACGGGCGCTCTGTGAGTTGGCGGCGGAGCGGGGTTTGCGGGTGGATATGCACTGTGATGAAACGGATGATCCGCTGTCTCGCCATATTGAAACCCTCACCGCCGAAACCCAACGGCTAGGCTTGCAGGGACGAGTGACAGGATCCCATCTCACCTCCATGCACTCGATGGATAACTACTATGTCAGCAAGTTGATCCCCTTGATGGCGGAAGCGGAGGTACAGGTGGTGGCCAACCCCCTGATCAACATCACCTTGCAGGGACGGCACGATACCTATCCCAAGCGGCGGGGGATGACCCGTGTGCCGGAGCTGATGGCGGCAGGGATCCGCGTGGCTTTGGGGCATGATTGCGTCATGGATCCGTGGTATTCCCTGGGCAGTGGCAACATGCTGGAGGTGGCGCATATGGCGGTGCATGTCGGACAAATGACCTCGATAGCGGCTATTCACCAGTGTTTTGCTGCTGTGACCACCCAGGCGGCGGCCATTTTGGGTCTGGAGGATTATGGTTTGCGGGAGGGGTGTTATGCCGATCTGGTGATTTTGCAGGCGCGGGACGTGGTAGAAGCCATTCGCCTCAAACCCGTTTGTTTGACGGTGCTGCGCCGCGGCCACGTCATTGCCCAAACCGATCCGGTGGTGAGCCGTTTAGGGATCCCGCAGCGTCCCCCACAGGTGGAATTTATGCGCTAAGTCAAGAGGATGAACCCCTCAGATCAATCCCTGTGCCAGTTTAATCAGGTTATCGCCACTCACCCGATTGGGGATCCATTCGTTGAGAGCCTCCGCCCCGATGCGTTGATAAAACCCAATCGCGGGCTGATTCCAATCCAAAACCATCCATTCCAACCGCCCATAACCCCGCTGCACCGCCAGTTGAGCCAGTTGCACCAACAGCGCTTTGCCAATACCCAACTGCCGATAAGCTGGCTGCACAAACAGATCTTCTAGATAGAGTCCCGGCTGAGTCAGAAAGGTGGAGAAGTTAGGGAAAAACAGGGCAAATCCGACGGCTTCTGGCTGATCGGGAACCTCGGCCAGCAATACTTCCGCTATGGGTTGTGCCCCAAACAGATACTCAGCCAACTGTTCTGGGGATCCCGTTACCCGATCCGCCATTTTTTCGTAATCAGCGAGGGCGGAGATCAGCCTAAAAATCACCTGGTGATCGCCGGGACGAGCAGAGCGGATCTGAAAGGAGGTCATACACAGTTCGGGAGGGGAAAGGGCACTTTTAGTTTTGGCCCTTCATCCGACCTTGTCAAACCCACAACTCAAACCCGCGTGAGAGGAGGGATCCCGCGACTGGGTAGCAACTGGGCATAGGTTTGCTCCAACTGCGTAATATTGCCACTCAGGGTATAGCGCTGCAAAACCCGTTGGCGGGCTTTCACACCGAGCAGTTGCGTAAATTCCGTTTGATCCCGCAGCAGGGGCAGGAGAGTCAACAGATCAGCCGTCACCCGCTGAGGTTCCAGAAGAATACCCGCTCCATCCGCCAAAACTTCCCCATCTGCGCCGACATCAGTAGCCACCACCGCCAATCCACAGGCCATCGCCTCCAGCAGCGATAAGGAAAGCCCCTCGATCAAAGAGGGCAAGATAAACACATCGCATCCCCGCAAGATATCAATCCGCCGTTGTTCATCCCCCACATAACCCAGCCAGATCACCCCATGCTGCTGGTGATAAAAAGACTTAAGGGTGCTAGCCAGCGGACCATCCCCAATCATCACCAGTTTGCAGCGTTCCCCCAATTGGGCTTGTTTCCAGGCTTTGAGAAGCGCCTCCACATTTTTTTCGGGGGCAATCCGCCCTTGATAGACAAACAGCCGATCCGCCTCCAGGGTCTCTTTGAAGCGGGAAGGGCCAGGGGAATATTTATCGACATCCACCCCATTCGGAATCGCTACCACCTGCTCTGGACGCAGCCCTAACTTGACCAAGACATCCCTTTGCACCTGAGAAAAGACAATCGTCCGGTCATAGTTGGCTAAAAAAGGCGCATAAATCTGGTAGGCCAAATGTTGCGTATGGGAGGCAATGTTGCGGCGACGCCGATCAAAAGCTGGATGAAAGGTTGACAGCAACGGGATCCTCAGATCGCCGCAGATCTCCGGCAACACAAAATCCATCGGCGAGAGGGTGAGGGAGGCATGAACCAAATCCGGTTGCAGGCTGTGCAAGGCATCAGTTAGCACCTTAGCCGCTTTGGGGTCGGGGATAGTATAGATCTGGGATTTGTAGAGGCAGGGCAAGGAAACATCCCGCGATTCGGGATCCGTCTCCCAGTCATGGGCATAGGGGGCAAGCGCCGTGACAGGATCTCCCCCCCGTTCTGGGGTTGAGGAGATGGGCTTGCTGCCATCGGACTCCGTAGCGAAGTGAAAAAAACTAACCTGATGTCCGCGATCGAGCAAGGCATTAGTCACTTCCCGACCATAGGTGACATTGCCGCAAAAGGGGGTCTTTTTGCCAATCCAGGCGATGTGCATTTGTCACCTCAAGGGGATATCCCTAACCACTAATTGCTGTTGTCCTAATCTCCTGTCCAGCTTCGTGACACTCCGTAATAAAGTCTGAGCAGAAGTCAACCACAAACTTAACAGAAATTTTACTTCATTCCTCCTCATCCCAGCGAATCGCTAGGCGAAGAGGGACAAAACCACATACTATAGAACTGCTTAACAATTCACCCCCTGAGATTTGCCCCATGAGCAAGCCTGTTGTGATAGCCCCTTCTATCCTTTCTGCGGATTTCAGTCGGTTGGGGGATGAAGTCCGCGCCGTAGATGCGGCGGGAGCCGATTGGATCCATGTCGATGTGATGGATGGTCGGTTTGTTCCTAACATCACGATTGGCCCCTTGATTGTGGAGGCACTGCGCCCCGTCACCAGCAAGCCCTTGGATGTGCATTTGATGATTGTAGAGCCAGAGCGCTATGTGGAAGACTTTGCCAAAGCCGGAGCCGACCACATCTATGTCCACGCCGAAGCCAGTGCCACCATCCATTTGCACCGCACCCTCGGTCAAATCAAAGATTTGGGCAAAAAAGCCGGAGTTGTGCTCAATCCGGGCAGCCCCCTCAGCTTGATCGAATACGTTTTGGAGTTATGTGATCTAGTGCTGATCATGAGCGTCAATCCTGGCTTTGGCGGACAAAGTTTCATTCCAGAAGTCTTGCCCAAAATTCGCCACCTACGGCAGATCTGCGAGGAAAAAGGCTTGGATCCCTGGATTGAAGTGGATGGGGGACTAAAGGGCAGTAATACTTGGCAGGTTTTGGAGGCAGGAGCCAATGCGATTGTGGCGGGATCCGCCGTTTTTAAGGCGCGTGATTATGCCGAAGCTATTCGCAGTATTCGCCACAGCAAGCGTCCCGAATTGGTCACCGCCTAAATAAACTTCTCTCCACCAACCCTACCCCTTTTAGCCAGAGGGATCCCTCAGGGACTGGCCTTCCTGCTAGCTCCGCCCAGGATTAATCAATCAATTTGTCCAGGGATCTCCACCGAACGGGGATCCCTTTTATTCAATTTACTCACATTTGCTCATTACTCACATGCACTCAGCGTGAGGAAGTTTTTTAGGTTTGGGTGTAAACTCATTACCGTTCATTAAGCCAGATCAAAACCCCTCACAGGTGATTATCGTGCAAAATATTGATTATTCAGACGATCCGAGATGATATCCCACTGATTAATAGATAATATCGTCTCTTGGATAAATATCTGCCATTCTGTAGTAGGAGCACATGTTGGACTGCTTCGTCCTTGATCTTGGCATCTCTCTGAATATAGGTTGTACTATTAAATTGGAATAACTATATCTCTATTTTAGTAGCCTTTCATCTGAAGATTGGGTTGCTGGAATCCTTCAGGTACTCGTGTCAGTTGAGTCTTAAAACTGCCATCTGGATATAGCCATATTTCTCGAAAGGCGGGCGGAACTTCATCCAGATGAAAGTCTTGACTATAGGGCTTAAATTGAATACAGGTGGAGGGACAAGCAAAATATTCCACTCCTCCTCTGGCATGGTGCAACTCTTGATGAACATGACCAAACAGCACCACTCTGACATGATCAAACTGATCCAAAACCTCAAATAAATCCTCAGGATTTTGTAGAGTGCTACCATCCAACCATTCGGACTGAACCGGGAAAGGAGGATGATGTAGGCTCAATAAGACATGCTGCCCCTGGTCAGCGGCTTGCTGCAAATTCTTGTGTAAATCTTTGAGGGTCTCCTTGGTTAAATAGCCGCTATCTTTACCAGGAACTAACGAGTTGAGAAGAAGAAAAACCCAACCTTGTCGGCAAAATACTTTGTCAGGGTAGACCTGATTACCGCTCAGTTCAGACTGCATGGCACTTAAGCGGTCATGGTTGCCGGCCAGCCAATAGATGTCAATCGGGAGATCCTTCAAAAACATTTTCAGGCGACTATAAGAGGCAATACTTCCATCCTGAGAGAGATCACCGGTTAACAGCATCACCTCCGGCAGCGGCCATAGACTGGCAACCGTCGATAAAACAGCCTGAAATGATTTCTCCGTTACAACCCCTAACAAATCCTTGTGCGGCTTGGCAAACAAGTGTAGGTCGGTGATTTGAATGATGTGAAGACCGCTTGTTGACATTGCTGTAGGGGGGGAGGAGGTGTAACTCATGAAATCATAAGGTGTGAGGAATTAGCCATCGGCGATTTATCATCAGGCGGGATCCCTCAATAACCGTGCAGAGAAATGAATGGTGGTAATTCCTGAGAGCTACGCTTGGATAAACCCATATACAGAGATATCTTTTTCAGTGACAATTCGTGTGACAATGGATAACACAATCAACCTTTTCGGATCTGAACTAGCGGCACTTCAATAAGTATGCTTCTCCAACTGATAAAGAATACCCACCTCCATTCCGCTAGGAAATAGCAAGATTGGTCTGTGATCCCTATCACCGATTGACGGGGTAGTTCACCTATGACTTAGCTAAGGGGGCAGCTCAGCAGACCATGCCGATTCCCCACAGAGATCCATCGATTCAAGCCACCGCCTCAGGGAATGCTCCAGGAGCACCTCATTTCTAGCGGGTCAAAACTCCTTCCCGTCTGGAGCAGACCCACGCTTCTCACCTCTCAACCTATCCTAGCGGCAATTTCACCCAGGCAGCCTATGTCAGAAGGCTACCAGACAAGAGTAGGTCTGACTCCTCCCCTTGGTAAGTAAACCAACTGGTAAGTTAACTAACTTGCAAGGACTGAGCCACAGCATAAAAATTATCCTTTACTAGCGGCCAACGGCTTTCTTCGGTGGAGGCAGTCAAGGTGTAAAGTTGATGGCGGTTGATGGTCAGAGCAACGACATCATGGCGATGCTGGGATCCGATTTCAATGGCGTATTCCAAGACATAGTAGGTTTTCCCTGCTCGTTCCAGTTGCCCCGCATTCAAAAGATGGGCAGTCCGCCCTGACCCAGGGGGAGCAATCATTTTGTCGGCAACACGCGATCCCACTTCACGGGGAGAACCCAGGGACTGAAGAGTATCTGCCCGATCAAAGGGGGCAATCATCAGATTGACGTTTTCGGTGTCATCCACCAAGTCTCGCAGCAAAACCGCGGGTCCCCGTGGGGATCCCCGATCCACAGGCAGCATACCGTTGGGATAGGCAAAAGAATAAGCCCCATTGGCATCACGATAAACCCGCAAATTACCGACACTCGAACATCCCGTGAGCACCAGACTGAACAGGAGGGTGATGGTGAGGAGAAGGGATCCCAGATGGCGGGAACGGTAGGAGTATCGGCGGATCGCCTCAGGCAAAATTGCGTCTAGCACGGTCAAAATTCCTCAAGCAAGAATGTTAGCTTTCTTTATTTTTGCATTGCCGCCACCGCAATCTAAACCCAATTCAGCACCCAACTCAACAAGGAATAGCAAAGGCAAGCATAAAGTCAGGACTATTTAACCGTTCCGGTTTCTGCTCCTGTGGCGGGCTTGAGTTCCGACCACACCTGACCTCTCACAGAGTTTTTTTGTTTGAAGGTGTTAAGACGCGAGATTCGAGGTAGTTTGCCCAAGCCTGGTAGAGGGGCTTCCGGTTGTAGAAAGTGGTGTCGATCCGGGCAAGTAGTTGCCTCAGTCGAGGGTTCGCTATGGTGATGGCGAGTTTGACCATTAGCGAGTCTTGATGGGCAAAGGCATGGGTTCAAACTGGATCCCATGGTCTCCTGGGTAGGGTTGACGGTGATCATTGCGGGCATCCCAAATCTCCAAAGGGATCCCATTTGGGAAGGCGGCACATTCCCCATCCCAGACAAAATGCCGACAATCACGGCATGGGGTTTCCCAGTAAAACTGATAACGGTCGATGACAAAACCACCATCCCTAGTCTTCATCTGCCCACTCCAACCGCTGATAGTCCAATCCTAACTCTTGAGCTAGCTGAGTCCATACTTGATGTAGAAACTCCTGTTGAGCAACCGTTTCCGAGATATCACCTCTATCAATTTCTTCTTTAAGACGTCTTTTAGTTTCGTTAGAAACAACAGCAAATCGAGAACGAATACGAAAGAATACGTCAACCGGGTTATCAGGCAGCTTCATGGAATACTTAAATTCCCCCGATACAGCCCTGATCTGACTGGGTCAGATCGTTAGCAAGCAATCAATATCTTCTGGCGAGAGCGAGCCTCCATTGGGGTGGTTGTGGGTTAGTGCTTTCCCACGAACCAACGGCAAGTCCTCGGCGGCAAAGGTGGCCGAGGATGCGTCGCCATCTTTAACCAGCATAATGCTGCCATCTGCATCGACCACGTAGCAACGCTCTTGATCTGTCTTGTAACGGATCTCTGCCTCCACAGTGGTTAATGTTTGCTGTTGGGATGTCATGGGAGTTGGCTGTCTTTGCTCCCTAATTCTCTGGTTGATCGCCGCCATCTGCTGCCACAGCCAAGCCTGATCTATACGGATCTAATCACTCCAAAATCTGTCGGATCATGATCAACCTCAAGAATGTCATCCTACCGTCCCCTAGGTAGTCTGAATCTTTTGGCGCAGATATTCTATCCCCCCGTCAAACGGAAGCGTGGATCTGGGCATCTGTGAGCGTTTTCAGGCATTCTGGAAATATCTTTCCTGCTTAAGGCTAGATGGCATGATTGCTGAGCATATTGCGGTTACCCACCACATCTGGTCGTGGCAGGGATTTCCCGTTCGTTACCAACGGGCAGGGGAGCAGGGATCCCCTCTCTTGTTAATTCATGGATTTGGAGCCAGCAGCGATCACTGGCGGCATAATCTGGCGGTATTGGGGCAAAACCATCGGGTGTTCGCCATCGATTTGCTGGGCTTTGGAGGATCCGCTAAGCCCACCCCCGCCGATCCCTCTCACCCGCAGGGGATCCCCTACACGTTTGAAACCTGGGCAGCACAGGTGATTGATTTTTGTCATCACATCATCGGAGAACCCACCTATCTGGCGGGTAACTCAATCGGCGGCATTGTCGCTCTCCAGGCAGCCGTCACGGATCCCGATGGGGTGGTCGGGGTGGCTCTCCTCAATCCCTCACTCCGCCTCCTACACGAACGCAAACGCGCCGAGTTAGCATGGCACCGCCGTCTTAGCACCCCCATCATCCAAACCCTCCTAACCTGGAAACCGCTCGGTCACTGGTTTTTTCGGCAGTTGGCTCAACCTAAGGTAATCCGCCAGATTCTGGAGCAAGCCTATGGGGATCCTCAAACGGTCACCGATGAATTGGTTCAACTGTTGCTCAAACCGGCTCAAGAGGAGGGAGCGGCGGATGTCTTTCTCGCCTTCATTCGCTATTCCCAAGGGCCGCTTTTGGAAGATCTACTACCCCGCCTGTCCTGTCCGGCTCTACTACTCTGGGGATCTGAGGATCCGTGGGAACCCATTGAAGAGGGACGCCAAATAGCTCAATTTTCTAGCGTGAAGTCGTTTATCGAGCTACCTGGGGTAGGGCATTGCCCCCAGGACGAAGCTCCCACCTTGGTCAATCGTTATTTGCGCGAGTGGCTAACGGTGGAACTCAGCGGTACGAGAAAGTCTTGAACTCGGAACCCGTGGTTTTCAACTGCCCTGATAAAAGGCGAATTGAATTTCCTCTTTCGGGGTAGGGCACCATCAACAATCGTCCTCGATTTGGCTGCCCAACAATTCAGAGTAAGACTGAACCAACAGGGGAGTTAGGCTCTCTATCTCAATCACCAGCGATCGGCCTGGATAAGGGTGATGTCTTGCCAAGCCCCCTGTCGATCGTATCTGCGAATTAAGCCCAAGTAATATTCAGGATTGGGTAGCCAGATCAGTTCGATTTGGAAGTGGCGATCGCGGTGAGTGGTGGGAATAGGCAAAATCTGCGGACTACGCAGCAATAATCGGGGAGCCGCTAGCCAACAAAAATCGTTGCCCCTGCCCATAATCAGTGTGACAGACTGCTGGCTAGGTGTGTAGTGGTCGGCGGTCAATGTTGTGGCGGATCCGTGCCAGCGACTGTTTTCATATTCGGCAAAAAATTCAGATAAGGCTGTGGATGAATCTACGGGTTCGGCAAGACTGGCGATCTGTTGGGATAACCACGCTTGACTGTTTTCTCCCCGCGCCTCTTGAATGGTTGTGATAGCGCTTATCCTTCCTTGGCTATCAAACTGCTGAACGACCCTCATCTTTTGGTTCTCAAATAAGAATCCTTGCTCAGTTGCAAAATCAGAAAAAGGAGCTAGTTGCACTCGTCCATTCGAGAAGGATCCCTCCTCAAAAAAACGTAATCCCGCCGAGAAATTTTGGTAATACCAAGGGTTCGCAGATGGAAATAGATCCTCATTTTCTGCTTCCACTGGTAAATAAGCATTGGATTGGCTAATCACTTCTGGCTGAGGCTGTTCAAAAATAATTTGACTACGTTTGTGCCGAGCTTCTGTAGGAATTTGATTGAAAAAGGTAGTCTCAGAAAATATTCCATACCAAGTTCCTAAGTGTAAAGCTAGGCATTCTTTTTGAGTTTTCATTAGGGATCCCTCAACGCTGCTTACGATAATGATAAGCCCCCGCTTTGGATCCCCAGGTTTGCTGCCCAGTAACCTTGTCAAATCCACGGTCAAGGGTAATGAAATGATCAGCCGTTAACTGAAATTCAATTTCAATATATCCCCTATCTTGGGGGGAGAGACAACAGGCTCCACCTGGCTGCATGTTGCCGAAATAGCTATCAGATGGATCTGCTAACTCGGCACTTATGGCTTGCGGAACATAGGTCAGATTGATGGTACATCCCTCTAGCCATTCGCAATCACTAGCCTTTAATTGTGAGAGTTTTTGAGGATCCTGGGAAGCACCAGCCCACATGGATTGATCCCGTAATTTATAGTTTTCTAGCCGCAACGGATCTCCCAATAGCTGCAAGACCCGACTGCGATAATAGTCTTGGGGTTTATGCTGATTCACTTGCTCCGTAAAGAACCCTATCCCTTCTGCGAACAGATGAGGAACTTCTGCATACCACAAAGTAACTGGAATAAACCAAACGGCTTGATCCAGAGCTTGCTGACGATTGCTATAGGTTCCGACCAACCATTTGGTTACCCTTAACAAATCGACCTGATTTTGGCTTAAATTATTGACCACACTAGCCATTCCGCATAATAGGTAGACCCTTATTTTAGAGTCAACCGGAACCCTCCTGGCCGCCCCCTGTCTCACACCTTTACAGGCTATGCACTATCATTGGGTTACCTGAATCTTAGGGCTGGAGGACTGCGTATGGATTTTGGGCATGTCAAGCACTTAGTAGACCGCGCCCTAGCCGATGGCAAATTATCGGCTCAAGAACACGATGAAATTGAAGCCGCTATTGATGCTGATGGCGTGATCAGCGACGAAGAAATGGCACTTCTGGATATGGTGGCCGAAAAAATCCGCTCCGGTGAAATTCAGTTGGTCACCCCCGCAGGGGAACCCATCGAGTTTTAGCTCCCTGGGTGGGTTGTGATTGACCAGGCCGTGGGGCAGCTTGTCAGGCTCCGATCTATTGGCCATAATGATTGGCAATCCTACCCTTACACCTAGTTTGCATCTCGCTACTTTGCTAAGCAGTCTTTTGATTTGTCTCTAATTTGTTACTTTAGGTTATCTTTTTACGATCCTTCTGGGATCCAGCAGGTGAGTCCGTCTGCACTCACTGCAAATCATGGGAGGGTGTTAGGTCTTTCTTAGCGTTCAATCCATGGAAAATTAGGCTAAGATTGGGGTGGGGAAGGCTGTAGACTTACCCAAGGTTTCGGTGAAAACTCTCATCTTTTGCTAGTTAATTACTCCAGACCAACAATCTAAAAACAAGCCAAAAAATGTTGAAGTTATATAAAACTTAGCAGAGAGAGCCACAATTTAAGTGTTAACTTAGACTTAATCTCAAAAGCCTCACAATTTTACTGAACCCTCTATTGTTAGCCGATCCAGAGAAACTTGAGGTTGTGAATTGGGGTTCTGAACTAATTTCGTGAGCCTGGGATTAGGAAAATTAAAAAGAAAACTATTCTCCTAAAATGGGAGGTGGATTATTGGGTTCTTGGAGATAACAGCCATTTTTTGTTGGATTATCTCTGGGTCAATTATCCCTACTGTTTAGGGATCCCTGAGCCACTCGTTACCTTCCAGAATGGCTGGAGATTCTAGGGAGATATCTTTAGATTTTCCTGACAGACTAACGCACTAAACTGAATAGGAGCTACCCTATGACTAAGCTAGTGATTCAAGGGAAGAATGTTGATATTACGGATGCTATACGCGACTATGTAAGTGAAAAAATTGAGCGTGCTGTAAGTCATTTTTCGCAAATAGCTAGTGAGGTTGATATCAATCTTTCGGTAGAACGAAACCCTCGAATTAGTGCTTGTCAATCGGCTGAGGTCACTTTATACGCGAATGGAACAGTTATTCGAGCTGAAGAAAGCAGCGAAAATATGTATGCTAGCATTGACCGTGTGGCTGATAAAATTGCTCGTCAATTAAGAAAATTTAAGGAGCGCAATGGAATTCATCGAGCCAAACAGACACCTAAAACCTCGATTTTGGTTACTCAGCAGCCGGTAACTCCTCAGCCCAATTTGGAGCGAGAAGTTGAGCTACCACCCGAAGTGATTCGCACTAAATACTTTGCTATGCCCCCAATGACTGTGGATGAGGCTTTGCATCAATTAGAACTAGTGGATCACGACTTCTTTGTTTTTCGCAATATTGACACCCAAGAGATCAATGTGATTTATGAACGCAACCACGGCGGGTATGGACTAATTCGTCCCCACCATTAGCTTGTGATTAGTCATCATTAGCCCATGACTAAGGGAGCGAATGTAATCGGCTAATATGGCCAGCTAATCTTCAACTATTCCCAATCCATCCCTATGATGTTTTGAATATGTTCCTAGCGCATCCCCCCGGCATCCCCGTTGATTCTGGGGGAGATCACTTTCTTGACCCGTTCTTGCTTTTATTGCAACTGACTGACTCGGCTTTGCCCATCGGGGGCTATTCCCACTCTTGGGGTTTGGAGACGGCTGTTCAAGCAGGACAACTAGCTTCTGAGGAAGAGGTATTTCTCTATATCCAGGGGTTGTTGTCGTCTAGCTTGGGTTGTCTGGAGGGAAATTTGTGTGGGATTGCCCACCACTGTGCTGCTCAGAGAAATGCCGATAGATTGGCGCAATGGCAGGCTTGGCTGTCGGCCAATCGTTGGCCTAAAGAAACCCGTCAAGCCAGTTTGCAGTTGGGGCATCGCTTGCTTCAGCTTGCAGAAAAGGTCTGGAGACTTGAACCACCCCGTCCTAGACAAGAAGTAGCCGGACAGCCGCAGGAGTGGCATCACTGTTTGGTGTTTGGGTGGATCGGCGGTCAAGTTGGGATCCCTCTCGCCTCTACCCTGCATGCCTATCTGTTTAGTCAAGTAGTGAGCTTGGTGTCTGCGGCAGTTCGTTTAGTGCCCCTCGGTCATAGTCAAGGTCAATCGATAGTGATCCGCTTGCATCACCCGCTCCATGCTCTGGCAGAAAAAATCCTAGCCAGTCGTTCCCCTGATGGGGATCCTATGGATTTATTAGGTTTCGATTTAGGCTTCGATTTATTAACTTCAGACGATCGTCTGGATCCCTTCAGCCGGATCAATAGTGGGCTGACCTTCTCTGCTTTTGCTCCTCTCCATGAACGCGATTGCCAACAGCATCAAAGTCTGTATTCTCGGTTATTTCAGTCCTGAAACAGGGGATGTCACTAACGCCTGCCAAACCCGCTGGGGGGTGATGGGCAGTTGGCGCAGTCGCACGCCAGTGGCATGGGCAATCGCGTTGGCAATGGCAGGAGCGGTGCAATTGGTAGTAATCTCTCCCACGCCTTTTGCTCCAAACGGACCGTAGGGATCCGGTTTTTCGATCAAAAACACCTGCATGGGGGGCATATCGGCGGCTGTCGGGATCCGGTAAAAGCGAAAGCCAGGGTTGAGGATCTGAGCCTGCTCATCCCAGATCAAGGCTTCCGTTAGGGCATAGCCAATGCCCATGGCAATCCCTCCGGTTGCCTGTCCCTGACAGATACGTGGATTGATGGCTTGCCCCAGATCGATAGCTTGCACACAGCGCAACAGCTTCACCTGTCCCGTTTGTCGATCCACCTCGACTTCTACCCCTTGGACGGCAAAGGTGAGGGTGGATTCTTCCGCCCGATAGTCGGAACGGGCTTGCCAGGTTTGTCCACTGGCTCGTGCCGCGGCTATTGATGGCCAGCCCGCCTCCAAAATCTGCTGACTGAGTTGCTCTGCCGCCTGTTTGACGGCTTGTCCAGAAATGTAGAGGGTGGCCGAGGCATAGGATCCGGCATCAAAAGGGGTGAGAAGGGTATCGGCTGTGATCAGGTCAATATCCCCTACCCGCACCCCCAAAACCTGAGCCGCAATCTGCCGCAGGGTGGTATCGGATCCCGTTCCCACATCCACGGATCCCGACTTCAACAAAAAGCGTCCGTTCGCCTCCAGAGACAACTCCGCACCAGCCTGATGAATCTTGGAGAGCCCGCTTCCCTGCATCGATACCGCAAACCCCACCCCGCGTGACCGGGATCCCTCGGCAAAGGGAGCCTGCCCCGGTTGATATCCTAAAGCCTGACTCACCTGTGCCAAACATTCCGCTAGGCCATAGCTACCAATCAGGTTAAAGTGGTCATCGCTGCGCCCCATCGTCAGGGGATCCCCTGGTTGGATCAAATTCTTTTGCCGAAATTGCAGGGGATCCAGACCCAAGCGCTGGGCAATTTCATCCATCTGGACTTCCATAGCAAAGGTGCCCTGAGTGGCTCCGTAGCCACGGAAAGCTCCAGCGGGCATGGTGTTGGTATAGACGGCATAGCCGCGAAACTGGCGATGGGGACAGCGATACAGCCCTAAGGGGATATAGCCCGCCAGAAAAACTACTGTCTGGCCATGATTGCCATAGGCTCCTGTATTACCCAAGACCACCATCTCTTGAGCCAGTAGGGTTCCATCCGTTTTCACCCCCGTTTTTAGGCGAATCGTCATAGCATGGCGACTGTTGGTGGCACTAAATTCCTCCTGGCGAGTGAGTTCCCACTGCACCGGACGACCCGTTTTGAGGGTAGCCCAAGCACAGAGATCTTCGGTCAATATCTCCTGTTTGTTGCCAAACCCACCGCCCATGTTGGGTTTATAGACGCGAATCTTCTCCATCGGCATCTCTAGGATCCCCGCCAGGATGCGCTGGGCGTGAAAGGGGACTTGTGTACTGGAGCGAATCACCAGGTGACCCTGTTCATCCAGCCAACTGATGCTGACATGGGGTTCTAGGTGGCTATGCTGAACCGCCGGGACCTGATAGGTGTTTTCGACGATCAGATCAGCCTGAGCAAAGCCTTCACTAATATCCCCCTGACTAAAGGTGACGCGCCCAGAAATGTTGTGGTCGGGATCCGCAATCTGGCGAGAGTCCGGCTCATCGTGAATCACAGATCCGGTAAAAGCCCCCTCCGGCTCGGTGACAAAGGGCAAGAGTTCATAGTCCACTTCGATCAGCCGACAGGCAGCCTCAGCGATGGCTACGGATTCGGCCACCACGGCAGCCACCCGATCCCCGACAAAACGCACCTTGTTATCCAGCAGATAGTGATCCAAGGGATCCGGCACCGGATCCGCATGTCCGGCGGTGGTATAGGGGTGACGGGGCACATCAGCATAGGTAAAGACGCCATGCACCCCCGGTAGGGAGCGGGCAGACTCAGTATTGATATGGCGAAGGCGGGCGTGGGGATGGGGAGAACGCAACACTTTTAGATGAAGCAACCCCTCCGGCTGCCAATCGGCGGTGTAGGCGGGCTGACCCGTCACCAACTTGACCCCATCCTGCTTGGGGATATTTTTTCCGACGGGGTGAGAGGGATCCCCCTCCGGCTGGGTGGGCGGCGAAAGAATGCTTTCCACAATCGCTTGATAGCCAGTGCAGCGGCAGAGATTGCCCCGCAGACTATCCCGTAGGGCGACTTCTGGATCGGAGATAGCGGGATCCCGACCCGTTGACCACTGGCAGGCAGTCATAATCATGCCGGGAGTACAAAAGCCACACTGAAAGCCCTGACCCGCCAAAAAAGCCTGCTGCATGGGGTGCAGTTGCTCTGGGCTCCCCAAGCCCTCGATGGTTGTGATGGGCTGTCCGGCCAGCCGCACAGCCGGATAAAGGCAGCTATGGATGGCCTCTCCCCCTAGCCAAACCGTACAAGCCCCACAATCCCCCGACTCGCAAGCCCGATGTACCCCCGCATAGCCCCACTGGCGCAAGAGGGAGAGCAATGTGGTGCCAGCGGCAGAGGTGGAGCGATGCTCCCGACCATTCACCTGGCAGTAAAGGGAATAGGGCATGATCAGGCGAGAAAATTAAATGCCACCGCCGCCGCCGCCTTCGCCATTGCCCCCTCGATCGGGATCCGCAGGCTTGGGTGTGCGCGGAGGGGGAGTGGGAGGTACGGTGCTAAAGATCTCCGTCACCGCCAACGTGTAGGCTCCCAGTCCAGGGCTACCGGGAGCATCCGCCGTCGCATTTGCCGCCCAGAAACTCTGGACAAAGATGCCGTAGCACACCCCTGGTTCTACCGGAATCGTCAGCAAGGAATTGGTATTGCCCTCCGCTCGGTCGTCGTTGACAATATCAATCACTTCCCCGTTGGGAAAATCAATAATGCCCAAGAGGGCGTCAAAGTCATCACTGTTTAACTCAATGGTGACCGACTCCGTCGCCGGATCTGTTGGGGTAATGATGTAAGTATCAAAAAACCAGAAGAAATCGTTGGGATCCGCCTCGATCACATTACCATTGTCATCAAACGAAAAGGCCGAATCCACTGGCCCACTCAGGCTGGCATCCAGGGATCCCGTGACCGAAGGACGGGTCTCCGTCAAGCGAATCGATTCCAAATCTTGGGTGGATAGTTCACTAAAAGGACTGATATCTTGGCAGGGATCCACAAACGGAGCCGTTGTGGGAGGAAGCGCGGATCCCCCGCCACTATCGCCTCCACAGCCACCCATAGCCACCGATAGCCCTGCCAATCCAGCCAGGAGGGGCAAACTAGCTTTTCTCATCCGTTGGTTCCAACAAGCTCTGATCATAAATGCAGTGATCCTCACACCGAACAATACAATCCTTCTAACCCCATGCTGCGGTGCCTTGAGCATAGGGTAAGCACGGGATCCCGTCAAGAATTGTGGAGGGAGGGGAACCCCTGTTTGTTGCAGGGAAGGGAGTTAGTGATAGGTAACAAAGTGATCAATATCCGATAGGGCGATGTGCAGTTTTTGGAGGAGTTCGGCCACTTTTTCTAGGTGATTTGACTTGGCTTGTTGTTCTAGCTCAGCGGCAAGGGCGCTAATGGTGGTGGCTCCGATGCTAGAACTAGCTCCTTTCAGGCGGTGGGCGAGTTGGGCAAGGGCTTGGGCATCTTGGGCAAGCCGGAACTCTTGAGCGGTACGCAGTTGAATTTGACTGTCGGATAAAAAAACCTGTAGCACTTCCCGCTCAAAGTCAGGATCCCCGCCGGAGATCTGTTGGAGTTGCTGGATATTGATGGGCTGAGGGGAGGCGGGAGCTGCATCGGGGGGGGCGGGCGGGCTGGGCTGAGGGGAGTGGTGGTGGAGATACTGCCCCCAACGATTCAGGGTGGCTGCTAACATCTCCCGCGAGACGGGCTTGCTGATGTAGTCATCCATGCCAACGGCTAGGCACTGATCTCGATCTTCCTTCATGGCATTGGCGGTCATGGCAATAATCACGGTGTGGCGGTCCGAACCTTCCTGTTGGCGAATGCGTTGGGTGGCGGTGTAGCCATCCATAATGGGCATCTGACAGTCCATCAGAACGATGTCATAAGCAAGTTTCCCCAACAGATCGAGAGCCTCCTGTCCATTGGCGACCATATCGGCCTGATAGCCAAGGGTTTTTAACTGGCGGAGGGCTACTTTTTGGTTAACCACATTATCCTCAGCCACCAAAATGCGGAGATGGTGTACCAGCGGAGGTAGAGAGGGATCCGCCCCATCAGACGGGGATTGTCCAATGGGCAGATGGGGGGAGAGAACACAGGCGAGACATTCTCGCAACTTAGTATGTTTAACGGGTTTGGTCAGATAGGCAGCAAATCCTTGCTCCAAGACCCGCTGGCTGACCTCCCGCAGACCAATCGAGGTCATCATGATCAGAGGAGTCTTGGCAATCAGCGGATCAGCTTTGATCATCTGCCCCAATGTTTCTCCATCCATCTCTGGCATCTGCATGTCGATCAGGGCTACCGCATAAGGGGATCCGGCTTGACTGGCTCGGCGCAGTTGCTCGATAGCCTCCTCAGCATTTTCGACCTCGTTGACCATCATCCCCCAGGATCCGGCTTGATAGCGAACGATCTTGCGGTTGGTAGCGTTGTCATCCACCACCAGTAGACGGATCCCTTGCAAATCGACCGTGGCTAACGATGCGGGGGAAGGATAGAAGCTGCCGGGGGGCTGTTTCTCAAAGGTAAGACTGACGATAAAACGGCTACCTTCCCCTTCTCGACTTTTCAGGCAAATGGATCCCCCCATCAGATCCACTAACTGACGAGAAATGGCTAGCCCCAGTCCGGTGCCACCATACTTGCGGGTGGTGGAAGCATCCCCCTGGCTGAAGGGTTGAAACAAACGAGCCTGAACATCGGTAGGGATCCCGATACCTGTGTCAGCCACGGCAAGTTCGAGGGTCACTGTAGCCTCTGTTTCAGCCATGAGCTTGACCTGTAACAGAACTTCCCCCTGATGGGTAAATTTAATGGCATTGCCCACCAAATTGGTTAACACCTGACGGAGGCGAGAAATATCTCCCTGCAAGTAGATAGGAACATCAGGATTGATAATCAGACCCAATTCTAGTCTCTTACTTTGGGCTAATGGAGCAAACAGATCGATCACCTCTTCCAGACATAAAATGAGATTAAAGTTGAGCTTCTCAATCTCCATCTCTCCCGCTTCTAGCTTAGAAAAATCTAAGATTTCATTGATTAAGGTAAGTAGAGCATCTCCACTAGAGCGAATCGTTTCCACAAAATCTCGCTGTTCCGCCGTCAGAGGAGTATCCATTAAAATGCCTGTCATACCCAAAACAGCATTCATTGGGGTACGAATTTCATGGCTCATCGTGGCTAAAAAGGTACTTTTGGCGCGTGAGGCTTCTTCTGCCTGCCAGCGAGCTTGCTCCAACTCACGGTTTTGTTGAGCCAAAATTTGCCGTTGTTCGGTTTCTTGAGCAAGTAACTTGGCTTGAGCTAAAGCAATATCCACCTGATCGGCTAGCTGTTGTAACAATTCAATTTCAAAGGGTTGCCACTGCCTAGCCCGTGAGCATTGGTGGGCAATCAATAACCCCCATAATTCATGTTTCAAGAAAATGGGGACAACCAAATTGGCTTTTACCTGAAAACTGGCTAATAGTTCTTTATGGCAATCTTGAATATCAGATTTTTGAATGTCATCAATCGCGCGGATCCGTCCTTGGGCATAGAGGTGGGTCATGGATTGAAAACAAGGATCCGAAATTTTCTGACCCAATAAGCTCATCCAACCTGATTGTACCGACTCGGTGATCACAAAACCAGAGCCATCTGCTTGAAATTGATAGATCAAAACTCGTTCGGTTTGTAGAATTTTCTGGACTTCTCGCACGGTAGTTTCTAAAATATGATCCAGTTGCAGAGAGCGGCGAATCTTGAGGGCTATTTCCGCTAATAATTGGGATCGTTTTGCCTGACGCTGCAATTCCTGATCCGCGATCTTACGAGCTGTGACATCCCGAAAGATGCCCCGTGTTGAAAAGGGTTTGCCCGCCCAAAACTTGCAGCTAGCACTGCCTTCAACCAGAATTTCTTGACCTTGTTTACTAACAAAACTGGTCTCGATCTGATCGACTTTTTCTCCTTCCACTAGCTTTTGAAATATCGCTTGACAATGGGATGCCTGATCAGGATGAACCACATCCCAAACAGTTAGACTGGCGATTTCCTCTTCGCTATAGCCTAAGGTTTCTCTCCAGGCGCGATTCACATACAAAAAGCTGCCGTCAATAGCGACACTTTGGATCAAATCATTGGCATTTTCAAATAAATCTCGGTAGCGTTCTTCGCTTTCTCCTAAGGCTATCTCCGCTCGCTTGCGCTCGCTTAACTCCTGTTGCACCGCCGAATAAAGTTGGGCATTGTCATAGGCAACGGAGGCCAACTGCCCGAAACGGCTGAGCATATCTACTTCTTCGGGGCTAAAGTGGCGTAGCGGATCGCTATGGGCAACCCCCAGCACGCCCACCACCTGGGATCCCGATTTGAGGGGCACTCCGACTAGGGCATGCAGGGATCCCGGTTGATAGAGATGGGAACGACCTGGCCAGCGCTCATAGTCCTGCACCATCAACACCTCCCCCGATTGCCAGATCCGCCCTCCCATACCCTTTGATTGATCAAAGCGACTGCCTATATAGGGGGTAAAGTTGCCCTGCCCAATCTGGATCCGCATGGTTTGACCGTCGGGTTCTAGCAAAGCGAGGTAGGCATGGGAGGTATCCAGTAGGCGGAGCGCCTTTTGTACAATCGCTTCTAGCAGTTCGGAGAGATCAAGACGGTTGAGTAGCGCCAGGGTAGTTTCATGCAACATCCCCAGATACTCGTTACGGCGATAGAGTTCTTGCTCCGCCCATTGGCGCTCGGTGATATCAATGCCTGACCCAATGATAAATTCGGGGGTTTGATCTTCAGAAAAAATAATCGTGTTGAACCAGGAGATATGACGGGTTTTTCCGTCTTTGGTGATCCAGGTGTTTTCGTGCTGTCCGTATGTCGATTGGAGATTGAGGGACTGAAAAGCCGCCTTCACCCCAGGGATATCGGCAGGGGGAATTAGCTTTAAGTCCCAGAGGAGGCGTCCCTTTACTTCCGCTAGACTATAGCCCGTCATCCGTTCACAAGCCTGGTTAAACCGCACAATATGCCCAGAGGGATCCAACACCACCAAGAGCGCCCCGGAGGTGTCGGTGATGGCGGCGATAAAGTCCCGCTCTTTTTGCAGTTGCCATTCTGCTTGCCGGCGTTCCTTCAGTTCTCGATAGATCAGCCAATAGACCAGCCATAACACCAAAAGATTGAGTGGGATCCCGATGCTATAGGCAACAATGGCATTCTGGGTGTTTTGCTCAGAAATGCGGGTTCGTTGTGCTAACAGACGGGACTCCTCTTGCCGCATTTCCCCAATTTTGGCTTGGATCTGTTGGCGTAACCGTAGGATTGTCAGATCAATCCGTTGGGCACGTGCCTCCGCCAGTTGGGGGGTAGAGAGAGCCAAAATGGCTTGAATAGAGGCGATTTCTTGTTGAATCAGTGCTTCCAGTTGGGTGAGTTGCTGCTGCTGCCTAGGGTTATCAGCAATCAAAGGCTTAATCTGAGCCAGTTGGTTGAGGAGGGCTTGCCGTTTATCAGGAAATTCTTGGAGATAGGCGGCGTCCTGGGTGAGCAAATAAAGGTTTTGTAGCAATTCTAAATCCAAAAGCTGGCTTGGCAACGCATCCAGGGTTTCGATCACCTGATGGGTGTGTTTAACCGAGCGGTTCGTATCAATCAGACCCTCAACGCTGTGATAAAAGGCTACTCCTCCCCCCAGCAAAAAAAAGGCCGCCACCCCTAACCACCCCCCCACCCGACCAAAAAAGCTTTTGGGTTTGATCTGAGGGGTTTTGGACAAGATAGGGGATCCCTTTTCCAGTTCTCCCAGGCTTTTTCGCAGTTCTAACTGAGCGGATACCTGGCGGGACAACGCCTTCAGCTTCTCCACCTGCTCCGCCTCAATCTGGCGGGGCTGATAGTCAAGCACGCAGAGGGTGCCAACCGCTAGCCCCTGGGGAGTGGTAATAGGTACTCCGGCATAAAAACGAATGTTTGGGGAATCCGTCACCAAGCTGTTGTCGGCAAATCGCGGATCCGCAAGGGCATCCCCCACAACCAGAGGGTCGTCCTGCAAAATCGCATGAGCACAAAAGGCCAGATCGCGGCTGGTTTCGCTAGCCTCCAAACCCACCTTTGACTTAAACCATTGGCGATCTTCGTCCACCAAACTGATCAGGGCGGTAGGAGTCTGACAAATATCGGCGGCTAAGCGGGTGATGTCATCAAAAGCGGCCTCGGCGGGAGTATCCAAAATTCGATAGCTGTGGAGGGCGGCTAACCGTTCCGGTTCATTGGCAGGTAGAGGCGCTTTCATGAGGGAACTATCCCAATAGCAGAGCAAAGGGGAAAGACTAAAAAGCTGCTCAGAAAACTATATCTGAGCAGAGTAAATATTCTAGACAAAAAACCAGCAAGAAATGCTTAGCTTTTTGGGTTAAGCAAAAGGGTTATTGCCTTTCTCTCCGAAGAGTTTGGCTTCTCCCTTGATGGCTGCTTTGGCAATGTTAAAAGCCGCCCAGCCAACTACCAAAATAATCGGGCCTAAAACAATGACCGGACGAAAATCGATATCCATAACCTATTTTTTCCTTGAGTAACAGCACGGGATCGGGTTTGTGGTAACTATGGCAACGGGGGACAACGGTATCCTATCGGATCTAGCTTAAGGGCAAAGGCAGCTCGGCTTCAACCAAACTCGCTGGTTCCGTTGATGGGTTAGCAACTCCCGCTTAACTCTGGGGGATCCGATTCAAAATCCACTCCGGGAAAAAACTATCCCCCGCCATGCCCCGCAGCGTGAAGTGGATAAATAGCATGAAAAGGCTCAAGCCTAACCCCACCGCCACCGCCGAGAGAGGGCTTTTGCGATAGAGATCCACGAAGGGCTTAATGCCCACCCAAATACCTCCCAACAAAACCGTCACAAAATAGAAGGGATAGCGGGAGACGTTTTCGACAAATTGATCTTCCAGTTTACGAGGAGGGGGAGGGGGCTTGGGCATAGTTGAGAGTCTTGGATTGAGGAGTCTACCCTTCAGTGTGCCATAGGGTTGCGGAGGGCAGTAGATTCAGGGGAAAGCATCCCAATTGGTTTATTCTAAGGAAAGAATAACCCTATCCCCAAACGAGGAGTAGCCCCCGATGGCTGGAGAGATTTTTACGATTGCTGGCTTGTGTATAGGCTTGACCCTGGCCGGACTGATCTTGGGCTATGGCATTTTGAAAGTGGTGAATGGTGGGGAATAAGGTGGGCGTTCCTGAGGCTGAGACCACAACAGCATCCGCACCCCCCCTCACGGATCCCAAGCCGCTGGTGATTGCGGGCAAAACGTTTCGATCTCGCCTGATGGTGGGAACTGGTAAATATGGCAATCTGGCTGATATGCAAGCTGCCCTCGCCGCCAGTGGGTGCGAAATGGTGACGGTGGCGATTCGGCGGATCCAGATGCAATCAGCAGGCCATGTGGGTTTGTTGGAGGCTCTCGATTGGCAGCGTTATTGGTTATTGCCCAATACGGCGGGGTGTCAGACGGCGGAAGAGGCGGTACGGGTGGCTCGTTTGGGGCGAGAAATGGCTCAGCAGGTGCTGGGACAAACGGACAATCACTTTGTCAAGCTGGAGGTGATTCGGGATCCGCGTTATCTGTTGCCCGATCCGATTGGTACTTTTGAGGCCGCCCAACAACTGGTGGCGGAAGGATTTGCCGTTCTGCCCTATATCAATGCCGATCCGCAGTTGGCATGGCGCTTGCAGGAGATCGGCTGTGCGACGGTGATGCCCCTCGGATCCCCGATTGGCTCTGGTCAAGGACTCAAATCCGCTGATGCCATCCGCATTATTGTGGAGCAGGCCAGCGTTCCTGTGGTGGTGGATGCGGGCATTGCCGTTCCCTCCGAGGCGGCTCAAGCGATGGAGCTGGGAGCCGATGCCCTGCTGATCAATACCGCCATCGCCCAGGCACAGCTTCCGGCGGTCATGGCGGAGGCGATGGGTATGGCCACCCAGGCCGGACGGCTTGCTTATCTAGCGGGGCGCATCCCCCTCAAACCCATCGCCAGCGCCAGCTCTCCCTTGACGGGTTTGATTACCACACCGGATCCTGAACAGCCGATGGGAGTGCCTGTCTCCTGATAGGGGTGTCTCCCCTGACAGTGCCCCAATGTTAAGTGTCACATTAAGTTGCATTAAGCATGTAACGGGAATTTGGCCTTTTCCGACTGTTTTCTCAAGGATCAATGCCAGGGATCCCCGTTTCAACCCCCTCCATCGCCAACCAAGTCTGATAAACTGAGGCGAAGGTTAAGAAATAATAATTTTATGAACGTATTGGTGGTGGGAGCAACGGGAACATTAGGGCGGCAGGTTGTGCGGCGTGCCCTAGAGGAAGGGCATCAGGTGACGAGTTTGGTGCGAAATCCTGCTAAAGCAGCTTTTTTGAGTGAGTGGGGATCCCATCTCAAGGTGGGGAACCTCTGCCGACCGGAAACGCTTCCCGATGCCTTAGTCGGGATGGATGCCTTGATTGACTGTGCCACCGTCCGTTCAACCGATAGCCTGAGTGCTAAGCAGGTGGATTGGGATGGCAAGGTGGCCTTGATCAATGCGGCGCGGGCGGCTCAGATCCAGCGCTATGTGTTTTTCTCGATCATGGGAGCCGACAAAGAATATGCGAATGTGCCCCTGATGAATTTTAAGCACCACACTGAAAAGTATCTAGTGCAGGCACAAATGCCCTATACGATCTTCCGTCTCTGTGGGTTTATGCAGGGGTTGATCGGTCAGTATGCGTTGCCGATTTTGGAGGAGCAACTGGTGTGGATCACCAACCAATCGGTGCCCACCGCCTACATGAATACTCAAGATATCGCTCGTTTTGCGGTGCAGTCCTTGCAGATAGAAGCAACTCGCCAGCAGGTATTTCCGTTAGCCGGTCCCAAAGCCTGGAAGCCACGGGAGATTATCCAACTCTGCGAACAACTGTCCAATCGCAAGGCCAAGATCAGCACCATGCCCCTAGGGTTGTTGCGGGGATCCCGCAAAGTGGCTCAGTTCTTCCAGTGGAGTTGGAATATCGCCGATCGCTTGGCCTTCGTGGAGGTGTTAGCGGCGGAAGAACCCATGGATGCCGACATGACCCAGGTCTACGAAATCTTTGGCTTAGATCCCGCCTCGATGAATCATTTGGAGGACTATTTGGGGGAATACTTCCAGAAAATGTTGCGGCGGCTGCGGGAACAGAAAGTCAAAAAACCGAAGGTTTCTTCCCCCTTCTAAGCCCTTTTTTTCTATCCTTCCTCCCCTGAGCCTTGCCCATTCAGTGGGGATCCCCAAGCCGCAGGATAAGATCAAGGCTGTTGAATGGGCGGCACGGTATTGATGGGATCCCTCGACTCGGTGTTATCCTCGGCTCCGGCAGATGCCTCTGCTAGCGAGTGGCGCTTGCCAGAACTGCTGGCTCCGGCGGGGGATTGGGAGTGTTTGCGGGCGGCAGTGGAGAATGGCGCGGATGCCATCTACTTTGGGTTGGAGCGGTTCAATGCGCGGATGCGGGCGGAGAACTTCCGCGAGGCGGATCTCCCGCAGGTGATGAGCTATCTGCATCGGCGGGGGGTAAAGGGCTATGTCACCTTCAATACGCTGGTGTTTCCTCAAGAGCTAGCGGAGGCAGAAACCTATCTGCGGCAGGTGATGGCGGCGGGGGTGGATGCTGTGATTGTTCAGGATGTGGGGATTTGCCGATTGATTCGCCATCTTTCCCCCGATTTCCCGATCCATGCCTCTACCCAAATGACCATCACCAGTGGCGCTGGCGTTGCGTTTGCTCAAAAGCTGGGTTGCCAGGTGGTCGTGCTGGCGCGGGAGTGTTCGCTCCCCGAAATCAACCGGATTCGCTTGGCGGGATCCGATCTGCCCCTAGAGGTGTTTGTGCATGGTGCCCTCTGCGTAGCTTATTCGGGGCAGTGCTTAACCAGTGAGTCACTAGGGGGGCGCTCCGCCAATCGGGGAGAATGTGCCCAAGCCTGCCGGATGCCCTATGACTTGATAGCCGATGGGCAGATGGTCGATTTGGGGGATCGCCGCTATTTGTTAAGCCCCCAAGATTTAGCGGGCATTTCTCTCTTACCAGACTTGTTGCGGGCGGGTGTGGCCAGCCTGAAGATCGAGGGGCGGCTGAAAAGTCCAGAATATGTGGCTAGTGTAACGCAGGTCTATCGACAAGCCCTCGATCGCCTGGAGCCAGCCTTCCTTCAGGAGATGCATGCGGTTGGGGATCCCCTGGTCTCTCCCTTGACCATCCCCCCTGAACAGCAATACTCCCTAGAAATGAGTTTTTCGCGGGGTCTATCGACGGGTTGGCTGAAGGGGGTCAACCATCCCCAGTTGGTTCATGCTCGCTTCGGTAAAAAACGGGGGGTCTATCTGGGTCAGGTCGCTCAGATCGCGGGGGAATGGATCAGTCTGGCGGGATCCCCTCCCCTCAAGGTGGGGGATGGGGTGGTTTTTGATCAGGGGCAACCGGATCAACCGGAACCAGGTGGACGCATCGGCAAGGTGCAGCCGCAGGGATCCCGAACGGCTTTTTGTCTGAGTCGGCATGACTGGGATAGTCGCCAGATCCGCGTTGGGGATCGGGTTTGGAAAACCAGCGATCCGGAATGGGAAAAACAAGCCCGACAGAGCTTTGCTGGAGAACAGCCCCGTTATCAACGTCCCCTGGTGATGCATGTGTATGGGCAGGCGGGGCAACCCTTGCGCCTAACGATGCAGGATGAACGGGGGCATCAGATCGAGCTGTGGTCAGAGATTCCCTTGCTGGAGGCTGAAAGTCAGCCGCTGACTCCAGAACGCCTAGTTGAGCAACTGGGGCGGTTGGGCCATACCCCCTTTTACCTAGCGGCGCTACATAATCACCTCGTGGGGGCGGTGATCCTGCCCCTCAAACAACTGAATCATCTGCGGCGGCAGGGGGTGGAGCAGTTGCAGGCACTCCGGCAAGCTCCCCCAACGTGGCAACTCTCCCCTTCCGTTAGCTTCCACGATTTGCTGCCCCCACCCTCCCCAACGGGATCCCCTACCCTCCCCCAACTGCGGGTATTGGTGCGGAACCTAGAACAGCTAGAGGCCGCCTGCCAAAGCGGGATCCCCTTAATCTATGGCGAATTTGAAGATCTGCGCCTCTATCGGCAGGCGGTGGAACGGCTGAGGGGATCCGCCGTGCCGTTTTGGGCGGTTCCCCCTCGCATCAGCAAACCAGGAGAAGAGGGCATCCTCAACACAGTGCGGCGGGCGGGTGCAGCGGGGTATTTGATCCGCAACTACGATCACCTAGCCTGGGCCTTGACGGATCCCTGCGTGGCTGACTTTTCCTTCAACGTTGCCAATCCCCTCACCGCCGACTACCTGCGCCAACACTACGGGGTGCAGCGGTTGACCGCTTCCTATGATCTCAGTTTTCAACAGTTGCAGGATCTGCTCACCCTCAGTCCACCGGAGTGGTACGAAGTTACCATCCATCAACACATGCCGATGTTTCATATGGAGCATTGTGTCTTTTGTGCTTTTCTCTCCAACGGCACCGATCACACCAACTGCGGTCGTCCCTGCGAAAGCCAGCAAGTCGCCCTGCGGGATCGGGTGGGATCCCTGCATCCTCTGAAAGCCGATGCGGGCTGTCGCAACACGGTTTTTAACGGACAAGCCCAAACCGCTGCCGAGTTTGTCCAGCGACTAATTCGCCTGGGGGTGCAACATTTTCGGGTGGAATTTCTCAATGAATCAGCTGGGCTGGTCAAGCAATTGGTGTCCCGTTACCAACAACTGCTGCAGGGAGAGATTTCGGGCGGGGAACTGTGGCGAGAATTTCACCTGCACCGGCAACTGGGGGTAACCCGCGGTCAACTGCTTAACCGCTAGGGGCTATTCAGAGAGATAGGGAGAGGGGTGAGGGACGGTGCAGGTCTGCATCGAAGCAACCATAGCGTATTACCAAACCGTGTTGCGAATCGATCAGGTAAAATTCAGGTGAAATAATGTAGGCTTCCTTGATTCTCAACAAGCCATCCTGCTGAGTTCGGCAGCATTACCTCTAGGGATCCCAGGGATCTATCTAGAGTTTTGATAGGTGTATACATTGGCCTACAAATTTAGCTATTCCTAAGTCAATCGGATTATCTCGTCAACCTCCTGGGTAGTAAGTTGCTTTGAGTGTCCACAGGCAGAAACGGACGTGGTGGGATCCTCCGTCTGGGTGCGCCGTATTGGTGGATGGCTCCTAGGCTGTAGGATCCCACTCGCTGATTGGTGCCGATTACCGCGCCATCAGGTAAGGCACGAGCGACTATCGAGTCGTAGAGAGTGCCAGTATCGCGCAGCTTTTTGTTGATGCTGCGAGAGTTACGGCTTTTGCGGCGGATAGTAACAGGCTTGAGTTCCGGCCATGCTTGGCCTGCGGGAGAGGTTTCTTGTTTGAAGGCGGTGACGACGCGGGATTCGAGGTGGTTAGCCCAGGCCTTATAGAGGGGCTGGGGGTTGCGTAGGGTATTGTCGATCCGGTCAAAAAAGTTGGCGGAGGGGGGTGTCAGTGACAGTGGTGATGAGCGTGACCATTTACGAGCTAGCCTGGGCAAACACCGGCTCTCGCTCGTAGTAGACCTCGTACTCGGATCCCAGCTCTGATTGCAGGCGACGAGCTAGATCCAGGCCACGGGTGTGGAAAGCTACCCGCTCCTCATCGGTTTTGAAGCCGCTGTTGCGGCCAAATTGATGATCAAAAGTGATATCAAGGGCTTGCTGCCAAGCATCAATAGCCTCAGTTAGCCCTGGGCTGAGGGGCAAATCAGAAGCGTTAACATAATCAGTGTCGTCAAAATCTTCCGCACCCAAAAAGATGGGTTCAATAAAGTAATCAGCTTGTAGTCGGACGAGTTGGGGCATTTTGCTTCCTCAACAACTGTCTGAGTTTGCGTTGACCTACGGGATTGGCTCCCACGATGAACCCATTATCGCCGACCGTCACGGCCACATGCCAATCTTGGCCACGATAGAAAACTCGATAAACTTGCCGAGTCCCCTGCATCATCACCGGCTCACCGTTTCGCACCATCTCTATCAAAAACTCTGACAACTCTCCAGCCGGGATCCCAAATTCAGCAAAGTCTCGTTCATGTCGGCTGATAATGTGCCGCAACCCAGCATCCTGATTCCCCCGTTCTAGCCACACCAACGATCCATCTGCCATTCGTGTCCACGCCACCACATCCGCCAAGTTGATGCGCTCTCGCTCCACCAATTCGATCCAATCCTGGTCTGGATCCACCCGCATCCCCTCCCGTGCTCGTCGCTCCCTAATTCTCTGAATCGATCGCCGCCATCTCCTGTCGCACCCACGCCGCCTCCACGGGATCCAATCGCCGCAAGATCTGCCGCATCATCTCTGAGCGCTACTTTGGCCTGCTAGGCCCAGGGATCCCGTCAAAACCCTGATCAGCCTCCAATCAGATCAGCGTCTCCTTGCCTGAGCCTGGGTCTTGGTAGCGGGCAAAATCCCCCCCGACTTGAGGCTCTCCACCGCCAGCCCCTGCTCCTGCACCTGGCGCTCGGTCAGCGATATTGTCCGGCAGTGACACCCCCGGATCCGTCGTGTCGATATACTCGCCATACACCTCACTCACCTGCTCCACAGGCAGCCGGAAACCCAGATCAAAGAGGACTTTGATTAGGGGTTTTGGGCTATGGAAGCTGGCCTTGGTAAATCGTGCTCAATGTGATAAAAATATCCCTGATCAAAGGGCAGGGGAGCCGGCCAGTCATAGGTGAGCAGGGCTTGTACAATCTGGGGAAGGGTGAGAGACCATTGGCGGAGATTCTGATTGAGATCGGCTAGGGAGCTGCGTCGTCCGGGATCCGGATCAGCATAATCAACACCAAATCCCACTAAAGCGTAGGGGATCCCTAATTCTCCGGCTAGGACGAATTCTGGACCAGAGGTTTGGCTAATAGCGGTGATCCCCAGCTTTTGCAGGTAAGTCAGTTCAGAGCGGGTGGAAAAGCGTGGGCCAAAAACATGCCCATAAATCCCGCCCTCGATAGGATGGGGCAAAAGTCGCCGCAAATGGGCGCGCAGAGTGGGGGAACAGGGGTGTTCGACCAAAAAATGACCCCGCCCGGCTTGGGCAGGCTGATCAAAGAGGGTGCAGGCGGAGCCATCGGGAAGTTGGTTGCTGGGAAAGAAAATGTCATCAAATAGGATAGGTCGAGTCAACGGGATCCCGGCTTGTAAGACCCCCATCACGCTAAAACTGACAATAGCCTGACAGCCCCAATGTTTGAGCGCCCAGAAGTTGCCCCGAAAATTCACCAGATGCGGCAGCAATTCGTGCTGTTCACCGTGACGCAGCAGCAAGGCCAATTGAGGATGCTGGGGATCGGCAGAGGAAGGGCTCTGCCAGAGGGGAACCAGGCCATAGTCCGTTGGGATCTCTTGGCGTGTCCATGCCCCAGCCGGGACATCGCTATTCGATCCTAAAATGACGGCAATTTTCATGTGGTAGGCTCCTAGCTCAACCCACCCCACGATATCGGATCCGACCGGAAATTGGCTGAGAGACGAGAGAATGACTGGGCAACTCACACAGGAAACAGGGTGAACAAAGATAGCGGAAGGGATCCCCAGATGGGGGCGGTGGGGCAGTATCGACGGCGGTTGGTTTGTATCTGTGGGGGCATGTTCCTCTACTTTGCCCATGTCACAGCTTTTTTTCCGGTTTTGCCCCTTTACCTCACCCAGCGCTGGGCAGATGGGGCGGCGGTAGGGCTGGTGGTGGGATCCATGGCGGCAGGGATTTTGCTGATGCGCCCTTGGATTGGCATGGCCTTGGATCGCTGGGGACGCAAACCGGTTCTCTGGGCTGGGCTGGGAATTGCCTTGCTGATTCAACCTCTGTATGGGTTGGCGACGAGTCCCTGGGAATTAGTGCCCGTGCGGGTTTTGCATGGACTTAGCCAAGCCTGTTTTGCCACCGCCTCCCACACCCTCTTGGCGGATTTGGTTCCTCCCCCTCAACGCACCGCTATGTTGGGCTATTTGGCCATGTCCAATACCTTGGGGTTCGCCCTCGGTCCCTGGCTGGGATCCCAATTGTGGCAACAGTGGGGATGGAACGGATTTTTGCTGGGTCTGTTGGGTTTGCTTGTCCTAGGAGTCGGGATCAGCCTGCCCCTGCCCTGGCAAAAACCCCCACCAACGGTCTCGATCCTATCCACAACGGAGGTGGGATCCCCCTGGCTAGCCCTCACCCAGTTTCCGGTGCGGGAGGCGACCTTTTTCTTTTTTATCAGTTCTCTGCTGCATGGCGGTATGACTACTTTTCTCCCTCTGGTCATGACCGAAGCCGCCAATTTTTATAGTCTCTACGCGCTGGGAGCAGTTTTTGTGCGCTTTGCCTTAGGCAAGTGGGGAGATCAGATATCCCACCACTGGACGGTGGCGGCAGGACTCGTGTGTTCGGGGGTGACGATGATCGGATTAACCCTATCGACAGACTTAACCTGGCTGTGGGCGGTTCTGTATAGTTTGGGGTTTGGCGCTCTCTTTCCAGTTTTGTCGGCTATTGTTTCTCTGGCGGTTCCTGCCGAGCGGCGGGGGCGGGTGCTGAGTTTATTTTTGATGGGCTTTGACTCCGGCATGACCCTAGGAGGGGCAGGGATGGGATCCCTGTTGGGACTGATGACTCTCCCACAGTTATTCATGGCCGGGGGACTGCTGGGCATTTGCTGCGGTGGACTAGCCTTCTGCCAGTTGCGGCGGCCTCTGCCCATCGGAGAATAAAAGGATCCCGCTCCCCTTTGATTGTCAATTCTGAACAAGAAATCACCAAGTGAGAGCCATAACCCGCTACAAATAGATCGGTGAAACGATCGTCAGGCTGTGAGGGATCATGCTGCAACTGGCACAAATGAAACGAAAGGCGCTGCTCCTCCTGAGTGGCCTCTTACTGGTCATGCAAACTGCCTGTGGGGGATCCCAGGTTCAGGCTCCACCGCCAGCCCCCTCCTCCCTGCAACGGGTCGAGGTTCCGACCGAAATTGCCAAACTGGATGGCCTGTTGACCGAGCAAAGCCATCCCCACGTCCGTATCCTCAGCCCCCAGCCGGATCAACTAGTGATGAGCAAAGAGGTGGAGGTGCGTTTTCAGGTGGAGGGCTATCCCCTCTTCAAAGATCCCGAACTGGGCTTAGGTCCCCACCTCCATGTCGTCCTGGATAATCAACCCTACATCGCCCACTATCAAGCGGATGCCCCCCTTCTTCTCAAGGATCTCACAGCGGGATCCCATACGCTGCGGGTGTTTGCGGGTCGCCCCTGGCACGAAAGTTTCAAAAACTCAGAAGCCTATGCCCAAGTCAGCTTCCATGTCTTTGCCAAAACCCCCGAATATATCCCGCAACCGGACTTGCCACTGCTCACCTACAACCGCCCCGTGGGTAGCTATGGAGCAGAGCCGATTTTGATGGATTTTTGGTTAGCCAACGCTCCCATCCGCGAAACCCTTTTGCCAGAACTACCCAAGGATTGGCGAGTGCGCTATACCCTGAATGGCGAGAGCGGCTTATTGGATGAATGGCAAGCTGTTTATCTGAAGGGATTTCGCCCAGGACGCAACATTCTTGTCGTGGAACTGGTGAATGGACAGGGGGATCCCATCCGCAATGTCTTCAATAGCGCCGTGCGGGAGATCACCTATACCCCTGGCGGGCAAGATACCCTCTCTCGCCTGGTGCGGGGAGAGTTAAAAGCAGAAGCGGCTCTCAATCTGATCACCCCCCGTCCCGCCCCTGAACCTACCATTCCCCCCGACCTGTTGCCGACCCCGACTTCCGTTGCTACGCCGAACACTACCCCCAGCCCAGAACCCACGCCTAGCCCTAGCTTTGAACCCAGCCCTACTCCCAGCATTATTCCAAGTCCTGAACCGACGCCTAGCCCGATCCTGACTCCCAGCCCAACCTCTCAAACCTCTCCTACCCCTAGTGTTATTCCTTCCCTAGAACCCCTGCCCATTCTGCCACCCCCAGTCGAACCTGCCCCCGACACTCCAGTGATCACCCCGCCGGCAACCGTCCAGCCTGTTGCCACCCCGACTCCTACCCCAAAACCGACGCGGACGCCTAAGCCAAAACCGACGCCTAAGCCCAAGCCCACTCCCAAAGCCACCAGAACCCCCACACCCACCCCAACTCCCGCCAGTCCTCCAGAGGGATCCCCGACGCCGATTCCAGAGATTGCTCCTGCTCCTGAGGAGTCGATTCCGGCGGCTACTCCCCAACCAACCCTCACCCCCAAACCCAAGCTCACCCCCAAACCCAAGCCCCAAGCGACTTCTACCCCCAAACCCAAAGCCACCCCGAAACCTAAGCCTACCGCTACCCCTAAGCTCAGACCTTCCGCTACTCCTCAACCCACAACAACCCCCAGCCCATTCTCCACCCCCCAGGCTAGTGTGGATCCCATCCTTGTGGAACCTACGCTAACTCCTCCTCCAACCCCCGCCCCAACCCCTCTCCTCAAGCTCACCCCCCAGCCCTTACCCATTTCCACCCCAGCCTCGCGCCAAACAGCCGCGCCCACCTTTCGCTTTCTCCCCCCAGACTGGAAACACCCTAGCTAGGGAAGCAAGGGATCCCTAATCACCCAGGCCATACCGAATCTCACGCTATTAGTAGCGCGCTATTTTCTTGACATCCACTACACTTAGCGGGTAACTGTTAAGAGAAGCTAGCTTGCACCAAGGCAGGAGGGATAGGGATTCCTAGTTTTTCTAAATGAGTTTTGTTAATTAGCTATGTAACCCGTCTTCTCATGGACTAGATCCAGGGGAAAACTCACCTTCTTAGCTTCAAATGCCTTCCCAGAAAGGATTTGACTTATATTCAAGAATTAGAAAACAGTGATCCTGATCCACAAAATCTTGTCATAAAATCTGCCATCATATTTTTTATAAGATATAAACACCAAGCCATAAAAAATTGAATTTTTAATCCAATTACTAATACATAAAGAAAGAAATGGATATTATAATTTAATTTTTTTAGAATATAAAATATGAAATATTTGATATAATCTCAAATAAAAGATAGATCAAAATCTTAGGTTTATATCCGGACGATCTATCCGAAGCGATCTTACAGAATGTTACAGGTAGTGTGGTTTAGAAGTTTTTTACCAAAAACACACTACAGGTAACAGGCTCCTCAACTCACTCTTTGGTTGCGGGTAAATCCGAATAAAGATTTTTTTTGGAATAAGCCTTTACGAAAAGCTATGGGTATTGGTATGAATAAAGTGCTAACAAACGCGCTTGATTCTGCCTGGAGATCCCTTATGTCTGACAAGCTTGATCCGCAAGATGCGGTTGGTCGCTTTCTCAAGGCAATCGGGCGTTATTCATTGCTCAGTCCAGAGGAGGAACTGCGGCTAGCTCATCAGGTGCAGCAAATGATGGCCATGCAGGAGCAACGCAAAAAGCGAGACTCCTTGGGGGAATGGGCGGAACGACTCCGTTTATCTGTCACCGAACTCCAAGCTGCTCTGCAATCGGGTGAAGCGGCCAAAAGGCGGATGGTGGAATGTAACCTGCGGTTGGTCGTCTCTATCGCCAAGCGTTACCGCAATCGTGGGTTGCCGTTCCTCGACCTGATTCAGGAGGGCACAATTGGGCTAACCCGTGCGGTCGAGAAATTTGATCCGACGCGGGGCTACAAGTTTTCTACCTATGCCACCTGGTGGATCCGGCAAAGCGTCAATCGTGGCATCCAAAATAAAGGTCGCATGATTCGCCTGCCTGCCCACATGTATGAAAAGGTTTCTCAGGTCAAACGCCGCTACCGTGAGATTTCTGCCGAAAAGGGATCCCGTCCTCAGGCAGCGGAGGTCTTCGAGTCCCTTGAAATTGGCGATAATTACCGCGATCTGATTACCCGTCACATGTCGGATATGCGCTCCCTCAACATGGGAGTGGGGGACGAAGATGGCACCGAATTACAGCACTTCATTCAGGATGAAGATAACGATCCGGTAGAGCATCTCAATCGAATTGCCCATTGCGAGGAAGTACGTACTCTGGTGCAACAACTCAGTGAACGGGAGCAACAGGTGATTATTGCCCGTTATGGCTTAGATGGCTCTTCTGGGTTGACTCTGCGGGAGATTGGCGAACATATTGGTCTTTCCCGCGAACGGGTCAGACAGATCGAACGGCGTGCCCTACGAAAACTGCGCCGTCTGCAACAGGAATATTCCAGCCCCAAATTGGAAAAAAACAAATGATCCCCTTGTCAGAGAGCCATTGTCGAGAGATCAAGGGATCCCTATTCTGATTCCTTTCATAAGCTCACCCCAGAGACGAATCCTAGTGAAAAAAGTCGCCTGTTGCCAAGCGACCCACTGCCAGTTTAGAAGAAAGAAGCGAACACCGCTCCCGATTAACCCATCGCTTCCAAATAGTCACGCACACGATTGCGCCGTTTTGGCTGACGTAATTTTTGCAAAGCTTTGGCCTCAATTTGGCGAACCCGTTCCCGCGAGAGATCTAAGGCTCGACCAATTTCGGCGAGGGAGTAGGTGCGGCCATCCCCCAACCCAAAGCGCATCCGAATCACATCCCGTTCCCGCGAGGTGAGATCCGCAAGCAACTGTTGCAGATCCCGATGCAGAGCCTCCCGCATCATAGTTTCTTCCGGTGAGATATCGTCGGTTTCCAGGAGATCGCCTAACTCCGTATCTTTGTCTTTGCCCACCTTGGTTTCTAGAGAAACCGAACGGGGCACCCGTACCAACAACTCCCGCACCTGCGGCGGCGTCATCTCTAGCTCAGCCGCAATATCCTCAATCGTCGGGGTACGCCCCTTTTCCTGGGAGATTTTGCGCTGCGCTTTTTTGATTTTGTTCAGTTTTTCTGTGATGTGAACAGGTAGGCGGATGGTGCGGCTTTGGGTGGCAATCGCCCGTGTAATACCTTGGCGAATCCACCAATAGGCATAGGTGCTAAAGCGATAGCCCTTCTTGGGATCAAATTTTTCTACGGCTCGCTCCAACCCTAGGGTTCCTTCCTGGATCAAATCCAGCAGCTCTAGACCACGATTTTGATATTTCTTGGCTACAGAAACCACCAAGCGCAGGTTGGCCTTGATCATGTGCTCCTTGGAGCGATTGCCAATCCGTTGCACCAACTGCAACTTTTCGGGCACTAGGCTCGACCATTCGGGCAGTAGGTTAGCTTTAGCTACCCACTCCGCCATGCTCGGATCCCGACCCAACTCTTCCTGCAAACGGTAGCGAACCTCTAACAACTTCATATAGTCCTGCACCTTTTGCGCCAGGGCAACTTCCTCGTCACGCCCCAGCAATGGCACGCGCCCAATTTCTTGCAAGTAAAGGCGCACCAAATCGGTAGAGCGGCGAGTGGTATCTCCCTCCACAAACTCAGCATCGGCAGGATCCAGCTCTAAGCCAATGGGATCCGGCTCACCCATAGCCAGGACATCGGTAACATCAGGCTCGTAAGTAGACATGTAAGGGGTATCAGTCATATCGGTAGGTGCTGCCTAGCATTAAGGAACAGCTTAAAACGGAGATAGCTCACCAAAGCTAGTGTTCCCAAAAACTTTGGTATCTTAGACTAACGTCTGACAGGACAGGTCTTGCCCGTTGAAAATGGTGATCGATGGGTGGGGCGATCACCCCATGCAAAGCGCATGAAACCGCAAAGAAAGTGACCCAGCAAAACGTTAGTTTGTTAGCATAACTTAATTATAGTCACGAATTTCAATCCCTACGCATGAGATTTTGCGTAAAGCCCAACCATCGATAACGCCAATGCTACTGCTAGAAACAACAGCCAGAGGGGAGAATCCATAATTAATCTTGCTCTCATTTTTTGAGGCTAGCTGACCCGTTCCAAATATAAGGAAATTCTTAACCAATTCATCCATTCCGGCTGGCAAGACTTGAAAAAACAGTAAAATCGACTACATTATGTATCAAAACAGATGAAAGAGATAGACAGAAATATTTTGATGGCCAGTGCGGAAGTGACGTCTCCGAGTCTCTGGGTAGTTAATTCGACCCTAATCATGACCATCCTTTTGGGAGTGGGGTTATTTTTCTTTTTGCGAGCTTCTGCCAAAGACCGTACGGAAACTCGCCTCTACGGGATCCCATCCTCCCTAGAGGAGGCAGGACAGCAACTGCGTACCTATTTACAGGAACGTGCCTATCGCCTGCTGGGATCCGATGAGCGGGGGATAGCAACCTTTGGTGGTCAAGCTACGGCTAGCCCGTTTTTGGCTCTGTTTTTGAGTGGGCTAGCCCTAGCAGGTTTGGTTTGTTTAAGTTTGGTGGTAGTAACCATCCATCCCGATTCGCAGGGTTGGCCTTGGCTAGCGACCGCCGCCTCTCCGTTGGCGGGATGGTATTATGTTCGGCGCAGTCAGCGGGTGGAGCAGGTGCGGCTACGGTTGACAGAGGCATCAACGCCATTGACTCAACCAAGGGTACAGCTAAGCATATCTGCACATCGTGATGAGTTGAATCAGATGGAAGTGGCTTTGGCTTTGCAGCCTCTAGAATCACTGGACTGATTTTCTGGTGGCTGGCTAACCCAGATCTTAAGGAATGCTCTGGAGAGAATCCGATATCAGCCCAGGAGAGGAGTAGCAATCTTGATAGGAAGCAGGATAGAACTAAAGGGTAGTCATCCACCTGAGATTTCTGTATGGCCCTGACCCTGGAACCTGCCTCTCCTGGAGAAGTCTCCGTCTATCAGCCCTATTATCCGGTGGCTCGCCGGCCTTTTTTACCCCTAGCGGTGGGGCTGTATAAACGAGGCAGCTTTGAAGGACAGCGTATAATTGAAGGAGATGCGCCCGTTTCCTTCTTAGCTAGTTGGTTTCGTTCTCCCCTCCCCTCAGATCTCACCGCTTGTCAAGTTCAATTCGAACAAAATCCTGAATTAACCTACGAACTGTCGATTTCTAACTATGACTTTGTTGAGTATTTGATTGAGGTGGTTAGCTTAGTACAGCGAGAACTACCTCCTGACTTTAATACGTCTTTTTATAAGAAATTAATGAGGCGGGAAGAATAGGTTAGGACTTACCCATTGACCCAATCGTCAACTCACTCCCATTCATCCAACGCTAACCTCTTCGGAGTCTAGACGTGGATCTTCTGCTGCATTCTTTTTCCAGGTTCTGTCTTGTGGTAGGCAAAATTCTCAGCGGGCACGAGAAGATCCTGACTAGTGGCTCTCAGTAGTCAAACTCACGGAAACAACGCCAGGAATCTGGGCAGGGATCCATCAGGATAAAAGCGTCACCTGTTGACCAACACGCGGGCGACCAAATCGCTCCCAGGCACTACCCCCTCGCAAAAACAGCTCCATCCAACGTCGGGATCCCTGGGGGGTTATCCAGCCAGAACTACCGGGGGCAAAAGCCAACGTGCCCTGGGGAACTCGAAAACTCCCATCCGAGTAGATAGCATCACTCACCACATCTCCCACCCGAATCACCACTTTCGTTTCCGGCACAATTTGGAAGCTGCTGGCGGGGATACTGGTTTTGATGTTGCCATAGCCATCCACCCAAACGACGCGATCGAAAGGGGCGTCAGGAATGGTTTCCCAATCCAGTGGGGATCCCAGCCAATCTTGCTGGGATAGATCCGACTGAAAGAGGGCAGTGGCGGCAGCCGGAAACACATCACGGGAGCGAAACTGGGATCCCCCGCGGGAGACATTGACCGGGTGAAAAGGGATCCCCTGATCCTTGAGAAAGGAGAGGGTATATCCGGCGTTAACCCCCACCACTTTGACCCCGCTCGGTAAGACAGCGTAGGTTAATCCTTCTCCCTCGTTGTTGGCGCGAGCCTGCAAATCATCCTGGCGGGGGGCGCAGTTGTGATAGATGAAACGGTCAGCGACCGCCCTGTTCAAACCCAATTGAGCAATCCAAAATCCGGTAGCCAGAGTGCTAAAGGGGGGCACGGAGAGGGGAAAAATCTGGGCGGTGGGGAACCCCAGCAACAATTGCTGACTGACCTCGGCAAAAGCCGGATCCCCAGTGCCATAGTCGGCGATCAGATGAATCAGCATAGACAACTAACTCCTGGCGGAAGGTTCTCAGACCCCTGCTTGGGTCGCTGCTCAGGTCACTATTTTCAGATCACTACCTGGTCACTATAGTCGGCAGAGGTGAGGGGTAGGTTAAGATCCTGACCCGATTGATAGGAGGGATTGAGATCCGTTGCTATTCCAGTGAGTCAGAACCCTATTTCTGGACAATCCGGCCTGTAAACTGGTGACATCTTCAGGATCTAGCCTTTTGCGGATCATGCCACCATGTCTCAGCCTCCCCTGTCCGCTAGCCAGCGATATCACGAATTCACCAAGTATTCACCGGAAGGGCTAGCTCGCCAGACCCGCCAATTAGACTGGGAGCAGCAACCCCATCCCTACAAGGACTATCCCAGTGGAGTAGGAACCATCCTTCCCCTCAAGCCCTATCTGCAAAAGCTCTCTAGCCCAGAAGCTTCGCTCTCCCCCCTGAAGGACATCCCCACACCCGCCGAGGAACCGTTGTCGGAAATGGCTCTTTGGCAACGGCAGCGGCTTTCCCAATTTCTGTTTTTTAGTTATGGGGTGACTCTAATTGTTCCCAATTTTGCCCGCCCCTTTTATATGCGGTCTGCCCCCTCTGCTGGGGGATTGTATCCTGCCGAAGTGTATGTGGTCAGTCGAGGGTCGGCGGGCATCTCGGCGGGGCTGTATAACTATCAGGTACGTAGCCATAGCTTAATTCGCTTTTGGGATGACAGTCGCTGGGAGCTTCTCCAAGGTGGTTGCTTTCAAACGGAGCTTTTTCAAGAAACTTCTCTGGTGGTGATTACAACAGCCGTCTTCTTTCGGTCAGAATGGCGTTATGAAGATCGAGCCTATCGACGCATTTGTTTAGATACCGGACACCTATTAGGCAATATTGAATTGGCAGCTAATTTAACAGGTTATCGGGCGGCTCAGGTGGGAGGATTTTATGACCATCAGCTTGATTCCCTACTCTTTTTAGATGAACAAACGGAAGGGGTGATGACCGTTTTGCCCCTCCTGGATCTGTGGCGGGATCCCTATCCTCTTGATTCTCCATCCGCTGTGGTCGAAATTCCCACCGCTGTGACCGCTTTGCCCTCTCCAATTGTCCGCCAGATACCTGATTTAAGCACTGGGCAATGGTTGAGTTTTTTGCATCAAGCCAGTCAACTCACCCCTCAAACTGAGATTTCTCTAGCCACAGAACCCCTACCCAATGCCGGAGACAAATATAACTTTCCCTTTTGTTTGAAATTGAGTACGGCTACCGAGCCAATTCATTGGGGAGAGCATCTGCAATATCTGGTGCAAAGTTTATTGACTCGGCGCTCGACCCGTCAGTTTACGGGTGCAGATATTGAGATGGGAGATTTGTTGGCGCTACTAGATTTTACCTACCATCCCGAACATTATGAAGCTCAGGGATTGGATCCCCAGCCAGATTATTTTGATCTGTCGATGATCGAAACTTTTATCGTAGTGAATGGCGTCAAAGGTTTGGAAGTAGGCTGTTATTATTATGCGCCTCACCCCCAAGAATTGCGGCAGATCCGGTTCAAAAATTTCCGCGAGGAGGTGTGCTATCTCTGTTTGGGGCAAGATCTGGGTCGCGATGCCGGAGCCGTGGTTGTGCATACTGCTGATTTGCGGCAAGCAGTCAGTCGTTATGGAGAGCGCGCCTATCGCTACTTACATATGGATGCTGGGCATTTGGGGCAACGGCTGAATGTGGCGGCAACTCGCTTGGGATTGGGGGTGAGTGGCATCGCTGGATTTTTTGATGACCAGGTTAATGAGGTGTTAGGGATCCCCTTGACCGAAGCAGCCCTCTACATCACCACCTTGGGATGTCGCTCCGACTAAGGGATCGGTAGCATCAAGAATCCAGTAGTCATATGTAAGTCATGTTGCATGGTAGTGATGCAAAAAGTTGAAGATCATCCCAATAAGGTTCTCCAGTTTCTGGGAGGAGGAGAGAGTTTTTCTGACTAGCCTTCCGATCCGCTGTCTAAGGGTGTTATTTAATCGTTATGGCTACGCCAAGCTACGCGAACAATCAAAAAGGTTTTCCCTGTTTCTCTACCAACAGCTTCATGCTTATTTTCACGAACAACTTTTTGATAAACTTTTCAGAATTCATGGTTGATTTAGATAAGAATGAGACAGCCAAGCCTGGTGAAATTCATACTTGAAAAACATTGTTGAGTTTTTCTGTTTTCATCGTTAAGTAAATCAATTATAGGATAGAACTTGCTTGTTTTCCTAAGCTTTTGGCAGTCTCTTCCGTAAATTTTTTGCACTGTCTCTAGTTCTGGATCCGATATAAACGGCTAGGACAAGTCGAGTCTCTTTCTCTATGACCATCCAGAGCCATTGGTGGTTGTCTTTGGATCCCACAAACAGTCATAATAATGGCTACGCAAACATCGCATTACAGGAAAAGATGCTAATGCGAACAACGTGCCTTTTTTTTGGCATCAGCCTGCCGTAGGGTTGAGATAAACCTCCATAATTTGAGATATATAAGCAGGCTTATAATTAATATAGTTTTGTAGTCATGATTCTGAAATGTCGTTTATCCGGGATATGGCGGCGATAGAAATTCGTTCTGGCAAGAGTTTATTTACTAAAGAGCCATCTGCATCTAAATCTATCTGCATCTGAAATGACTTTCTGAGAGGAATCAGGAGTAAACTGCCTATGACAATCATGGCATTTAAATCGTTGTTTCTTTGTTATGGGTTTTGCCGTGCTTAGCCAGCTGAGAAGAATGACAGTTTGGGCAGGTAAACATAGCGCAAATAAGAAATAGAAAACCTAAGGCAATAGTATCATTACTCCAGGGGCACTATCCCCTCTCTGTAGAGGCTTTTGGAGGGAAGTGTTAAGATAGAAAAGTTGTGCGTTTTGGCTTAGCTGTGTCGTCGTCTTCCCCATCTCCCACCCCATTTTTAGGACTGACCGAAACCGATTTGGCGACGGCGCAGGCAATAATCTTGCCCGTCCCCTATGAGGCCACCACCTCCTATGGCAAAGGAACCGCCCAAGCCCCCCAGGCTCTTTTAGAAGCCTCTGCCTATGTGGAGCTTTATGACGAGGTGCGGGATCGTGAACCAGCCGTCGCCTCTGGCAGTTCCTTAGAAACAGAAGAAGATGCTGACGTGATCTCGCGCTACTGGACGGCTCCGCCGGTAGAGTTTACGGCAGCCTTTGAGCCAGCTATGCAAGAGATTTATCGGCGGGCGGCAGAGCTGGTCAAACCAGGGCGCTTTTTGTGCTCAATTGGGGGAGAACACTCTGTTACCCCTCCCTTAGTCCAAGCCCATCTGGAGCACTACCCCGATCTTTGTGTCTTGCAGATTGATGCTCACTGTGACCTGCGGAACGCCTACGAGGGATCCCCTCTCTCCCATGCGTCGGCAATGGCGCGGATTGTGGATGTCATAGATAATCGCCTCACCCAAGTAGGGATCCGCTCCATTTGTGCCGAAGATCGGCAGGCCATTCGGGAGCGCCGCTTGCACACCTTTTTTGCCCATAGTTTGCAGAGCAAGCCTGCCCAGGAGTGGATCCCGCAGGTGATCGCAACGTTAGGGCCGCGGGTCTATTTAACGGTGGATGTCGATGGCTTAGATCCCTCAGTGGTTCCCGCCACCGGCACACCCGAACCAGGAGGTTTGAGTTGGTGGGACACCATAGAGCTAATCCGTGCCCTCGGATCCCAACGGCAGATCGTGGGAGCAGATGTGGTGGAGCTAGCCGTGACCGGAGAGCGAGAAACGGATCGGCGCAGTGCCTTTAGTGTGGCGAAACTAACCTATCAGATCTTGGCGGCTGCCCTTAGTTAATCGACAGGGAACGGAACCTTTGGCGGTATAATCTAGAAAATGTTACTGCTGTGAAGCTTATAGTGATGCCTAGCTGATGATGGCAGATATTTTTTCACCGATCCGTTTGATCGGCCACTTTCTAACCTGCCACTTCTGGATGGGCATTACTCGGTTGTCATTATTGTCTCTACGATCTTGAGAGGAATCCATGAACTACCTGTCTTCCGTTGCCCAACGTCTGCAAGGGCTGCTGCTCGGACTCCTGTTAGTAGTTGGTCTATTCGCTGTTGTCTCTTATCCGGCAGCGGCTGAAACTGTGCAAGTCAAAATGGGATCCGATAAATCCCAGTTGGTATTTGAGCCGGCTACGGTTTCCATCAAAGCGGGGGATACGGTGCAGTGGGTCAACAACAAGGTTTATCCCCACAACATTGTTTTTGACAAAGTGCCTGGAGACGATGCTGCTCTCGCCGCCAAGCTTTCCCACAAGAGCCTCTTGACTGCCCCCAAACAAACGGTTGAATCCGCTTTCGTGGATGTACCCGCCGGCGAATATTCCTATTTCTGCACCCCCCATCGTGGCGCGGGTATGGTGGGCAAAATTATTGTCAGTGGCTAGTTCCCCGTTGACGCTTCATCCATCAACGAGCGATGGCCGAGCAGGGATCCTGAGCGAATGAGCAAGCGGGATCCCTTTCCTTTATCTATAAGGGCTATGAGGGTTGCGGATGGTCAGCCTTAGCCCCTTGCCCCTATCTTCTCTCTATCATGAATACCAACCTAAAAAGTAATCTATTTCTGGCCGGATCCTGCCTATCTGCGATTGCGGCGGTGGGATCTGTGTTTGAGTTGACATCAGGATCCCCGGATTATGGGGTTGCTCTGACTACGGGAATTTTATTGCTGACCGCTCCCTTGACCATTTGGTTCTTTAAGGTTGCGGTGAATGCCGCCCGTGCCGACCAAAAATAACCTAGGGCTGTGGGCTAGGGGTAGAAGGAGTGGGGGCTACTGCATTAGCACCTCGGTCAAAAATTTCAATATGCCACTGACCCAACCCGTTGCTTTCAAAGGCAATATAGCGCCCATCGCCACTGATGGTAGGGTTTCTCACATCACCCGGAATGCGGTTGCTGATATTTTGTACATTGGTGGTATCACGGTCGTAGAGATAGATCTCGGACTTGCCGAGGGCGTTGGAGACAAAGACGATATAGCGTCCATTGGCACTGATATCGGGGGAATAGGAGGCCACATCATTAGAGTTGAGATTGGGCAGATCCAGCAACTTGTCCGCCTGTGTGTCGTAGAGAAAAATCGCCTGACTACCATTGCGGGCTGAGGAAAACACCAAATAGCGGCCATCCGCGCTATAGGCAGGCTCTTGATCGGGATAGATACTATTTAGCCCATCGTTGCTGAGGGTGGGACGCGGGTTGCGAAATCCTGCCGGAGTGCAGCCCCACAATCCCACAGTGAGGATCAAAGCCATTGCTCCCGTCGGGATCCCTAGTGTCGGTCTGGTGATGCAAGCCATAGTGGTAGTAGCCTTGTGGTAAAGAGGGGGTGAGGCAAAAGCGCTGCTAGCTCTATGCTATTCCTTCTCAACCATGCCCTGCTCCTTCAACACCCAACACTCTCGACCGTCAATTTTGGATACTGGCTGGATACTTACTGGATACTGGATAGGGATCCCCTTTCCTAAGGTTCACTAGATGGATGATGCCGTGCCAACTTCCCCCTCCCCACCACCCAAAATTTATCTGATGGGGGCAGGCTTGGGAGGAGTAGATGCGCTGACGGTGCAGGGGCAGCGGGTCTTGCAACAAGCGGATGTGGTCTTCGTGGATGCGCTAGTGGAGGAATCGGTGGTGGCTAGCCTTCCCCCCAAGGCTCAAGTGATCCGCGTCGGCAAACGAGCGGGATCCCCTATCCCCGCGCCGGTGGTGCAGGCGGATATCCATGCCCAGATGATTGAACGTTATCGAGCGGGGCAGCAGGTGGTGCGGCTGAAAGCGGGGGATCCTTTGATCTTTGGCCGTGCCCTAGAAGAAGTGGCGGCGTTGCAGGCGGCGGGGTGTGCGTTTGAGATCCTGCCAGGACTCTCATCGGCGTTGACCGCTCCCCTTTTGGCGGGCATTCCCCTCACCCACAAAACCCTCAGCCGTTGTTTTGCCGTTTTGACTGCCCATGACCTCGACCTACTGCCGTGGGCCGAACTGGCTAGCCTGGATACTCTGGTCATCCTGATGGGATCCCAACCCTTGCCTTCCCTCTGTCAAAAACTGCGGCAAGCAGGCAAACCTCTTGATTGTCCGGTGGCGGTGATTGGCCAGGCCGGATCCCCCCAACAACAGGTGGAGATCGGATCCCTGCACCACCCGCCCACTTCCCTCCAGCCCCCCAGTGTGATTGTGGTGGGATCCGTAGTCAACTTTCGCCCCACCCTCCAGCCCCATCTGCCGCCCCCACCCCCTACCCTGCCCCTCAGGGGTAAGACGGTTTTAGTCACCCGCGCCGACAGCCAAAGTTCTCCCCTGCGAAATCTCCTCCACAGCCAAGGGGCACGGGTTCTGGAAATGCCCACTCTAGAGATCGTTCCCCCCAGTGATTGGCGTCCTTTAGATCAGGCGATTCTCCACCTGCCTCGTTTTACCTGGCTTTGCCTCACCTCCGCCAATGCCGTCCGCTACTTCTTTGAGCGGCTGCACCATCATCAACGAGATAGCCGTGCCCTGGCAGGGCTAAAGATTATGGTGGTAGGAACCAAAACCGCCGCCACCCTGGCTGAATATGGATTGCGCGCAGACGTAATCCCCCATGAATTTGTAGCGGATGCTCTGGTCACCGCTTTACCCAACCCCCACCAGCAAACCATTCTCTTTCCACGGGTGGAATCAGGTGGACGAGAAACCCTCGTTCAGGCATGGCAAGCCTTAGGAGCAGAGGTTTGTGAAGTAGCCGCTTATCAGTCCCAATGTCCTACGCAAGCCGACCCGCCGGTGATCTGGGCATTACAGCAAGAGCAGATTGACATCCTCACCTTTGCCAGTTCCAAGACCGTTTCCCACTTTTGGCAGTTATTGCAACAGGCAGCAGCAGATGGGGATCCCTGGGCATGGATGAAAAAGCCCAAAATCGCCGCGATTGGCCCTAAAACCGCCGAAACCTGTGAAAACCTCTGGGGGCGGGTGGATATTGTGGCGGATCCCTACACCCTAGAAGCCCTCGTGGCCGCCATTGTGCAGACGTGTGAGCCAGTAGCCGATTGACTCCGTTCAGCCTTTATCTAGAGGGAGGAAGCCTCGCGGGAACATGTCAAAATGCGGAAAGTGAATAACCCCTAACTAAAACTTTGCTAGCTCAGACTCAAAAATGGTTAGTGGCATCAATAATGAGGCTTTATGGCGGTGGCTTGGCATCGGCGGCATGTGTTGGGGTTAGCAGACTTTACCCCCAGCGAATATGAAATAGTGGTGCAAACGGCGGCTAGCTTTCGGGAAGTCCTGTCGCGGCGGTTGCCCAAAGTTCCTACCCTACAGGGCAAAGTGGTCGCCAACTTATTTTTTGAAGCCTCCACCCGTACCCGCAACAGCTTTGAATTGGCCGCTAAACGACTGTCGGCGGATGTCTTAAACTTTGCCCCTGGCACCTCCTCCCTCAGCAAAGGCGAAACCATCCTCGATACCACCCGCACTTTTTTGGCGATGGGAACCGATATTTTGGTGGTGCGCCATGCCCAAGCGGGCGTGCCCATACAGATGGCCCAGGAGGTGGAACGGAAGGGATCCCCCGCCGGGGTGTTGAATGCGGGGGATGGACAACACGAACATCCCACCCAAGGTCTGTTGGATATGTTTACCTTATGCAGCCACCTCAATCCCCAGCAACCGGATCCCACTCTACTGCGGGGGGTCAAAATTGCCATCGTCGGCGATATTTTGCATTCGCGGGTTGCCCGATCCAACATCTGGTGTCTGAAAACGCTGGGAGCTGATCTCCACCTAGCAGGTCCCCCCACCCTCCTACCCTCAACTTTTGCGGAGTGGGGGATCTCCATTCACTGGCAACTCCAAACGGCTCTAGAAGGGGCACGTTTTGTCATGGCGCTGCGGTTGCAGCAAGAACGGATGCAACAGCACCTCTTGCCTAGCCTGCGGGACTATCATCACCTCTACGGACTGAATCGGGAGCGCTTGGCTGGATGTCATCCCGATGTCAAATTGCTCCATCCGGGGCCGGTGAATCGCGGTGTGGAAATTACCTCTGACTTGATGGAAGATCCTGGCGTGAGCTTGATTGATCAGCAAGTCACCGATGGGGTGGCGATCCGCATGGCTTTGCTTTATTTGATGGGAGGAGGGCGAATTCCTGCCTAATTTGGGTGGAAAGGGGATCCCGCCCGTGAGTTGGTCATTCCTTAGGAGGGGTCGGGAGCGAGCTTTTCCACCCCCGCCTGCATGATTTGAAAGTAGAGTGCTCCATAGCCAATGCGAAGATTTGGACTGGCGTTTTGCAGCTTTTCGATGCGGGTACGCCCACTGTAGGAACTAAATACTTCATATTCATCTCCGTCAAAAAAGAAGGAGGAAACATCCGATAGCTCCTCTCCACCCAACAGACGCCAGCGCCCCTCCCGAAATTCAAGCTGGTAATGGGCTTTGTCGAGGGTAGCGGCGGGGCGATCGATGATGGCGTTGATCTCGCCTGTGTAGATGGGGGAGGGTTGCTCAGCATCCTGGGGATGAACCTGGCTATTAATTTGCAAAAAGCGACAGCCAGGGCGGTTACACAACCGAATCGACTCCATTGCCTGAGCAATCACCGCTAGCCGTTGCTCCGCCTCTTCTCGACTAATGACCTGCCTTGCTGCGGCTTCAACCGGAGGGGGCTGGGCATGGGCTGGGCGACCCAGGTTGATTTCCCATGCTAAGCCGGTCAAACCAAGAATCAGTCCCCAACAGACTAACCATCGACAACAGCGGAGCAGGCTCAGGCAAGAGCGATCGGTCTTAAGCATGTTTGGGAAAGTATCCAAAGCGATTGGCTTAATTTGTTTAGATCGGGGGATTTAGATGATATTGAGATGGCTGGAAAGCAAACTAAAGTTCCTATCCCTGCTAAACGTAAACCGGACTTTAGCCAGCGGATCTTCCCTATGAAGTTGCTCAATCATCAAAATCTATCACGAGCGTGGGGGCTATCCCTTCAAGGGACCGCTTGGCTGGTACCCTCCCAGGGAGTCAGGCATAGTTTGTTTGAGAAAACGGCTGGTTTCTTATCCCTAATATCTTTGGGTCTGCCAATGCCCTTAGGGGTTGAGCAGGCCGCTCCACTATTTATGTTATGTCTGTCTGTACCTAGATGCGTGCTTTTGCCTGTGATGCCGTAAGGCGTTGAGCACTGTTTTAGATCGTAAGGGTTAACGAAAAAGCTCAGCAGCTAACAGCCAACAACCTCACCATACCGCAGGACGCTATCGCGAGTCTGCTCCAACGCTTGGTTAGCCCCTTTTACGCCCTTTCGCCGAACAGATGATCAAACGACGCGATGGCATTCTCTACCTCTTCGATTATCGCAGACAGCAGAATTCGGTACGAGTCGGCATCGAGGATTGAATTGGGTAACGTACCAAGTAGTTCCGAGGCTGCCCCTCGCATACCTTGGCGCAAGGGGATATCGAGCATGATGGAATCATGGTCGCCACGAACGAGACGCAGAGCCCCATTTGCCTGCACCCGCATCATCATGCAGATGGCAGCGAGAGAAAAGTGGACAGAGCGAAGACGTTTGAACTCCTCGTGTTGCCCTTTTGAGAGAAGATCCGCCTTTCGGAAGATGCGAGAATTGATCGTCTCGGTGTACTCGATGAGGGGCTCTGACGCTTCGGCAACGATGCGGCAGAAATAGCGATCGAACCACGCCGTTTCAAACAGAGCAAGAAAGTCATACCAAGTGAGAAGCCGTACGTTGGAGTATTGGGCCGCCTCGTAAGCACCGCTTTGGAAACCGTTGCACGACACGATAGCACCCCAATTAGCGCCGCAGTCTCCGACAACGCTGCGAAATGCGTGGACAACCGTTTGAGGCACGGGTTCGAACCATCGCTTGCACTCGATTATGTAGGTCTGCGGAGGCACAGATGAAGCATCATAAGCCCAGACATCTATTTTGGCTCTACCTCGCGCCAGGGTGACTTGCTTCTCGACGGAAGTATCGATGCCACACTCGTTGAGAATTCGGGCAACTCGCTCTTGCAAGTCCCGCCACGAAGTCGGCAACGATTCAATCATGCGTCTCTTCTGGGCTAACGGTCTTGGTCAGCAGCTCCAAAGCCACGTGCCGCTATAGTAGATCAATCTTGCGAGTCCGCGTCACCAGGGTTGTTGGGCTGTGCTTATGCAAGTTTAGCGTTAATTTGATCGAACAGTCCATTAACCTCATCTTTATACTCAAGTTTAAGCACCCCCGACTTATCAATCAAACCTATGACAGAGTCTTTCGCAGCAATTGCAGGCTTAGTACGAACATCTTTTGCAGGAATGTTGAAGAAATTGTAATCAGGGAACTTCCCTTTTAATTCTGGTATCAACTCTTTTTTATCTTCATCTAGAATCCCGACGACCTTCTTAAACCCTAAATCTTGTAATAAGGCAGCTATTATTTCCATGTTATGCGCTCCTCCAACACCCCAGCCAAAGAAATTACCATTAAGCTGTTTATCCAACTGAGAAGAAATATCCTTGTAGAAAACCACATCTTCTTGACCTTCCACAAGAATTATTCTTTCTTCAAGAAAGAACACTTCGCGGGCATCAAGCCCAAGAACGTGTGGATTAAATGAGTTATTTAGAAAGCCTTTGATCCTACTAACAGAATCTTCACTGAGCATTCTTATAGTGGAATTGAAATCATCGGAATATATACGGGCAATTTTTGCCCCATTAGTTATTGCATGAAAATCAACAAAATAGGGTGAATGAGTAGCAATAATAATCTGCCTGTTTGAAGCATAATCAACAAGCAAGGAGGCGAGTTTCCTTTGAAAAGACGGATGTAAAGAAAGCTCAGGCTCATCAATGACGATTATGTCATTGGGCTTGGAATCATATAAAGCGTCAATTATAAAGAATAAGCTAACAAGACCTTCTCCAAGTCCGTCACTGTTATGATAGAAACCCCCAAAATCGAACTTGAGAAAATACTGACCTCCATCTGATTGGTCAATTGTCCAATTAGGTACGGGGCTTAACACTTTACCTAAGACAGAATCGAACGCAGTTCGATTCTTTTGAACTTGAAACAACCTAGAAGCGAAGTGGTCAATTACAGAGCCTCGTGTTTGTGGTAGACCGTACGAAATAATGTAGGACTGCCGTTCGGAGGAAGCTTTACCAAAGAGGGGATTAAAGTAGCGTCTTGATGGCAAAACGAATACACTTCCAGGGGGAAGGGGATCATTGTTAACAACCCAGTGAGTTTCGCTACCACCCGCATCAATAGTGCACAGTTCTTTGGTTTGCGCTAACTCATTGAAGACGGTTATTTTAACTCGATCTCCCGCTTTCTGGTTTCGTTTGCCTACAGTAAAGCTAGGTGGGTCCCTTAGCGATAATGCACGGATTGCTTCAATTACAGTGGATTTCCCTCCATTATTAGGTCCTACTAAGGTAGTAATTCCACTTCCGGGATCCCCATTAGGAATAGCAAATTCTAGATATTGGACTGTTGCGAATCCTCGCAACCCCTTTAGCTCTATTTTCTTTAAGCTCATAACTCTTCAATTCCCGAAGCAGCCCAACGACTAAACTCACCTGCCGCTTTGGAGCGTAGTGGAAAAGCGGTCAGGTGCAGTGCCGTGTTAAGCCAATTACTTGTAAGGCCAGCCATCGTTTTCTTCCGTAGAAACCGAAACGTCCGTTGGCGTGTGCAAATCCAGTTCTTTAATTTCTTGATTGCGAGGTTCGGTCATATTAAACGTAAATCTTAGGTTAGCCTGAACTATTTCAGAGCTTTCAACTGTTTGCTCGACAGTCTCCCAAGGGATAAACACCTTATCCTCGCTATCATAACTCGCCGTTTCTAGGTTGTCATATGACACGTCCGCTTCATATGCGATGGTTGTAGTCAACTCAAATCGCGCTTCTGCTGGCTCGCCATTTGAGCCGGGGGTTAGCGAAATCAGGTAGGCAGAAATCTCTCCGACCTCAGTGACTCTAGTTTCATTCACATCACCATCTTGATCCGCCAATACGAAGCCAAGCCACTGAAATCTTTCTTCAAGAATATCCGCAATTTGGCCAAAATTGTCTTCCAACAACTGCTGAGCTAGCGGAGCGAGTTCCTCAAAGTATGAAGTAACTTTGCCCAGAAACTCTTCCAGTGAGCTAAGTGCTGACAAACACGGAAAATCGACTTCGATTCCATTCATGTCTGAATCTTGGCTTACAACGAATACATCCTCCTGCTCTGATTCCGCCCATTCGTTCAATGCCGATAATGCAAATGCATCAGGAAAATCGCTCTTCTTTTTTCCTTCGCCAAATGGCGCAGCACGCTTGAAGTAGCAATCAAAGACAGACCGCGTGTTGGCCTCCGATACTGAAACGATGACTGTCCTGGCATCTGTCAAAAACTGTTCAAACTGCTTATAAAGCTCCTCACCGACGGATGCGCGATCAATATCATTGAATATGGCTGAATCACTTAGCTTAGCAATGTTTCTAAGAATCTTTACCCCACCATGAACTTTCTTAAGAGCTTGCGAAGACTCGCTAACATCGTTATCTATATGCGCCTTCACTTCCTCTATGGTTATATCCGTAATCAGCAAATTGGCTCGCCCTGCCGATACAGCATCCTTGAGAGCAACAAACGAAGGGTGCTCATATCTGTAGTTTTTGCCGATAAATATTGATGAATCAACGAAAACGTTCAGCGCTTTTAAACCTTCTATTTCCATAGCACCAAATTTCTCCATGCAAGCCTAACAATCTGCTTAAAAGGGTGAGCTATCACTGCTGGCCATGAGGGCATTGAATTGACGAGACACCTTACTCCTGCCTAAATACCTGTCTCGCGGCCACCAATGTAGCGCTGACGTGAGCCAAGGTTAATTGGGTGGCCAACACGGGATCCCGATCCTGATAGGCTTGCAGGATTTGACGGTGTTCCCGCTCCGAGTCTTCCTTTTGCAGGGGTTGCTTGGCAAAGGACAAATTGACGTAAATTGCCGAAAAATCGGAGAGGCGGCGCAGGGTGGCTTGCACATGGGAGTTGTCCACGGCCTGCTCCAGGAGATTGTGAAATTGGCGATTCAGATCCACCCACAGCGATTGATCCGTTTCCCGCTCCATGGTGGTCAGCAGCGTCTCGGCTTGCCGGAGTTCCTCCGGTGAGATTTTGGCGATCCCATGCTCCACGGTGTAGGGAATCAACACCTGCCGCAGTTCATAAATTTCTTCCAGTTCTTTCAATGTCGGTGTATGGACAACCGCACAGCGAAAGGCATCCAGCTCGATCAACCCTTGGGTGCTCAGTTCGCGTAGGGCCTCGCGCACTGGGGTAATGCTGACCTGAAAGGCGTTGGCCAGTTCCGCCTGGGTCAGTCGGGATCCCCCTGGCAATGCCCCCGATAAAATAGCTCGCCGCAACTGCTCGGTGACGGTGGCTTGGGTGGTGCGCGGGATCCCGGCCAAGGAAGCAAGCACAGGTTTGACAGCAGTCATGGGAGGATACGGCGAAGCGATGCTTCCATCATCCGCTGTGGATGGGGAAATGCAAATCGCCTACAGGATATATCCTATATTGTGTATCGCCAGCTACGGATGTTTTCCGGCGGGATCCCTAAGATGCTGGGACATTCCCTGGGCGTAGGAGCGGCCTTCGTGATCCCATCGTTAATGCCGTTTCGGAGGCGGTGGCGCTCCCTGGGGGTCGTTCTGGTGGTAGCGGTCGCCCTACTGGTCAGTGCTCCCCCAGAGATGACCTCCGGTTGGTTGTGGGCCACGCTGCGTAGTGCCTCTCCCATTCTGTTTGTGGTGGTGGGGGAAACCCTGACCCAACTGACGGGGGTGATCAATTTGGGGGTGGAAGGGCAAATGCTGCTGGGGGCCTGCGTTGGTTTTGCCGTCACGGTGATCAGCCAAAACCCCTGGCTGGGCTTGCTGGCGGGATCCCTGGCCGGGCTGGCCCTGTCGAGCTTGCACATGCTGCTCTGCGTGGGTTTACGCACCAATGCCATCGCCAGCGGTGTCGCGGTGTGGGTGCTGGGATCCGGCCTCAGTGCCTACTGGGGGCGAGCCTACGTGGGGCAAAAGATCAGTGGATTGGGCGCGGTGGTGGGGGAGTTGACCCCGACTATCCTGCTGTCGCTGCTGCTGGTGCCCGTCATCGGGGTCTTGGTCTATGGCACCCACACGGGATTGATCTGGCGGGCGGTAGGGGAATCGATTCCGGCTTCCCGCAGCATGGGGATCCGACCCTGGTGGGTGCAGATGCAGGGTATCGGCATCGGGGGTTTGCTCTCAGGCCTGGGTGGGGCAGCGCTGTCGGTGGACTATACCCTCACCTGGGCGGAAAACATGACCGCTGGACGAGGTCTGGTGGCGGTGGGCTTGGTGATCGTGGCCCGCTGGAATCCCTTTTGGGCCTGTCCGGCAGCCCTACTGTTTGGTGGATCCGAGGCGTTGTACCTGCGGCTGCAATCGATGGGGGTGGAGGTGTCGTCCTATCTCTTGGCCACACTGCCCTACCTCTTGTCGCTGGCGGTGTTGGTTGTCAGTTCGGCCACGGCCCAACGGGGGGGGATGCCCCAGGGGTTGAAAGGGGTCTTTGGCAGCACGGGCTGATGACCTCATGCTGGCTCGCTCCGGTCTTTAGTCCAGAATGTTGCGTTGATTGTCCCGTATTGAGGAACATGTCATGTCCAGACGTTTATTGGCAGCAGGGTTCAGCCGTCGCCAGATTTTGCAAGCGGGGTTGATGGCGGGTGGGGCCATGCTCTCGGCCAGTTCATGGCAGAGGGCTCAGGCTCAGGTGAATACCAAAAAGATTGGCTACATCTACGTTGGCCCCCAGAGCGACTATGGCTACAACTACTCCATGGATTTGGGTCGGCAATACGTGGAAAAGACCCTGGGCGTGGAAACCACCTATTTTGACAACATTCCCGAAAGTGCCGAGGTGGAACGGGTGATGGAACGCCTCATCCGCGATGATCACGGCATCATTTTTGCCACTAGCTATGGCTATTTGGATCACGCCATCACCGTGGGGCAGAAATATCCCGAAGTGAGTTTCCTCCATGCCGGGGGTCTGAAGTTGGGAGCCAATGTGGGCACCTACTGGGCCGATAGCGACGATGCCATCTATTTGGCAGGGATGGTGGCGGGATCCCTGAGTAAAACGGGTAAATTGGGCTTTTTGGGAGCCTTCCAAATTCCCCAAGTGCTGCGCACCATCAACGCCTTCACCATGGGTGCCCAAAGCATCAATCCTGAGGCCACCACCACCGTGGTCTGGACGGGAGCCTGGTTGGATCCCCCCAAAGAAGCGGAAGTGGCCAATGCCCTGTTGGATGGGGGGGCCGATGTCCTGGCGGGCCAAGTCGATTCACCCCTGACCTTTGCCCAAACCGCCGAACGACGGGGAGCCTACGTGGTGGGTAAGGATGTGAACGTGACCGAGTTTGCGCCCAAGGCATGGCTCACGGGTGCCTCCTGGAACTGGGGGCCGATGATGGTGGATCTGGTCAAGCAGATCCAGGGGGATACCTGGAAACCAGAGTTTGTCCGGGGTACCCTCAAGGGTGGCGACGTGGTGCTGGATCCCTTTGGGCCTGCCGTTCCCAGTGATGTGCAAGCCAAAGTGATGGCCGTCAAAGAGCAGATCCTCTCCGGGGCAAAGGTCGTCTGGTCTGGCCCCATCCTCAAACAAGACGGCAGCGAGGTGGTGGCCAGTGGCGTGAAATTGCCCATGGAAACCCTGGAGTCGATGAACTTTTTGGTCAAGGGTGTGATCGGCTCCGCCAGTTAAGTCGGGATCCCTCGGTGGTGGTTGTTTAGGAGAGGTTCGTGATGTACGTTCGCCAAGAAGGCGTCTGCCAGATGGGATCCCCGGCCAACCCCTGGCGGGTCACCCCAGAAGAAGTGGATATGTCCCGCCCGTCCCGTCCGCTGCGCCGGATGAGTGTGGCGGCGGATCCGCAGCGGATTGTGGTGGATGCCACCAAGTCGGCCCTGCTGATCGTGGATATGCAGAATGATTTTTGCAGTCCCGGTGGCTGGTTGGATGTAGTGGGCGTCGACTACACGCCGGATCGGGCCCCGATTGAGCCTCTCCGCCAGCTCGTGCCCGCCTTTCGCCAGCACGGGATCCCGGTGATTTGGGTGAATTGGGGCGTGCGTCCCGACCTGCTCAACATCAGCCCAACGCTACTCCATGCCCACAGCCCCGACGGGATCCGAGTTGGTCTGGGGGAACCCACCCCCACCACCGGGGCGAAAGTCCTGGAAAAAGGCGGCTGGGGCGCGGCCATTGTGGACGAGCTGCACCCCAACGACCAGGACATTCACGTTACCAAGCACCGCTTCAGCGGCTTTTGGGATACCGACCTGGACAGCATTTTGCGCAATCTGGGGGTGACCACCCTCTTTATCGGTGGCGTCAATGCCGACCAGTGTGTGCTCACCACCCTGCAGGATGCCCACTTTTTGGGCTACGACACCATCTTGCTCCAGGACTGTACGGCCACCACCTCCCCCGCCTTTTGCCTGGAGGCCACCTACTACAACGTCAAACTGCTGTTTGGCTTCCTCACCCAATCCCAGTCGCTCCTGGATGGACTCAGCCAACTCTAAGCACCTCGTTCTGCACCCATTCAACCAAACCCTATGACCCTACCGACCTTTTATATGGTGGATGGGGCACCCCAACCCACCGGCCCCTTTTGTCATGCCGCCGAGATCGATGGTTGGGTGTTCCTCACCGGCCAAACCCCCCTCGATCCCAGGGATCCCGCCGCTCCCATTCCTGAGGGCATCGAGGCCCAAACCCATTTGGTCTTTCAACACCTGAAAACGGTTCTCTCCCAATTGGGGCTGGGTTTTGACAACGTCCTGCGAGTGGGGGTGTATCTCACCCACCTGGAAGAGGATTTTTATGCCTTTAATCAGGTCTACAAAAGCTATTTCCCTGAGGGCAAACTGCCCGCCCGCACCTGTGTTGGCGTCACCAGCTTGGTGCGTGGGCCACGGGTAGAAGTGGATCTAGTCGCTCACCGTTAGTGAGACCATGCACATTCACCTCACCGGGATCCACAAACGCTTCGGCTCCACCCTGGCCAACGATGGGGTGGATTTGGAGATTCGCCCTGGCCAGGTCTTGGCCCTGCTGGGGGAAAACGGCGCGGGCAAAAGCACCCTGATGAAGATCCTCTACGGGTTCTATACCCTCGACCAAGGGCAGATTGAGATCGATGGTCAGCCGATGGTGATGCACTCCCCCCGTGCCGCCATCGCCCACGGCATCGGCATGGTGTTTCAACAGTTCAATCTGATCCCAGCCTTGACGGTGCTGGAGAATCTGCTGCTGGCCTACCCCAAGAGCCCGTGGTGGCACTGGGGCAACCACCATCTCCAGGCCAAGGTGCTGGCCCGGTTGCGCGATCTGGCTCCCGATTTGGATCCGGGGTTACGGGTGGATCAGTTGGCCGTGGGGCAGCAGCAACTGCTGGAGCTGATCAAAGTGCTCAACCTGGAGGCTCGTTGCATCATCCTGGATGAGCCGACGTCTGTCCTCACCCCCACCGAAGCGGAACGCCTCTGGGGCTTGATCCGGCAACTGGCTCAACAGGGACGGGCCGTAGTGCTGATCACCCACAAACTGGAGGATGTGGCCGCCTGTGCGGATCGGGTGGTGGTGATGCGGGCGGGCAAAGTCGTCCACCAACGGGATCTGTCCAATCCTGATCGGGGCTCCCTTTCCCCAATGCTCAAAGCGGACTTGATTGAGATGATGATGGGTCATGAAGTCACGGCGGCACTCCCCAGGACTAGCCCCCTTGACACGGGATCCCCGTTGCTCCAGGTGCGCGGCCTTTATCTACAGGATCCCGCCACGGGAATGAGCCTCAGCGACATTAACCTGGAGATTCAGCCAGGGGAAATTTTAGGCTTGGCGGGGGTCGCAGGCAATGGACAACCGCTTTTGGCCGAAGCCCTAGCCGGGATCCGGTCTCTCCATGCCGGAGAGATTCTCGTGCAGGGTCAACCCTTACATCCGGGATCCCTGGTGCGGTCGCAGGTGGCCTACATTCCCGAAAACCCGTTGCAGCATGGGGTGGCTCCGGATCTGGACTTGGCAACGAATCTGGCCCTACATCAGGTGCGAACCTTGCCCTTTTGGCCCCGGTGGCGACGGCAGATCAACCGTGCGACTGTGCTCTTGCATGATTTTGATGTGCGTCCGCCCCATCCCCACAAGGTGGCCAGCCAGCTCTCGGGGGGCAACCTGCAAAAGCTGATCATCGCCCGCGAGTTGTCTGGGGATCCCCTCTTGATTGTGGCCTGTTACCCCACCATGGGGTTGGATGCGGCAGCGACCCAGGCGGTGTATGAGCATCTCTTTCGCCACGCCCAGCAGGGATCCGCCGTCCTCTGGATTTCGGAGGAGCTGGATGATTTGATGCGCTATGCCCACCGCGTGGCCGTGATCTCCAAAGGGCACATTGTCGGCATTCAAGCGACGCCCCAGGCCAGTCGACAGCAGTTGGGTCGCTGGATGGCAGGGGTGGCCGGATGATCGCCCGCTGGCTCCCAGGATCGACGTTGCGGATCCCATTGCTCACCGGCCTTGGCATCCTGAGTGTGTTTATCCTCCTCAGCAGCCTGTTTTTGCTGGCCATCGGTCAGTCACCGTTGACCATTTTTAGCTCCATGCTGGAGGCGGCCTTTGGTGATGACTACGCCTGGTCAGAAACCCTGGTCAAAACAACGCCAATTCTCTTCTGCGCCCTAGCCGTAGCCCTACCAGCCAAATTGGGCCTAATTTCTGTCGGCGGGGAGGGACAACTGCATTTAGGAGCCTTGGTCGGTACGGGTATCCTCTTGCTCTGGCCCGATGGCCCCGGCTGGCTCCTCTTGCCCCTCGTGCTGCTGGGGGGTGCGGTGGGGGGCGCGATCTGGGGCGGGATCCCCGGTTGGTTGCGAGCCAGGTGGACGGTGAATGAAACCCTCAGCACCCTGATGCTCAACTATGTGGGGATGCAATGGGTGCGCTTTGTCGTCTATGGCCCCTGGAAGGATCCGGCCAATTTGGGCTGGCCAGCCACGATCCAGTTTCCAGCCACGGCCAAGCTACCCTTCCTAGCGGGATCCCGTGTCCATGGGGGCTTGTTTATCGCCGTGGGAATGGCGCTACTCCTCTATGTTCTCTACCGTTGGAGTCGTTGGGGCTTGAGCCTCCGCATCATGCAGAGCAATCCGCCCCTGGCCATGCAGGTGGGTCTCAAGTACCCGTTTCACGTCCTGCTGGTGATGGCCCTGGCGGGATCCCTGGCGGGGTTGGCGGGGATTACGGAAACGGCCATGATCCAAGGGCGGCTGCAGGTGGGTATCTCTAATGGTTTTGGCTTGAGTGGTTTTTTGGTGGCCTGGTTAGCAGGAAATAGTCTCCTGGGAGTGATCCCCATGTCCCTGTTGATCGGGGGCATTCTGGCGGCGGGGGATGCCCTGCAATTGTTTGCCAAGTTGCCCTCTTCCGTGGCTATCGTGCTGCAAGGGATCCTCTTTGTATCAGTGCTATGTGTCGGTTCCGATGCTTCCTTGCTAATGTTGGGTAACAAACATATGGGCGACAAAGTCAGATGACTCTCTATCTAAGGGCTATCAACCCATGCCTGTGGAAAGATTGCAGGAGCACTTTTTAGTGTGCCTTTCTCGGCAAACCTAGAGAAACGATGGGGTCATAGGGGCGACAACGAGACATGACCAATTGGGAGCGGTTCGCAGAATTGCGGGTAGTGTTGGTGGCTCCGGCGGGATCCCATAATTTGGGTTCGGTCGCTCGCATCCTCAAAAACATGGGACTGCGGCAGTTGATCTTGGTGAATCCCCTCTGTCATCCCACCGATCCCCAAGCTCGCTTGATGGCCGTCCATGCCCAAGATATTTTGCAAACCACTCAGATTGTGACTAGCTTACCTGCCGCTCTCGCGGACTGTCGGCGGGTCATCGGTACCACCGGACGGCGAGAGAACTATCCCCCAGAATGGAAAATTGAGGATCCCCGTTTGGCCCTTCCCTGGTTATTGGGGGATATGATGGGCGCTGTAGTGTTTGGAGCCGAAGATCGCGGCCTCAGCAATCAGGAATTAGCCCTTTGTCATCGACAGGTGATGATTCCCGCGGATCCCGTTTATCCATCCCTCAACCTTGCCCAGGCAGTGGCTATTTGTTGTTACGAATTGCGGATGGCTGCCCTAACTGGCGACCTCAGCAAACCGGATTACTTTCTTTCTGATTCATCTGGTTTTTCGACTGAATCTCAACGGGTTCCTGTGCAGGTTTTAGAAGATTTTTATGACCATCTCAAAGCCATTTTATTGAAAATCGGCTATCTTCAGTCTCATACTTCTGATCGAAAGTTGTCCAAGTTTAGAGCGTTGTTTAGTCGAGCGGGTCTCAGTTTAAAAGAAGTTGCCATGCTGCGAGGCATCCTCCGTCAACTGAGCTGGTTTCACCAAATAGTAAATCCAGAAAATAATGATTCTCCCCCACATCTCAACGATTCGCACATAGGATCCAAGGATGAAATAAATTGACCAGACTGTCACCCTGAAGGAGATAGTTATCCCCCTCTTTTCAGAGGAAAATAAACTTGAGAAGGTAAGTTCCTTAGTTCTAAATAGATCAATATAGATCGATGACGCCCCACCCAGGTGAAATGCCATAATTAGTCCAAGAACTTGACCTATTAATTATTCCTTCTATAATTGACTTGCACCTGCTGGTTAAGGTTTGCTCTAGGGCTTTGCTCGGATCCACTTTAATGCCAGATGATGGCTGATCCCCTCTAGCTCTATGGCCACTTGCCCCCCAGTCACCAAAACCAATGGGTGAGGAAATGCCCAACTCTTCATCGTGTCACCCAACATGAGTGGATCCAGCCATCAGCTATCGAGAAAGCGCCGACAAACCCGATCTCGATTACAACGCTTGCTGGCGGCTCAATCGGCGCAGCCTGCGGTTTCTGCCCAACCTACCCCCCCCCCGACGACAGGGGCGAGGCGATTGCCCCCAGCGGTGACTCCTCCCAGCCTCCCCTCGCTGGGATCCCCCTCAATGTTGCGCCTCCCCCCCTCCCCTCCTCCCTCCGTCCGTCCTGATCCCCCCCTCGATCCGCCGGAGGGCATGGCTCCGCTGCCGACGCCCACACAACCGGTTACCCGCTCTCAACCACTCGCCAAACGTCCGACCCATAAAAGCCGCCTTGCCAGTCGGCGAGCTGCCGCCGCTCAGCGCTTAGCCCGCTCATCCACCAGCCCCAAACATCTGCGTCCAGCCATGGCTACGGCAACGGTCGTTCCCAGTTTGGGAGGATTAGTAGCCAAAGCACTCCTGGTTAGCATCGTCTTGGGGGGGCTGCTGGCCACCCTTTCCCAACTCTTAAAGACGCAAATTCCCGTCTCCTCGACGGCTTCCCTGACAGCAGAGGAGAGCTGGGATCCCACCACTCCGCCAGTAAATGCCACCCTGTTGCCCCTCACCACCCCCTTGCCCGATTTGCAGGCTCAACTGGCGGCTCTGCTGACACGGCCTGGGTTAACCGTCGGGGCTATGTTTATTGACCTGGATACAGGCGCTTATGTGGATGCGGGAGCCAGTCAGGTTTACTCTGCTGCCAGCGTGATTAAAGTGCCGATCTTGGTGGCGCTTTTGCAGGCGGTGGATAGCGGAGAAATTCAACTGAATGAATCCCTGACCCTCACGCAAGAAGCGATGGGAGGGGGATCCGGTGTCTTGCAATCTCGTCCCCTCGGATCAGAGGTATCCGTTCTAGAAGCGGCCACCCTGATGATCACCGTCAGCGACAACATGGCCACTAACCTGTTGATCCTGCGCTTGGGGGGCATGGAAACCCTCAACCAGAAGTTTCGCCAATGGGGCTTGCTAAATACCCAACTGTCCTGGCTCTTGCCGGATTTGGAAGGAACTAACACCACCAGTGCCCACGACATGGCCACCCTGCTCAATCAAATTGAGCAAGGCAACCTATTGAGCCGTCGCAGCCGCGATCGCCTGTTGGATATTATGCGCCGCACCCAAAACCAGTCCATGTTGCCGCAGGGCTTAGGCACGGGATCCCGGATTGCCCACAAAACAGGGGACATTCGCTCCCACGTCGGGGATGTGGGGTTGGTCGATCTGCCCAATGGTCGGCGCTATTTAGCGGCTGTGTTAGTGAAGCGCGATACCCCCAACGATCCGAGAGCCTACGAATTGGTACAGGATCTTTCTCGTGTCGTCTATCAGTATTGGAGCCAGCCCAACCCGACTTCCGCCCCTCAACCCACCCCTACCCTCACCCCCACTCCCACTGAGTCTAGTGAAGGCTAGCTAGCCACCCGTTCGATCACGGTATTCTAGTAATCCTGAGTGCATAAAGCTGTCCCAGAACCTCTGATCCGCCCTACAACCATGAGTGGGATCCCTACCAGCCTTGTCGTTGTGAAAATTGGCACCTCCAGTTTGACGGATCCCAACTCTGGCGATCTGCGGCTGTCGGTGCTCGGGCCGCTAGTGGAAACCATCACCCGCTTACGACGGGAGGGTCATTCCATTATCTTGGTTTCTTCAGGTGCCGTGGGTGTGGGCTGTGCCCGCCTCCGCCTCAAGCAGCGTCCCACCCTAATTACCGAAAAACAAGCCGTCGCCGCCGTTGGACAAGGTCGGCTGATTCGCCTCTACGATGATCTCTTCTCCGCCTTGGATCAACCTATTGCTCAGGTGTTATTGACACGGGCGGATCTGGTGGATCGGGGGCGCTATGTCAATGCCAGCCACACCTTTCGGGAATTGCTGCGGCTGGGGGTGATTCCGATCGTCAATGAAAACGATACCGTGGCCGTCGATGAACTTAAGTTTGGCGACAACGATACGCTATCGGCTCTGGTTGCCAGCATGGTGCGAGCCAAATGGTTGATCCTACTCACGGATGTGGATCGGCTCTACTCGGCGGATCCCCACCGGGATCCCGATGCCGCTCCGATTGAGCGGGTTACCCCCGGCATGTCGCTGCAGGTAGAGGCTGGAAATTCGGGAAAAAGTGGTTGGGGAACCGGGGGCATGGCTACCAAACTAACCGCCGCTCGCATGGCCACCGCCGCCGGAGTAACCGTTGTGATCACCCAGGGCAAACAGCCCCAACAACTGCCGGCTATCCTGGCTGGGGAGGCAATTGGCACCCGCTTTGATCCCGACCCGGATCCCGTGCCTGCCCGCAAAGGCTGGATTGCCTATAGTCTGATCCCCGAAGGTACCTTGGTCTTGGATGAAGGGGCGGTGCGAGCGGTGGTGGAGCAGGGTCGTTCTCTCCTGCCTGCTGGCATCCTGACGGTCACGGGCGATTTTGAGGTGGGATCCCCTGTGCGTCTCTGTGATGTCGCCGGCAAAGAAGTGGCGCGAGGTCTAGTTAACTACAGCGCCAGTGAACTGCACCACATCCGTGGCAAAAAAACCTCCGATATTGCCGACATTCTTGGGTATGCCGGAACCGAAGCCATTCATCGGGATAATTTGGCGCTAATCGAGTAGGATAGGGATCCCTGACCATTGTTGCCGTAATTTTCTTATCCTCCGATGTTGTCGATTCAGGTAAACGGCGAAAGTCAATTGTTGACAACTCCCCTCACCGTCAGCCAACTGCTCACAACCCTTAACCTCAACCCTCGCCTAGTTGCCCTTGAGTACAATGGCGAGATCTTGCATCGCCAGTGGTGGGAAACCACTCAGGTGCAAGAAGGGGATCGTTTGGAAATTGTCACGATGGTAGGGGGAGGATAGAATGCCTCTGCACAGGTTGGTCTAGCGTTCACCTTGCTCATGGTTACCATAAAAATATGATGAAAAAAGCCAAGCACTTAGCTATCGAAAATTCCGAATTGATGCGGCGGGTGGAGGATTTGATCAACGCTTCCAAAAACCGTTATCGCATCACTGTCTTGGTGGCAACCCGTGCCAAACGGCGTCGCTATGAGGAGCCGGATGATATTGACGACAGTTGGATGAAACCCATCCGGCGGGCGGTCATCGAGATGTCAGACGAACTGACCGAGCCAGAAATTATTGGGGATGAATAAACCTATCCCCTACCTGCTACGGCACAGCAAAAATCTATTCTACCGTTACACTTTTGGCTAAGTTGCGGGGCTGATCTACATCGGCTCCTCGGCGAACCGCCATAGCATAAGAAAACATCTGCAGGGGGATAGCGTTGAGAATGGATCCCAGAAGGGGAGTCGTCTCTGGGATTTCGATCACATGCTCCGCCTGGGAGCGCACCTGCGTATCCCCAGGATTGATCAAGGCAATCACCCGCCCCCCTCTAGCTCGCACCTGCTCCACGTTCGATAACATTTTTTCGTAAACATGATCGTGAGTGGCAATGCACACCACTGGCATCCGTTCATCAATTAGGGCAATTGGGCCATGCTTCATTTCTCCCGCCGGATAGCCCTCAGCATGGATATAGCTGATTTCCTTCATTTTTAAGGCTCCCTCCAGGGCAATCGGGGCATTCACCCAGCGCCCCAGGTAGAGCATATCGGTGACGTGGTGATAGTGATCGGCGAGCTGCTCATAAATCGCCGTCTCTTTGATAAGCAAGCTAATCTTGCCGGGAATCTCAATCAACTGTTGAATATGGGCGCGGATTTGCTCTGGAGTTAGGACGCCCCGCACCTGAGCCAGTTGCAGCGCCAGCAAATAGCTCGCCATCAACATGCCCGAAAAAACTTTGGTGGAAGCCACGGCAATCTCAGGCCCAGAGTGGATATAAATGGTTCCCGCATCGGCAAGGCGACTAGCCTGGGATCCAATCGCATTCACAATCGCCAAACTTTTTACCCCCTGTTCGCGGGCTTCCGTCATGGCCGCCAGCGTATCCACCGTTTCCCCCGATTGGGTGAGGGCTAAAACTAAGTTGCCGGAGTTGAGGACGGGTTGCCGATAGCGAAACTCCGAGGCATAATCCACCTCCACCGGGATCCGCGCAATCGACTCTATAAAATATTTGCTGACCAGACAGGCGTGCCAAGCGGTTCCACAGGCCACCGCGTGAATCCGTTGAATGTTCTGGATCTCCCCTTCACTCAGGAGCAACCCCTCCAGCATGACCCGCCCTTCTTCTAGATCGACTCGCCCCCGCAGCGTATCGGTGGTAGTGCGGGGCTGTTCCGCAATTTCCTTTTGCATGAAATGTTTGTAGCCCCCCTTGGCTGCCGCAATCGGATCCCAGGCAATCGCGGTTAAGGATTTGCGTAAGGGATCCCCGGTGATGCGTTGGTAGGTCACCTGATTCGCCGTCAAGAGAGCCATTTCTCCATCTTCTAAAAAGACTATCTGGCGGGTATGGCGGACGATGGCGGGTAGATCGGAGGCCACAAATTTTTCCCCCTCCCCTTCTCCCACCACTACGGCGCCAGCATTGCCCAGTCGCGCCGCCAACAACAAATCCGGTCGCTGCCGATCCAGCACCACAATTGCATTTCCCCCCCGCAACTCTTGCAGCACTTGAGCAAAGGCGGTCACAATGTCGCCCGTTTCGGCCAGTCGGGATCCCAGCAAATGGGCGATCACTTCCGTATCGGTTTGGGATTGAAAAACCACTCCCTCCTGCAAAAGGCGATGTTTCAGTTCCAGATAGTTTTCCACAATGCCATTCTGAATCACCACCACCCGCCCCGCACTGTCGCAATGGGGATGGGCATTTTCTTCCGTGACAGCTCCGTGGGTGGCCCAGCGGGTGTGGCCAATCCCCAGCTTGGCCGTAGGGATCCCTTGCCTGACTTTTTCTTGAAGGTGATGCAGTTTTCCGGTGGCTCGGATAATGCTTAGGCGATGGTCTTCATCCACAGTGGCAATACCCGCCGAGTCATACCCGCGATATTCCAAAGTTCGCAACCCTTCAATCAAAATAGGAGCTGCCCACTGAAACCCCACATAGCCGACAATCCCACACATATTCATACCTCATCGAGACAACCCACTACCGATAGGGTTATTCAGGTTTCACCACCATAGGAGAAGCCAATCCGCCCCGTCAAATGGCTACCATACCCACAACGTCCGCAACCCTTGCAATGGCACTCGTCCATTGGACAAAAAAGGGCGGGAAGGGGTTGGTCTACATCTGAGTCAACAGCAAAGGGATCCCCTACTCTTCTGGAACCAGCGATAGGGATCCCTTGGTCACAGCGACCTGAGGGCTGTCCTCCACCACCAATCCATCTCGCAAGCGAATCATCCGACGAGTTTGGGCGGCAATATCCGGTTCATGAGTCACGATCACCAGAGTCGTGCCCTGGGTTTCATTGAGACCACGCAACAAATCCATAATTTCTTGAGAAGTGGTGGTATCCAAAGCACCCGTCGGTTCATCCGCCAGAATCAAGGCAGGACGATTAACGAGCGCACGGGCGATCGCCACCCGTTGTTGTTGTCCCCCCGACAATTGACTGGGCAGGTTATATAAACGATCCGCCAATCCCACCTGAACCAAGGCTTCTTTCGCCCGCTGTTGTCGCTCCCGTTTGGGAATATTGGCATAGATCATCGGGATCATCACATTGTCTAAAGCAGAAGCCCGTGAGAGCAGGTTAAATTGCTGAAAGACAAAACCAATGCGTTGGTTGCGGACAAGAGCTAGCTCATCATTGCCCAAGGTCGTGACATCTCGCTCCGCCAAAAAATACTTGCCCTGGGTGGGTCGATCCAAACACCCCAAAATGTTCATGAGGGTGGATTTACCGGAACCCGACGTTCCCATGATCGCCACATATTCCCCCGCCTCAATGGTCAGATCGATGCGGTTGAGAGCGGTCACCCACATCTCCCCCATGCGGTAGGTCTTGCGGATCCCTTCTAGCCGAATCATTTCCCCCATCTCAATCCACCCGTAGCGCAACAATCGGATCCATTTTGGAGGCACTGCGGGCTGGGATCACTCCCGCCAACAGCCCCACTAGCAAAGACAGGCTGAAGCTGACCACCACCGAACTGCCGGAAACAATCAGTGGGATCCGCAGTAGAAAGGCGGTTCCGGCGGCTACCCCCACCCCCAAGACAATGCCAATCGCTCCCCCCATCACAGACACCACGACAGCTTCTGTCAAAAACTGATAGAGAATCGCCACTTCACTCGCTCCGAGAGCTTTGCGAATGCCAATTTCGCGGGTGCGCTCCACCACGGTGACGAGCATGATGTTGGCAATGCCGATCCCCCCCACCACGAGCGAAATCGACCCAATCGCCACCACCATCACCGTAAATAGGCTGACGACAATATTCAGGGTTTGTTGAATGTCTACCTGATTGGTCAAGGAAAAATCATCCTCCTGTCCCGGCAGGATATTGTGGCGCAGTCTCAGCAAATTGGTGAGTTGAAACTGAGCGGCATCCACCTGATCTTGGGAAACCGATTTCGCCCAAAATCCGGTTAAAGCCAGGCCAGAAACCGCATTGTTCCCTACCAACCGGGCGGACATGGTAGTGAGAGGCACATAAATCTGATCGTCGGGATCCGCACTGCCCAGTCCCCCTTTCGGCTCCATCACGCCAATCACCGTAAAGCGTTCCCCCTGGACACGAATCCGTTCCCCTACAACGGAAGGAACATTGCCAAACAGGGCATCACGGGTTTTATAACCCAACACGGCCACTCTGGCTAGCTCATCCACTTCCTCTTGACTAAAAAAACGCCCCTCCTGCACCTGCCAAGTCCGCACCTGCGGAAAATTGGCCTCCGTGCCCATCGCTGCTGTCAAGATATTTTTGTCTTCGTAGACCAACTGCACCGCCCCGCGCAAAAAAGCGGCCACCCCATCGATGGCAGGAGCTTGGGATTCCAAAGCACGGGCATCTGCTAAGGTCAAGGTGGAGGCGGATCCAGCTCCCTGACTGACTAATCCCACCCGCGCTGGCCCTGCCAACACCAGCATGACATCCGTTCCCAGGGCTTGCAGCAGTCCTTCCGTGGCTTTTTGCACTCCCTGCCCAATCGAGTTGAGGGCAATCACCGAGCTAATGCCAATCACAACCCCCAAAACGGTGAGACCCGCCCGCAGTTTGTTGCTGCGCAGGCTATCGGTAGACATTTCTAACGTATCGATGACAAAGGGGGTCGGCACAATCTCTCTACTCTCCTGACGCACTTCTTCATTGAAACCTGTTCTGCTCCCCTACCCACGGATCGCCAGAGAACCTAGTTGAGGGTGGGAAACAGCCCTCTCGCTGAAGGTTTATAGCCTTCTGGGAAGGTGATATAGACCTGCTCGTCACCCGTAAGTCCTGATTTGACTTCCGTTTTGTCCCCGATACTCACGCCAATCTCTAACGGATTAAAGATGGGGTTGCCCTCGGCATCGTTAACAAACACCCCAATTTGATCCTCTTGGCGTAAAATCGCCACCGTTGGCACCACTAGGGCATTCTCCAGGGATCCCACCTGAAACTCGATATCAACATTCATGCCGGGGCGCAGCAATCCCTCCGCATCATCCCGAATAGCCATCTTGACCTCAAAGCTGGTGACATTTTGTTGCAGAACCGCTTGGGGGGCAATCTGGCTGACTTCCGCCGTAAATTCTTGGTCATCATAGGCATCGGCTCGCAGGCTAGCAGTTTGTCCGATGCGAATCTGGCTGATATCGGTTTCAGCAACGTTGGCGATCACCTGGTTGGTTCCGGCAATGCTGACGATAGCAGCGCTGACTTTGGCGCTACTGCCCGAATCCACCTGCACAGAAGTGGGAGCCACAAAAGCCCCCGGTTCGCTGAATTTGCGGGTGACAACCCCAGCAAAGGGAGCCAGGATGCGGGTATCCGCCAGCTCGGTTTCCATCGACTGGATCGCCCCCTCCGCCGCCAATACCTCGGCCTGTGCCTGGGCAATATCTTCAGCACGGGATCCCACCTGTAATAGTTGCAGAGCCTGTTCCATCTGCTCCACACTAGCCAGGGCACGGTCATAGTTGGATTGGGTGATCACCAATTGCTGAATCGAAATTGCCCCATCTGTTTGCAGGGATTTGTCTCGCTCCAGTTGGTCGCTGGCCTGTCGTAGGGCGGCCTGGGCATCCGTCAAGCGAGCTTGGGCTTGGGCAATTTCTTGAGGGCGGCTACCTGCTTGCAGACGGGCTAAATTGGCCTGAGCCGCCGCCAGTTGAGCCATCGCTTGGGTACGGCGACCCAGGAGATCGGAGCTATCCATGATGGCAATCAGTTGTCCCGCTTGGACGGGATCCCCTTCCTCCACCAAAATTTCTGAGAGGATGCCCGCTCGCTTGGGGCTGACATTGACCACCCGTTCCGGCTGGATCGTACCGCTGGCAGAAACCGTTAGCGGCAGGGTGAGCTGCTCTACCGGAGCCAGTTTAGCCACTTCACTAACCGCAACTGGAGCAGGCACCAACACACGGTAGGCTACCCAGCCAGCCCCCCCCAGCACCCCCAGCAATAGCAACCCCACCAGCCAGCCGGATCCCCCCCGTCGGGGTGGAGAGGAATGAGCAAAGGGGCTTTTGTCAGAATTTTTCGAGGCAGTATCCATCATCAGGTGGGGGGATGTTTTCATAGCCTTGCGTACAGTTGAAACACACTTGAAACAGCCTTCGATGGGGAGGCAAGTTGAGGCAAACGAGTGAAAGCGAGTTTCCCTTCCACAAGAGTACCTGTTCAAATACTATGCAATGCTACCACCCCTTTCCCAGTGACTAAAGCCATGCTGTGGTGGTGGCAACGATCACAACAGAATCCCAAAGTTCTATCCCAGCTTCCGACAATTGCCGGATCTCTACCCCACATCCTTTGACTTTTTGGGTGAGCGAATACATTCACTTGGGTTCTATGGGCAGACTCGATTTCTAAAGTCAAAAATCATCACGGAACGGCATAGGCTTCGTCTAAAAATATGGCTCCATCAAAAAATAGCTTTCAGGATCTGAGAGGTAAAACCTTCTCAGAAAAGGGAAAACGGCGCAATTATCATGGGTTGCCTGGACGAGAGAGGGGGATCCCTACTAGCGGATAGAAAGTTCTCTTGATAAGTCTATTTTGGGATCGGATTGAATCTAAAAATTCTGTAAAAAGATCGATAGAAATGCCCTGGGAGAGGATTGTAAACAGCAGAAAGGACATGCTTTGGTAGGAGGGTTATGACCATTAGGTACGCTCTCGTCGCAAAGGTTGGTGACAAATGAAGCAGCAACACTGGCAGGTTTTGGCTTCTTGCATGTTCGGGTTCAGTTTCGCTGCGCCTGCTTTAGCGGAGGGGATGTTGCAGATGCGAGCCAATGGGGAGGATTTTGTCCGGCAGGGGTTTGTCTCGAAAGATGGCTGGCGGATTGATTTTGAGCATGTCTATGTGCATTTGACGGATGTGGTGGCCTATCAAACGGATCCCCCCTTTGACCCCGAAGCCGAAGGCAGACTACAAGCCAAATCCCAGGTGGATCTGGTGAAGTCACAAACGGTGGATCTGGCCGCAGGAGATGAGAATGCCGAACCGATTTTGGTAGCCGAGATGGTGGCACCCTCCGGTCGCTATAACGCCTTGGCCTGGAAGATGACCCCAGCCAGCGCAGGTCCTGCCCAGGGACAAACCTTAATGTTGGTGGGAACCGCCGCCAAAGCCGATCAGTCGATCCCCTTCACCCTCAACATTGACCAGGAATATGCCTATAGCTGCGGCGATTTTGTTGGAGAGGATCGCAAAGGGATCCTTGAAGCGGGGGGATTGGCTGACCTAGAGGCCACCTTTCACTTTGACCACATTTTTGGGGATGCTGAAACGGCTGCCGATGATGCCCTGAATCTGGGAGCAGTCGGGTTTGAGCCGTTCGCCGCTCTCGCCACTGGAGACAATCTCACGGCTGACATGGCTACCCTGAAAACGAAGTTGTCTGGTGAAAACTATCAAAAGCTAGCGGTGGCCTTAGCCAGTTTGGGGCATGTCGGAGAGGGGCATTGCCAAGAAACCCTAGCCAACCTCTAGGGGATCCCGATATCCTCCCTGGCTATCCCCTCTCAATCAACATGGATCGGCGAATGTTATCAAATCGTGCTAGTTTCTGGAGTCTTTATCCTGTGGGCAAGGTTAGCAAATCGCTGTGGATAGGGATAGGGCTATGGAGTTGTCTATGGGCACAAGCAAGCTTTGGGCATGGCGTCAAAATTGAGTATCACGTCACCCAGGCCATCGAAATTCAGGCTGACTATGACACCGGCGAACCCATGCAGCAGGGACAGGTGACGGTCTATAGCCCCCTCGATCCAGCAAAAGCTTGGCTCAAAGGGGAAACGGACGAGAGGGGGCGTTTTGTGTTTAGACCGGATCCAACCCTGGAGGGAATTTGGGAGGTAAAGGTGCGCCAAGCCGGACATGGGGATATTGCCACTTTTCCCGTACAGGCGGGATCCCTAGGCGACTCGCAGGGGTCTACCTCCGGCTTAAGTCCTCGACAAACCGGTCTGATGGCGGGATCCATTCTCTGGGGGTTGTTAGGAACAACACTCTTTTTTGCCAGGAAATCTCATGCACATTAACGATGGACTCTTGCCCGCCCAGGTTTGGCTGCCTGGTTATCTGGTGACCGGAGGGCTCACCTGGTTTAGTCTGCGCCAGATTCATCGGCAAGGGGATCCAACCCAGGGGATCCCGAAAGCCTCCCTGCTAACGGCAGCTTTTTTTGTCGCCTCCTCCATCCACATCCCGATTCCTCCCGCCAGCGTGCATTTGGTGCTGAATGGCCTGCTAGGGGTGATTTTGGGCTACTATGCCTTCCCAGCCATTTTGATTGGGCTATTTCTGCAAGCAGAAACCTTCGGGCATGGGGGGTTATCCACCTTGGGGGTAAACGCCGCCATGATGGGGATCCCGGCTTTGCTGGCGCATGGGATCTTTCAGCTCTATCCCTTGACGCAGCGGTGGTTGAGTGAACGGCAGGCGTTGGGACTAACCGCTTTTTTGGCGGGATCCATCGGCTTAGGTCTGGCGGCGCTGATTTTTTGGGGATTGATCCTCACGACGATTCCGGCTGATTTAGAGGCGCAAGCGGAAAAAATCGCCACCTACAGCCTGACCCTTGCCCATATTCCCCTCATGCTGATTGAGGGAGCTTTCACAACCCTGCTGGTTTTGTTCCTGCATAAGGTGAAACCAGAACTTTTGAAAAATCAGGGGTAGGGGGTGGGTATGTCATCCGTAATGCGGCTCAATCTGCCCTTAGATTCCCCCCTGCACCGTTGGGATCCCAGGGGAAAACTGCTGGGGTTGCTGAGTGTGATTCTGGCCTTTGCGTTGGTGGAGGATCTGCGGTTGTTACCCGCCATGGTGGTGGTGACGGCATTTTTTTATGGGTTATCCCGCCTGCCTTGGTGGTTTTGGTGGCAGCGCTGCCGCTATCCTGGGGTGTTTTTGCTGGGGGTGGTGCTATTTCTGCCTTTTCTTTCTGGTGAAACGGTGATAGCCCAGTGGGGGGGGATCACCCTGCGGCAGGAGGGATGTGAGGCGGTGGTCTTGATCGGGGTACGCTTTTTTTGTTTGCTCACCCTCAGCTTGGTTTTATTGAATACCAGCCCCCTCCTGACGACGGTCAAAGCCATGCGCGCCCTTGGGCTTTCCAGTATCTTGGCGGATATGCTTCTGCTCACCTATCGCTATCTCAGCCAACTGGCGGATGATTTGGAGCAAATGCGGCAGGCCATGCGTCTGCGGGGGTTTGACCCCCATCCCCGCAGGCTACTACCGGATCGGCACTACCTAGCGAAATTGGCCTCTCTGGCGGGATCCCTATTTGTCCGCAGTTACGAACAATCGGAGCGGGTCTATCAGGCGATGCGTCTGCGGGGATATGGCATGAGGATAAAGGATCCCGTGGCGGTTCCTTGGGATAGAGGTAGTCTGTGGGCGACGGGGTTGACCTGCCTGCTGAGTATAGGGTTTATCAGTATGGAGTTTCTGGTGCTGGGATCATGACAGGTAAGGCTTCCACAATGGCTCTCGCTATCCACGGGCTGTGTTTTTCCTATCCCGATCGGCCTGATGTACTCAAGCAGGTGAATCTGCAAGCCCAAGCGGGGGAGCGAATTGGGGTGATCGGTGCCAATGGAGCGGGCAAAACTACTTTATTTTTAGTCTTATGCGGCATCTTATCCCCCACCGCCGGAGAGATTGCGCTGTGGGGCAAGCCGTTACGGGTGGGATCCTTGTCTCAAGAGGTGGGGCTGGTCTTTCAAAATCCCGATCACCAGCTATTTTGTACGTCGGTGTGGCAGGATGTTGCCTTCGGCCCAGAAAATTTAGGACTTCCTCGTCAGGAGGTGACGGATCGGGTGGAGGCGGCGCTGCGGCTGACCGGAACCCTTCCATTAGCAGAACGCCCTCCTCACCATTTGTCGGGGGGAGAAAAACGGATGGTGGCGATTGCGGGAGTCTTGGCCATGCAGCCACAGGTGGTGATCTACGACGAACCCTCTGCCAACTTAGATTGTCGAGCCAGACGGCGCTTGATCGAGTTTCTCCAACAGTCCCCCCAAACCCTGCTGATTGCCTCCCACGATCTGGAGTTCATTCTAGAAACCTGTCAGCGGGTGATGGTTATGGATCAGGGGGAAGTGGTGGCCGACGGAGAGACCAAAGCAATCATGGGCAACCCTGCCCTGATGGGATCCCACGGCCTAGAACCCCCCCATTCCTTGCTCTTTCATGACCGACCGCATCCAAATGGCCAGGGGATCCCCGCTGCCCTGACTGCGCTGCCAACCTCTAGTTAGGCGGCTCAATGCTGTTGAGTCAGCAGTTTGGAGCCTATCTTGTAGCGTTAAAGGTGAAGCTGTGTTGAATCTATTGATGGGATTGTAATTTGAAGTTGTTAGGTGATTTGCTCGGAATTTATTACTTGTAGATGTAGATATTGAGCATGAGATGTCTGCTTTTCTGCCGAACTGTCCCCCCAGAGAAACCGTTATGCCAACCAATGACTTATTTCAGACTGCAATGAAAAGGGTTGTAAATATGATCCGCGACATAGCGTTATGCGATCGCGTCAAAAAACTGGGATTGAATGTCGTTAATGTGATGTGGGAGGACATGGCACGTACACCCGGATCAACTTGGGGTGAAAATATTAGCGACATGACGCTTCAAGTGCGCTATCCAGATCGTCCTAATCAAAAAGAACTCCTGCCTGTCATTCGCTACCCCAACTTTACAGATAAAACGGGTGATATTCCCTTGGAACTGATCAAAATCAAAATAGGGAATGAAAAGGGAGAAGAATTACAAGCTGTGACGTTGCAGGAATACCTAACTAATTTGTCACAATACATCAGTTATACTGAAAAGCTCCATGCGGAGAGCCAACCTCTATTAACTGAGCAAGATACTCACGTTTTAGTCAGTGCCCAGGCATGTTTTCTGCCTATTCCCCAGCAAGGTCGGTGCAGTTTTAACCCAGTGTTATTTAACTATCAATCGCGCAGGGAAAGCCCTGCTGTTCTTGCTATCTTGATTACTACAGAAGGAAGCAGTGCAACAGTGATTGACAATGAAAATGATTTAGCTGAATGGGGACAAAATCTTTACTTCAACAACAATGGACAGAAAACCTGTCTTACAGGTGAGCGATTGAGCGATTACAAAGAAAACCAGGCTCAAGAAATTGCTCTACGACAAGGAATTTCGCTGGAAGAGGCACGAGCACAAGTAACGGTTGCCCAAGATATCAACATGGTGATGGTTATTCAAGTGCCTCTCAAACATAAAGAGCTTGAATACTTAAGGTTTGATGCTTCTCCTGGATCTGGTGAACTTGTGGCAGGGGTTGCTTTCTTGTGTGAAGAAGGCAGCGATATGGAAGATGCTGTAATTGGGTACGGCGAGGATGAGGGTGAGCATCTGGAACTGGGAGGTCACAAGCTAGAACGAGATGAACGTTATCCTCTTCGTGTCACGGTGCAATTCTATAAGGCTACCAGCAACGGCATTATTGATGACAAAGATTTAGAGAATGTCCACCAGTGTATTGAGGCAGCCTATACCAGTGCTGATTATATTGGTTCTCTTGTTGTAGGGACTTTGGAAAAAGGCGCGTTAGGCATGGGTGAAGCCCGTCCCACTCAACCATCGCCATCTTCTCAAGCGGTTGTCACTCCACCCAAAGATTTTCTGGAAATCGTTAATCCTTTTGGATCCCATCAACAGCCTAAACCGGGAGAATGAAGACCCAGCGATCAGCGCATAACAACCCCAATGCACAGCGACTGCCGAGAGGTTATCTGTGAGAAAGCGTTAGGGGGACGGATCCCTAGCTCCACGCCCTCTGGATGAGCGGTAGTTTTGGGATCCCTTTCCACACTTTGCTTCTGACTACTTCCAGCCAGCCCGGTCAGTAACCTTCAGAGCCAGTGGGTTATTCGCCCCAAAAACGCTGGCATTTAACTGATCTTCTTTGAAGGAGCCAAAGTTAGAGACTACCGAATCGAGAGCAACGCTCGCTAAAACCGGATATTCATTATTGCCTTTGGCAAAGATTTCCTGGGCTTCTGGACTAACCAAATGCTCCAAAAATTGGATAGCAGCCTCTTTGTTGGGGGCGGTTTTGAGAACCCCGCCTCCACTGATGTTGACATGGGTGCCTCGATCTCCCTGATTGGGGAAGAAAACACCAATTTTGGCGGCAGCTTCTTTATCTTCGGCTTTGTCAGACTTGAGCAGGCGAGCTAAGTAGTAGGTATTGGAAACAGCAATGTCTCCCACTCCGGCGGCCACCGCTTTGATTTGATCGGTGTCTCCCCCTTCCGGTGGGCGGGCAAAGTTCGCCACCAACCCCTTCGCCCAAGTCTCCGTTTCACTGACCCCGTCCGCCTCAATGATCGATCCCACCAACGACTGGTTATAGATGTTTGTGGAGGAGCGAATCAGCACTTTGCCCTTCCACTTGGGATCCGCCAACCCTTCGTAAGTGGAGAGATCTTCCGGCTGAACCTTGTCTTTGTGGTACATGATCACCCGCGCCCGCTTGGAGAGGCCAAACCATTCTCCCTTCGGATCCCGCAGATTGGCGGGTACGGCAGACTCTAGGACAGAAGAGGTCAGGGGTTCTAGAATGCCAGCCTGTTGAGCACGCCACAGGCGTCCGGCATCCACGGTGATCAAAACATCGGCGGGGCTGTTGGCGGCTTCACTGATGATGCGTTCGATCAACTCATCAGCACCTGCCTCAATCAGATTGACCTTAATGCCCGTCTTGTCTGTGAAGCTGGTATAGAGAGCCGTATCGGTGTCATAGTGGCGAGCTGAGTATAAATTGATCGCTTGCCCCGATTGGCTGCGGGCGGGTCGAGCCAAAGATCCCGCCGCCAAGGTTGCGGCTCCCGCCGCTATAGACAAAGCAAACCCACGTCGAGTGATGGGAATAGACATACAGACAAACTCCTAAACAGTAAAAGAAAACCTAGGGTGGCACTTGGGTTTTTCAGAGCCACCTGACCGTTTCACCCCACTAGGATTTTTGGGGCAGCAGGGGGATCCGCACAGCCACCGTCCCCAACTAGCGATCCCTACGCAGTAGGAACTGGAAAAGTCACCCTGGGCAAACCTATGGAAACGCAATAGGATAGCTTATTGATAGTTATTCCTAAGTTGCCACAGAAAAGTCTACAAGCTATTCAGGGATCCCGTCAATCAATAACAAAAATATTTTGCAGTTTTCTTTGCTCCCTTGGGGAATCACCATCTCAGGCTCCCTTGGTCGGATCAGCTCAAATAGCCTTCCCACAAGGATAAAGTGATTCTTTGTGGATTAGAGGAGAGTGGAAAGAAGGATAATAATCCCCATTTATCTCAAATCTTAGTGAGAATAATTGCAGTTAAACCAGAAATCTGTTACCGTTTTATGTAGAGCTAACAAATGAAGATAAATAGCTATAGAAGACCAGGCTATTCTCTGCCAAGTCCGTTTTTGTTGGACAAGGCTCAGGAATGGGGGTTCATTTCTCCTGCGTTAACTCAGCTTCGGTATTGACTTTAGGGAAAGGCATCCATCAAGAGCAGCGAGGGAAGGTAGGCTTGCCCGTCGGCTCTCTAGATCTTGCAGGGCTACATTTTTCAGGTTGTCAGGGAGTCAGTATTTATGAATTCGTTGAGTCCTCAATCAAGGCTCGATGGGCAAGTGGTTCACGTCAATCTCAGCGAGCGTTGGGGGATTTGGCGGCGGCTACAGGAATTAGGGATCCCCGCTTGCTGTACGGAAGATGGTCAGTTGCGTGTGGATGTATCTGACCCGATCACGGTTCTGCAAGTTCGCAGCGTGGTGCAGCAGTTTCACCTGTCCCGAAGTCAGTTAATAGGTTGGTTAGAGCGGTGCTGGCATGAATAAGACCTCCCAGGCTACTTGGGTTTTCCCTGCTATTTCGGTTGAGCAACGGCTCGATTGGACTGATATTTTTTGGGGAGACGCCCTTAGGCAAAGTCAACGGCGCTGTAGCTTTCTTGATCCGACAGTCAAGGTCGCTCTACACTATCTGCCGGAAGATCTCCCCACTTTTCAGGGATCCCGACCTCCCCACCCACAAATCCCCCTTAATCTTTGGCAACAGTTAGTGAAGCGTTCTCAAGCTCATCGCTAGTTTTGCCCCTTTCCCCCATCAGCTTTCCATTCCATAGGTATCGGGATCCCGGTTGCCCCTCCTTCTGGTAGAAACCATCAGCCGATGATCAAGCAGAAGCAGTCATGAAGGAATGACAAAAAAGGACGATATCTCAATCGCCCAGGTTTCTGTATTGAGTTTTCTGGAGTTTATGGTGATGCCCAAGCAATCCCGACAAACTAGCTCAACCCGATCAGAATCGGCTAAGACTCAGAATGGCTCAGTCCAAAGCTAAACCAGAGGGTCAGCCCCACAAACCAAAGCAGATAAGCCGCTGCTAATAAATGGGCAGACAGGGGCAAGTCATAAAGAGAAGGCATCCAGGCAATGGCTACCCCATCGAAGAGAGTAGCTGTAGCATTCATGATGACGATAGCTAGGACAATCTCCACGCCAGAAAGCTTAGTCGCCAAAGCCAGCCCTTTTACCAAAAGCCATACTCCTGGAATGGTTAACCCATACAACCCCACCAGCCAGGGGCTACCCTCCACAAAAAAAGTGCCGCCCGCAAACCGAATAAATAACACACCAATAGCCCAGGCCAAGACCCCCAGAACTCCAAACAATGGCAGGTTCAGAGTAGAGCGAGCATCAACCCTATCCAATTGAGACGTACTATTCATAAATACCTCCGTCCATTCTGCTATCTATCAATAAGCGAGGTTTCCCTCATGTTTATAATATGCGAGGTTTCCCTCATGTTTGTCAACCCATTGTCTATCTGAATGACTCATGACCCGCCCACACCCCTCTGGCGTCTACCGCAACAGGCACGTAGCCGTCAGCGATTTGACCGTATTCTGGATGCTGCTGCTGAATTGTTTGCGGAGGCTGGCTATGATTCCGTTACGACCGACGATATTGCCGCCAGAGCCAAGACCTCCGTTGGCAGTTTGTATCGGTTTTTCCCCGATAAGCTGGCTATTTTCCATGCCCTGTTGGATCGCTATCTGAATCAACTGAGATCGCTGTCAGAATCCCTGCACACTCAGAAGGTACTGCATGTCCCTCTGGCCACGTATATTAGCGAACTGGTCAACGCTTTTGATCAGTTTGCCAGGATGAATCCAGGATTTCGCACTGTGTTTGTGCAATCCCGTTTAATCCCGACAACAGTGGCTATGAACGCCGCTTTTTATCAGGAAATTGCTCAACAATTTATCGTTTATTTCGCGGCTCGCAATCCCTCCCTGGATCCCAGCTATCGGGAGTTAATCGCTACGGTGAGTGTTGAGGTTGCCTGTACTCTCGATATCTTGGCCTTATCGAAAGATCAAACGTTCCAGGATCAAGTTTTGGTTGAAGCGAAGAAGCTGTTGATTGCGTATTTGCAACCTCATTTTCCCGACTTACCGCCAAATGCCTAGCCAATGAATCTTGAGTCCTGATTTTAGCTATTAGGCGGGAAGCCCCGCCCTGTACCCGAAGGGTCAGGGTCGGGAAGAGAGCCGCGTGAGCCGAAGGCGAACAATTTATTCTGACAAAGAACGGACAAGCTCTCGGATCACATCAGTCTTTGTCCGTCCAGCG
>JANRIL010000037.1:0-42325 GCA_033764955.1 Cyanobacteriota bacterium | reverse complement strand
TGTCCGACTGTTTCCTTCTAGGGGGATGGAAAGCATAGAAAAGCTGATAGAGATCGCACTATATTTGGTAGAGAAGGCATCATTCAGAAACTGGTTTACCAAGTGCTGTTACTGTACTAGCTAATCGTCGAATAGGCTGTAGGTTTATCACAATACTGAAAAACATGGATCAAAATGAGCAATCAAACTGATTTTCTCAAAAATTTAATTCCATAAACCAGCAATAGAAATAAGCCACAGCAAGCCAGCGTAATCAATAGCTCCCCCTGCCTGGGCGATAAAATGACAATAAATCCTTGATCTTTGATCAAAGCGGAAAAGCTGGAAACACAAAAGGGCATCAGATAGAGGCGAAAGATCTGCCATCTATCCGGTTTGACTGCCTTTGAATTTTGCTGGGGGGAGACGCTCAGCCAGAGACCTGTGCCAATAACCCCACTAATGCCGAGGGAATTGATCCACAGCTTTGGGGACGGGTCAAAATAAAAGCGAATGGTCACCAGATACCAAATCAAATAGCACCAAAGTATCGCTTGACGAAAAGAAATTTCAGCCAAGTAACGAATAAAACCATTGAATAATTGCGGCATCGCCTACGGTCTAAGTTTGAATCTGATCTTGAACGGCTATCCATCAACCCTCTGCATCACTCCCTCTGGGTGGCTTAGCCTCTGGCCATACAACTGAGGCCGAGCAATTGGGGATCCCCTGCCCCTAGCTGGGACGAATCGCCCGTTCAACCTCCCTGTGGCTGCGGATTGTGTTGGGGACAGGGGAAGAGAGACGGTATCATTCGTCATGGGTGACTTGCCCCTCACTCCGCCTTAATTCTATTTGGGAGGTTCCAAATGCAACAACGTCAGCTTGTGCGAGGGATCCTGGTGGCAGTGGCTCTCCTGATTGTCATGATCGGCGGATCCTTAGTGTGGCTGTTCACCCAAAGTCCTGTCTCTTTGCTAGTGGCTCATCCCCCCTTGCCGGAGATGGTCAGGTTGGTTCCGCGCTCCGCCACCAGTATGGTGGTGTTGACGGCTCCTCTGTCCAAACTGGAGGCGTTTTGGTTGGCTTGCCTGCCTGCGGCTCAACGTCGTCGGGGACGTTATGCCTGGGAACAGGTGTTTTCTCAGCGGGGGCCAGCAGCCTGGGGTGAACTATTGCAAGCTGCCAATATTGATTTTCGCGAGGAAATTCAACCCTGGCTAGGATCAGACACACTATTGGCCTGGATCCCCCCAAACCCCCAAACCACCCCTCAGCCCCTCCTGATTCTCTCCACCCAATGGGCGGAGGGATCCCAGCGTTTTCTGAATCTACTTTGGCAACGACAGTGGCTAGCGGGTATTCCGGTCAACGTGGAGGCCTACAAGGGTGTGCAAATTGTCTCAACCCCCTTGACCCCAGGAAAAACCCTGGCGGCGGCAGCCTTTGGCAATCGTTATGTGCTCCTCTCTAACCATGCCCAAGTTTTGAGACAAGCGGTGGATAGCTGGCAACTACCCTCCCAATCCTTAGCTACAAGCCCTTCCTATCAGGCAGTGATGGCCTCTCTCCCCCAAGCCCACCTGGGTTGGGGATATGTACGCGCTCCACAAGTGGCGGATCCCTTACAGGCGATGGGGTTCGGCTTAGGGGTTACCTTTCAGGGGCTAGTGGCCGAAACCAACCTACTTTGGCATTTGCCCAGCCCAAAGGCACAATCGCTGGCCAACAGCCATCGTCAATCCCCTTCACTCTTGGGATCCCTACCCCCTGACACGACCCTTTTGGTGGGGGGAACTCAGTTTGCCTCCACGGCTGACCTGTGGCAATCGTTGGCCACTTGGCTAGGGCTAGATCTGACAACACCACTCGCGGATCTGGCTAGCCAGATCCAGCTTGAGGGGGCAGAGAATTTATGGGCTGGGATCCCTGGAGACTATGCCCTGGCTCAAATTCGGGATCCCGCCCTTCCCCCCACCTGGATTTTGGCCGCCGCCGGTGTGGATCAATTCCCTCCTACCCTCAGCCAGCAGCTAGCCAGCCACGGCTGGCAGACGATGCCGATTCCTTTCCAACCATCGGCTGAAGCCTTTGCCTGGATCCCTGTCCCGTCGGCACCGGAGGTTTTACCCGGCCTACCGACGGATCTGCCGATGCTGCCGCCATCCCTCTCTGAGGTTCATGCCTATCAGCCCATTGCCCAAGGGATCCCTGAGCAACTGGAAAGTGAAACGGAAGCGGAATGGCTGCGAGAAGTAAGTACAGCGCTTCTCCCCTCGACTCCTGCTATCGCCTATCACCGTCTGCAAAATCATCGGTTATGGCTCAGTAATTCGCTGGCAGGGCTGGAGAACACGCTACAGGCTCCCAGCCTCGATCGGGATAAGCAGTGGAAACAAGCCACTTTGCCCCTGCCTCGTCGCTCCCAAGGCTATCTCTACCTCGACGCCTCGGATGCCGGGATCCCAGCCGCTTGGCAACCCTGGATCCGCCCCTTCCAAACCTTCGCCTTTAGCCAGCAAGACAGTCAACTTTTGCCGGATCCCGCCTCCTGGCAACCGCAACAACGATCTGCGCTTCTCTTGCAAAAGGGACAAGCCTTTCTGGCGTTTCGAGGCTAAACCAATGAGACGGTAATTATCGGGTAGCTAGAGACTGAAATACAAGTCAACAAAAAAGGACAGGCTCTAAACCTGTCCTCAGCTACACCCAACAAGGAAAACTTTGATAACGGACGGATTGAATCAGCCTGAAGCTGCTGGTTAGTACGCCAGACCCATGCTGCGGGTGGTTTCGGCTCCCAAATAGACACGGATGCTCAAGAAATCGGTGGGGCAAGCGGTTTCGCAACGTTTGCAACCAACACAATCTTCTGTGCGAGGAGAAGCAGCGATCATCCCTGCTTTATTTTGTCCAGGCCAGGGAACCATTTCTAAAACATCGGTGGGGCAAGCACGCACACACTGAGTACAACCAATACAGGTATCGTAAATTTTGACCGAGTGAGACATGAGCGTTCTCCAGTCTAAAAACTCTTTTTTTAAGCCACAAAGCCGCCCTAAAGCCGCTCTTCACTTGTGTCCCTCAGTTTACAGTAGGGCGGGGGATCCCTCTGGAGTGGTCGCCGAAAAGTTCAAAGAAATTTACACGGGCTAGGAATGCCCCCCAGCGATAGGTTGCGGCTTAATCTTCGATTAACTCCACCTCAATCGTTCCCTTGGGGGTTTGCCGATAAAAGGTTGCGTCGGCAACAAATAAAGGCTCATGACAGTTGGGGCAGAAGAAGCGGCTCCCCTCGACAGCCTGAGACTCAAAATGGCAAACCGGACAGGCAGCAGTAGCAATGAGGCGACCCATCCACCAGCGAAAAGCCAGCAAGAGCAAAATGGGTAGGGACAATAAAAAGACCAGCAATCCCACGAGAGCCGCCACCAGCCAGCCCCAACCCAAAACCGTCAGGAGGAGAACCACCACGCCAGTAGTCAGCCAAAATCCCCAGCCAGCCAATGCAAATGAGTAGGTTTTGGGGGTTGTCGAACGCATATTCCTCAGGCCGTAAACAGTGACATATCTCTACACATTAGCCGATATCCAGAGATTCAGCCTAGTCAAAAAAGTGGCAGTTGAGGTCTATACCTTTCACAATCTATTTTCACAATCTATACAATAGAGGGCAACGGATTGCTTCTTGCTGAAGGGGTACCGCCAACTCTGAGGATCCTTTCTCCCGCACTCCAATGGTGAGCTCAACTCTCAAGGTATGGGTAGCGTAGCTGCTGAGACGTTTCATGAATATGTCGAACGGCGGCGACAGGCCATGGTGCGGCAGTCTCGCCACCAAAACGGCTGGGGATTGCTGCTGGGGGCACTCGCTCTTGATTTGGGTCTTTGTTATGGCTTGGGGATGTATCCAGACTGGGCTGAGTTTGGTTTAGCCTGGTTGTTGACCACCTTGCCATTAACATTGGTGGCCATTGCCCTTTATGTGTTGGGCACCTATGTCTTGACTGGGATACGACAGAGAGCTAGACGACCTGGGCAGTGGTGGCAGCAGCAAAGTCGATTGGCGAGATCCCAGCCTTTGATTTGGTGCCGCTTTCTATCCCAGTCCATCAGCCTACCCCACTTAGTGATGGCGGGTTTTGTCTGGCTGGGATTGGCTTTTTGGGGAGAGATGTTAGCTCCCCTTTTGGTGCGGCAATGGCCTCAGGTGGTCGCTGGTATTCTGGTCAGTCTGGCGGTTGCCAGTGGGCATTATTGGTCGAGTGGACAGGTGGCTTGGATTGTGGAAGCCCAACAACTCTGGTCAGACTATCTGGAGGAGCTGCGCCATTCTCTGCTGATGCCCCACTATCAGTGCCTTGAGGTATCTCGCCATCGCCTCAAGCACTACGGTCAGGTTTATGATGACCTCAAGTTGGAGGAAGTAGAAGCCTACTACTGGGAGTTCCACCTAGAGGCACAAATGCAAAAACTCAATCAAGACCAGGCTCTCCGCTCATATGCTCAACAGATTCACTATTCTTCCCAACGGTTATCCCAACTACTTTATCAATTGCAAGAAGGCATCGATCTTTTGGAGTCGGTTTTGCTTGATATCGAGACAGAACTGGATACCGAGGGATCCCTAAGCGGGCTGTGGGGAGAACTCAATCTGCTTGAGGGAAACCTGGATCGTTTGCGGGAGGTGGATCTTCATCCTGTTGTGCGCCTTAGTCTTGATTTGCAACAGGTGGAACAAGTGGTACAAGGGCTAACCCAAGAGATGCACCTCCTTCTGCGACAGACCCAGCCCTTGGGGGAGGGTTTGCCTGTGGGGTTAGGGGATCCCCATCCTCCTCGGGATCCCTTTTGGTGGCCTCGCTTTTGGCTGAAGCAAGCATGAACCCAATTTTGGATCCGCAGATTTGGGGAGAAGCCGCCTGGAGTCAATGGTTGGGCTGGCAACCCAGTGCTACCCAGCTTCAGCAATTGCAGCACCTCTACCATCTAGTTTTGGCCGGTAACTCCCGCCAAAACCTAACCCGCATCACCGACCCCACCGACTTTTGGGAAAAGCATCTTTGGGACTCGTTGCGCGGCATCCACAGTTGGCAGTCCCACCACCCCGCCCCCCCGCCTGCCCTACGAGTTGTGGATATTGGCACAGGGGCGGGTTTCCCAGGGATCCCGGTGGCGATTGCCTATCCCGGCTGGTTCTGTACTCTACTGGATGCCACCCGTAAAAAAGTGGTGTTTGTGGAAGAGACCCTGCAAGCCCTCCATCTGCCTAACGCAGAAGCCAAACAGGGGCGGGCGGAAGTGTGGGGATCCGCCCCTAGCGCCCCTCAACCCTATGATCTAGCCTTATCCCGCGCTGTCGGGACGGCGGAACTCTGTGCGGCCTACAGCCTGCCACTCCTTAGATCGGGAGGATATGCTCTGCTCTACCGAGGTCAGTGGACGCCCGCAGAAACAGCCCATCTGGAAACGGTTCTGCAGGGCTTAGGCGGTCAGATCCGCACGGTTGATGCTTTTGTAACTCCTTTCAGTCAAAGTGTTCGCCATTGCATTGTGGTGCAAAAATACTAGTCCGGCTGGTTTGCCCAGCCCCATTCTCAGACAACAACCCTAGTTGCCACCGGAGACTTGATAGTTATCTAACATCCCCAAGGGATCCGCTTGCGCTTGGGTTTCCGCCTTTTGCATAAGAGTGTCCCAATCGGTATTCATGATGTAGTCAACCGCCTGACGAGCCGAATCGCGGTGGGGACATTGATCCCCTAGAATGCAGCCATTACGGCAGGCCGTCGCACAGTCAACGGAGGGCGGGGTAGTCATGGCAGCAAGTCCTTCACCATCTGAGGGGGCTGATTGAAAAATAGCAAGACGCCAATGTATGGATCCTATCTAGTAGATCCTACCAAGATCCGTCGCCGTGCTCCGCCAAGGGGTTAGGGGGTAGTGTAGGCCGCAGGACGTGCCTAGTAGTGACGGGCGAGGGAAAGGAGCAAATGGTAGAGTAAGAGAGTATTGGTGGGGCTGACGAGCCATGCACGATATCCATAACTGGACTCCGTAGCTTGCTTCCCGAAGAGTGGGCAGAAACGTACTCGCAAGAGTCGCTGATGCGAAGTCAAAAGATTTGAGAATATATCCGCCCAGGGGCACAGGATAGAGGTAAGTTGCCTGTGGAGATGGCTTGACGGGGGTTTGGCATCACAAGGTTTCAACCTAGTTAAGAATCTGAAAAGCAGGAAGCTAAAGTCGTAAGGATTTAGAATCTCCATCCATGCCGACAGGTTGGGTGGATGAGTATGTCAAGGGTTTGATGGATAGCCTAATGAAAGGCATAGGCCAATCCCACCAAGAGAGCCAGCAATCCGACGGTGGTGAGGGCAAAGTGCGTCAAGGAGGTTTTGCCCCGTCGCACCATATTTCGCATAGCCAGTTTGACATAGCTATCCCCCGGCTTGGCATAATACTTGGCCGCCAAAGGGGGGCGCTCCGTAGCAGTCGAGGTAGCGGAGATGCTGGACTGGGCATCCCCCAGAGTCTCCAATGAGGCGGGATCGTCAGTGGGTTGAGAATCGTTCATGGAAAAGGTACGACAGGACAAGGGTTCGACGAACGGATCAGGCATTAAGTCAGGCATTGAGGGAACTGGCTGAGGTTATTGAAAACAGCCTCAAGCCAAGATCAGCATAGTCGGTGCATCGGTTAAGTGGCAAAACAGCTTGTTTTAGAGCAGAGGTCAGCAGAAAATAACGAGGTAACTTAGCGAACAGGTTAAGATAATAACGCTTTCCCCCAGCGGTTCCCTCTTTCGCTACGTTCCTACCTACCGTGATTTCCCAGCTTTAGGATGCTATGACGACCATTTTGTTGGTTGAAGACGATCCCGTTAATGCCAGGGTTTTTGAGAAAGTCCTCAAAAAGCGTGGGGGCTTTCATGTGATCCATAGCCAGGATGTGGAAGAAATTTTGACGGTATCTCAAGGAGGGCAGATCGATGCCATTCTGCTGGATGTCTCACTCTCCCAAAGCACCTATAAGGGCGAGGCTGTAGACGGGATCCGCATTGCTCAACTGTTGAAAGGGGATCCGCAAACCCAAGGGATCCCGATCATTTTGGTGACTGCCCATGCCATGCGTGGGGATCGGGAAGCGTTTTTGACCCAGAGTGGGGCAGATGGCTACATTGCTAAACCTGTGGTTGACCACCAAGTCATGGTGGATCAGGTCTTAGCCCTTTTGCCAGAGGGAATCTCCAGCAACTCCTTAGCCTCTGCTCCCTAGCCTCTGCTCCCTCCCTGAGCCAGTGAAGTTAGGAGTGAAAGGGATAGATTAAGCATGGGCAGCACGTTTATAGGCTTCGTCGAGGGTTTCTGCCAGAGTCGGATGGACATGCACCAAGGTGGCTAACTCCGTGACAGTGGCGCGGCGGGAAATTCCTTGGGCGGCTTCGTGGATCAGATCTGCCGCATGGGATCCCAGAATATGCGCGCCCAGCAACTCGCCGGAGGTTTTATCGAACACGAGCTTGACCATGCCATCGGTTTCATCCGCCGCAATCGCCTTCGAGTTGCCCCCAAAATAGGTGCGAACGGTGGCTACGTCATAACCCTCTTCTTTGGCCTGTGGCTCGGTTAATCCGACAAACCCCATCTCAGGATGGGTAAAGACCGCCGCCGGAATGCTGCGGTAATCGATGTGGGTGGGGCGACCGCAGATATTTTCAACGGCAACCACCCCCTGAGCAGAAGCCGTATGTGCCAACATCATTTTGCCGGTGGCATCGCCAATTGCCCAGAGATGGGGCAGATCGGTAGCCATGCGACTATCTACCGGAATGAATTTTCGTTTGCCCGTATCAATGCCCAACTCCGCTAGACCTAAGCCATCAGTAACCGGGATCCGCCCCGTGGCAACCAAACAGCCATCCACCTCCAGGGTTGTGCCGTTGGATAGCTGAATCGTGACGGGATCCCCTGGGGTAATTTTTTGCGCCAACACCCCCACCAGGGTTTCGATGGAGCGGGATTTGAGCAAGATACGCTGGGCGAGTCGAGCAATATCGGGATCAAAAGCAGGCATGAGGGTTTTGAGGGCTTCGATCATGATCACCTGACAGCCCAAAGCCGTGTAGACATCGGCAAATTCTAGGCCAATGTAGCCACTGCCAATAATCGCCAACCTGCTGGGTAGGCTTTCTAAGCGGGTGGCCTGATCACTCGTAAACACCGTCTGGCCATCCAGGGTGATGCCGGGGGGAACAAAGGGCACCGATCCGGTGGCAATCAGGACATCCTTAGCTTGGTAGGTCTGGGATCCCTCTGGCTGATCCACCACCACGGTCTGGGGAGCCGTCAGTCTGGCTCGTCCCCGCAGAATATCCACCCCTAGTTTTTCTAGGGATTTGGTCATATCCCCTCGAATCTTGCTAACAACATTAGCGGCATGGGTAGCGATTTTGGCACGATCAAAGCCAATCTGCCCAACCTGAATGCCCAGAGTTTCGGAGTGCTGCAAATCCCGCAAACGCCCTGTAGCCGCTAAGAGTGCCTTGGAGGGAATACATCCCCGATTGATGCAGGTGCCGCCCATCTCAGCTACTTCCACAATGGCGGTTTTTAAGCCACACGCCACCGCATGAAGGGCGGCTCCATGTCCACCCACTCCGGCTCCGATGATGATCAAATCATACGCTTGGCTCATAGTTATTCGGGTCACTTTGCTTGCATGGGGTGTGTTGTTATTATCAATCCATTTGGTTGCTCTAGGGGAGCAATAGCCAAAGATTGAGGCTTAATCTGGCCACTCTTCTTCCGCAGAAATTCGACCGTGATCCGCTAGAGCATCCACCATAGCCGCCTTGAGAGCATGGGTATCTTCTAACATTTGCGCGGGATCCGAGAGGGGATCCGATAAGGGAATTAAGCGCAGGATCCGATTCTCTTGGACTAAATCGAATACGGAACAAGCCTCTGGATAGTCTTGGCTATCTTGATTATTTAGAATATCTATCATCAAATAATCAAAACTGTTAACATTCACATAAAGACTGCGATTGACGATCATGGTGGCCGCATCGGGATCCCGATAAACTTCCATCACATAGCCTTCTCCCTGCCGATTCACTTGTCCATCCAAAAGATCAACATAATAAACTCGTCCCAAATCCGCAAGCAGACGCAGCATATCCCGTTTCTGAATGATCGTCCCCACATCCACAATGCAGGGAGCCAGAGGAGAGGAGGGTTGAGGAAGCTGGGTCATAGATTCAGTGGATAGGGAAGGTTCAAAAATGACGAAGACAAGTTCAAAAAAGGAGTCATTATGGCTGAGTTATGAGGGATCCATTAGTGTTGACATCTGGAGTGAAGACATATCCCAAAAAATTAGTTAACTATAGACATAAAAGAATTTGAAATCTCTAAGGATAGCCGATTTGGAGAGGAAAACCAGGTGTTTTTATTAACTCAGTGCTATCTTTCGACTTTATCACAAGCTCAGGAAATGAGGCATTGATGAGAAAGATTAGCCCATCTATTGAGGAGATTTGTGACAAATCTTTTTGCATAAGTGCCAGATTTGCGAGTGAAGCACTATGGATTGTGGTTGCAGTTTTAAGACACACTATTGGTCTTGTTTGAGGATCCCTAATACCGACAGGAGGCGGTGGTCAAAGATTGATCGGCAGCCCCAGCCGCTACGGACAGTCCAGCACCGTCAGGATCGGCTTGACCGATTCCGGTGACTCTGGGATCACTAGCATAGGGATCCCTTCCCAAAAACTGAGAAACTGCGGCTGACAATCTCCAAGACCCAAGTTGGCCGATTCTCCCACCATTAGCTGTAAACCCGCCAACTCTGGCTCCACCTCCACTAGCCGATCCAAAAAGCGTTGCGGGCGCATAGTGTGAAACCCCAAGCGGTGAATCTCCTGAATTGAGATGGGTTTTCCCCAAGGAGGGGGAGCGCCCTCACTAGGGGGATCCGGAGAGGCTAATTCATGCCAGGTTCGCCAGAGCCAGTCTTCAAAACTGGTTTCCACCGGATCCCAAAGATGGGGATCCCTGTAGCTGGGGGAAGGATCGCTAGGGGCGGCGGATGGGATTTCAGGGGGCAGGATCCCTTGCTTCAGTCCACTTTGCCAATGAGCCTCCAGTTGTTCAACCCGTCGCAGCAGATCGTGCCAAATGGGGGGAGTGGGTTCCAATGGAGGTTGGGTTAGATAGTCGGCCAAAACATCTGTAATCAGGCGATTCAGACTCACCCCTGTTTGCTCAGCACGAGCTATCAACGCCTGTTTGAGATCCTCGGACAAACGAATGCTAAAGCGAGACCATGAATTGGACATGACAAGGGCGAGAAGGAGTAGCAACTGCCAGTCAGCATAACGGTTCTGAGCATCAGCCGCTAGAGTCATCAGCCAGCCTCGATCCGGTGGGGATCCCTTACTTCTGCTCCATAACCGGGAAGGAAGGTAGCTCAAGCTTAGATAACTTTGGATTCGTAATGGCTTAGCCCAACCCACTGGCAAGAGCATGAATTCAATGCCTTCTGAAAGCTATAACCAAAGTGGATCCCCTTTCCCTCAATCATGGGGATCCCAACGGTAGAATAGTCTTACCCACTGCTTACGCAAACAGGATTTCAGCGATTAACATCATCCTATTGATGTCCTCTTACACCTAATTTTGAAATGACCTGTTCTGTGATGGAGCACTCAACATGACTGAAGAGATCTCTTCCTCTTCCTTTAGCTCTGCTCGAATTGAGCAGCAGTTTGTTCCGCCCGAAACGATACCAGACACACTGGTTGTTCCCGAAAATACAATTTATTTGATTCCCTATGATAACTATTATGCAAATCCTACTAACGTTGAGAAGCTCGGATCCAGAAGAGATTGGTTCACACCCTATTTTTACTTCTGCCTACCCCTTGTTTTTGGCAATCAACATGGCTTTGTTATTAAATCCTGTTATGACTTTATTGTCCGCTGGTCAGGAAGTGAAGATATTGATGGAGTTAGCATTCATGTTTTAGAAGCAATCCCCGATCCGAATTATATGCTATTAGAGTCACATTTTGGTTCTGGGATTCTTACCATCCAAACCACCTATATGTTTCGCACTCCTAAAAATATAAATCTGATGGTAAAAGAGCCACCTAACTTCCCTGTGGATGGCTTTTCTTGGATGAGTGGTGTAGTAGAAACTGATAATCTGCGAAGAGACTTCACCTTTAATATTAAAATTACAGCTCCCGAAAGAGATATTTACATTAAAAAGGGAACCCCTATTGGTTGTATTTTGCCCTATCCACGCTATTTTCTCGATCCTTTTCAAGTTGAGGAGTTGAAAGATCCTCAGGAGCTGGAGCAAGCTCAAAAGACTAGTCAATATTTTGGACAAGAGCGTGCTCAATTTGGTGGGAGAGGGAAAGCGGGTTTTCGCTATCTTTATGGAGAAGATATCTATGGTTTTAAGTTCAGAGATCACCAAAAGACTTTAGATATGGGATCCTGGTGGCGCTCAGCACGAGATAAAGTTGGCAAACGCAAACGGGATCCCAATGTTCTGGCTATCGATGCGGAGGATGAAAATTCTCCAGATTTATCTGAGCAATCCATAGAGGGATCCCTTTCCCCCATCCGTGAGAACCTGCCTACAGACTTATCAACCGACTCTCCACAAAGGCAGGGATCCCCTACGAATCTGCCCCCTGAGGATCCCTGGATCGATCAGTTTTTTGAGGGTATTTGAGGAGGTTGAGAGCTTAATCTCGCTGACTAATGACGGCATAAAAAGGATCCGAGACGCCAATCCCTAAAAAGCCTAGCAAGCCAGATTCTTGGGTATGGCGAATCACCTCCGCCGGATGAAATCCCTTGACAGAAGCGAAATATTGTTTGACCAGTTGAATACGGCTGTCATCAGAAGTATCTCGCCATGCTTGAATAGCTTTTTGATAAAACATGCGGTTCGAGAAGCTGACAATGGCGATTCCCCCCGGCTTGAGAAGTCGATAAATCTCAGCAAACACCTCTTCGGGATATTGCAAATACTGCACCGAAACGGTATTTAGAACCGCGTCAAAAGATTGATCCGGCAACGGCAGGCGGGGGTTTTGGTTGAGGTTTTGAATGAAATAATGATCGAGGCGGGGGTTTGCCGCTAACTCCTCTTCATTCATGCCATGACCTTCCACATGGGTAAAAGTAACCTCTTCAGGCAGGTGAGAGACCCAACTGCTCATCAAGTCTAAAAGGCGCGACTCTGGCCGTAGACGCTCTCGATAAAGTTGTGTTAACCGTTGAATGAATAAATCATCGACATGGGTAACAAAACGGGGATAGTTATAAAACAGCAAATCATCGGTGGGATCCAATTTGCTGCGCTGCTCATTCACCAGCACCATAGGACAAAACGCTCACGAGGGATCCTTCCTATTTTAAGACTTGTAAAGATATTTGTGTATAGATGTTCATAGATAGTTCATGGATATGGGTATATTAAGGTCAAAAAAGATAAGTTTTCAGAGTCTTGCGGGATCCCCCATCAAAATCGCAAAGAATTTTAGTGAAATTAACGGTAGACATGTAACATATATTTTCACGCAACTCCCTAGAAATTAGCCATGCTGAAAAAAGAAGCATTGGACAGGAGGCTGTTATGAAAGCACATACTCGTCGGTTAGCGATTGCTCAAGAATGGATGATCAACCCGGAATCCCCTAACCAAACGATTTCTCGCCTCAAGAGTCGTGCCACCTATTCTGATGTAACCCTGTGGTGGTTGGTGGTTCAGCTTGATCTGTTGGATAAGAGTGCTTCTTCTCAATTCCGCCACGGTTGACAGCCGATATAAAGCTAAAGCCGTTGGTCTTCTATCTGAAGATTGCCAATGTTTCATCACTGTTTTAAGTTTGCCAGGTTTAGGTTGGTCAGGCTCCTGAATAATTTTCTACATAATCAAGAGTGAGTCTTGATTTAGGCTTCAAAGGTTAACTCCATGGCTCTACGGTTGGCACATTCCATCAGCAACGGGTAGAGCAGCAGCCGATAGCTTGCCACAGAAAAATTTTGGCTTTTGCTAAGAAGCGCAGGAAAGTAGCCTGAGAGGGCTGGCTTTCTACTATCCTGAGAGACAAGCGAAGCCTTATTTTTCATGGATTTCTATGGGCAACTTGCCTCGTCCACTTGGGTTGTGGCTGGTGACGGGAGTAGGTTTGGTGGTGTTCAGCCAATACCTGCAATGGGTCGCGGGTATCCATAACTCGTTGGCGCTTTATTCAGCGGGTTTGGCCAATCTATCCGTCTTGCTAATCGTCAGTTGTACCTTGGGTGCGCTGATCGTGGGTGGAGTGTGGCTACGCCGGGATCCCTCACCGACCTCCCTCTCCTCCTCACGGTCAGCAGCCAAACCGCTCAAACCCGTCAAGCTGACCCCCCAGCAGGTCAGAAGTGCCCTCTCAGAAACCGATAGCCTGATTGAGCAAGTGAAGAATGACATTGAACGGCGTGCTCTGCAAGCTCGCGCCCAAGCTATTACCTCCACGCTTCAGGAGGCCGTGTTTCATGTGGTGGTGTTCGGCTTGAGTTCGGCGGGTAAGACCTCTCTGATCAATGCCCTTTTGGGTGGATGGGTGGGAGAAACCGCACCCACGATGGGGACGACACAAGAGGGATCCGTGCATACCTACAGCTTACAGGGGGTGCATGGCTCGATTTTGCTCACCGATACCCCCGGACTACAAACGATTGGGCAGACGGGGGAAAGCGAAGCCAAGACTCTGGCGGCGGCGGCAGACTTGTTAATTTTTGTCGTGGCGGGGGATCTGCTGGCTTCTGAATATGAGGAATTGCTGACTCTCGCCAAGCTGGGCAAACGGGCGATTCTGGCTCTCAACAAAACCGATCTGATGCTGCCGGAGGATGTACAGGTGATTTTGGCTCATCTGCGCCGCCAGACCCAGGGGGTGATCCCCGCCGATTCGGTGGTGGCGATAGCCGCTCAGCCCCAGCCCCTGAAAGTCCGTCATTGGTTTGCGGATGGATCGATGCAGGAAAGCTATGAACCGGAACCCCCCGATACCCACTCCCTCGTCACCACGATTGCTCATATCCTTCACCAACAGGGATCCCATCTCCGACTGGCCAATGCCCTGCTCAAAACCCAAACCCTGACCGCCGCCGCCCAGGAAGCTCTGCAACAGGAACGGCATAGCCAAGGCAAACAGATTGTCGAACGGATGCAGTGGGCGACGGCTGCTGCTGTGGTGGTCACTCCCTTGCCCGCCTTGGATGTCTTAGCCGCGATTGCCATCAATGCTCGCATGATCGGCGAATTGCACGCCCTCTTTGATCGGCGCATCACCCTCAAGCGCGCTCAGCAGGCGGCTCAATCCCTAGCGGATTTGTTGCTAAAGCTAGGGGGGGTGGAACTGGCTACCCAAACTGTGGGTTCAGCCCTCAAGGCTAGCCCTCTGGCACTAATGGGGATCCCTTTACAAGCCGCCAGTGCCGCCTACCTGACCCGTGTTGCCGGACTGAGTTATCTGGAATGGCTGGGGGCTGGGATCCCTTGGCAGGAAGAGGATATGTTGCAACGGGTCAAGGAACACCTCCACGAAAACCGCCCCTTGCCCTTTTTAAGTCAACTGGCACGGCGCATGGTAGCGAAACAAATCAGCTAGAGCGGGTTGGCCTTGAGAACTCAGAAAAACTCAGACAATTTCAGAAAGATTCGCAAGTATTCGGAAAAGGTAGGAAACCTCTAACGGTACAGGTTTTGCTGCTGAATGTAATCGGCAACCGCGGGTGGAACCAGATAGCGGATGGATCCCTGCTGGTGGATTTGTTCCCGCAAAAAGGTAGAAGAAATCTCGATGTAGGGGGCTTGCAGGAGTTCAGCCTGAATGGGTAGCCGCTCTTGAATCGTCTCAATCACCTGCTGGGCGGTCTGGTTATCGACACGGGGAGCCACAATCCAATGGCAGAGCTTAATCAAATCGGGGGCTTGATGCCAATGAGGCAAGTCCTTGAGGGCATCCACACCAATAATCCAAAACCAAAGGGTATCGGGATATTGACGGTGCAGGTGGCGGAGGGTATCAACAGCATAGGAAGGGCCTTGGCGCTGCATCTCCAGATCAGAGCAGACAAATCGGGGATGATCGGCAATCGCCAACTGAAGCATCTGCCAACGATCCTGAGAAGTTGCCCCGGCAGCCAGGGGTTTGTGGGGAGGATCCCCGGCCGGGATCCAAAGCACCTGATCCAGATCAAACTGGTGCAGGGATTGCTCCGCCATCACCAAATGCCCCAGATGCACAGGGTTAAAGGTTCCCCCCAAGATGGCAACACGACGACCAAGCATGATGGGATCCCCCGTCACCCACTACCGTTCACTCACCTACCGTTCACTCAACAGAGCAATGGCTGCCTTTAACCATGCTTCCGTACTAGCCGGAGGAGACTGACGGGCAACCTGGGTGAGAGCCTGCGTCATTTCCTGCGGGCTATAGCCTAAGGCTAGCAGAGCCATCTCCACTTCTTCGCGGATAGCCGGATCTCCGGTTGCAGCTAGCGGCTGCTCCCCCATGCCCGCCGCCACCCGCCAATCACTCAGCTTACTTTTGAGTTCTAGGGCCAGCCGTTGTGCGGTTTTGGCTCCCACCCCGGGCGTGAGGGACAAGACACGGGTATTGTTGGTGAGAATCGCCTGGATCAGTTCGGAAAGGGTGAGGGTATTGAGCAAGGCCAGCCCTAACGCCGGGCCAATCCCAGCCACCTTGATTAACTCTACAAACAAATCTCGCTCAGGGGCAGATCCAAACCCATAGAGCAGCATTTCCGTTTCCCTTACCGCCAAATGGGTGAATACCTGTACGGGATCCCCGATGGCGGGCAATGTTTTCAACAGCCGTTCCGCCACCTTCACCCGATAGCCCACCCCCTGCACATTCAAGATAATGGCGCTCCGCTCACCCCTCTCGACCGCCGCCAAGTTGCCTAGCAAAAATGCAATCATGACCAAAAATAACTGAGTAAATAAAGCAAGGCGAGAAAGGTAGCTAGGGTTTGGGATCTAAGCAAAAAATCAGTCCAGTTGCAGTTGCCGCAACACCTCTTGTTTGAGCAGACGACGGACACGGTTTTGAATGCCCACCACCCGATCATAAGCATCCATCAGCAAGAAAAGACTGCGGCTGTCTTCAATCGTCTGTCGCGTATAGGGGGGAATCACCTGCGGAATCATCCCCTGTTCATACGCCTGTATTTCCCGTTCATAGGCGGCTTGCACTTTGGCTTGCCGGACAAAAAAAGGCAGGGTGCTATAGCGGCGGCGATCCACACCCAACCAATAGTGAATCAATGCATCCAGAGTCGTGCCCGGTTTATCCAACGGGTTGACGGGCGGGATCCGCAGAGATCCCAGAACACATTCACCGACAAACCCATGCACATAGAGATAGTTTTCTAACTCTTCGGTGAGATACGATCGCTCGGCAATATCGTCACCGTTGTCAGAAGAATAGGAGGGCAAAGGGTCGTGCGACATTGTTCAATCACAATTTGTTGGCATATATCCTTATTTTAGTCGGGTCTGCTAGCTATCTCCAAATCCTGGCTAGTCAGACAAGGTAGGGTAAAAGGATGAGGGATCCCATCTGCATTGGTTTGGATTTAGCCTGGTCGCCCAACCATCCGTCGGGGATAGCGGTGATCAAGGGGGTGACGAGTGGGGGAAAGGTAATGGGAGGAATCCTCACAGACAGCCGAATTCTGCAAACGGATCAAGAGATTAGCAACTACATTCTCCAGCAGGGTGGGGAGGCTCCTTGGGTGGTGGTGGCGGTGGATGCCCCCCTTTGGGTTCCCAATCCCAGCGGACAGCGGCGGGCGGAGACGGAGTTAAATCAAATCTTTCGGGTTTATCAGGCGGGGGCGCATCCCTCTAATCGTCAACGTTTGAGCTATGGAGGAAAGGTGCGGGGAGAAAGCTTAATCGCCAATTTAGCAGAGGGGGGGTTTGTCTATCGAGCCAGCATTCAACCCGATTGGGTAGGCAGACAACTGACGGAAGTCTATCCCCATCCGGCGATGGTAGCTCTGTTTGGCTTGCAACGCACCCTCAAATATAAGGCGAAACCGCAGCGCCCCTGGGCAGAACGACAGCAGGCTTGGCAAGACTATCAACAGCATTTGAATCAGTTGGGAGAGTCAGATCCCTGGTTGAGAGGACAGCAGTCTCTGCTGGCTAAGAAGGTGGAGGATCGGCGGGGGCGTGCCCTAAAAAATTATGAAGATCAGGTGGATGCTCTGATGTGTGCCTATATTGCCCTCTACGGATTGCGCTGGGGATCCCAACGCTGTCGCACCTTCGGAGATGTGGAGGAGGGATCCATTTTTACGCCGATTCCCTCATCGCTGTGGAGGGTGGGGGAGTCTTCACCATTTGACGGCAGTACCGGAGGCGGTGATCAGCAACAAGACCCCCGACTCGTCGATGTTGATGGTGCCTGTTTGCAAGGAAATGCCAATCACGCCATCAGCTCCTAGCTTACGGGCACGGTTTTCCAGTTCTTGCATGGCTTCCCGTTGCCCCTGCTCAAAAACCCGTTCGTAGGCTCCGGTTCGCCCACCGATGATGTCGCGGATGCCCGCAAAAAAATCCCGCAGCGCATTGCTGCCATAGACAACCTCCGCTGTGACAATGCCCAAATACTGGCGGATCTCGATACTTTGCAGGGTGTCGGTGGTGGATAGGAGCATGGGGGTAATGGGGACTCTTTTCAGCGTGAGTGGGTAATCTTATCCTAGCAACAGCAGGTGGATATCCGTACCCATCGACAAAAACCAGTAAATTTCAAGAAAAGGCGGAAAAACCTTCTCTGTATCCGTGGCAAATCTACAAAAAAATGATTAAATTCTTGGAAATGCGTAGGATCACGGTGGGATCCCTTTGAATCTGACTCTATAGTAAAAACATAGAGCTAATAGCCATGGGTTGCTGCCCTTTGCCGATTAGTCTTGACGAAGCTTAAATTGCGGTTGAGTCCTATTCCCACTGAGTTGCCGATAGAAAGCACGGGTTCGTTATACCCAAAACACTGAACTAGCTAAGTAACTCGTATAACTCCTCATTTCATAGGCTATGGGGTCAGTCATCTTGTGCTGCCCATTCCTGAAGTGAGTTTTGATGTTGATACTGCTTAGGTAGGGGTCAGAAATACTTGCAAAAATGATGTTGCTTTGTTCCTGATATCCACCCTAAAGTCATAAAGGAAGTCATGAAAACTGTCTTGATCATTGATGATGATATTTCCATCAGCACTTTGATTCGGAAACTGCTCAGAAAAGAAGGATTTTGGACCGTTAATGCTGAAAATGGAGCAGAGGGGGTGCGGGTTGCCAAAAATATCAAGCCTGATCTGATCTTGTGTGACATTGTTATGCCTATGATGAATGGATATGAGGTGATTGAACAGCTTCAGCAAGATCCAGAAACGAAAGGGATCCCGTTTTTGTTTCTCAGCTCGAAATCGACTGACAAAGATATCCGCAAGGGGATTCAGCTAGGATCCGACTGCTATGTGACCAAGCCCATTGACATCGAAGAGTTGTTGTCGGCTATTCGCTCTCGCCTTAGCTCACCACCCATCGATCAGTATCAAGCAAAAGCCCTACACTTGTCAGATATGCAGCGGTCAAACCTGATTTATTCTCGCCTAGTAGAGCCAAAGCTGGGCAAAGATTATCAAGGTTGGTATGTCGCCATTGAGGTAGAAACAGGTCGCTGCTTTTTAGGAAAGACCCAGGAACAAGCTCATGGGATGGCGCAACGTTGCTTGCCTTCTAAAGTGTTTTATTATCGGCAAATTGGCATTGATCCATGCGATATCAGACCGAACAATCATGAATCCAGGCAACTGATGATGGCCTAATTTAACGGACTATTGATTATTCCTGATAGAACATGTCCGGTAGGAACAATTTCAGCCGCTGCTTCACAATGCAGGGGTTGATCATCAAAGAAAATATGGGGTCGAAATTGTTGGAGAATGGGCTTTTTACTCAGCCCTCCTAAAAAATAAGCTTCATCCAAATGGATCCCCCAATGGCGCAAGGTATTGATCACCCGCTTGTGGGTGGGCGCATTACGAGCCGTCACCAGTGCCGTGCGAATGGGTTGTACAGCCAAAGGTTCATAAGCTTTTTGAATATGCTGAAGTGCCTGCAAAAACCCCTTGAATGGCCCAGGGGTGAGGGGAATATGGGAGTTATCCTTCTCGTTTTGCTTGAAAGCAGATAACCCCTGCTCCTGATAGATGCGTTCCGACTCATCCCCAAATAAAACCGCATCTCCATCAAAGGCAATGCGAATTTCCTCCTGCGTATCTTCATCCTGTAGGCGAGGAGTATTCAGCAGCATGGCACTGGCATGTCCCTGAGCTAAGGCGGCTTGTACATCCTGTGGATTGGCGGACAAAAACAGATCAGCCTGAAAGGAGGTGAGATATTTGAAGGGAGAGCGCCCCGACGTGAAGGCCGCACGGGTAATGGGCAGTCCATAGCTTTCGATGGAATTAAACACCCGCAAGCCCGTGTCGGCATCATTGCGCGACACCAAGATCACTTCCACCAAGGCTTTCTCAGTCACAGGATCCCGTAGATTGAGGAGGCGCTTGATCAGGGGAAAAGCAACTCCCGGTTGCAGCCGATCGTTTTCATGATCGGTTTGATAGCGGCGATAGGCGGATAACCCTTCGTCTTCAAAAACACGGTTGCTCTCATCCAAGCTAAACAAGGCTCGTGACGAGACCGCTATTACCAATTGACCGGCCAGCGACTCCGGCATAAGCTCTATCCATCGGGGGAGATTGGCTCCTCAATCATACCGACCCCCAGAAGGTCGTGGGGAAACGGGATCCCTTGCTAAGCTAGTTATAGAAAGATAACAATTTTTGTAAGATAATCCTCTTAAGTAATGCCGCAACATCAAACGATTTTTTCCTCTCCCGCCGATTACGACGTGGTGATAGTCGGAGCTGGCATGGTGGGATCCACGCTGGCGGTAGCCCTCGGACAGGCAGGTCTGCGGGTGGGGTTGATCGAGGCGCGACCCCTCTCTCTGGAGCAAGGTCAAACCAGACTGGGTTCTGATGGGCGGGCTAGTGCGCTGTCGCTGGGGACTGCACAACTGCTGGAGCAACTGGGGGTATGGCCGTCTCTTCAGCAGGTAGGGGTATCTCCGATTCGACAAATTCAAATTTCTGACGGGAACTGGCCTCAGGTCGCCCGTCTGCATCATCAGGAGGTGGGGGCGGAGGCACTCGGCTATATCGTAGAGAATCAGGTCACTCAGGCGGGACTTCGGCAAGCTCTACGGGCACTTCCCCAGGTGGATTGGATCTGCCCAGCTCAAGTCACCCACTGTTGTCTGACTGCAACAGCCGCTTGTCTAGAGGTACAGGTGCTAGGGCAGGAGGGGGAGGATTCCTGCACATCTGGAGACCGACTCACCACGAGATCTGCACTGGTGGTGGCTGCCGATGGCATGCACTCCCCCCTGCGCCAACAGTTAGGGATCCCGACATGGGGATGGCGCTATGCCCAAAGCTGTATTGTCAGTACGGTTCAGACGGAGCGCCCCCATCAGCAGATTGCTTACGAGCGTTTTCAAGCCAGTGGCCCTTTTGCGATTTTGCCCCTTACCGATCCTCAGCAGGTGTGTGTGGTTTGGACCGTCAAGGGTCGAGATCAAGAACGGCTGATGGCTTTGAGTGAGCAAGATTTCCTGGCCGCCATGGCTCCTTCCTTTGGAACCAGTCTGGGCAAGTTGCTAAAGGTGAATCAACGAGCCTGCTATGCTCCGCAGCGTTGCCAAAGTCAGCGTTATGTGGCTGAGCGGTTCGCTCTCCTGGGAGACGCCGCCCACACCACCCATCCGGTGGGAGGACAGGGGGTAAATATGGGAATGCGGGATGTGGCCTATTTGGCTAGCCTACTTTCCCATGCCCATAGCCAAAGGGAGGATCTGGGATCCCCTCATCTACTGCAACGCTATGCCACCGCACGGCAAGCAGAAAATCGCAGCATTCTCTGGGCAACTGACTTAGCCAATCGGTTGTTTTCTAATCGTTATTGGCCTCTATTGTGGGGGCGGAGGCTGGGCTTGGTTGGATTAGACTATCTGCCGACACTGAAACAAGCATTGATGCGACGAGCGATGGGAATTGCCGCCGATCAGCCTCGCTTGGCGCTATCCACAAAACCATTTCTTTCTGATCTTCCTGAATGGTCGGGATCCGGACGCGCCCCTGTGGAACTGGGATCCCGTTGATGGTAGAGGATTATTTTTCGGATGAGGGCTGAGTATTTTAGCTCAGGGAAATGGCATAAACCCAATGTTGATAGTGGCTATCTCGATTTTCCGTAATAGCGGTGAGCTTTTCGCGCAGTTGATCGGTGATAGGCCGATGACTGGATAAAGAATAATTCTCAATTTGTTTGACTGGGGTAATTTTGGCCGCCGTTCCGCTCAAAAAGACTTCATCGGCTACTAATAATTCTGATTTATCAATGGGTCGTTCAATACAAGGGATCCCTAAATCCTTTGCTAAAACCAAAATACTGTCACGGGTAATTCCCTCTAAAATATCTTGATCATAGCCAGGGGTAATCAACTGTCCATGCCTAACCATAAAGATATTCATGCCAGAGGCTTCACTGACTTTACCTTGACTATTCATTAAAATGGCTTCATCATAACCGGCAGCAATCGCTTCTGTTTTGGCTAGCGAAGAGGTGATATAAGCCCCACTAATTTTTCCGCGCAGAGGCAAACTGCGATCTTCCTGTCGATACCAAGAGCTGATGCGACAACTCACGCCACTAGGTGAAAGATAATCTCCCAGTTCCAAACCATAGACAAAGAAATTCATCTCAATATTATGCAGTCGCGGAGAAATCCCTAAATCAGAGGTATAAACAAAAGGTCGCAAATAAAAAGACTGGGTGGGCTTATTTTGTTTGACCAATTCCGTGATCACAGCTGCGATTTTGTCCGCTGGTAATTCGTAATTGAGAAGGCGGGCACTTTGACTGAGCCGTTGACAATGTCTATCCAAACGAAACAAGAGAACTTGACCTGGGTGACTGGGATCCGGAATGCCCCGCAAACCGCCAAAAGCACCTGTGCCGTAGTGCAAAGCATGAGTAGCAATCGAGATTTTGGCCTCGGCAAACGGGACAAATTGATTTTCAAAATAGGCTATCGGCAGAAAGTCAGGCATGGCAGTCATTACGGGGGAGAAAGGATCCGACACATCACCTCTGCTAGAGGTAGTAATCCAGAATAACTCGTTTCTCGCCCTAACAGAGGAGTGGTTTTGGGAATAAGGGGATTACGCTTAGGTACGGCTAATCAGGAGTGCAACCGGAAAAGATTCGAGAATGTCCGCCAGCGCCAGAGTATCTTTGCCGGACAAAGGCTGATGGGTCAAAACATTGTGCCAATGTTGCCATTTGCCAAAGGGGAGAAGAATTTCTGTATTTTGCCAAACTGCTCTCCCCAATGGATCTTGCCCCTCCTCAATAACGGGAGTCAGCCAACGACAAGCCACACACATCACCGCTAAGTTCCCTTCAATTCGGGCAAAAGCAATCACATGATCCGCCAAAACACCCGTGATGCGGAGCGGCCAATAGCTACCCGACGAGAATAAAGTTGGGTATTGCTGACGTATTTGTAAGGCTTGATAGAGGGTATAAAGCTTAATTCTTCCGTCAATCCGATGGGTTAACAGGTCAGCTAATAAATCTGCGTAGGCCGACTGCTGAAGGTGATCATTAATGGTGGTCAACACCTGCAAACGATGGTCAAAATCCACAGGGCGACGATTATCGGGATCCACCATACTCAAGTCCCAAAATTCCGACCCTTGATAGATATCTGGGATCCCTGGTGCCATGACTTTGATCAGGGTCTGTGCCAAAGAATTAAATATGCCATAGTGCTGGATCTTTTTCAAAAATGGGAAAAAACTGTCTAAAAATGGGTTGGGTTTGCTGTCATCTAACAGCTTTTCTACAAAATGTGTGATCGCGGTTTCATAGGTGGCATCAGGGCGCAACCAAGCAGTATGCACTTTCGCTTCACGAACCGCTTTAATGACATAAGCCTTAAGCCGTTCAGAAAATGTCGGATATTCAGCTTTGATAAAAGGGAAAGAGGCTAAGAGGGTTTGATAGAGCATATACTCATCATTCCGATCCGGCAGTTCGGAGCGTTTTGATCCTTTGACACGAGTTTTGTGATCCGCATTGATCTCTCGCCAAACCTTAAGATGAGCTTCCCATTCCTCAGGAATTTCTGAGAGAACATTCAGGCGTGCCCTGGCATCCTCTCCCCGCTTGGTGTCATGGGTAGAGGTAGAATTCATGGCAAGTGGCCAATCGTTTGATCGGGTTTGGTTAAATTGGTGGAAATCATCTAAACTAATCCCAAATTGTCTGGGATCCCCTCCAACTTCATTGAGAGAAAGGAGTCGGTTATATACATAGAAAGCGGTATCTTCAACTCCTTTAGCCATCAATGGTCCTGCAAATTGTTGCAGTCTCATCACAAAGTGAATCCATTGATTTTTTTCGTCTTGAGCTAGCAGGTCATCATATTGCAAAAGCAAAAAACGCTCGATAAAGTTAAGTTCATTGAGGAGGATGGGCTGGCTTTCTCTAGCTTGTTCAACCGCTTGGCGAATGTAGCTTTGTCCGATTTCATCCAGAGATCCATTATTGACATAAATGCGATAGACAGGAAAATAAATTAAAACTTCCACTAAGGCTTTGCGTAAACTATACAGCGTAAAATCGTTCGCATAGCGATGACGACTAGAGATTTGTTTATGCAAATAGGCTAAGTTATCCATATCGCCAGATAGATTCCGCTCAATAATCAGGCGTTTCTTATCTTCGATAACTTGATCGGCTGTGACCTTTAATCCCGAAAATGTGGTGTAGATCAGATCAAACTTTTCCCAATAATTGGTCTGGCAAAAAATTCCATTTAACTTGACTAAGAAGTCATAACCAGTGGATCCCTGAAGGGGCCAGTGAGAAGGGATAGTTTCGTGGGATTCTAGTATTTTTTCAACAATGATATAGGATTGATTAACTCTCTCCCGCAGTCGATTCAGATAGTCAATCGGATCATATAAGCCATCGATATGATCAATCCGCAAGCCCTGGAATTTTCCTTGATCAATCATTTTGAAGATTAAATTATGAGTTTTACGAAAAACTTCTTTATCTTCCATGCGTAGTGAGATCAATTCATTGACCGTAAAAAAGCGTCGGTAGTTGATTTCCTCCGCTCCCACCTTCCAGAAGGCCAATCGAAAATTTTGCTGAGAGAGCAGATGATCCAATAAATCAAAGCTACTTGGATCCCCTGGCTGCCCATTAAATAGAGTGAGATTTTCATCAATAAAAGTTTGCACATGAGAATTCTCACCATAGAGATCCCATAATAATTGCTTGCAAAAGCTAATCTGATCAGCTCGTTCAATCAAGTCAACTTTTTTACTGGGAATAAATTTAAGACTGTAGAGGGCACCAAGTAATTTCACATAATCAGGATGATTGCGACCAAGTTTGCGCTTAAGTCGAGGCAACTGATGCGTAAAAAAATCGTGATAGGAATTAATGTTAAGGGGAAATCTCAGATCATAATAATTGATATGCAAACCCGCTGCATCAAAACCTAGTTGAATCTCGGCATTTTCTAAACAAGCATCATAAAAGTTACCCAAAAAAGGAGCCAATATTCTATCTTCACTACCAAAAGAGAGATGATGCCAATTGACATCAAAGAAATCAATATAGTCTGAGTCTTGACCACTTTCTAAGATATCCATCAACATAAAATTTTGACCGTCATAGGCCATGTGATTCGGGACAATATCCTGAATCCATCCCATGTTGTACTTCTGTAAATCCTGAAGTAACTCATCAAGCTTTTCTTTCCCTCCTAATTCAGGATTGATTTGATTGGGATCCACTACGTCATAGCCGTGAGTGCTACCTCTCCTTGCCTGAAAAATCGGTGATGCATAGAGGGTGGAAACACCCAGTTCTGCTAGATAGGGGAGAATGTCTTTAGCAGATGTAAAGGTAAACTGAGAATTGAACTGAAGGCGATAGGTAGAGTTAGGAATATACATGGGATCCCATCCATAAAAACCATCTTTTGAGTTAACAACAACGGGTATGCGTACAAAGACTAGGTGCGAGTGTATGTGCGAATTTGTATACGAAACAACTAAGCTGGTCAGGATTTTTCTGCAAGAAATCTATACAACATTCTATACAACATTCTATACAACATACAGAACCATACTAAATGGTGCGATCACCAAGGACTCTCCCAGCGAAAGGGATTGGCTAGCCTGGGATCCCTGACCAAGCCATTTTGCCTCTGCGGAATCCAGCACTTTCTGCCACTTTTCATTAGGGACATTAACGTCTAGAGTGGCGGTTTTCTCCTGATCAAAATTCATCACATAATAGGCTTGGCTAGAGTGATGCCAGCGATGAATCCAGATCAGCTTTTGTGCATCATCACTGCCTACCTTCATCGCCTGTTTATGAAGATGAGCTAAAGCAGGGGTTGCTCGCCGCCATTGCAGGAGCGCTTGATAAAACTGCCAGAGTATTTTTTGCCTCCCCTGTCGGCGATTTTCCCAGGTTAATTTACTCTTATTAAACGTATCCTCACTTTGGGGATCGGGAGGGGATCCCTGCCACGCAAAAGCCTTAAATTCTACCTGTCGCCCCTTTTGAACGGCTCGAATTAGTTCGGGATCCCCATGATCAACAAAGTAAAGAAAAGGGGCAGTCTCTCCATACTCTTCTCCCATAAAGATCATTGGAATAAAAGGAGAAAGCAGTAGGGCGGCAGCGGCTAGTTTTAATCCTTGCCAATCGGTTAATCGACTTAGCCGTTCCCCTAACATACGGTTGCCCACCTGGTCATGATTTTGTATGCAAACAACCAATTGATGACCGGGACAAGCCAGTGAAGAATTGCCATGCTTCCTAGAGCGATAAGGAGAATATTGACCCGAATAAACATATCCCTCTCGGTAAGCTTTCGCTAGATCCTCAACTCCTCTATAGTCAGCATAATATCCATTTGATTCGCCCGTGATTAAGTGATGCAAGGCATGATGAAAATCATCGCACCATTGGCTATCCAGCCCATAACCCCCCTGAGCAGTCGGAGCAATCACCTTCACATCATTGAGATCGCTCTCAGCAATCAAATAAATGAGTCGTTTTTTCTGTTGAGCGAATGCTTTAACTTGCTGGGCTAGTTCCTCTAAAAAATGTAGGCAACCCATGTCATAGATAGCGTGAATTGCATCCAGCCGTAATCCATCAATATGATAGTTTTCTAGCCAAAACAGTGCGTTTTCCAAAAAGAACGCCCGTACCGGATCACAGTAGCGATCATCAAAGTTAATCGCTTGCCCCCATGGGGTTTGATATTTGCTGGTGAAATAAGGAGCAAATTGGCTGAGATAGTTGCCCTCTGGTCCCAAATGGCTATACACCACATCCAAAATGACGGCGATGCCTTGTCGATGACAGGCATCCACAAACATCTTTAATCCGGTGGGGCCACCATAGGCATCCTGAACCGCATAGGGATAAACCCCGTCATATCCCCAATTTCTGCGTCCCGGACATGGCGACACGGGCATCAGCTCGATGGCATTCACCCCCAAACTGACCAGCTCCCCGATGCGGGGGATCGCGGCGGCAAAGGTGCCCGCTGGGGTAAAGGTTCCTACATGCAGTTCGTAGACGATCCACTCCTCCAACGGGATCCCTGTCCAGCCCTGATCCCGCCAAGCAAATGCCCCTTGATCCACCACCACCGAGTCGGCATGTACCCCTTGCGGTTGCCATTGGGAGGCGGGATCCGGTCGCCTTTCCGCATGATTGAGCTGAAAACGATAGGACCAGCCCGGAAAAACCTGCTCAGCCATCACCTGCCAGTAGCCCGCTGCATCTTTCGTCATGGGTAGGAGGATGGGTAGCGGTTCAGGTAGGGGATCCCCTTCTGCCTTGGGGGTAATGGTGACCGCTACATGCTCCACGAGGGGTGCCCACACCCGAAATTGACATCGACCCTCGCCCCCATAGTGGCAACCATGATTCATAGCACTTACCCCTTTCAACACGGCTTCCTGGATCGTCAATCGCCAACCATTCCGCCGACCGTCCCATGCGTGCCCCCAGTATAGTCGATGTAGGATTTTGTCAAAGTTGAATAGACCCGAATGAATTTGTTTCTCTTGCTAGATTTCCTCCGTTGAATCTGTGAGAATCTTGAGATTTCCTCGATTTCGGTCAAAAATTTCATAGCAACCCCAGGCATGAGTGTCATATCCTGTATTTTGGAATTTACAAAATTACCCCCTCTCCCGTATAAGAAAGTAAGGACTCTCCAGAGGATGACCTTATGGCTTGGTTAAGTCGGCTTTTTGGGCAAACCCCCAGCACAGCACCAGCTTCATCGACCGCATCCGAGGACGTTCCCCTAGAGCGGCAGGGATTGAATGGGGAATACGATCAGAATGGTTTGGCTAAGCGAGTGGCCGCCACTTTTGATCTGTATACCGAACTGCAAGATATTGAAACGGTTTGGGTGGCTCAGACGGGTAGCACGGTGGTTCTGAAGGGTAAGGTCACCAGCCCAGCTCTTCAGGCCAAACTGATAGAAGTCGCTGGCATGGTTAAAGGCGCAACCGCCGTTAGTGCCGACGATTTGATCATCGAGGCGTAACGTTTCTAGTTAGGCAGCTCAGACAAATCAGCATGGATTCTGGCGAACAAAAATCTTCAGAATTCCTCTGAATCAAGGCTGCGTAGCACCTGCGCTAACTCCCCTCTGCTCTGCCGCAACCCCTCATAAAAAAACAACACTTCCCCCCCTAACCCATACCGACGATTTTCTTGCATCATCTGTCGCAGCAGGGATCCCTTAGCGCGGTAGGCTCCTGACTGAATCAATAATCCAGGGCTAATCCGACCCCACTCGCTAGGAGGATAAACCCTTAGGACGGCGGATGCTAGCAACCGAGCATAGGCGGAGCCGTGGCGGCGATAAAGCTGCGGATGTAGCGCGTCTATCCAACCCGCCCGCATCCAGGTGGGGCTGTCTTGCAGATACTCCTGATAGGCAAAGGGGTGAGGACCAGGGGCTAATGACAACCAGAGGTGAGGATGAATGGCCGTGAGGGCGGCTCGCAGGCTAGCTAACCAACGAGTCAAACCCTCTGCTCGCCAGCGCATCCAAAGGGGATCCCGTTCCTCTGGATTCAGGATCCCACTGACCTGACGAAAGGCCGTGAGGGTGAGGCGATCATAGCCCCCCTCCACAGGCATAGCGGGCAGCCGATCATCCAACTGAATACCACGGACGGGATAGGTTGTCACCACCTCCGTGATCAGAGCAATCATCCAAGTCTGCACGGGTTCCAACAACCCATTCAGCCAGTCAAATCCGTTTTTAACAACCCATTGGCCTTGGCGATTGCGTAACCCCCAGTCTGGGTAGCGCCTGAGGATATGTCCTCCCTGTTGACCATAACTAGCAACCCAGCCATATTCCATCCAGGGAATCACCGCTAGCCCCAAAGGATCGGCTAGTTCCACACATGCGGCCAAGGGATCCCGGCCTGCTAGATCGGGGTGAATACGATTGCTATTGCCAAAATAGCCTGCCATGACTCGGCTGGGATAAAGCGTCCAACCCTGCCGCCAAATCACCGGAAAAATTGTGGTAAAACCATGATCAGCTAGGAAGGAAAGCGCCTCCGCCAACTGCCCTGGCCTAGTTAGCACCTCTGAATCCGTGACGGTTAACCAAACCCCTCGCATCAGGACTCATAAAAAACTTGACAAAAGCTCACAAAGCGTTACTTTAACAATGATTTTTAACAAACTTGCCGTATTGTCTTGATAGATAAGCTAGAGTAGCACAGATAAGGCAACAGTAAGACTACGGATGAAAGAGGTATCCGAAAGTATGAGTAGTCTCAGTGGGAAGAGTGAAGACGAAAAGTTTGAGAAGGTTCTAGGGGAATCCCTACTCAAGGCTGGGCTACTCACTCCTTCCCAATTGGCGCAAGCAATGTGGGAGAAGGCAGAAAATCAAATGCGCCTTGAAGAAATCTGTCTGGGTCATGGTTGGGTTACTCCTGAACAATTGTATAGCTTTGTCCCTAGTTCTCGCTTACGCCTGGGAGAATTGACATTACTTTATGGTTGTGTTGATTTTGAGCAACTGCAAGGGGTTATCCATCAACAAAACCAGAATCCCGAACGGAAGCTGGGGGAGATTCTGATTGAAAAGGGGTTGATTGATCGAGATCTTTTGGATCATTTAATTGGTGAACAGGCGGAGTTTCGTCGCTATTCCGATAAAAATGCCTGGGAAATTTTACGAAATCGACTCTCTCTTAAACAAATCCCCGAAGGGGACTGGGACGGGGCGACCAGTAGTGACATTTTGTCAGAAATTGCGCCCACAGAGTTGGCAGAACAAATCAATCACTATCAACAACGCATTCAGGATCTTGAGCAACTTGTCAGCCAACAGCGCAAGTTTCAACGGGAAGCAGAACAATCAACACTCCAGGCCGCAACCTTTCAACAACAAATCCAACAGTTACGCCAAGAGATCGAGAAACAGCAACAGGTTCAGTCTATATCTGAAGAACTAGCCCGACAGGTTGCTGGATATCAACAACAAATCTATGATCTTCAACAAAAGATTGAAGCCCAGCAAAATCGGGATCCCAATCTCTATCTAAGTCAGACTGATGGCTTTCAATCGAATGAACAGCAAAGAATCAAGCTCCTAGAGATTCAACTGCAACAAAAAATTGATAGCGAACAAACCCTACATCAATTTATTGCTGACTTGCAAAATCAGTTAAGAACAGCTCAAATCAGCCATCAACAGGAACAACTGATCAATCAGCAAATGACCGTTGAACTGAGCATGAATCAACGACGGATTCAAGAACTAGAGCTTTTACAGACACAAAACCGTAATCACCTGAATAATGTTAGCCAACAGCTAGAGGATTCCTGGCTGGAGATCCAGAAGCTTCAGGAACAAATGGTGGAGAAACAAGCCCAAATTGATAAAATTCAATCCACCAAAGCACGGCTCATTGGTGATTTAGCTGAAGCTCGCAAGCTCAACATCGAATACCAAAATCAACTGGAAGCTCAGGCACAAATTACCACCCGCTTCAGCCAAGAAATTGCCGCCCTCAAGCTGGAGCTGGATCAGCAAGCCCGTGAGAAAGAAGTGTTGCTCGGCGAACTGCGACAAGCCCAACAGCAACCCAAAAACCAAGGAGGTTTTCTCAAAATCCCCTCTGGCAAGGATCCAGCGGCGGAGACGGCCAGCGAGGGATCCCAGGCTTCCGGGATCCAAATGACGTTGGATGGGGAAGACACCAAAACTCTGGCCTCTGTTACTCCTTGGGTGCAAAAAGTGCTGACCCACTTGCGCTTAGCTGATTTAATCAGCAAAGAAGATCTAAAGGTCATCCTCCACCACTGGGAGGTGAAGGGAGAAAAGTTTACCGATTCCCTGGCCGCCTGCACCGATCTGAAACCGGAAACCATTAAGTTTTTTACGGAAGAAGGCTACATTCCCAAGCCCAAACGTTCTCAACAAGTCACCGACTATTTAGAAGCCTCCGGTTTGGTGAGCCGCCGCCAGTTGCAAGAGGCTCAACAGGAGATGCAGGAGGGGGAATCTATCTATGACGTATTGATGGACAAAGGGATCCTCAAGCAAAAAACTGCTGATTTCTTTACCCAAGCCCTCGGTCAATTAACACCGCCCAATGGGGTGGTGAAACGGGGATTTAGGCTAAAGTTTGGCTAGGGTTTCCGCTCCCACCCTCAGCCCCATCCAGCCTGCTTGGTTAGCTGAGATGATTTCAATACCAGATTGACTAAGCCTTTCTTTTTTTAGACCAAGAGCTTCTGCATGGCACCACGACAACGGGATCCCTGGGTTAACAAAACAATTGGGCAGGGGGGGCGCTATGTCCTAGAAGCTTTGTTAGGGGCAGGTAGTGCCGGTCGAGTTTACAAGGCTTTGGATCGCAAGCTTTCTGAGAAGACTCTGCCGATTTACAAAGCCATCAAGATTCTCGACTATAACTTAGGGACAAAACGAACCCTACGGGAGAGATTTCAGCGAGAAATGCAAGCCTGCATGAGTATTCAAGACTCCCGCATTGTGCAGGTGGTGGACTTTGGTGTGGTTTCGATCAAAGCAGGTAGCGAAGAAACCATAGAAGTTCCCTTCATGGTGATGGAATTTATTATTGGTAAAACCCTAGAGCAACACCTACAGGAGAAATCTCACTTTGATGTGCCCACGATGGTTCATTTAAGTCGCCAAATGGCGGCGGCTGTACAGGCGGTTCATGCCGGATCGATAATCCAAGGTCAGGCGGTGCGCTTTATCCACCGCGATATTAAACCGGCCAATATGTTTTTGATCAAAGATGCAATGGGAAGTGAAACCATCAAACTGGGGGATTTTGGCCTGGTCAAATTTTTAAGTGATGGAGATATTGGAGAAATCACCAAAACGGGCAAATTTGGGGGTACTCCGGCCTATGCTTCTCCCGAACAATTTCAGGGTCTTAAGTCGGTGGATGGGCGCAGTGATATCTATAGCTTGGGCTGTGTATTTTATGAAATGTTGACGGGTGTTAACCCGTTTCGGCTAACTCGGCAAGCTTCCCTCAGTCAATGGATGCAAGCTCATACCCAGCAAAATCCCCAACCTTTTCCCCCCGAATTAGGGATCCCTAAAGGGCTAGAAATGATTGTTTTTCGCTGTCTGGAAAAAAGCCCCAACAGCCGCTTTAGTACAGCTAGAGAGTTAGAAGCAGCTCTCAAACAAGTCGAACAATCCTTGCCCGCTGTTGTGCCCACCCTCGCTTCTCCTCCGGCCATTCCGGCTCTTGCTACGCCTGAGTTAACCGAGGCACAAATTGGCCAACTTCTGGTTGATCACTTATCTCCCTATCAAATTCGCCCCCAAGCTGCTTGGCAGGAAAAAACCCTCAATATTTTATTAGAGCGGCTGACCCATCGCCCCATTGCCTATGAAGCGATGACTAACGAGCTAACTCAGTATGTGAGAAGTTTACAAATCTCCGGTATTGAGTATCTCCATCTAACCAGTCGGCAACGGGGATCCGAAGAAATCGACTGGAGTCAAGATGTAGAATTGTCTCTCTTTCAAGTAATTGAAGATATTCCTGATTCCCCACTATTTAATCATCAGCAACCCTTTGGTGTCGCTCTGGGAGGGCAGGAAGAACAAGCAGTCAAAGTGGTGGAAACGGCTTCTCTGGTTGAAGCAGAAATCATCGAATTTTTAGAAGAATCATTATTCAAATACAACTTACGTTTGCAGCTTTTGCAGGAGGGAAAAGCCCTCAATATCATGCTGAATCGCCTCACTGATGAGCCGCTTGATTTTGAAAAAGTTAGCCTAGATGTTGCCTATGAGATCCAGGCTTTTCGCTTGACAGATATTGATACCCTGATCATTTTTAGTCGTCCTTTTGGCACCGATTTGCCCGACTGGAAAATCCAGATTGATTTGCGACAATCCCCGATTCGTCTGCCCGCCCCCGCCGCCGTCCCCTCACCTGTTCAACCTCCGTCCCGTCCCACACCCGTGGTAGCCCCGCCCCCCGCTGCTCTGGATCCAAGTCTAGAACTAACCGTGCCACCGCTGACCGCGTCCGCGGATCCCTTCCTAATGCCGACGGTTCCGCAAATTCCTCTGCATGAGATGATCAAGCCGGTTCCCCATCGTTTGTCGGATCCCCCCCAGCCGATCTCGATGGTTCCCCCCACCCAGCCCGTCGAATCCCTTCACCCCACCGCTCATTCGGTGCTTTTCTCAGACGAAGAATTGGCTCATCTGGATGCTCAAGAAGATTTCTTTAATCTGCCGGAAGAATCGGCGGAGCCGGAATTGGAGGTGCTGCCCGAATTGGATTTAACCTCCTATTGCTTTATCAAAAATATGATGTTAATCCGCACCACATTGCCTCCCCCTCCCGCCGATGTGGCTCAAAGCCTGCTCTTTTTTCATGAACTCAGCGATACGAATAAGTTTCGGGTGTTGCCGTCACTCGTCAAAATCTTTAATGAGAATCAAGCTCCGGTGCTAGATGGCATGTTGCCTTTTCTGCGGGATTGGCTTCAGTCTGTCCAAAATCTAGACTCTCAAAAATTCAAAACCTTCGCCATTTGGCTGAGTCGTTATTGCGCCGATCCCCCCAAAGCCATTTCAGAAATATCTGCTGGATTAATTCCCGTTGTTGAGGCCAAACTTTCTAACCCCCCTGAAGCCAAAACCAGTGGACCAGCCTCAGTCAAAGTAGGGGCGGATCCAGTCCTGTATCAAGCCAAACCCCACTGGCTGGCGCTCTCGGCTCCGATTCTGTTGTCGATTTATCTGGTGCTGGCGACGGTCGTGATCTTTCCCTCCCCCCTATCGGGATCCCTTTTATCCCTGATAGGACTAGATAACCTGGTGTTGAGTATTGTGTTTCGGATCATGGTGGCAGCATCCATGGTCTGGGTCTTGCGGGTGCTTCTCAAACACAAAAAATCAACCGTTTCTTTGACCCGCACCAAACTGATCATTATTGAGCACTATCTTTTTGAAGAAGCCTCAACCGAAATCAACCTGGAATCCCTCACCTCAATCTCGGTTCGCCCCCATTGGTTAGGCAATATCTTGGGCTATGGATCCGTGATTGTGGCGGGTCACGGTTTCTCGGTGGATCCCATCGATAGGATGCCTAATGCTGCCCAGATTAAAAATCAAATTGACTTTCTCCGTCAGCAGCTTGTTTTGAATCGTCAACTGGAAAAGATGCCTGCTAAAGAAGCAGTAGGCAACAAGCCGATGATCTCAAAACCCAAAGAAGGAAAAGATAGCTGGGCAGGGGTCACCCTTGGTGAAGGGCGACGCTATCGACTGGATTCCTTGCTGGGTCGGGGTGGCATGGGGATTGTTTACAAAGCGCTTGACCAAAAACTATCCCTGACGGTAGCCATCAAATTTATGTCTACGACGGGAGCCGCCGATCAATCGGATCGACAACGGTTTCAACGGGAAATGCAAGCCTGTCTTAACCTACAGGATAACCGCATTGTGCGGGTTCTCGATTTTGGTATTGCTTCGGAAGAAGGCATGGGCATGGATGCTCTGCCTTATTTAGTCATGGAATACGTTTCTTCCCCCACCTTAGAACAAGTATTACGCAAACACTCTCGTCTCCCCATGGATCGTGCCGTCAATATCGCCGCCAATATTTGCTCAGCCCTCCAAGCCGTTCACACCGGAGTGATTTTACATGGCAAACGGGTACCACTCATTCACCGTGATCTCAAGCCCTCCAACATCTTTTTACTTAAGGATGCCGTGGGATCCGAAACCATTAAATTAGCTGACTTTGGTTTGGTCAAATTTCAAGGGGAGGCCAGTATCGAGAGTCTATCGATGACGGGAGACTTTCGCGGCACCCCCAACTATGCGGCACCGGAACAATGCGAGGGACACAAAAATATTGATCGACGAGCCGACATCTATAGTTTGGGCTGCCTAATGTATGAAATGCTATCGGGAACTAATGCCTTTGGCTTAAATTCTAAAGCAACAGTTATGCAATGGCTCTACGCCCATGTTCAGACTAAGCCGAGGGCATTCACCCCCTCTCTAGGTATTCCCAAACCCCTAGAACGGATTGTCTTGCAGTGCCTAGAAAAAGATCCTGCGGCTCGCTTCAGCAACGTGGTGGAGATCAAAGCCGCTTTAGAACAGCTCAAACTGTCAGGGTAACGGGGCAAGATAGAAGTTGTGGATATACTCAAAAGGGATCTAGCGGGATCCCTAGCCGATCCACTATACTGGGATGCTGCGAATTTGCGTCTAAACTCAGGGTTACTGACATACCTGTGAATCTCACCGTAAACATAGCATTGATTTTTGGAAGATAGGGCAGAGGATCATGGCGAAACGAGATATGCAAGTGGTGCTACGCCAGAACGTACAAGGTCTGGGCAAGGTGGGCGAAGTTGTGGAGGTCAAACCTGGCTATGCCCGCAACTATCTGTTTCCTCGCCAAATCGCGGTGCGCGTCACGGCGGGGCTTTTGAAAGAGCAAAAGATGCGGCAAGACCAAGAAGCCGCCCGCAAGCTAGCAGACAAACAACAGGCCGAAGCCTATAAGACGGCTCTCGAAACCATCGGGCGATTCGTGATTCGCAAGAAGGTCGGGGAAGGGGATGTCTTGTTTGGGACAGTGACCAACGAGAATATTGCGGAAGTCATTCTGGCTACCAGCGGGTTGGATATTGATCGGCGTAACATCCTCCTGGATGAGGAAGTGAAAAAGACAGGTGTTTACACTGTGCAGGTGCGCCTCCAGCCTGAGGTGACCGCTAGCCTCCGCATTCAAGTCTCTCCCGAATAGCCAGACCATCCGGCTAGTTATAGTCCACTTATGGTTGTCGCAGTGAATTTTTGTGGTTGGCGACTATGACTTCACGGGAGGAGATCGGCTCCCGCCTCAGAATGTCGAGGCGGAGGAGCAAATTTTGGGAGGGATCCTCCTCGATCCGGAAGCCATCACTCGTGTCAGCGAGATGCTGCGACCGGAAGCCTTTTATATCTCCGCTCATCAAGAGATCTACCGTGCCGCTCTGCAACTGCAAAATCAAGGCAAGCCCACAGACTTGATGACGGTTTCGGCTTGGCTGGCGGACAACGGTCGTTTAGAGAAGGTGGGCGGTACGGCTGCCATTCGCCGCCTCTTGGAGCAAACCGTCAGCAGCATCAACATCGATCAATACGCCAAACTGGTGGTTGACAAGTTTATTCGGCGACGGATGATCCAGGTCAGCCATAACATCGCTAAGTTGGCCTATGATGCCAGCCTGCCCCTGGCACAGGCAATGGATCAGGTGGAGCAGGAGGTTTTTGCCATCACCCAAGATCGGGTGCAACGGGCACTCGTGCCCATCTCCGATATTTTGGTCAGCACCTTTTCCGATCTGGAGGACAAATTTCAGTCCGGTTCACAAATTCCAGGGATCCCCACCCGCTTTATCGACCTGGATCAGATGACCCAAGGCTTGCAGCGCTCGGATCTGGTGATTGTGGCGGGGCGACCTTCGATGGGAAAAACCAGTATGGCGCTTAATATTGCCCACAATGTGGCTACTTATGCTCAACTGCCTGTGGCGGTTTTTAGTTTAGAGATGTCGCGGGAACAGTTGGTGCAGCGCTTGTTAGCCAGCGAAGCCCGCATTGATAGTGGACGTTTGCGGGCGGGACGGATCAGTGAAAACGAATGGCAACGGCTCGGACAGGCTATCGGCTATCTTTCCCAAACCCAAATGTTTATCGACGATACTCCCAATTGCACGGTCAACGAAATTCGCTCGAAAGCCCGCCGCCTGCAATCGGAACAAGGGGGGGTATTGGGGATGATCTTAATTGACTACCTACAATTGATGCAGGGATCCGAATCGGATAATCGCGTGCAGGAGCTATCGCGGATCACCCGTGGCTTGAAGGGGTTAGCCAAAGAGCTGGCGGCTCCGGTGGTGGTGTTGTCCCAGTTGAGTCGAGCCACCGAATCTCGCTCCGATAAGCGTCCGCAACTGTCAGACCTACGGGAATCTGGCTGCTTGGCGGGAGATACCCAGGTGCTGGATGCCGATTCGGGTAAGCCGTGGACGCTGGAGCAGTTGGCTAACCTGAGCAGCCTCAAGCCCATGCCCCGTTTAATTAGTCTGAATAGCCGGGGGCGCTTGGTCGCCCAGCAACCCAACAAAGTTTTTTGGAGTGGCGAAAAGCCCGTTTATCATCTCAAAACCCGCCTTAACTGCGGCATTCTGGCAACAGGCAATCACCCTTTTTTGACCCGTCAGGGCTGGAAACCCCTGGATGACCTGCAATTGGACGAAGAGATCGCAACAGCCGATCATGATGAAGTGATTTGGGATCCGATTGAGGAGATTAGTGAACCCCAGGAACCACAAGCCGTTTTTGATGTGGAGATGCCCCGCCACCACAATTTTGTGGCGAATGGGTTAATCGTCCACAACAGTATTGAGCAGGACGCCGATATTGTCATGATGCTCTATCGCCCCGAATATTATGATCCCAATACCAGTGAGCGAGGGATTGCCGAAATCATCATCGCTAAGCATCGCAATGGGCCTACGGGCACGGTCAAATTATTGTTTGAAAATCAATTTACTCAGTTTCGTAACTTAGCGGATCCCAATCGTTAGTCATAATTTACTGATTAGATTTAGAAAAATTAGATTTAGAAAAAAGACTGAGGTCTAGACAAAGTGCCCCCAAAAAAATAGGAATACTGCTGATCATGGCAAAGGCTGACATTTCCCCCCAGTTAATTGTGTAGCTGCCGACCGATTCTAGGATCCCCAAACTGAGGGGGCGGGTGTGGACACCAGACACCAGCAAGGGGACAAATAAATCATTCCAGGAAAAGATCGCCCCCACTCCCCCCACCATGCCAACCCCCGGCATAACCAAGGGTAGGGCAATCCGCCAAAAGGATCCCCAAAGTGTGCAGCCATCCACACAGGCTGCTGCTTCCAGATCCGGTGAGAGGGCGGCAAAAAACCCTTGCAATAACCAAACCGTAAAGGAAAGTTTGAGAGCCGTTTGTAAAACAATCATGCCCAGATAAGTATCTAACAAATTGAGATCGCGCATCCCCACATACATCGGGATCCAGAGGGCGAAGGGAGGGATCAAGCGAAATATCCATAGGCTCATCCCCACGGTTTGCACGAGCCAATGGGAGCTGCGTGCCAAGGCAAAAGCAGCCGGGATCCCTAGCCCCAGTGACAAAGCTGTGGATCCTATCACTACCGTCAGGGTATTGAGAAAATAATGCCAAACGGGCTTATTGGCGAAGAGAGTTTGATAGTGATGAAATGGGATCGGAAACCCTGCAACAGTTAAGACGGGGGTTGACCAATTGTCGGATTGAAATGACAGAATAAAGACCCAAATAATTGGCAACAAAAAAAATACTAGACTGCCGATTAAACAGCCATAGATCAAAAATGATTTGCTCATCGGTCAGACCATTGCGTCATACTAGAGCTAAGCCTGTCGGGCAGTTTCTTCGGCATATGCTGGTATTTTGGCTGGTTTTGGGTTTGGGGTTGGTGGCGGCTGAGTTGTTCCTGCCTGGGTTGGTGGCAGGATCCATCGGCTTAGCCGCTTTGATTGCCGCCGGACTCGCCTTTTGGGGGGTTCCCACCCTTCTGCAATTTCTCACTTGGATCGTACTCTCTACCGGCTTTACCTTCCTGACTCGGCGGCTCGTCCCCCGAGAATCTCCTCACCTGGAGGAATCACGGGATGCGCGTGCCCTAAATGGGATCCCGGCAGGGCAAATCGGGCGAGTGGCATATCTGGGATCCACCTGGAATGCCAAATGCGGGATCCCTCAAGTGGAGATTGACCCTCAACAGGAGCTTTATGTGCTGGAGCGAAAAGGCAATACCCTGATTGTAATTCCCAGCAAACTCTTGAATAGTTAACCCTTTTCTCGTTTCTAGTCTGAAGCCAATCAAGCTCTGTTCCTGAAAGAATTCCTGAGCGAAATTGGTAGTTCTAATTACGAAAAATAGATGGGTGAGTGGGATTGCTTATCATGAAAGAAGGAACAAAAAATCGATAGGGGAAAAGGAATAGATATGGATCTCATTACTGGAGCCATGGCTTTGATCTTTGTCGGATACCTGTTTAACTCCGTCAAAATCATTAACCAAGGCTATGAAGCACTGGTGGAGCGGCTAGGAAAATTTAACCGTCGTTTGACCCCCGGTCTTCATTTCATCATTCCGGCGATTGACAACATTGTTTATCGAGAAACCATTCGGGAAAAAGTTCTGGATGTGCCTCCTCAACAATGTATTACGAGCGACAACGTTTCCCTGATGGCCGATGCCGTGGTTTATTGGCGGATCACAGATATGGTCAAAGCCCGTTACGCCGTGGAAGATGTGCAACGAGCTTTGGTCAACCTGGTTCTGACCTCTCTCCGTTCCCAAGTTGGCCGGATGGAGTTGGATCAAACCTTCTCCTCCCGTGCCGAAATCAATGCCCGTCTCTTGGCGGAACTGGATGAAGCTACGGATCCCTGGGGCATCAAGGTGACGCGGGTCGAGGTGAAAGACATTCAGCCCTCCAAAACCGTCCAAAACTCTATGGAAGCTCAGATGGCAGCGGAACGAGAAAAACGAGCGGCCATCCTCAAATCAGAAGGGGAGCAACAAGCCAGTATCAACCAAGCCACCGGAGCCGCCAAAGCCCAGATCTTGAGAGCCGAAGCCGATAAACGGGAACGCTTGTTGCGGGCAGAAGGAACCGCTGAAGCCCTGAAAACCCTTGCCCATGCGCTACATCGGGATCCCCAAGCGAGTACAGCTCTGCAATTTCTGATGGCGCAAAGCTATATCGATATGGGGCAAAAAGTCGGCAACAGCCCCAGCTCAAAAGTCATTTTCATGGATCCCCAATCGATCCCCGGCACCTTGCAGAGCATGTTGTCGATGTTGGATCCCCAGCCAACCCAATCGGTGACTCCCCCTGCTAACACCTTAGCGGCTCCTCCTTTTGCCTCTCCGACGTACCTGGCGGATCCCCTCAACAGTGAGTTTCCCGAAGTAGATACTTACAAAGGCTCTTAAGCAAGTGGGTCAGCAGGTGAATCAGCCGTTCAACCCAGCAAGCGGGATCCCACTTTGGCTGGAAGTCGGGCAAATTGTTGGGGTGCATGGACTGCGTGGCTGTCTCAAGGTGCGTTGCTGGTCAGATTTTCCAGAACGGCTCACCCAGCCCGGTCAGCGTTGGCTGCAACGCCCTAACTCAATCCCGGATCCCTATCCCGTCACCCTGACAACGGGGGAGTTTTTACCGAGCAAAAATCTTTATCGAGTCCAGTTCGCCGACATCGAAGACCGCACCCAGGCGGAAAGGTGGGTGGGCGCTCTGATTCTGATTGCCAACCAAGATCGCCCCATGTTGCAACCTGATGAATATTATTTGCCAGATTTAATGGGTTGTGAAGTTTTTGATCACAATAGTGGCGTTAGATTAGGAATGTTGACAGCCGTTTTAGCGGCGGGAAATGATTTGTTAGAGGTTACTCCTCCCCAAGGAAAACCCATCTGGATCCCGTTTGTGAAAGCCCTGGTGCCCGTGGTTAACCTCGCCGAAAAACGCATCGAAGTATCCCCTCCCCCCGGTTTGTTGGAAAGTTTTAACCCCTAGCCCATACCGCCCGCATCTCTAGACAAGCAAGGGATCCCTTGTCCCTTTTCGGGAGATTGAGAGAGGGAAGTAAAAATACCTGATTCTCACTCAGCAATTCTCCCTAGCATTTTAATGTTTCTCCAGTTTTTCTCCTTTGGGATTTATCGTTTCTGGGTGTGAAAATTTACCTTTCACTACGGATACTTTTCATCTGGCAATTTGATCGCAAAGGTTGATCTGAAAGGGGATGGCATTATGGCGATGGTGGGTGACCTAAAAGACTTGGCACTGCCGGAACTATTGCAGATGTTGGGACGAGGTAAAAAGACTGGGCAACTGGCAATTTGGTCTCCCAACGGGATCCATCGCATCTGGTTCTATCAAGGTCGGATCGTGGCCGCGCTCACTCCCGATGAAACGAGCAGTTTGTCAAAAATTTTGGCGAATCATCAGGGGGTACAGACCTGTAGTGGCATGATTTCCAGCCGATTGTTAGCCAAGTTTTCCACCCTGTGCTGTCCCGTCAATGAACCGTTAGGGGTTTGTGTGAAAAAGCAAGGGCTGGTGGATCCACTACTATTGGCGCAAGCGTTTCGCCAGCAATTGCAAGCAGGGTTGTTGATTCTGTTTGGCTTAGAATCTGGACAATTTAGTTTTGCGGCGGATGTTCCCCTCCCCTACGGAGAGATGACGGGTTTGACCAAAGCCGCTAGCGAAGTTGCTTTAGAAGGATTGCGCTACCAACAAAAGCTCCTTGAGTCTTCCGATCAAAATCTGCCCCAGCCGGATAGCAGCCTACGCCGAGTGATCCAAGGACTGCCCACCTTCAAGCTTTCCCCCGAAGAGTGGAGCCTCTGGGAAAACGCTGCCCCTGCTCAGAAGGTAACCACCCTCAGCCAGTCTCTAGAGATGGATCTCCTGAGCACCCGTAAGCTAGCAGCCCGCTTAATCCGCATTGGGTTACTGGCTGAAGTGCCCGCTACGGGTGAGATGGTGCCCGAAAAAGTTTCTGGCAGCAGCAAGATACCATCATCCTTGCCAGCCAGGGCATCCGATGCCCCCAGCCTTTCTCTCCTAAACCGCCTAGCCACCGTATTGAAGTATGTACGTGCTTCTCAGGCTACAGCCTCCTCAGTCCGACCCCAGTTTTGAAAATTAGAGGCTACTCTTCTGGAACCATTGAGCAGCAGAAAGGCAAGAAAGTCCGCCAGCCCATTTCCCAGTTAATCTCATAAATGTAATAAAAGATTGCGAATACCCCTTTATCCGGATTCCGCCATCAAACTCAGTAAACAGAGGGACAACTCGAATGGTACTCTCGTGATTGTGCCTGCTGATGTTATGGAGAAGTCTTCCTTATGCTTCGTAATTCTCGCCCCTTCAGGTTGCGGATGGTTTTGAGTGTTTTGTGCGGTTTGATGTTAGGACTGTGGGTAGGCTTGGGTGGCATGGTGGCGGGATCCTCTCCTGCCTGGGCTGCCGCTCCCACCACGACATTAGAAGCCAAAATTGATGTCAACAACACCATTTTGCGTAACTACCGCCTGTTGCCTGGGTTCTATCCCACCTTGGCGCGGATCTTGGTGCAAAATGCCCCCTACAACAGTCCCGAAGACATGCTAAAAGTTCCTGGCTTGACCGACGCACAAAAAGAGTTGATTCGGGCTAATCTTGACAACTTTATTGCTGGAGAATACCGGGCTGGAGATAATCAGCTTGAGAGTCGCATTAACAAAGGCTACTACGGCTAAGCTGTGGAAGTTTAGCTTACTCGGCGGGAAGCCCCGCACCGTAACCGATAGGGTCGGTGTCGGGATGATAGCCAGGGTCGGCGTACTCCGCACAATTTGGACTAGCCGACCAACTGTTGCTATGGTGTTTCCAAGTGGGGTTGGGCGTCGCC
>JANRIL010000027.1:0-16708 GCA_033764955.1 Cyanobacteriota bacterium | reverse complement strand
CCAAAATACGCAGCTTTCAACATTACCTGGCATGAGAATCCAGAACGCCCAAAAGTGATTTCTAGCTATGTAAAGAATCCGCATACTGGAAAGAGCGGAAACTTAACAAAGACAGGCATGGAGAACTTTTCAGCGTCACATAAGCCGATTTATCAAGAATTCCTCCAGCAGTTGCACTCAGCCAGCTAACACTTCATTGGAGCGGAACGTCGGTAAACGCTATCGTTGATTCAAAAAGCATTTGCGTCCGCTCAATTCAACCGTTCGACCGCTGAATGACTTATGTCTCTAAGTCTCGCTGAACAGCTCGCACACAGCACGGTGCGCATAGAGTGCGACCTCCCCACCGGTGTCGGGACAGGTACCGGCTTCTTCTACAGCCTTGACAAGAGAGGTGATCAGTACACTCCGGTGATCGTGACGAACAAGCATGTCGTGACGGGTGCGAAGAAGGGGCGCTTTCTCCTCACCTTGCAAGGTAGTGATGGATTGCCGGTGGTGGGGCAGTGCCAGGCGTACGAGCTCGATTCTTTCGAGCAGCGTTGGCTGCCGCATCCCGATCCTGCTGTGGATCTCTGCGTGATGCCAATTGCGCCGCTTTTGAATGAGGCACAGAAGACCGGGAAACAGTTCTTCTTTTCCACGATGGACAAGACGTTGATTCCCTCCGCGGAAGAAATTGAGGACATGGTTGGCCTTGAAAGCATCACTATGGTCGGTTATCCCAACGGGCTCTGGGACAGTGCCAACAACCTTCCGATATTTCGACGTGGAGTGTTGGCTACTGACTACAAGCGGGACTGGAACGGCAAGAAGGAGTTCTTGATCGACGCTGCCTGCTTCCCCGGCTCCAGCGGGTCGCCGGTAATGCTCTTTGAAGTCGGTGGGTATCAGACTAAGAAGGGCACGTTCATGGGCTCATCCAGAGTGAAGCTTCTGGGGATCCTCTATGCGGGCCCCCAACACACCGTTGAGGGCGAGATCCGCGTAGTGTTGGTGCCGACCCAGCAGAAGGCTATTTCTCTCGCGGGAATTCCTAACAATCTGGGCATCATCATCAAAGCCGAGCAACTCCTCGCGTTCGAGGGAAAGCTGGCATGACGCGCAGCGGTCGAACAGGTCGTTCCAGCGGATCGCATACGGCGCCCGCTGAACTTCGACGTTAGCCTGCTGAATTATCAGTGGAGGTAGTACTGAAGCTGATCTGGTTGTCAATAGGCATCTTTAAAGTAAAGGAACCAGAAATGGGCGAAGAAATACCATACCAAACGCTTCTATCTAAAAACGTCAGTGTCGCTGATTATCTCCAAATGGAGAAAGAGAAGGATAAACCAAAGATTATTGAATTTATTAAATTGAGATTTACAGAAAGGTACATTACTCCATTACGCTGTGACCCTAAACTGAAACATGGCTTTTGCACAATGGCAATTTGCTGTTTGATGATTGAAACCTTAGAGTCTTTCTGGCAGGGATGGGATAATTCAAGAAGCAGAAGTAAGTTGGCGTTTTGTTCTTTTTTTGCCAGGAATCAAAATCTTAGTGCCTTTCAAGGCTATGCAGAAAGCTTTTACAAAAATGTACGCTGTGGAATATTACACCAAGCAGAAACTATGGATGGATGGCATATTCGCAGAGATGGTTCTCTCTTTGAAGTTAAAACAAAAACAATAAATGCGACTTCATTCCATAATGAGATGGAGAATTGTCTAGAGTACTACTGTTTGACCTTAGAGAAAGAAGATTGGAATAGTGAAACTTGGTCTAATTTTCGCAAGAAAATGCAAGCCATTATTTCTCATTGTGGATGAATGACAATCTTATACTTTGCTTATGGCTCAAATATGATGTCAAGCCGTCTGGCTCAACGAACTATTGCTGCCAAAGTGATAGGACGTGCAGTTCTGTATGATTGGGGCGTAAAGTTTAGTAAAAAAAGTAGGGATGGTTCTGGAAAAGCTAATTTGTTTTATAAGCCTGGTCTTGTTACATGGGGAAGTTTGTATGAGATTGGTATTGATGAAATAAGTAAACTTGACAGAATTGAAAAGGGCTATGCTCGAACAAGAGTAAAAGTCACGAAAGATAATGGTGAAATAGCAGAAGCAGAAACTTACATTTCAGATTCTTTAGTTGACAATCCAGTTGCTTTTGACTCTTACAAACAAATGGTTATTCTAGGAGCAATCGAGCATGGTCTACCTACTGAATACATTCAGTATCTTCAACAATTACCTTCGATACCCGAAAAAGTAGGCTAACAATTCAAATGCAGCGGACTGTTGGGAGCCGCTGGTGATGAGTTTGAGTTCGTCGTCTGCCGCCGCTGATTTGAGCCGTTAGGCGAATACAAAAATTTCGCTCAATGAATTATTTATGAAAGTTTCAATTAATCGACTGAAAATTGTTATATCTACTGCTGCTATTTGTGTGATTGTCGTAAGAATCTGGCGCCCTGATCTTAAAATTGATACAGCCACTTTTGGACTGATTACTGTCGCAGTTCTTCCATGTCTCTCTGAATTAATAGAAAGTGTCAAGTTTCTGGGTGGCTGAGAGGTTAAATTTAGAGATCTTCGAGAAGCTGCTGAAAGAGTCACAGGCAGCCTATCTTTACAAACCTCTGAATCAGTTACACCAGCATCACCGAGTTTTGTAGCAATTGCTGAGCATAATCCTAACCTTGCTTTGTTGGGGTTACGAATTGAAATCGAAACGCGACTCCGAGAATACGCTATGAAGCACGGAATTAATGAGAGAAAGTCTTTAAGCAATCTTTTACGTCAACTGAGTAGGCAGGAAATTCTACCCCAAGAGACAGTTGGTGGTCTTCAAGAGCTGATTTATGCAAGAAATAATGCTGCACATTGTGCCCATGTACAAGCTGGAGTTGCTGAATGAGCGATTGATGTCGAGCCAAATATTTTATCTCTCCTAGATTCTCAACTTGAGTCAAATTACACACACAACTATTCTTGAAATTTCACAAGCCTGATGTAGGGGATCACTCGAATCGGTTGCAAGGAGTGCAAAGCCTATGAAACTGTTGACTTTGGGTGTCAGTCAACGGCAGCGAATACCGCTTAAACTACTCATATTGCTATGTAGTGCCATGTGAGGGCATATGCGGTCAATCGAGCAACTGACTGAAGAGTTATTGCCCCTACCTAATGAGTCTAGAGCACTGCTTGCAGACAAATGAGTGGAAAGCTTAGAGTTTGACACCGACTCAGCAATTCAGGCAGTTTGGGTAACTGAAGCCAAGCGACGACGAAATGAAGTGTGAGATGGTTCTGTTCAACCAATTCCAGGTGAAGGTGCTTTAGCTCAGGTCAGACGGCTGATTGAGCCATGAGGTACGTATTTCATCCTGAAGCAACGAAGAGTTAGCTGGAGTCTGGTGATCGGGTTGTTGTAAATACATCCCCGCTGATCATCCTATTTAGGTTTCGGCTTCATTACTAACAAAGGTTGTGGATGGCTCTGGAGAGGGGGTGGTCAGAGCATATTTGAGAGTATGCCAAGGTAAAGTGGCACACTTAATTCTGACGGGAAATTGAGCTACCCCCTGCATGGCATTGAGTGCCCTCTGGCTACGGGGAAACTCCCAGTTACCCTGCATCATCTTTTGGAACTGCTCAATCATAGTCATGGCCTCCCCCAAAGGGGATCCCCGCAGCGCATCGGCCATCAGATCGGCGGAGGCTAAAGCAATCGCGCAGCCTTCCCCTTCAAATTTGACATCGATGATCGTTTGTTCGTCAGCGTCCAAATGTAACGTGAGATCAATGGTGTCTCCGCAGGAGGGATTATGCCCCCGCTGCCTGCGGTGAACCGGATCTGTTTGTCCACGGTGATGGGGTTTCTTATAGCGTTCTAAAATCACCTGCTGATAGAGACCGCGTAAATTATCCAGAGCCATTTCTGCCTGCAATACCCCAAAGACTTCTAGCTTCACGCTAAACCCTTTTTTCTGAAAATGGAATGATTTGGCCTGCGGTTGCTGGTTTCCCCAGGTGAGGGTGGGCAGGTTGCCACCATTCACCCCTTTGACAAACCAGTTATGGGTTGGTGGACTTGACGATAGAATGAGGGCGCTGGAGTTAGCTTTTTCTCGATGACCTCTCAGGGATCCACCCACTATCACACGTTAGGTATCCCCACCAGTGCTTCCCCTGCCGAGATTAAGCAGGCTTATCGCCGCTTGGTCAAGCAACACCACCCCGACGCCACCCAAAATGACGGCGACCGGATTCGTCAAATCAACGCCGCCTACGCCATTCTCCGAGATCGGGAGGCTCGTCACTCCTATGATCAACACATTCAGCCGACCTCCGGGGCATCATCTTACTCCCAAGCTGTCACTACCGCTACCGTTAGCGATGAAGCCACCGCCCAGCAAGAGTGGATCCAAAAGGTTTATGCTCCCCTCAACCGTCTGTTGGCAGGCTTGCTCAAGTCTCTCAATCCCGAACTGAATAGTTTATCGGCTGACCCTTTTGACCCTGACTTAGTGGATGATTTTGATCGCTATCTCCAAGATTGCCGCGAGAAGCTCAGCAAAGCCCAAATCCTGTTTCGCGGTTGGCCAAATCCTAGTAGTTTGGCGGGAGTGGCTACCCGTTTTTACTACATCCTTAACCATCTGGACGATGCTCTAGAAGAGTTAGCTTTTTTTCCCCTCAATTTTGACGATAGGCATCTGCATACCGGGCTGGAGTTATTTCGTCGCGCACAAAGTTTGCGTCATGAAGCGATGGAAGCCCTGCGAGCCGTGCAAATCAGTGGATAACGATGGCACGACCGAAACAAGTTTAGGATGCAATTACTATCCCCACTAGAGCCATTCCGCCGGGATCCCGGCCATTGCACCCTTGCCAACCCAGCCCCCTAGGAATGTTTGGTTTTATGTCTGACCCTCAGCCCACCTCGCCCCCCCTGATCGGTTTTGACCCTGACCAGTCACCGGATCCTCGCCTGATCGATGCCTGTGTGCATTGCGGGTTTTGTTTGACCACCTGCCCCAGTTATCGGGTGATCGGCAAGGAAACCGATTCTCCCCGCGGGCGAATTTATCAGATGGATGCCATCCATCAGCAGCAAATCGGACTGTCAGCCACAACCATTTCCCATTTTGATAGCTGTTTGGGCTGTTTGGCTTGTGTCACCGCCTGTCCATCGGGGGTGCAATACGACCAGCTAATTGCCGCTACCCGTGTCCAGATAGAACGCCATTACCCGCGTCCCTTGCCAGAACAATGGCTGCGTCAGACCCTTTTTTCGTTATTTCCCTATCCCGAACGGCTGCGTCCCCTTCTCTACCCGATCTGGGCTTATCAACAGTGGGGATTACAAAAATGGTTTCGCCAAACGGGGATCCTCAACAAACTGGCTCCCCAGTTAGCGGCGATGGAGTCGATCCTTCCCCCTCTCAGGAAAGAACAGTTAACAGCTAGCGTTTTTCCTGAAGTGATTCCTGCCCAGGGATCCCGGCGGTTTCGGGTGGGGATGATTTTAGGTTGTGTGCAACGGCTTTTTGCCCCCGAAGTGAATCAAGCAACCGTGGAGGTTTTAACCGCCAATGGTTGTGAGGTGGTGATTCCCCCAAACCAGGGCTGTTGTGCGGCGTTGCCTCACCACCAAGGTCAAGAGGCACAGGCACAGACTTTGGCAAAAGCGATGATTGATCATTTCGCCCCTAGTCAGGCAAGCGAACCCCTGGATGCGATTTTAATCAATGCCTCCGGTTGCGGACACACCCTGAAAGTCTACGGACAACTTTTGCAGGAGGATGCGGAGTACGCCACAAAAGCTGTTGCTTTTTCTCGACAGGTCAAGGATGTGCAGGAGTTTCTGGCGGAAGTAGGGTTAACCACGCCTTTATTTCCCCTCAAAGCAGGGATCCTCAAGCTGGTTTATCAAGATGCCTGCCACATGTTGCATGGACAAAAAATTAGTCTGCAACCCCGTCAACTCCTCCAACAAATTCCTCAAATAGAGCTGCGTGAACCGATTGATGCGGCCTTATGTTGTGGCAGTTCGGGGATTTATAACCTTTTGCAACCGGAGGTTGCCGAGGAATTGGGGGATCAAAAAGTAACCCATCTGGTCAATACGGGGGCAGAGGTGATTGTATCCGCCAATATCGGCTGTCGCTTGCAAATCTTGAAACACTTGCAACGAAAAAATCAAGCGGCGATACCTGTGTTGCATCCTATGGAATTGCTACAGCTTTCTATGCAGGGCAAGACGCTAGTTACGTAAAAAGGGTTCAGCCCCATCTAGGCCAGAGAGGTTCAGCCGGATCGCGTAGAGGATCCCGACGATTGTGCGGCTGTGGAACAGGGGTCTGTCGTTCGATACTCATTTGTAGAAAAGCAAATACCTGCTGACGTTGCCCTTGAAATCGAGAACTCCTCTTATGATGACGATTCCTGAGATTGTAGCCAAGGTGATGGAAACCTGCGTGCTCACTTCCGATCAAGAGGAGGGCATAGATACCCTCTTAAAAATGCAAGACTACACCCATCAAGATCTCAATGTTTTGGATCATTTATTTTCGGCTGTATTGTCTCGACGGGTGATGCCGGCTAACGATAGCCGGATCTGGGCTTTGATGTTACTGTAGACTACCCTTCATCTCTGCGGGATTCTGGTAGCCTGGTTGAGCCATTTGGTTGGACATTGGCATTTCCCATCCTTTTCTATACTGGATAGAAAGTTAGTGGGCAGAAAGTCTTGCAAGGCTCTACTTTGAAACCTGAGAAAATCTGGATCGACTGGGTCTGTTATGGCGTGGGTATGCTCCTGATCGCCCTGTTGGGACAAACGGTAGAAGCTTCTCTCTTGGGATGGGGGATCCTGTTAGCGGCAGGGTTAGCGGGGCGGGGATGTTGGGGGTTAGCCCGCGCTTATCAGGGATGGATCCCTCCCTTGCTTACCCTCTTGTTAGGATTGCTACTTATGCAAACACTGCTGGTGGGTTATGGGATCCCGCCGGGGCTGATGCCTACGCCCAGCCGTGTGGTGCGGGCGCTATGGACAGCGCGGGCTGTCTTGCTCAAAGATAGTCTGCAAACCTTTGGGCGAGAGGCAACGGCTGGATGGGTGGCGGGGATAGGGGGAGGGATCCTATTGGGATTGGGTTTGACTCGTTTTGGTTGGCTGGGGCAGGGGTTAATCCCTTATCTGGCGATTTTTTCCAGCATTCCGATTCCGGCTTTGGCTCCTGTAGTGGTGGGTGCTCTTGGGGTAGAGTGGCCTTCTAAGGCGGTGATCGCTGCGCTAGTCGTTTTGTTTCCGGTGGTGATCAATACGGTGCGAGGAGTAGAGTCGGTTAATCATGATCATTTAGATTTGATGCGATCCTATGCGGCGGATCCGCGCCAAGATTTTCAATATTTACGTTGGCCACAAGCCCAACCTTACCTCTTCCATGCTGCCAAATTGGCGGCTACTTTGGCCGTGATTGCTGCTATTGTTGGAGAATTTTTTGGTGCTCCGGGCTATGGGTTAGGATTTCGCATTAAGATTGAAGCAGCTCGTTTTAATTTTGATATTGTCTGGGCTGCCATTGTCTATGTCACCGTTTTGAGCACTGTTGTTTATCTTGTGCTTGTGTGGCTCGAAAAGCGTTTTGTATTTTGGCACAGTTCAGTACGAGTTGATGGTTGATTCAGAACAGATATAAAGAACATCATACTCAGCTAAATCATTGCTCATCATAAAAGAAAGCCTGAGACTGACAACTAAATCCTAAAGTAAGGATGAAATCGGGGATCCCGCTTATCACTTTTCTTCTGATTGCAGGTTCTACAAAGAGTTTGTAAATTGCTAATGTCATTAGACCCTCCCTGAGCAAGTGGAATGATGTGATCAACTTGCAATAGCTCTTGGGATCCCTGTTGACCACAGCTTTGACACTGATATTGATCTCGATTTAAGACATATTCACGAACCGACAATGGGATCCGTATGCGTTGAGTTTTGCTCATGAGCCGTGCCGTATATCGTCAAGGGGAGAATCCATGTCATCGGTTTCATCAGGAGAAAATTCAGCAGTAAACGTAAGTCGTACCCTCACTTTGCCGCTTTTCCATTTTTCAGCTCCTGGGATAAGAATTTGGCAGGGGATCCCTTCTAAGAACCACTCACCCTTTTTTTCATAACTCAGGTTAGCATCTTTAACTAAATAATCTGGTAAGGAACGCTCAAGCTGATTTCCTATCTGCTTCAGATCAGAAAAAGCATTGACAATCAATTGTAGAAAATGGTTAATTTTGCAGGTGCTATGCTTGATTGCAATGACTCCTTCCTTAAGTTTTTCATTTTCTAACGAGTAATATTTTCGATCATTCATGGTTTTCCCTTGATGTCCTGAACATAAGGCATCTCAATTCATCAATTTGTCTTTTTGACAATCAGATTTAGGTTGAAGTATTTTACAGGCTACTCCTTTGGCAAGAATGCCACTCAGGGATCCCTGTTCAAAAATGGATCCCTTAGAGTTGAGTTTATTGGTAAGTTTTGCCTCAAAATCAGAGGGCGTCAAAGCAACACATTCATGAAAAAAACTTGCTTTGCATATTGAGTTGTTAATGTCTAGTATTACATGTGAACCTGATTCAAGAATCATTTCTCAATACTCCACCTCTATATTCTAAATAAGCTATAATCACTGTCCTTCACCCTTTATCTCAGAAGATATCTCAAGAGTAGCGCTGACATAATCTGTCATTGCTATGATAGGTAGTTGCTGACGATCCAGTTGCATAGACTGTAAACACTGATTGATCCCCAAGACAGCTTGGTTATATAGGCTGATATTTTCCTCCAGCTCTGTCCTCAACCGTTGATTTTTTTGAATTTTCTCCTCGGCCTCTTTAGCAAGTGTTTGCTCCAGATAGACTCTTGCTTGAGCATATTTTTCCAGCAAATCTTCCGCCTGCTGTTTGGATAGAGGAAGCAACTGATTCTTAAGGGTATTATTTGTCTGCTGACGAAAATTGGATCGAACCGTCTGGTTGATTTTTGGTTCAAAGTCTAACTTCAATAGTTGACGAATAGCAGGTTCAGCTTCACGAATTCCATTCACATCATAGGTTTGGGATGTTTGTTGTAAAACCTGTCGAAACTGATAAATAGAGAATGTTCCTTCGTCATAAAACCTAGGACTCTCTCTCACATATCGATCACATTCATTTCGGGATCCGCTCACTAAAATATCTGATACACGCTCTTCTGCTTCTTTAAGTTTCTTTTCTAAACCTCCATCATTTCCAAGCAAGCGATAAAGATCTCGATAATAGTCTGACTTCCTAACCTTGTCTAAAAGGTATTGAAAGTAGTTGTTAATCAGAGTTTGGCAAGATTCTACCAAAATATCCTCTAGCTCATTTGATAAATAATAGAAGGCTTCTACCAAGACTGCGATCAGTGGGGCTGTCGAGTTGCGCGGATGATTACTAATAGCTCTACTGTAGGCACTGTCAACTGAAAATGTATTGAGCAATTCATCCAATCGATGCACCATCCTCATTTGTAACCGTCGAAAATCGGATTCAAATTCAGTAGCTTTACCATTGATAACTTGATTGACTTCCTCCGAAATATGTGCGGCAAAATCTTCCCCGATTCGAGCGAGATCTTGGCTGAGTTTCCTTAGCTCGTGGGTTATCATCTCTTCCACTTGCTGAGGCTGACTGTCTAGCTCTCGAAAAAGTTCAAGATACGACTTTCTTATACTAATGCAAAGGGGTTGCAAATCATTGGCTAAAGCTGCAAATAATTGGGGACGCTTCTCATCTGTTAGATAACGGGTTATACCCAATCGAAAGCTTTCGATTCCACTATCTTTGAGCATGTGATCAATTAAATCCGTGCCCCACTCACCCAAAATTCTTACATAATTTTCTAGGGGAGTTTCATAGCCATTTACAGAAGGTCGCAACGAAGTTCCCACTAGTTTTCCAGAAGAACCACAGTATCGATTAAATTCATTGATAAATTGGGGAGTTTCTTCTTGTCCATCAACTCCTTTAATGATTGAGGAAAAAATGGTGTCAAGTCCATAACGATCTTGTCCAGAAGCCGATCGAATTTGACTACCATAAAAACCTAATAAACCACTTGTCTTATAAACACGTGTCGAAGAACGAAATTGAGTGCTAATGAGATTATCAAGGCGTTGCCGAAGCTGGCTGTTATACCAGGTTTCATCAATTCGGTTGAATACATAAAATACACGATCTCGAATACTTAGGTTATTTTGTATTCGCTCAATGAGTTCGGTCTCTTCTGTAGTAAGCTCCCCTGTCGAAGCAGATTTAAGTACACAGATCACTGCTGATGTATCTGGATGCTCAATTTTCTCATAGGTGCGAAGCGCATCTTTTCTGACAGGAGCATCAATTCCTGGAGTATCAACAATAATATTGCCATCTTCTAGCAGTGGGTGATGGCAAAAATACTTGATTTCTCGAAGCACAGAACTATTGCTCCCTCTTCTGGCATAACTTGCTGCTTCTTTAAGGTTAGTAAAATTAAATTGCTGCATCGAAAAAGAATTATTTCTATTCAGATCAATTCGATCAGTATTGTTCTTAAAGCCATCTAATAATAAGAAAAGTGCATCAGCTTGCTTGGCCTTATCTGATTTACTTTTTCCACCTTCTTGCTCAATAATCTGGTTAGCCTTTTGCTGCAAGCTATCTAAAAATGCTATCTGACTGAGATCCTTTGGGGGATCTAATTTAAGCCGCTGACAAAGAACTTCAGCTTGTTCTCGAATCTCTGCTTGACTTAAAAAGGTTAAGACAACCTGCTCATTATCTGGTTCAGCATAGGAAATGTAGCATTCGGTTCCCGTTGCATGACCTTCTGCACTATAGAGTAGTTCTCTGCCAAGGAGTGCGTTAATCAACATTGATTTTCCAGCGCTAAATGCACCTGCAAAGACAATTTCAAACGTTGGGGAGATTGCCTTGCGAAGCGATGCCTGAATTGCAGTTGTATCTTGCTGACTACGGAGAGTTGACTCTTGTTGAAGGAGGGTAAGCAAACTTTCAACTTGAGCACTCAGATCCTGACATTGAGGAGGTATTTGTCTTGACATAGTGCTAATGATAACTGGGATCCATTTCAGGGTATATCTTTTTTGAATGAAATACCATCTCCGGTATACCTTCCTTTCAGAACCAGTTGGCTAAGGGATCCCCATCTGGCTGATTTTATTCCCTAGAACCGTGCTATTCAGCGGCGACGAGTAAACTAGGCTGATTTTGAACACTAGGTGATGGTTTGTCTTTAATGCTCAAGGGATTGTAGAAATTTAATAGAAGTAACATCACCTAAAGAATATCTCACACATAAACGGTCCCAAGTGTTGCATTCTGAAATAATGCTTTCCACTTTAAGGTCTCCAGCCATGGGGAGGTGGCTAGTTAAGTGGGAAGGATGGCCTGAGGGGGATGAAGCCGAATGCTGGGCAAAGGAAAGAGGCTTTCAGCAGCCGCCAAGGGATCCCTGGCTTTTTGTTACTCTGGTTCTACGATAAGACCCGCATTTCCCAATCCTATGGCTTTTGATCTCTCCCTGATGCCCAGTCAATACAACCCCTTCGAGGTGGAACCCAAATGGCAGCAGTTTTGGCAAGAGCAGGGGGTGTATACCGCCGATCCCGATCAGCCTGGGGATCCCTTTAGCATGGTCTTGCCTCCCCCCAACGTGACGGGCAACCTGCACATGGGACACGCCTTCACCTATACGCTGCCGGATGTTGTCACCCGCTACAAACGAATGCAGGGCTACAACGTGCTGTGGGTTCCCGGCACCGATCACGCCTCGATTGCCGTACATACAGTTTTGGAAAAACAACTGAAAGCCGAGGGGAAAACGCGCTTTGATCTGAGCCGTGAAGAATTTTTGACCCGCGCCTGGAGTTGGAAAGCCCAGTCTCAGAACAATATCATCAGTCAACTGCGGCGGTTAGGGCTTTCTCTTGATTGGACGCGCCTTCGCTTCACGATGGATGAAGGACTCAATCGCTCGGTGATCGAAGCTTTTGTCCGCCTTTATGAAGCGGGCTTGATCTATCGGGGGGAATATTTGGTGAACTGGTGCCCCGCCAGTCGTTCGGCGGTTTCTGACATTGAGGTGGATGATCGAGAGGTGCAGGGATCCCTTTGGCATTTCCGCTATCCCTTAGCCGAGGATCCCGCTCACTATTTGGTGGTGGCGACAACCCGCCCCGAAACCATGCTGGGGGATACGGCGGTAGCTGTACATCCTGACGACCTTCGTTATCAAGCCTGGATAGGCAAAAGCATCCGGTTGCCCATCAAAGATCGCCTGATTCCGATTATTGCTGATGCCTATGTGGATCCCAGCTTTGGCTCCGGCTGTGTGAAAATCACCCCAGCTCATGACCCCAACGACTTTGAAATTGGCAAGCGGCACCAATTGCCCATGATCAATATTTTGAACGAGGATGGCAGCCTCAATGAAAACGGGGATCCCTTCACGGGGTTGGATCGATTTGTGGCTCGCCAAAAAATTGTCGAGTGGTTTGCCGATCATCACCTGCTCGATAAAGTCGAACCCTATACCCACACGGTTCCCTACAGTGATCGCGGGGGAGTGCCGATCGAACCCTATCTCTCCATCCAGTGGTTTTGTGATGTGAGTGGCATGGCACAAACCTGTTTAGCCGCCGAAACGGAGCAACAAAGTCCCCGCTTTGTGCCCGAACGCTGGTCAAAAGTCTATACAGGCTGGCTAGAAAAAATTAGACCCTGGTGCATCTCCCGTCAACTGTGGTGGGGGCACCAAATCCCCGCTTGGTATGTGCTGGATGCTGCCGCAAGCCCAGACAAAACCAGAACCGATGCTCAAGCCTTTGTGGTAGCTCGCAGCGAAGCCGAAGCCTATGCCCAAGCCCGTCAACAGTATGGGGAAGCGGTGCAACTGCAACGGGATCCCGATGTCTTAGATACTTGGTTCTCATCGGGTTTGTGGCCTTTTTCCACCTTAGGATGGCCGGATCCAACAGCGGATTTTGCCCGCTATTATCCCAACACCTTGATGTCTACCGGATTTGACATCATCTTTTTTTGGGTGGCTCGTATGACCATGATGGCCTCCCACCTGACCGGACAAATTCCCTTTCAGGATGTCTATATCAATGGCCTGGTGCGGGATGAAAATGGTGCCAAAATGTCTAAGACGAAGGGCAATGGCATCGATCCCCTCGATCTTTTGGATCGCTACGGAACCGATGCCCTGCGCTATGCCCTGGTTAAGGAAGTCGTGGGAGCCGGTCAGGATATCCGCCTAGCCTATGACCGCAAAACCGGCAACTCAGCCTCAGTAGAAGCTGCTCGCAACTTTGCTAACAAAATTTGGAATGCCTCCCGCTTTGTTTTGCTGAATCTGGGAGGACAAACCCCCGCCCAACTGGGATCCCCCGATCCAGGAGCATTGGAACTGGCGGATCGCTGGATGCTGTCTCGCCTCCATTCCACCACCCAGGCCGTCCGGCAAGCCCTCGACAGCTACGGACTGGGGGAAGGGGCACGCCTCCTCTACAGCCTGATCTGGGATGATTTTTGTGATTGGTATATCGAGCTGGTCAAGCCCCGCCTCCGCCAACCAGAAACCTCCTCAGCCCAGACCGCCCGCCAGGTTTTGGCCTTTGTCCTAGAAACCCTCCAACAACTGCTCCACCCCTGGATGCCCCACATCACCGAAGAAATCTGGCAACTGCTCACCCAGCCACCTCAAGCCACTTCCATCGCGCAGCAACCCTATCCCACCGCGCAGGGATCCCAGATCAACCCCTCCCTCGAACAATCCTTCGGGGTGGTGATCGAGACGATCCGCGCCATCCGCAACCTGCGCGCCGAAGCCAACCTCAACCCCGGACAAAAAATCACCACGATTCTGCAAACCCAGGATCCGGCAGGCCAATCGATTTTGCAGGAAGCGCAAGCCTACATTCAAGATCTGACCAAATCGGAAACCTTGCGTATTGTTGAAATCCTAGACAGTGAACCCAAGCAGGTGGCTGCTGCCGTCGTGGGCACCATTCAGGTGTTGATGCCCTTGGCAGGATTAGTGGATATCGCCGCTCTACAGGCCAAACTCAGCAAAGATATTCACAAAATAGAAGCGGAAATCGAGGGGATTACCGCCCGCCTCAGCAACCCCAACTTTGTGGATAAAGCGCCTGCCGAGGTGGTCGCCAGCAACCGCCAACAACGGCAAGAACTAGAGCAACAAAAGCAAATCCTCAGCCAGCGCCTCAGCAAACTGATCTAGGGATCCCCTAAGCCAAGGCTTTGCCATCCCCCCGATCATTTGCTTTGTACTACAAACTATGGCGAGAAATCCGCTTTTGTGTTACATTCATACTACAAGCACTGAGGTCGGGGCTTTCCTCCGGTTTCACCTTCATGCCTCGGCTAAGATGAAGGGCAACTCCATTCACCTGCCCCTCTCCAAAACGTTGCTTGACCTATCCACTAATTTCTAATTTTCATTGCGCGTGAACGAAATTCTGCACAGTCGGGGTCTCAAACCCTATCAACACAAACAACTTCAAAAACTGTTTCAGCAGCGGCTCTCCTCCAACCGTTTTATTACTATCGAGTTTGCCGAACGACTGGGATCCATCAGCTACGAGTTGGGGGAGCAGCCGATCTCGGTGTATATCAATCGGCGGGGGCAAGTCATCCGTGTGGGTATGGGTAGCCCTTTTGAAACCCAAATTCCGGCTCTCGAACTGCCTCGCCAAGGGGCAGAACGCCTATCAGGGATCCGCTGTGTCACCGTACAGGTGGCGGGTCAAGAACCGGGACAAAAATCCCTAACCGCGTTGGCGCTGCAACGGCTCGATGCCCTGGTGGTGTTGACCCTCTCATCGGCGGGCGGGCATCGACGGCGGGGGGGAACCGCCACCGGATTTATCGAAACCACCTATCTTGCCCACCTGCTGCCGGATCCAGAGTTGCGCTGGCGGGTTTCGGATCCCATCCCCTTAAGCCTGCTGGCGGAACAGGATTTTAGCGAGTTGGTGGAAAACCTAGAGAGCGAGTTTCGCCGTCTTTTTCGCGCCCGCCAGGTGGAGCATGAGGCTCGCCATCCGGCTTCTCAACTGGGGGAACGGGCTATTTTGGTCGGGTTACAAGACCCTCAACAATCTCACGAGGAGCTGATCGATAAGCTGAGCGAACTGAGTCGGCTAGTGGAAACCGCTGGCGGGCAAGTCCTGCATACCCTTTGGCAACGGCGAGATAACCCCAGCTCCAAAACCCTGATTGGCTCCGGTAAGGTACAAGAGCTGGCTCTCTTGGTTCAAGATTTGGGGGCTAACCTAGTGGTGTTTGACCGGGAGCTATCCCCCAGTCAAGTCCGCACGCTAGAGACGCAAGTGGGCGTGCGGGTGGTGGATCGCAGCGAGGTCATTCTGGATATTTTTGCCCAGCGTGCCCGTTCCCGTGCGGGCAAGTTACAGGTAGAACTGGCGCAACTGGACTATTTATTGCCCCGTTTGGCCGGACGAGGAGGCACGATGTCGCGGCTAGGGGGGGGGATCGGCACCCGTGGGCCTGGGGAAACCCAGCTTGAAATGGAGCGGCGAGCCATTCAACGGCGCATCAGCAAATTGAAGCAGGAGGTAGAGGCTCTGCGTGCCCATCGCCAGCGCCTGCGTCAGCAACGGGAACAGGCGGAAATTCCTGTGGTAGCGATTGTGGGATACACCAATGCGGGTAAGTCCACCCTGCTCAATGCCCTCACCCACTCCCATGTCTATGCCGCCGATCAGCTATTTGCCACGCTCGATCCCACCACCCGCCGCTTGACTACCCCCAATGGCGGATCCCTGCTCTTGACAGATACTGTGGGTTTTTTGACGGAGCTACCAACCCCTTTGGTCAACGCCTTTCAAGCCACCCTCGAAGAAGTCAGTGAAGCGGATGCTCTGCTGCATGTTGTCGATCTTTCTCATCCCAACTGGGAAGACCAAATTGCCGCTGTGGATAAACTGTTGTCCGAATTACCACTCGCGGTCGGGCCGCAGCAGTTGATCTTTAACAAGATTGACCGATTGGATCCCGAATGGGTGAATGATATTCGCCTGCTCTATCCCAAGGCGCTGTTTATTTCCTGCCAAACAAGGCAAAACTTGGATGCTTTGCTCGACAAGCTTTATCGCTTAGGGGATGGTCATGGGGAGCGGATCCTGTTGCCTCAACCAGCCTTAGTCTGTCACGGCAATCTGTGACATACTCCGGACGCTCACCCTAGCGGGTAGAGCGCGGGCTTTCCCTTCCTTGCGGTTGGGTTTTCCTGCTTCATCGGGGTTCCCAAGCAACCATCCTCCACAGGCAGTATCACCGACTGTCCATCGGCTACAAGTACAAGACCTCGTTGCACTACCACTTGAGCAGCAGCAACATCTCGGTCAGTCGTATATCCACATTCATTGCAATGATGTATCCGCTCAGTGAGTTCCTTCTTTCCAGTATGCGCCCCACACTGAGGACAGGTTTGGCTTGTTCGATTCGGGTCAACCTTGGCGAAGTAAACTCCTCTCTTCCAAGCAACCCACTTGAGGATTTCCAGGAAACTTCCCCAAGCAGCATCCAGACAATGCTTTGCTAACATGCCACGACTGGTCGCTTTGAGGTTCAAGTCCTCAGCAAAAATC
>JANRIL010000026.1:0-22930 GCA_033764955.1 Cyanobacteriota bacterium | reverse complement strand
CCAAAATACGCAGCTTTCAACATTACCTGGCATGAGAATCCAGAACGCCCAAAAGTGATTTCTAGCTATGTAAAGAATCCGCATACTGGAAAGAGCGGAAACTTAACAAAGACAGGCATGGAGAACTTTTCAGCGTCACATGAGCCGATTTATCAAGAATTCCTCCAGCAGTTGCACTCAGCCAGCTAACACTTCATTGGAGCGGAACATCGGTAAACGCTATCGTTGATTCAAAAAGCATTTGCGTCCGCTCAATTCAACCGTTAGCTCTCACGCTACTGGTTGAAGCAGATCTTAAAATTGCTGTTCCAAACCAAAATATTTATTTACCTGATATATTTCTAGTGCAAGCGTACTTAACTAAAATCTTGCGATAACACATATCGAATGTGGCAGAGCTTAAATGGCAAAACATAAGATAAGATTTTCATATATAAGCTGTCTGTCAATATAGCCCTGTGATAACTACACTAACCTTAAGAAACTTTAAGAGCATTGAGGAGCAAACCTACGAGTTTGCTCAATTTGATCTTCTAGTGGGGCGTAATAATAGTGGTAAAAGCACTATCTTGCAAGCTTTAGCCATCTGGCAGTTTTGTGTTGATGAATTCCGCCGAGTTAAGCGTCAGGGTAACACCGGAAAGCAAGTCGTTCTTCCTAACTTCACGGCGCTCCCCGTCCCAGAATTCAACCTTCTTTGGAAAGAAAAAACTGACCGCCGATATCCCAAAGTTAATGGGTCTAAAAAGCAAGAGTTTATCTTAGTAGAAATCGACGTTACTTGGATAACTGATACTCCTGAACCTAAGCAATGCTCATTTGGGGTCAAATTACGTTACAGTTCCCCTCAAACAATCTACGCTATTCCTTCGGAGGGATGGGAGCATTTTCGAGATCTGGAAGGAAAGCCGGATCAGTCAGTCTCGCTTTTACCTGTTATTGCTTATGTTCCACCTTTCTCTGGTTTGGAGCCTAATGAAGAGTGGCGAGATGATGGACCTTTACGTAAGCAGATTGGTAAAGCCCAACCAGGCAGTGTGCTAAGAAATCTTCTGCTCCGGGTTTGGGAAGAAAACCGAGAAGATTGGTCTGAGATTCAACGAGTTATCAAGCAGTGGTTCAGTGTTGATTTAAGAGATCCCCAATATGAGAGAGGAGTCGATACACAGATAATTTGTGAATATAGACAAGGAGAGAAGTCTTACGACATCATTTCCGGAGGGAGTGGTTTTCATCAAACATTAACTCTCTTGGCATTTTTTTATGGGTATAAGCCTACTACTATCTTGCTTGATGAACCTGATGCACATCTTCACGTTAATTTACAACGAGAAATTTTAGACTACTTTAAAAATCAGAAAGCGATCCAGAGAAATACTCAGTTTCTGATCGCGACACATGCTGAGGAATTCATTCAAGGAGTTGATGTTCGCCAAATCATTTCGCTACTTGATAAAGTCCCTAAACGGGTAGAATCAACCCCAGCTATTTTGACTGCAATGGCGGATGTTTCTAATTTGGAGATCACTCAACTTTCAGAGCTTTCTGTACCTATACTTTTATATGTTGAGGGAGAAACTGATGAGCGTCTCTTAAGAGGTTGGGCTACTGCTTTGAATATGCAAGAACCCCTAAATCAGGCTTGTTTTCGCGTTATGCGGGGTGGCTCAAAAGAAAAAATGAAGGATGATAGTAAGCGCCACTTTGATGGGGTAAAACAAATCATTCCTTCTACAAAGCGACTCGTGTTATTTGATTATGATGAGGACGAAACTTTCCATCCAGAGGATAATAATCCGGTTCTGTATGAATGGCGACGTAAAAATATTGAGAATTATTTGCTTGTGCCAGATGCCTGGATAAGGGTAGCTCTACAAAAAATTGGTGTTAGTGACAATGATATTTTTTCATCTCCAATTAGAGAAATGATTGAAAATTTCTTTGCTGGCGAAAATCTTACTCTCCCACTAGGTCAATCTTGGAGGAATGTCAAGGCAAACATCTTTCAACTTGTAAATGGTAAAAGGCTCTTATTTGAGAATCCAGACTCCCTTTTTCAGCGCCTTAAATCTTGCGAGCTTCCGATACAATCAACTTCTGCATTAGAGTTAACTCGCGAAATAGTTGCAGCTAGTATGATTGCAGATGAAATTCACGAAGATGTCCATCAATTCTTTAACAAATTGAGTCAACTTTTAGGTTAGACGCATTGTTCAGATAGCTCTCTGGTGAGTGCGACGAGCTAACAAGTCGTTGGAGCCGACCGCCGAGAGGTTATCTGTAGGAGTCAGAGGCTATCTGCAGCCGCTCAACTTGGTCGTTATGTTGAGCTTGAGTTGTTGGCTGACGTTAGGGCGGCTCGGCGGCGCTGCCAGAGCAAGAGGGATCCCAGCCCGATCAGGAGGAGGCTAACCCCCTGCGCTACCCGCCAAGGTCCTAGCATCAGGCTGTCGGTGCGTAGCCCTTCAATCCAAAACCGCCCCAGACTATAAGCAATCAGATAAACCGCCAACAAACTCCCCGCTGGCAGGGGGACTGGCCGTCTACTTAACCTCAGCAGCAGAACAAACACTCCCAGATTCCACAGGGATTCATAGAAAAAAGTGGGATGAACCAACGATCCATTAGGTAGCCGCAGTTGAATCCAGCTAGTCGCCGCAATCGCTCCTCCATAGGCTTCGTTATTAAAGAAATTTCCCCAGCGCCCGATGGCTTGTCCCAAGATGACAGAGGGGATAATCGTGTCGGCCAGTTGCCAAAAGTTAAGCTGACGGTAGCGGGCAAACCAGCCAATGGCTAGCATCCCCCCCAACAAAGCCCCATGAATGGCGATGCCTCCTTGCCAAATGGCTAGCACCTTCCACCAAGGCTGCTGCCGATAGATCGGCCACTCAAACAGCACGTAGTAGAGTCTGGCTGCCGGAATCGCCCCGATCATCAACCAGCCCAGCAATTCTGACATGAGAGCGGGATCCCAACCCCGCCGCCGTGCTGCCGCTTGAGCTAGCCATAAACCCAAGAGAATGGCTACCCCAATCAAGACTCCATACCAACGCAGTTGTAGCCAACCCCATTGCCATAAAATTGGCCCTGGAGATTCCAAAATCAGTCCCATAACAGCAAAACGTAGCGGCCTGCAATTGATCAAACCATAACCAAGAGCCGTGTGCCCAGAGCATCCGCGAGAGCAGGATGTTAGCCACAAAACAGACAAAAACGACTCCACCCGTCACGCCGTTTACGGTCGATAGTAACTTTCGCTAGGCTACCTCGATGAATATCGGCTTATCGGAAGCATGATTCTACTGAGAATAGAAAGTTGAGAATATAAAAAGACTGGGAGATGGGGTATTTCTGGCACTCCTAACTAAAATGGAAGAGAAAGAGAGGGATCCCCAGCTTTCCCATAGAGTTTGACGGCTCAACTCTCTCAAATGGAGAGCCTTGCAGGAGGCTAGCCCGCAACCTTGTCCCCCAGAGTGCTGTGAAAATCCTACTGGTTGAAGACGATGAGCCGCTGGCGGAACTGTTGATTGATAGCCTCAAACAACAGCGCCATATCCTAGAGCTAGCCAGAGATGGTCTGCTGGGGTTGGATTTGGCTCAGTCAATGGAACCGGACCTCATCATTATTGATGTCAACCTGCCGAAGTTAGATGGCATTAGTCTCTGTAAAAAGTTGCGTAGCCAGGGATCCCATACCCCGATTTTATTGTTGACCGCCCATGCTTCCGACAGCGACAAAATTGTTGGGTTGGATGCCGGAGCCGATGACTATTTGGTCAAGCCCGTCAGCCTAGGAGAGTTGGCGGCACGAGTGCGGGCGCTGTCTCGGCGGGGCCAGGTTCCCCCATCTCTTGTCTTAAGTTGGGGAGAGCTGCGCCTGGATCCCACCACCTGCCAGGTGTCCTATGGGGGCAAGCCGATTACCCTGCGCCCCAAGGAATATAGCTTATTAGAACTGCTGCTTCGCAACGGGCGGCGGGTGTTTAGCCGTGGTGCCATCCTCGACCAACTCTGGACTCTAGAGGATTCTCCCAACGAAGACACGATCAAGGCTCACATCAAAGGGTTGCGCCAAAATCTGAAGGCTGGGGGTGCTCCCCCCGATCTGATCGAGTCCGTGTATGGGCTGGGGTATCGTCTCAACCCCGCTCTTGAACAGGTTGCTCCCGTCGCTCCTCCCTCCGATCCCAACCCAGCTATTGTTGCTCTGACCGCGGCTTGGCCTCGCTTTAAGCCCAAGATGCTAGAACGACTGGAGATTATTGAGCAGGCTCTGCATCGTTTAGCCATCGCAGATCTGCCGGAAGCAGAACGGCAGCAGGCGCAACAGGCGGCTCACAAATTAGCCGGATCCCTGGGCACATTGGGGTTTACTCAGGGATCCGCATTGGCTCGCCGGTTGGAAGTTGGGATCCAATCTCCACCGCGTCCCCTCGCAGAACTGCAAAGCCTCTGCCAACAACTGCAAGCCGAGTTAGCCCAAGAGCCACGCCATAATTCCCCACTACCCTCCACTCCAGCCACGATAGGATCCCCCCTCTGGATCCGCCTCTTGACCTGGGGATTGTCCACCGACCTTGAGCAATCCCTGCGGCTGGCTGCCCCCGTCCAAGCCATCCACTTAACCCCCTTACTCAAGCAAGAGGACGATCTGCCAGCGTGGATCCAAACCCTACAACCGGATGTGTTGCTAGTGGATTTGCGGGCTTGGCAGGGCGACCCTAGCCCTCTCCAACAGTTGCAGAGCTTGTGGGATCCCTTTCCTCTGCCCATTATCGTCATCCCCACCCAAGATACCCTGGCGGAGCGGCGACAGATTGCCAAGTGGGGGGGGCATGGGGTTGTGGCCGCCACCACTCCTAGCCACGACATGCTGGCGGCAGTGCGAGACCTGTATCGCTCACGGGATAGCGCCCCCGCCAAGTTGCTGCTGGTGGATGATGATGCCAGCTTTTTGGAGATGTTGGTGGAACTGCTCCAGCCCTGGGGGTTTGAGATCCTTACCCTCAACCAACCCCTGCTGTTTTGGGAAACCCTGCAACAAACACAACCTGACCTCTTGATTTTGGATGTTGAGATGCCGGAGGTATCGGGGATTGAATTGTGCCAGGTAGTACGACAGTCCACCACCTTTGAGGCATTACCGATTTTGTTTCTGACTGCCCACCGCGACCCCGCCAGCATCATTCACGTGTTTAACGTGGGTGGCGATGATTATGTCAACAAACCTGTGGTGGGGCCAGAGTTGATCGCTCGCATTTTGAATCGGCTGGAACGCCGTCAGAAAAAACGTTACCGTTGAGGCAGAGATGGCTTATCTTCACCATTGGTCAGGATCCCTGGCTCTCCGCTTGCCTCCGCCTTCCCCTTCAACATGGCTATGTCCGGTTCGGATCCGATTCCCCCCCTGATCGCCGATCTCCACCATCAGGTTGAGACAGCCGTTGGGGAACAGGCTCAGACCGAGGCGATGAATGCCCTAGCTTGGGAATTAGCCTACTATCAACCCCAGCAAGCCTTGACCCTGGCGGAAACCGCTCAGCAATGGGCAGCAGCCCCACCGGGATCCCTCACCATCAGTGCCGACAGCTCCCTCAACCAAGGCCACTGCCATCTGCGACTGGGGCACTATCAAAAGGGGATCCCTCACATCCTAAAGGCATTGGCTCACTATGAGGCCGTGGGAGATCAGGCCGGACAACAGAAAGCCTATTATCTGCTGGGTTTAGGCCAAATGGAGCTGGGACACTACAGCGAAGCCCTCGACCTGATTCAGCGCTCCCACCGCCTTAGCCAAACCCGTCGGGATCCCCTGGGGGAAGCCATCGCCCTCAATATCGAAGGATTAATTCACCAGCAACTGGAAAACTGGCCCCAAGCCTTGGAGTATTTTCATCGCAGCTTGCGATTGTTTGAGGAGCAGGCTTATCGGCGCGGCATTGGCGACAGTTTAGCCAACCTCTCAGACACCTACTGGCAAATGGGTCACTATCAGACAGCCCTCGACCATGCCCAAAAAAGCCTCGATCAGCACCGCCAAATTGGATATCGACGGGAGGAACCCTGGATTTTGCGGAACTTGGGGCGAATCTATGCCTCACTGCGTCAGCCCACGCTGGGCATTCACTATCTAGAACAGGCCATTCAACTGGCCAAAACCGAAGGGAATCCGATGGTTGAAATGCAAGCCTGGATATCCCTAGCTCAGGTGCAGTCAGCCTCCCCTCAACAAGCGGCTTTGTGTTGGCAGCAAGCCCTGCCCCTAGCTCAAAAACTAGAGATCAAACGGGAAGAATCCCTTTGCCATCAACAGTTGGCAACCTTTTATCAGCAACAGGGATCCTTTGAAAAAGCCCTAGCTCACTTTCAGCACTTTCATACGCTGCACAGCCAAGTCAGCAGAGAACGGATGCGCCTGCAACTGAAAACGGTTGAGATCGATTACCAGATTGAAATCAGTCGCAAAGAAACTGAAATTTATCAATTAAAAATGGTGCAACTGCAACAGGAGGTGGAAGAACGGCAGCAAATCGAGCAGCAGCTACGCACTTCTCAAGCCATGTTGCAGTTAATTCTCGATACCGTTCCGCAAGCGGTGTTTTGGAAGGATCACACCCTCACCTATTTAGGCTGTAATCCTCTGGCGGCAGCGATTGTCGGCCTGGGATCCCCCTCCGAGATTATCGGCAAACGGGATGAAGACCTGGGTTGGCCAAGGGATTTTCTAGCCAGAATTCAAGCCAGCGATCAGCAGGTTCTAACCCAAAACCAAATCCTCTCGGATCAAGAACCGGTGCCAATCCCCTGTGTCAATGGTGGCATCCTCTGGATGATTGGGGAAAAAATTCCTCTCCACGACGCGGATCAAAAAATTGTCGGCATCTTGGACAGCTATACCGATGTCACTTCCCTCAAACAAACCGAAGCCGCCCTCCACAACAGCCAAGCTCAGTTGCAACTCACTCTGCAAGCCGCTGGCATGGGATCCTGGGAGCGAGATTGGCAAAGCGGTGTTGAAACCTTTTCCGCCGAATTTCTGGACTCCCTGGGCTATCCCCAGCGATCTTCACTGACTTCCCTCCTGCATCCCGCCGACCAAGAGGAGTGGGAAGAGTTTTTGGAAACCCTCACCAGCGATCAATCCTTCTCCTACGAACACCGCATCCGGAGTGCGACGGGTCAAGAACGGTGGGTATCGCGGCAGGGGCAGGTCTTAAGCAATGGAGAGGGACAAGCCATCAAAGTGATCGGCGTGGTCATGGACATCACGGAGCGTAAACAGGCCGAACAACAACTGGCGCAACTGGCCGCTATTGTGGAGTCCTCCATTGATGCCATTATCAGTACCGACCTCAAGGGAGTGATCTTGAGTTGGAATGCGGGAGCCGAACGTACCTATGGCTATAGCGCCGCTGAAGCTATCGGACAAGCCCTCATCGATTTGGTGGGACGTGGGGCAGAGGTGACCTGGACCCACCCACTCAAAAATCGAGAAAATAGAGAGGCTCGCCAAGATCTCCGTCATACCCGCCATCAGCGCAAAGATGGCCGACTGGTGGATGTCTTTCTGACGGTTTCTGCCCTGCGTAACCAAACTGGGGATCTGATCGGTATTTCCTGGATTGCCCGTGATATCACCGAACAGCAAGCCCTAGAAAAAATGAAAGGGGAATTTGTCTCGATGGTCAGCCACGAACTGCGAACCCCCCTCACCTCCATCCACGGATCCCTCTCCGTGTTGGTGACAGGTAAGCTGGGATCCCTCACCTCCAAAGGACAACGCCTTTTAGAAATTGCCGAACAAAATACAGCTCGGCTGGTACGGCTGATCAACGATATTCTCGACCTAGAGCGGCTGGGATCCGGCCAAGTTACCCTCAGCAAGCAACTCTGCGCTGTGGCGGATCTGCTAACCAACGCCCGCGATGTCATGCAAAGTATGGCCGATAAACATCAGATCAGCCTGATCCTCCACACCTGTTCCGCCCAATGCTGGGGGGATCCTGATCAACTCATCCAGGTTTTGACCAATCTGTTGAGCAACGCCATCAAATTTTCCCCCCCCCATACCACCGTCACCCTTTCCGCCCACGTGCAGGGACAGGAATGCCGCCTCACCGTCACCGATCAGGGACGAGGGATCCCCTCCGACAAGCTGGATCTGATTTTTGAACGGTTTCAACAGGTGGATGCTTCTGACTCTCGCCAAAAAGGAGGCACAGGCTTAGGCCTAGCCATCTGCCGCAGCATTATTCTCAATCACGGAGGCTGGATCTGGGCGGAGAGCGAAGGACAGGGCAGTCGGTTTTGCATTTCCTTGCCCCTCTCACCGGATCCCTCCCAGCCCTGCTAGATCGGCGCGGATGAAAGGTTGATGAATATTTGATGAGTTTTTCTTAACGGCAGCGCCAAGGATGCTTTGATAAAGGGTGTCTGCCCAAAAGCCCACCATTCCAAGCCCTTCACCCTTAAACTGAGGAAAATACGGAGTTGTCGGCTTTATGTCCCGTCCTCTGAGGCGCATGAAGAAAATTGATAAGCACCTTAGGAAGGACTAACTTTTGCCACTGAATCTACGCCAATTATTGCTGATCTAACGATGTCAACGGATCTGCCTTCTCTGCAACCTCCTACCCAGCCCTACCTGTTGATTGTCGAAGATGATCCGGATCTGGCCAGTGTCTTGACCGTTTTGTTAGATAGTGAAGATTTTGAAATTTATCATGCGGCTAATGGAGAAAGAGCGATTGCTCTCTTGCAGCAGGCTTGTCCTCCATTGCTGCTGGTCTTAGATCTCTCGTTGCCCCAGATTGATGGGTTTGCTGTTGTGGACTGGTTGCGAACTTCCCGCCAATGGCCAAATCTAGCGATTATTATCTATACAGCGCGAGATTTTACTGAGCAGGATCGCCAGCGATTGCAATTGGGGCAAACTCAGTTTTTTACAAAAAGTCGCATCTCTCCGCCTCAATTTCAAGCCCATGTTTTATCTTTGATTCGCCAGCTCCAATCCATACCCAAAGATACCTATGCCCCCTAAACGACTGCTGATCATCGATGATGAGCCGGATATCTGGGAAATGACCCAAATTACCCTAGAAGCCCTAGCCAATTGGCAGGTGGTAGGGGCAGGGTCAGGGGCAGAAGGGATCCAGATAGCAGAAGTGCTGCAACCGGATGCCATTTTGTTGGATGTGATGATGCCCGGTATGGATGGCCCGACCACCTTCAGCAAGTTACGAGCCAATCCCGCCACCCAAGGGATCCCGGTGATTTTATTGACGGCGAAGGTTCAAAAATCTGATCAGGCCATCTTTGCTCAGGTGGGGGTGAACGGGGTGATCGGCAAACCCTTTGATGCGGTGACGCTAGCGGATCAGATCCGCGCTATTTTGAACTGGTGAATTGTCCATAGGTTTTGCATAGATGAAGAGAAGTTCAACTGCTGAAAAAAGAGAGGCATGGACGGCTTTCACGAGTTTTGCTCTTTTGCTTGCTAACTTGCTAGGCAGGTAGCTAATCGCAGCAACCCTCCCCCACTTCTCTAGGCGATTTTATGGCTGGACTGTTTTTTGCCCATGCTCCTCGCTTCTCCCCTCCTTCCGATCGGTTTCCCGATATTTCCGAAACGCTTTCCGAAAATATTATTGACCCTTCTTCTCCACCCTCCCTCTACACGGTTCTGCAAACCCCCAATGGCATTGAAATCCATCAGGGAAGTTATATTGCCTGCCTCAAAGGTCGCGTCATTTCTCTCGTAAAATCTCATCAAGTCGCCTTAGACCTCGCCCTGCAAGTGGCTGAGCAAAAGAAACTACGCCATTACGATTTTTCAGAACTCGATTAAAAGCAATCTTGAAGGTCATCGGAACCTGATCAACCATCATCAATAGTCCCTCATCTCCGTAATTTGATAGTGATCAAGCTGAATAGAACGCTCCGATCCGAGGGGAAGTTGATCAAAAAAACCAGAGGCAACCATCCGCCAAACCGGTTGATGAATCGCATAGTAAATTTGTCTGCCATCCCGCCGAAACGTGACCAATTCAGCCAAGCGCAAAAGCCCCAAATGATGGCTGACGGTGCTTTGGGGAAGTTCTAAAAAACTACAAAGTTCTGAAACATTGGCTTCCCCCTGAGCTAAACATAAAATAATTCGCAGGCGAGTTTCATCACCCAAAAGCTGTAGGGTACGGGACAACTTTTGAATATAATCGGCGCTAAATTGGATCCGTTCCATGATCAAGAACTATTATTTTTATGAACTTTCTGGCAATAAGATCGGATCTTTGTCTTGACAAAACTCTAACCACCACCGATTAGCCGCCGCAAACCCCTGAGGTTGCCCAGCATCAAAAACCATCCCCTCCACCAGGGATCCCAACAATCGACCGGAGCGAGTTAAGTGTTGCCAAATCACAATGTCATCAAATTCTGCCGGTCGTTTAATGTGGGAGGCGAATGAGAACAACAGATCCATAAACTCGTGATCGATCACCCCAATCCCCACCCCTTTTAGACTGCCCTGCGGGTTGACGGGAAAGGGATCCACACTTTTATTGAGCAACGCCGTAATCCGATAGGTGGGATCCTCGATTAATTCGGTGGTGATCCGCCCCGTTCCTTTGAAATAGGAAGCCCATTCGGGGGTCAGCCAGGTGAGTGCCAAAACCGATTGCTGATAGCGTTGATAGGTGGCTACCAGTTGGCGAATCGGAGATGTGGGGCAGAAGCAAACCTCATCCGGCATATAGATCACAAAGGGATCCCTCTGCAAAAAGCTGCTGGCTAACCCAATCGCATCGGCAGTGCCCGTTGGCTCTGGCTGAATCAGTAGCTCCAATTGGCAGTTGAGATCGGGGGTAATTTCGGCAAAATAATCCCAGACGGAAGCTTTGGCAGGACTGATAATCAGGGCGATCTGGTCGATGCCTCCCCGTACCAGTTCATTGACAGCCCGATGAATCATTGGCACATTGCCGATGGGCAACAACTCTTTGGGCAAGAGGCGGGTGGCAGGACGTAATCGTGTTCCCCGTCCGGCGGCTGGAATAACGGCTTTGTGAATCGTGGTCATAGGGATATTTTAGGGGGTAAAGCTGATTTCCCCCTGAGAAGATCGTAAGCGTTGGCGGAACTTGAAAAGTCCTCGGTTGCCTCCCAGATCCACCGCTGGATGGGGATCCCCTCAACCGGAGGTAAAGGTACGGGCAAAATAGTCTGCTGTACTAGGACGAATTAAGCCGCGATCCGCTAACGCTTCCCCTAAGCGCCGCCCTTGGCGATTGTCCTGAAGCGCCGCCTGCAAATCCGCTTCAGTAACCAACCCCGCCGCCTGGAGATATTCCCCGATGCGACGACACCCAAATAGCTTGGCGGAATAGCCCTCATCACTAAAAAATTTGATGGTTGAAGGTTGCAAACCCGTCTGTTCCGAGAGAACATGGGTTAATTTTCCCCCTTGGCTTGACCAAACTCGCAAGACGGCTTGGATTTGCTCATCCGAGATCAGATCAGCTTCTTGTAGGCGGAAGAACAACTGGCGTGCCCAGGCCGTCAGCACCGGAGTCTGACCACTTTGCAGGGTTGGATCTATATGAATAGATTCAGTGATGGTTTCCCATTGCTTGCTGAGGTTTTGATCCAGTTGGGATTGCACCGCATTGGTTACGGAAGTCCAGCCGCTACTCGCATCCCCTGCTTTACGAAGTTGACCTTCCATCACCTCCGTGATCTGGGTTTGCCGATCCAATTTGGCCTGGAGGAGACGGTTTTCATCCCGTTGCGCTTTGATCTCGTTTTGCAGATTTTCTAGGCTCTGGCGATAGGCCACCATCAAACTATGGGATCCCTGTAATTGGGTCTGCAATGCCGCCATTTCTGGCTGAGGAGGCTGGGGACTGAGATCGGCGGGCGGGTTTTGGGTTTGAACTTGTTCGCGCAGGGTGGCCATTTCTTGACGGGTTTGCCGGAGTTCTTTCGCCAGCTTGACCGCTGTGGATTGAGCTTTTTCCAGTTGTGCCTTTTGGGTTTGCAATAGACGTTGGTATTGTTGTTGAGAGGCTTGTGATTTTTGTAGAGCCTGTCCTAACTGCACAACGTGGGCTTTGGTCTGGCTGAGCTTTTGCAAAAGCGGTTGCACCTGCTGGCTGAGGGTTTGATATTTTGCTTCGATGGGTTGCACCCGTTGCAGTTCTCCACTCAGGCGATGGATCTCGGAACGCAGGTGATCTACTTCTTGATGGGTAGACTGCGCCTGTTGCTTCTGCTGCTGTTGTTCCTCTAGCTTGTCCTCCAGCAGTTGGATCCGTTGCTGATAGCGTTGGCTAATCTCCTGTTGCTGTTGTTGGTGTTGTAGCAACTGCTGTTTCAATTGGTTTTCTAGTTCGTCAATCTGTTGCTGTTGGGTGGCTAGGGCGTGCTGCTGTTCCTGTTCAGCAAAAATTTGGCGATTCAGTTCATCCTGTAGCTCCTCGATGCGCTTTTGGTATTGGGTGGAAAGGATCTGAAATTCGGATTGATCGGCGGAGCGCTTTTCCAGAAGTGACTGCTGCGAGGCTAACTCCCCTTCTAGATCGCGGATGCGTTGCTGATATTGTTCACTGATGGCCAGTTGAGCCGCCTGCCGCTCCGATTGTTGACTGCGTTCCATTTCCAGGCTGGTTCGTTGCTGGGCTAGCTCAGACTCCAGTCCCTCGATCCGTTGTTGGTAGGTTTGGCTGAGAGCTTGTTGCGCGGCTAATTGCTCGGTTTCCTGTTGTTTCAGCTTGGTTTCCAGCAGCGTAATCCGATGTTGATACTGGGTTTGAAATTGCGCCACTTGCTCATTCATTTGAGCGGCCATGGCATCCCATTCCCGTTGCTGCATCTCCAGTTGAATTTCGAGAGTGGCCAAGCGGTTGCGATAAATAGCCAGTTGAGTTCCCGTGGTGTCAATCCCCTCTGGGGCGGGCACAGGGGGTAATGGCGCACTGGGAATAGGGACAACAGGCAGGATCCCGGCAGGAATGGGTATCGCTGGGCTTGTGGGGGGCGGTGGGATCGGCACCGCCATCGGCACCGACAGACTGGAACGGGATCCCTCGATAGGGGCAAGGGAGGAGAGTGGAATAGGGGGGAGGGAGGTGGGATTGTAGACGAGAGAAGAGGAGGGTTCACTATTTTCTGCCGACGGCAGGAGGGGGGGAGCCGACTGCAAGGCTTGCCAAGCGTTGTTGGCCTGACTTTCCCGTAAGAGTTTTTGTTCTTGCAAAACCTGGTCAATCACTTCCGGCTGGATCCATCCTTTCCAAACCAAAATCTCCCCTAATTTGCGTCCAAAGCGACGTTGACGAGCCAAGGCAATTCGCAGTTGCTCGATGTCGATATATCCCCTAGCCACCAAGATCTCCCCCAAGCAAAGGGAATCGCTGGAGGTAATCTGATAGAGCTGTTCTGGAGAAATCCACCGATGTTCTAGACAAACCTCTCCAAATTTGAGGTGAGTTTGCTGTTGCTCCCGCAAAGCTTGAGCCAATTGAGCGGGGGTTAACAAGCCGGCTCGCAACAATTGCTGCCCCACAGGCACCCGCTCCTGAGTGTCGGCTTCAGCCTGGTTACCCGTGGATGGAACGGGCTTAGCAGGTGGCTGCCCAGATCCGGGCGGTGGGAAGGGGGAGCTATAGGGCTGCATGGGTTTGGGAGGCTGAGAGAGGGGAAACAACGGGCAACCAAAAAGCGACGGGATCCAAAAATCAATCAGGAACCAGGGGAGGAATCGTATTGGTTCTGAAGAATCAATATAGAGCTTCTTAACAAGCCTGAGCCACCCCCAGTCCCAGCCAAAGAGACCGAAGCGGATCAGTGAATTTCCTCCACTCTGGTATAGAACTTAGCAACCAAGCTAGCAGATTTCAAGTAAAACACCTGAGAAGGGATCCTTTTCCCCAGCCAGCCGAACCGCCTTTGGCCATTTCTGGCAAAACCGCCAGAAAATGAGTGCTTTTACTTGCCCGTTGCCGCCTTGTTGAGAAGGTGTCGAGGCATACTGAAGCTAAGCCTATCCGCATTGTTAGCCTGCTATCCCTTGCTGGAAAAGTAGTTGCACTGCTATCAGCCGTATAAAATAATTTATGCATTCTAGTTGAAAACACGTTGACTAAATTTGAGTTCATAGTGGATGGGCCACCCAATATCACAACAAACCCGTAGGCGTGAACGACTTAGAGCCTGGAAAATAGTGGTACGGCAAGAGGCAGAAAAATATTGGACGCCCGGACAAAGAGCAGCTACTGGTTTAATCATGCTACAAGTAACCTATTTCTATGATGCGGTTGCCATAGATTTGGACAATATCGTCAAGCCAATTCAGGACGCCATCATTGGATTGGCCTACATTGATGATGATCAAATCACCGATATTCTTATCAGGAAACGCAATTTGTTAGGTAACTTTACAGTAGGGAACATGACCTCGACTCTAGCAGAAGGATTTTCTCGCGGAAACGAATTCTTGCATATCGTTGTAATTGACGCTCCTGATCAAGAGGTGCTTATCTGATGATGACCCCAACTGCAAACTTAGAAAGAGAACGATTACTGCAACTAGCAGAAAAATATCGTAATAAAGGATATGAGATCTCTTTTCATCCAAAACCTGAAGATCTACCCGATTTTCTTCAGGATTATCACCCTGATATGATTGTGCGGCAGGGAAATGAAGCTGTGATTATTGAAGTGAAGTCACGTCATTCACTTAATTCTTCGACTGGGCAATATTTACAGAATCTAGCCCAATCTGTAGAGCAGCATCCTGGTTGGCGATTTGAGTTAGTGATGACGAATCCAGAGGACGTGGCCTATTCTCTAAATGCTGAAAGCTCTCTTCAAAAACCTGAGATAGAATCAAGACTGCAAATAGCGAGACAGCTTTCAAGACAACATCCAGAGCCAGCCATCCTCTATTCCTGGTCTCTTGTTGAGGCGACTTTAAGACTTGTTGCAGAGCTTGAGGAACTGAGTTTGCAAAGACTTGATCCGCTTTATTTAGTGAAGCAATTAGTGACTGAGGGTGTGATTTCGCGTTCTGAGTATCAGTTATTGATGAATGCGCTTTCATTACGTAATGCCATTGCTCATGGCTTCCAATCAACCCAAGTTACACAAGAGTCTGTATATGAGGTAATTGATGTCGCCGAGCAATTACTGAAAACTTTGCATACTAGTGCCGAAGCAGACTAACAACTCAAATGCGGTGGACAGATGAATGCTGTGATGCTGAAAACCCTTTCCAGTGTTGAGGAGAATCAAACCATGCCGAGACAGGTTATCCCCCCCTCCATCCGCTTAGGGGAATTGCTGGCTCTCGCCGATCTGAGAACGGAGTTGAGCCATCTCCCCCCCCCCGCAGCGGATCCCTGGATTCAGCGCATTGTGACCGACTCGCGGCGGGTAGAAGCGGGGGATCTGTTTGTTGGCTTGCCGGGATCCCAGGTGGATGGGGGGCAGTTTTGGGCAGAGGCCTTGGCACAGGGGGCGGTGGCCGCCCTCGTCTCGCAGGAGAGTATCGGGGCAGAGGGATCCCTCGATGCACGGGTGATAACCTTGCCTACTTCCCAAATAGCCGTGGCCTGTGCCCGCTTAGCCGCCGCTTTTTATGGCTTTCCGGGACACCATCTACGGCTGATCGGGGTGACCGGTACCAACGGCAAGACCACCACCACCCATCTGATTGAGCACCTTCTAATCGCCGCCGGACAACCCACGGGCTTGATGGGGACGCTCTACAGCCGTTGGGGAAACACATTGCAGGTGGCTGATCACACCACCCCCTTTGCTCTTGAACTACAGGAGCGGTTAGCCGCTGCCCAGCAGGCGGGCTGCCAACAGGTGGTGATGGAGGTGAGTTCCCATGCCCTTGCCCAGCAGCGGGTTTGGGGTTGTACCTTCGCGGTGGCGGTTTGGACGAACCTCACCCAAGATCACCTCGATTTTCATGCCGATATGGAAGATTACTGGCAGGCCAAAGCGCAACTATTTAGTCCCACCTATCGGCGGGGTCGCGCCATCATCAATCAGGACGATGCGGGTGGTCGCCGTCTCCTCACCCAACTGCGGCAGGCGGATCCCTCTGGGTTGGTTTGGAGCTATAGTGGGCAGCCCCAGACCGCCGGAGAATCTGCCGATATCTGGCCCGAATGGGTGGAGTGGGGATCCCAGGATTTGACCGCTCGGATTCATACACCAATTGGATCGGTGGATCTGCAAGCCCCCCTGACCGGAACCTTTAATCTGGCCAATCTACTGGCGGCAATTGGGGCTGTGGTGGAGCGGGGGGTTGATCTGCCAACTATTCAGGCGGCGTTGCCCCATTTTGTTGGAGTGCCCGGACGCATGGAATCAGTGACCCTGCCGGGACAGGATGTACGGGTGATTGTGGACTATGCCCATACGCCCGATGGTCTAGAGAACCTGCTGAAAGCCCTGCGCCCACTAGTCAAAACCCGCCTAATTTGTGTGTTTGGCTGTGGAGGAGATCGGGATCGCCGCAAACGACCCCTGATGGGCAAAATTGCCGCCACATGGGCGGATCAGGTGGTCATCACCTCCGATAACCCCCGTACCGAGGATCCCCAACAGATTTTGCAGGATATTTTGGCGGGGTTGCCGGATACCTCGACACCTTACTCGGTTGAGTTGGATCGGCGTACCGCCATTAGGCAGGCGATTGAGCAGGCTCAGCCCCACGATATGGTGGTGATCGCCGGCAAAGGCCACGAAGATTATCAAATTCTCGGCAAAACCAAAATCCACTTTGATGACCGCGAGGAAGCAAGGCTGGCTCTCCGCCAACGGTTAGGGGAGATACCCTGAGTTACCTGGACAGCCGGAGAAAAGGGATCCAAAATTGGGAGGAGCTTTGAGCAATCATGGAAAAGATAATGGTAAATTCCTTGCGCGCTGTTTTAGAACCGATAGCCGGCTGGTTTGACGGATTGGGGATACCTACTCCCATCGTGCAGTGGGGACATCCTTTAATGATGGCAATTGTCGTGCTGGTGATGGGTAGTTTTGTCGGCTTAGCGGGTTGGCGCGGGCGGGTTTTAGCCACAGCAGATGGAGAATTAGCTCAAAAAAGTTTGTTGGATCACCGCCAATTGGCTCCCTGGATGAGTCTATTTATTGGCTTGGGTTACACAGGCGGGATCCTGTCTTTGGTCATGCAAAAGCAGCCCCTGCTGGAAAGTCCTCATTTTTGGACAGGTTCGCTGGTCTTGCTGCTCCTGACCATCAACGGGTTGGTCTCTCTGACGGGATTTATGGGCAATCGAGCCACCCTCCGCACCCTGCATGCCTATCTGGGCAGTTTGATTTTGTGCATTTTGTTTGCCCATGCTCTGTTGGGGCTAAAACTGGGTCTGGCATTAGGTTAAAGCATGGCTTATGGTTATGCTTCATCCCAGCCAGGGTTAGGGGTCTGGTTGATCTTGGCAGCGGGATTGATCGAGCGAATGATCATTGCTTTTTGGCTAAACCCTGGGTTTGACGAAGCCTACTATTTTCTCTATACCCTCCATCCTGCCCTCAGCTACTTTGACCACCCACCTTTGGTTGCCTGGATCACGGCTCTTGGCCCCTGGCTGCTGGGGGGAGCCGTTTCAGGCTTTTCCATTCGCTTGGGATCCGTTCTCCTCTACACGGGATCCTTGTTTTGGCTCTATCAAACGGGCAGACAACTATTTGGCAGACGGGCGGGCTTCTTCACTTTGGTCATCGCCTCGATCATCCCGATTTTTCAAGTGGGATTTGGGGTGTTGACCCTGCCCGATAGTCCGCTTCTGTTTTTTTGGACGGCGGCACTGTCTGGGGCGGCGGCTGAGTTTTTCCCCCGGCGATCGGGGTTGCCCTCTTCGTTTAGCGAGTCGGGATCCTATCAGCCAACCTGGCGGCTCGCCCTCATTAGTGGATGGGTGGGCTTGGCCTGTTTGGGCAAGTATCACGGCTTTGGTTTGGGCTTTGGTTTAGTCCTGTTTTGTGCTTTGACTCCCCGCTTTCGGCCTGCTCTTGCCTCCTTCTGGACGCTCTTGGGGGTGGGGTTGTTTGGGTTGGCTCTCTCCCCCATCCTCCTCTGGAATGGTCAGCACGACTGGATATCCCTGCGGTTTCAATCGGGACGGGCGGTTCCGGCCAGCGGATTTAGTGCTTTAGCTTGTTTGGGAGCCTGGGGGATGGGGGTAGGGTTTTTGTTCCCCAGCCTAGGGATCCCTCTCTGGTGGGTGACGGGACGAGCGTTGCTGGCAGGCTGTCTCCGGCCATTGCGCGCCTTACGTCCCACCGATACGCAACTCAAACAGGGCTTGATTCTGTCTATCTGTTTACCTGTGGTACTGGGTTTTACGCTGATGGGGGGATATCGCCAAGTGCTCCCCACCTGGCCGATGCCTGGTTTTTGGGGGATCACGCTGCTGTTAGGCTACCAAGCAGATCGCTGGTGGGATCGCTGGGCGGGGGGGGTGAGGCGCTGGCTGATGGCTTCTGCCGTGATGGTCACCTGCCTGTTGAGCCTGGGATTGCTGCATGTCTCGGCGGGAATTTTGCAGAAACCCAACTCCTATCCCTGGGAGGGCGTTTGGGCGATAGCGGACGATCCATCCACCCAATTGATTGATATTGAGCAGTTACGGGCAGGGTTTTCTCAGGATCCCGTGTTGGCTAATGCCTTACAATCAGCAGATTTTGTTATCACAAACCACTATTTCTTGGCAGGACAAGTCGCTATGGCACTCACTCCCATTAGCCAAAAGCCAATCACCTGTTTCAGCCCCGATCCGCGGGGGTTCGCCTTTTGGTCACAACCCCAACAGTGGCTAGGGCAAAATGCCCTCTATATCACTTCCCGCCTCTTTCAAGATCGCCCAGAGTCGGATCCCTTACCTCCCTATGCCAACTATTTTGAACGGGTGGAGCCAATTGGGGAAATTCCGCTGCGGCGAGCTGGGGAAATTGTTCAGACGTTTTTGGTCTATCAAGCGACGTATCTGCAACACCCTTATCTCTGGCCGACGGAGCTACCGACAGCTTAGCTTCTTGGGGGAGAGCCCCTCACCCAGCCTAAAGGCTACGGTGAGGGGATGAAAGGGGGTGGCTGCGAGTCCCCCTCGACGTTATGCTGAGCAACTGCGTGGCGACGGAGAGGGGAGGCGAGCGGCCACCAATCTGGTAAAATTGGACAAGCATTACAGGGTTGATTTCCCCCTGATACGGTGCGCTTTCGACCGACAACTGGAGTTGACCGACCCGTAGGCCAAGGCGGCAAGTCCCCTGTTTCCAAGGTTGCAATAGAGAGCATTTTCAAAAGCAAGCCTGCTTTGTTGAGAGAACTATCAACAGTGGGGCTGGGCGTCTTCCTCACTATAAAAAGCTCGAATCGGCTAACCAGAGGTAAAACTCGCGCCGTGGGGGAAGCCCGCGCCGTATCCTTGCATCGGCGTCGGGAGTACGTCACTCGCAATCCTTTTCTCCCCAGAAAAGCCCCTTTCTCTCCAATGGGAAAGGAGCTATCTCAGGGTATCTTCAAACCAATCCGTCAGGAAACGGCGGCTAAAATGGGCTGTTGACGCTTAGAAATAACCTGATCAATTAGCCCGTAAGCTTTGGCTTGTTCGGGGGTCATAAAGTTGTCCCGATCCGTATCCCGCTCGATCCGTTCTAGGGGTTGTCCGGTGTGATCAGCCAAGATTGAGTTCAGGCTGCTTTTGATATAGAGAATCTCTTTAGCTTGAATCTCAATATCAGTGGCAGGACCTTGGGCTCCCCCCAGGGGCTGGTGAATCATAATCCGAGCATGAGGGAGGGCAATGCGCTTGCCCTTTTGTCCTCCTGCCAACAAAAAAGCTCCCATACTGGCCGCTAATCCAATGCAGATGGTAGAAACCTGTGGTTGAATGTGCTGCATCGTGTCATAAATCGCCATGCCTGCATAGACAGATCCCCCCGGAGAATTGATATAGAGATAGATGTCTTTTTCCGGTTCTTCCGATTCTAGGTAGAGCATCTGAGCCACAATCAAGTTAGCGATGGTATCGTCCACCTGAGTTCCCAGAAAGATGATGCGCTCCCGCAAAAGCCGGGAGTAAATATCAAACGCCCGTTCACCACGAGCCGATTGTTCAATGACGGTGGGTATCATGCCACGTTCCTATAATTAATGTTGATCCAAGAGGTCAGTTAGATCTACTATCTTAGTTCATCCATACCTTACACCTGAGCAACCCACCCGAAAGGGATCCTGAGCTTTTGGTGAGCGGGTGACCATTGAGGGGGCGTGGCGGAATGGTAGACGCTGCGGACTTAAAATCCGTTGATCGTGAGATCATGGGAGTTCGAGCCTCCCCGCCCCCATTCCAACCAAATGCGTAGAACCTCCTTTGCGTAGGGGATCCCCCCCATGCTATGGCAGAGTTTTTTGACGCTGCGGACTTCATACTAGGGGGATCCCGGTGGTCTGGGAGACAGCAATCAAGGATGCCAATAAAACCCTCAAGATCAAAATTACGCTGGCGCGCAAAACCCAGCGGCTCTGCTTGCGGGGAATGATGCCTCTGCCTAATGAGAGCGGTATGAAGCGCCAATTGCCATAGGCAGTTTACTCTTGACTCCTCTCAGAAGGTCATTTCAGATGCGGCAGGCTAGTCAGAAAAACTCTATCCTTTTTCAAAAAGCTGGAGAACCCTATTGACCTGATCTTCAACTTTTTGCATCACTACCATGCAGCATTACTTGCATAGGACTACCTAACCTAGCCACCCAAAAGATGGCAAACTCAAGATTGCTGATAGCAACTGTAAACACGGCAGCCGTAAATATTCAGGATTAGAGATCAATGACTAACAGGCGGGTTTCTTCAGGCTCCCCTTGGCTGTGGGTTTGGCTACTGCTAGTGGCAGGGCTGGCGCTTGGTTTGGGGATTGCTTTTTTGCTATGGGGACAGGCTTATCTGGCAACAGCCGCCCCTCGCTCCCTCTGCGCCTTGCCTGCTCCACCTGTGCCCCTGCCCGAAGCCCCAATTTACTCTCTCTTACCTCCAGTCTCCCCTATCGATCAGCAACCTGGCGATTCGGCTTGGCAACTGGTGATCATTACTTTCTGCACCGTGTTTGTAGCGGAGATGGGGGATAAAACGCAGTTGGCGACGATGTTGATGAGTGCCCAGTCCCGCTCCCCCTGGACGATCTTCTGGGGATCCGCCAGTGCCCTCGTGACTGCCAGTTTGATCAGCGTTTTGTTGGGGGGAGGTATTTCCCAACTGCTAGCTCCAGAAGTTCTGCAAATGGTCTCCGGCATTGGCTTTATTGGGATTGGTTTGGTGGTGCTCTGGCAGTCTAAGGATCCCTCCCCCAGCCCAATCCTTCCTCCAGAGGCAATGGGGAACGAGGTTCACGATAGATAACTGGGGAAGACCCAACGGGGATCCCAAGAGGTTGCAGAAAATCTAGCCCCGCCTAAACACCTGAGTTAATAAATGTCACTTATTTCTCAACTTCCCTCTCGAAAATTTACCCAGGTTGATAAATTTGTTCTATAATCACAGCCATAGTCACCCTTATCTCCATAGATCATGCCAATGAAAACCACATCCAGAGAGGGATGCATGTGAACGGGTTTCCAGAACGACTCAAGGTGCTAATGCAGGAGGGATCCTTAGCGGAATTTGCCGAACGTTGTGGCGTCTCAGCCAGTTTATTGCACAAATATTTGAAGGGTTCTGTGCCCGGACTGGATAAATTGGTGCTGATTGCCCAAGCTAGCCAGTGTAGCCTGGACTGGTTAGCCACTGGTGAAGGATTGCCTCCTGGTAGCCCTCAGCAGGGATCCGGGCAAGATTATGTGTTTATTCCATTGTATGAAGTGAGTGCCAGTGCGGGCAGTGGCACCCTGGTTGAGGAAGATATTCAGGTGGGTTCGGTGGCCTTTCATGAGGGCTGGATTCGCCAAATGCTGCGAGCTAACCCCAAGCACCTGGAGATGATCTATGTGCGGGGCGAATCGATGGAACCCACCCTCTGTTCGGGGGATATGGTACTGCTGAATCGCCGCATGACTGAGGTGACGGAAGGAATTTATGTTTTGCGGCTGGATGGAGGCTTGTTTGTCAAGCGGCTTCATCTCCTTCCTGGCAAGCAAATTCGAGTGATTAGCGACAATCCTAGCTATGAGTCTTTTGTCATTCAGGCTCAAGCTCCCCCCGATGACTTTGCGGTGTTGGGGCGAGTGATTTGGTCTTCTCATGTCCACTAACCCCAGGCTCAACCCAAACCCTTCTGTGATGGCTCGATTGCTGAAGTGAGAGAAGCCTCCTCACCTAAGGGGAAAGATTTCATCCTCTTGCTAGGTTTATCAACTTAAGTGTTTTCAATCAACCCAAGTTTTTGTGAGCATCAACTATGCGATCCTTGGCCTTATCGGAATTTCCCTATGAGATTCAGCGGTTACAGTTACAGGTTTTAGAGTGGAGCCGTTATGTGCAGGCTTTGCAAGATGAGCTGGACAGCATCGAAACGGGCATCGAGATGTTTGTGGCCTGGGATCCCCAGATCACAGAGGAAACCCAACGGGAGGCGCGTCGGCTGCAACTGCACCATCAGGATCCCTATTTGAGTACTCGCCTCCAGCTACAATCTGCCTCCCACCAATTACAGGCCGCCCAGATTGAACTGCAACTGCGTACCAACCAATTTACGGTGGCTCAGATTCAGGCGCGTGCCCATGTAGCCTACCTAGAATCGGCTATCAGCGCCTAGCAGGGTTAGCTTACTCGGCGGGAAGCCCCGCACCGTAACCGATAGGGTCGGTGTCGGGATGATAGCCAGGGTCGGCGTACTCCGCACAATTTGGACTAGCCGACCAACTGTTGCTATGGTGTTTCCAAGTGGGGTTGGGCGTCGCC
>JANRIL010000045.1:0-70829 GCA_033764955.1 Cyanobacteriota bacterium | reverse complement strand
CGTAAGCTTTTCTTTTCGTTTCTCTAGATCCCAAAATCCCTGCTGACCCATTGCTATCCTTATGATTTATCTCCTTAAACAATCTCATAAACTATAGAATGTCGCCAGCTAAATCCCTCGATTGATTTATCGATGTGCCCTATTGACTATCGAAAACCCTACACAACCCGTCATAGTCTGGTCAGTCATGCGTTAACTCAGGGGATGGCTCCGACTGAAGTAGCTGCTTTAACAGGACATTCAGTTGAGGTAATGTATAAAAACTACGCAGGATGTGTTAATTCGAGACCCCAACTACCCGAGATTTTGTGAGTTGCGCCGACCTCTTGATTTTGACTGATTGCTCAACAATCCTGACTGAAAACGCTCGATAGCTCTATGATGAGCGATTGGATCATGTCTATTTACAACCCAATCAATCATGAGAGGCAGATTGAAAAGTATCAACCGACTATTGATCTCAGAGAAATGGATCCCCTGAATCAGGGTGCCATCTTTACGCAAGCTCAACAATGTGGAAGCCGATAGTCCCAGCTTTTCCTGAATGGCACCCGGATCCACAAACAGCTCTTTGAGCACCAGTTCCGGTAACTTAATGTTGATATTATTCATCCTTTTTTCCTCAAATATCGCATCTCAATCTCAAAAGGACGGATCCACTCATGGTGATGAAAGAAATCCTTCAGAGCATTGACCGTCGCCACGGATCCCTTGACCTCAAGCACCTTCAGATCCCTACCCCGGCACGTCACCCCCAAAGCCCCATCGGATCCGAGATAACGGCAGAGATCTCCCACCTGCAGAAGAGGCAAACTTGTAGAGGACTGTAGAGGGGTGTAGAGGTCTGCCTCTACAGGCTTAATCGCTTGCTCTGTCTGGGTTTGAGATAGTTCTGTAGAGGTGTAGAGGGATCCCCCCTCTTGCGTAGAGCGCACGGGTAGATCCAAGGCATTTGCAACTACCCCCCCTTCCCCCTCTACAGTCTCTACAAAAGTCTGAGTGTCGCTCTGGATAGGAGTTTCAGTCCGTAGAGAATTCTCTACACTTGCCTCTACAGTCTCTACACCCAGTTGGATTCGTTCGCCATCACCGCTCAGGGATCCGTAGCCTGCCTGAGCCAAGTTCAGCATCATCTGCCGGATCTCTGGCAAGGGTTTAGATCTAAGTGTCCAGCAGTAGTTCCGAATCTCACGAGCTGTCACGGATCCTCTACGCTTGAGCACATTCAGGATCTTGAGTAGCTCTCCTTCCACCTTCTTGAGCGGACTGTTGTGAGCCAGTACTAGGCGCATTTGTCCCGCAAACCAATTAGTCAATTCGATAGCCCTTTGCATCATTTCCCCAGAGATCACCGGATCCGGTTTCGCCCCCTCTACAGCAGCCCAGACAGAATGCAAAAGCAGAGCCAACCGTGCCCCATAACTTTCAAGTTTTGGGAAGGCCGCTTTCAGCGCCGGATGAGCTTCGGCTTGGGTGCGGTGAACCAGAGAATGCTGCCAAGTTTGAAACCGTTGTTTGGCTGCGTCACTGAGGAAAAAATCTTGGTCAGGAAGTTCGTCTAGCTGAATGTAGAGGGACTTGAGTAGTGGAGAGAGCGGCTCCGGTTGAGAGTCCTCCAGGTTGATCAGAGCAGGCGGCAAGGGAACGGCACAAAACAACCACCTAGCCCAGACTCCAGCATGGTCATCGGATCCGGATTGCTCCTGAAGTTGGTGCAAAGTTTCCCACTGAATGGATCCGGTGGAACTGATGGCAGTCCGAGGCAAATAATCACTCCCCCCTACTTTGTCCCGACTCAGTGGCCCACCATTAAACTCAGACAGATCATTGAAAGCATCATCCCCATGCCCCTGCCGATATTGGTTCATCCGAGCGAAGCGTCCCGCTAACTCATCGGTATAGTCCAATAGTCCTCGGCGGTTTTCAGCATGAACTCGGATCTTGCCCTCATAGGATCCCTGGTTGATGATGTAGCGCTTGCGAATAGGTTTGGTGGGATAAGGATCCTCATCCTTACGGGTACGAACTTCCTCTTGGTAGGCTTCCATCGCCGACTCAAATTTCTGAGCCGCTTCCCGTTCCAGGTCATAGAGAGGAGAGAGGATTGCCATCTGCGTAGGAGTCTTTCTATCCCCCGTATTGGCAACAATCGCCGTCCGAAAGATAGCGGGCTGGACGTAATTACTGGAAGCCTTAATGACGATGCGTGAGGATGTGCCAATGCGGGATCCCATGACCGGAATCAACGTGGTCAACAAAGCTTCAGCCGTAGTGGGCATAGCGGCAGCCGCCAATGTTAAGGTATCCGCCATTGCTGGGGGCAGGATCCGATACAGATTGAGCCGCTGGTTCTCCAGTTTTTGCAGTTCAGGCAAGACATCCAAGGCTGACTCAAACTCTGAAGCACGGTCTAGATCCCGTTCACCCGCCTGAAGCAGTTTCTCAATATCACGGGGTTGCTTGCCATAAGCCAGTGCCAGTTCCAACACTTTCACCTGGCGTTCAACCTGGCTTAAGGGTTGAGCCATGAGTTGGATCACGGCATCCTGGATCCCTAACTCGGGCGGCTGTTCCTCCAGTCGGAACATCTGCGCTTCATCAGCACTTTTCTGGATGTCCACAAGGGTAAATCCATGATTAAGAGCGTCGGAGATATCCCAACCCTTGGGCGCTTCCAATGGAGCGGGTACTTTGGCTATCCTCACCACCTGACCCCGTTTTGCCAACGCGGATCCCACCTTCACGGATCCCTCTCGTCCTGGTTGGTCAAGGTCATAGAAGAGGATCACCTCTCCAGCTAATCTATCCAGTTGGGATCCCACCGGAACCGACTTACAGCCACAGGTGAAACTGGCAACAGCAATGTTTTGGATGTCAGAGTGTCGTACCAACCACCCCAGGACTATGGCATCCCATTCCCCCTCACACAGCCAAGTTTGAGTAGCTTTTTCCGGTTGATAGCCAAAGTAGACGGTGGCCGGGATCCCTTTCTGGCTCCACGGATCCGAGTTGTCCTTGCTCAGCGGAAACTTACGGATCTTGACAAAGCACTTGCTAGAGTTGTCATCGATGGGAATCGGGATCCCAATCCCTTTCGGGTAGGACATCAACCCCAGTTGATAATGCAGAATCATCTCAGTCGTAATGCCCCTAGCTTGGAGCCAATTCCGCGCCATCACTGCATCAGCAGCTTTGCCATTAGCTAAAGTCCCCACGAACTTTCCTACCTGCATAGAGGTGTAGAGTTTGTCTAGATCCGGTTTGGGAGTCGGATCCGTTCTGACTGTCGGAGCAGAGGCAATATGCCGGATAGAGGGATCCCGCTTGGGCTGACCCACCGCCTCGCGGATCTCTTCCACAGAACACCCCGCATGGCAGAGGTAAGCGCCAGGCGACAAGTCGCCGCTGCCGCGAACGGATCCCGGCACAATCGATAGAGATCTCTGCCGAGGTTTACGCCCTTTTTTGATCTCGCAACTGGGACAGAGCACCCGTCCATTGCGGTCAAACTCAATGTGTTCCCGAATGTCAAACATAAAGTAGGTCTCAACTTAAAAAAGTGCGAACTGCTCTACGGCGGCGGGATACCTGTCCGGCCAGACTTCTTCGACACGCAATCCCAGCTTCTGAGCAATGGCCGTCTCAATCCGCTTGGATCTGCCTTTGCCAGCTACCACCGCATTCACCGTCTGCTTGGTAACCCCTAACTCCCGCACCACAACTGGCAATGAGGATCCGTTCAACCGAAGTTGAGCCTTGATTGCTTCGCAGTGCATATCCTTCTTCCATATCTGGCTTATCCCTCATTAGACAAAGTCATGCCTTAACCTTGAGCAAGAATAGTTACGTCTTATTAGTAAGATTGCTACGATAGTTTTGCTAGAGTACGAATATCTGCGTTCTATCTTAGAATACCTGTATCCAGATTGGGTAGGGGATCTCTATGTCTCGTCGGCCTTGGGTTAATGATGTCTCTCCCCCCTCGTTTGCAGAAGCGCAAGCAGCGGATACAATTGCGCGGCGCTTGCGCCTGGTGATTGGGCACGAATCGATCAATCACTTTGCTGGTCGCTTAGGGATCCCAGAGAGTACAATTCGCAAATATCTGATGGGATCCAAGCCTGGAGCGGATAGGCTGCGGATCATTGCCGAGCATACGGGAGCCAGTGTGGATTGGTTGCTCACTGGACAAGGAGCGATGTTACTGAATCCTGAGTTGGCGAAGCGGGTGGAAGAGGCGGAGAAGTCGCAACCTGTGACCGTCAAAGATGCTTGGGTATCGTTGCCGCTACTGGATATTGCGGCGGGGGCGGGGTGCGGAACGTTTGTGGATGAGGAAGTGGGGGAAGATGTCATTGCCTTTCGGGAAAGCTGGATCCGGCAACGGTTGATGACTAGCCCGCAGGGGTTGAACCTGATCCATGTGCGGGGGGAGTCAATGGAGCCAACCCTGAGATCGGGGGACATTATTTTGGTGGATACCAAAGCCAAGGATCCGCAAGAAGGCATCTGTGTGTTGAAACTGGATGGAACGTTACTGGTGAAACGAGTGGCGGTGTATCCTGGGCGACAGTTGGAAGTGAGCAGTGATAATCCGGCTTACCGACCCTTCACGATTGACCTCAAGGATCCACCGGAGGATTTTGCCGTGGTGGGGCGGGTACTCTGGTCGTTTCGGGTGCATTAGTGGGTCTCAATAGATTTCTGGTAGGCTACCGTTGTAGTATCAATCGCAGCCGAGAAGCCAAAATTTCGCCTGACCAGTTCTACCCTGCCGCAAGCTGCGGACTTTTTTTAAATCCTCCTGATGTTAAGTAGCAGCATATTTTTGTTTGCCACTTCCGTACCTCTGCAACTGTTCCTCAGCCCGATGGGCGTGCTGCTCAGCCAGACTTTCTGGAGACAGGATCTGAACATTGCCCATGAACCTGTTCACCCAGCGCAAGAATTCCTCATGAGATCGGGGGGGAAGTTTGACCTGGTAGTCCAAGTATTGAGTTTGTCTAGATGAGGTCAAGATCTTTTGGCTGGGGTGGCGAAAGCCTCCCTCACGAATGAAGGCACCGATGTTGCCATAGAAGCGAACGGTGATCTCGGTGAAAGGAAGCTGACCACGGAGTTCCTGATGTTGTGCTTCTGGATTTCCCAGGAAAAGGCCCCAACCGTTTTCCAAAAGATCATGAACCTGCCTAAGTCGCAGGGCTTGCTGAGTTCTACTCCGGCGGGGAGTTGAGAGGATCTGACAGTGATCATCGAAGCGATCCAGTCGACCAATCACCAAATGTTGGGTATCACATTGTTCGTAGGCCAAGTACCAGGCAATGTCGTAGTGGATCAATTGCAGAGGCCAGATGGCTTTGGATCCCTTTTGACCTTGCTGATAAGGATCTGAGGTGCGACGGATCTGCAGTGCTTCTCCTTTGAGGATGGCTGTTTCTAGGGTCTCAAGGGAACCATAGAGGGTGCGGGTTGCAGATCCCTTGCGACTGTTCTGGGTGGGGTTTGTAGGGGTGATCGAGCGGTTGATCTGAGCCCTGACGGGGTAAAAGCTCTTGGAACTCTGGCTTTTACCCCAGCGACGCTGGGTAATAGAGTTGAAGACTTCTTGGGCTTGAGGATCCCGTTGGTGGGCAGCCTGGGAGTGGAGGGCACTTAGGGCGGTGTTGAATTCAACTTCGGTCATGGCGCCAGGGCCCAGGTAGTAGCCCCAGCGGTACATCTGATCGGTGAGGATGCCGTAGTGTCTTAGGGTTTGTAGATCTTTGTGTAGGGTATGAGGAGAGCAAGGGGAAAGGGGTATCTGGTGCTGAGCGGCGAAGGCTTGCAAGTAGTGAAGGAGTTCCAGAAGTCGGGGTTGATGCCCTGTGGACCGCCCTGGGCGGTCGGGGTTGAGGTGCCCGACACCGGGGTGTTGCGCCAGGGATCCGATCAGGCAGAGGAGGCGATCGAAGCTTTGGGGGTGAGCGTAGGTTTGGGAGGGGTGGGGAGACACAGTATCAGATCTTCTCGCGGGTTAGACTACTACATTATTAATGCAGTCAGAATGAATGAGAAAATCCGGTAAAGGAAACGAGGTACCCAATCCCATCTCAATCAATTTGTGTTTTCGCCATTCGCATCTCGATCTGCTTCAATCTCGATCCCACCTAATAACCTGAAGAAGTTCCGATCGATCTCAGCAGCTCGGATATCTGAGTTCAAGGAGTGGCACCATGGGCAGAACACTCTATGTATCCCAGCAAGATTGCTACCTCAGCCTCAATCAGGAACTGCTAGTGGTCAAACGAGCGGGCACTATCCTACAGCAGGCTCAGATCCCTCATTTAGATCAGATCCTGATCTTTGGCCATGCCCAGGTCACTACCCAACTGATCCAGAGCTGCCTACAGCGCAACATTCCCATTGCCTATCTCTCGCGTATGGGATATTGCTACGGACGACTGCAGCCGATCCAGCGGGGTAATCGGGCCTTGCAGGACATGCAGATGCAACTGACATCCAAACGAAAGTTGGAAACCGCTCGTCAGATCCTGAAAGCTAAGGTACACAACAGTCGGATCCTCCTGCTGCGGCAGCGACGTCGCAAGCCTCAGGTGAGCGGCGAGAAACTTGCCCTGCTCCAGAGACTCCATAGCGACATGAACTCCGCCCAAAGCATTGAGCAATTGATGGGCCTGGAGGGAGCTGCAGCCGCGAGCTACTATCCCACCCTAGGAGAATGCCTCACCCATCTTGGCTTCGAACTCACTACTCGTAGCCGCCGCCCGCCCCGGGATCCCGTCAATGCCATGCTGAGCTTTGGCTACCAGTTGCTCTGGAACCATATTCTGTTGCTTATTGAGTTGCAGGGACTCGATCCTTACCAAGGCTGCCTGCACACCAGCCACCATAACCATCCCTGCTTAGCGTCCGATTTGATCGAAGAATTCCGCGCCCCGATCATCGATTCGCTAGTGTTGTGGTTGATCAACACTGGGGTGATGGATCCATTTGAAGATTTCACCGATGAGGTTGAGGGCTGCCTGCTGACTCAGTCAGGCCGCACAAAATTTCTGCAAGCCTTCATTCAACGGATGGAAGATACTGTTCAGCCACCTAAAGATTCCGTGACAGGCACTGAGGAGGATATCCCCCGCTGGGCGCTCGTCAACCATCAGGTGCAGATCTACCGACAGTTTGTAGGGAACCAACTGCCGTTCTATACCCCTTATCTGATCCGCTGAGGTGTGACATGCAACTATACGTAGTCGCCTACGACATCCCCAACGATAAACGGCGCAAGAAGGTCTCAGATCTGTTAGAGGGCTACGGGCAACGGGTTCAGTACAGCGTCTTTGAGTGTCTGCTCGAGCCAGATCAATATAAGGATCTGCAACGCCGCCTGCAAACCCGTCTTGATCTAGTTGAAGATCAGGTGCGGTTCTATCCCCTCTCCGCCCATACCCTCTCCCGAGTCGAAGCCTGGGGAGGCCCCGATCTGCTTTCTTCCCCAATCTCTATCGTTGTCTAGCGAACCATAAACAGTTTCGCCGTTCGCACCACAAATTACTCCCAGTTGAAAGTATTCGTTTAACTTGGTTGTAGAAGACTCTCTTCCTGAGCTAAAGCCTGAAAAAATGGAAACCAAACATGAAGAAAACTCAGAGCCTCGTAACGACTTCTACCGCAGGAAGCTGTTCGCTCTGTTACACGATCCCCAGCTTAAGCCGCTCTACAAGTACAAAAACGGCAAAGGCCCCTGGGAGCAGGTGGTGGAGTTGTATCATCACGAGGCGGAACTAGAGTCCTGGTGGGCTTCTCAACAAGGGGTTTTGGCGGATCATATCGCGGCAGCATCTGATCGCCTCAGCATTAAAGGAGTTTTCAAGGATGCGGCCCAGCTATCGGGACGCACTGAGGTGGAGGTGCGTCATCCATTGTCTGGCGAGAAACAGAAAATCCAGATCTGGAACCAGCTCACTGAAGCTCAAATCGCCAAGATCGAGGCTCGGATCATCCCTTACGAGCAGGTGCGTCATGGGGAGCCCGAGAAGGTGTTCTGGTGGTTCTGGCGATTTTATCCTCAGTTGGTCGCTCTCGAGACTGGCATTAAGAGTCCATCGGCTTTGCTTTTGCCTGCCGACACCCGCATTCCCGATTGTGCCGTCCATGATCACAACAGTATCGTCTCGGCTCTGGCAGGAGCCTTATTCCCTGAGAAGGCACAGTCCCCCAATTTGGTCTCCCATGCGGATCTTTTGCTGTTCACTTTCTCGCCAGTGCAGGAGTTCATTAAGTCCTCGCGTAAACTATTGGATTTTTGGTCTGGATCCTACTTGCTGCACTACATGAGTGCTCGTCTCTGCTGGCTTATTGCCGACCGCTATGGCCCGGATGCTGTGATCACTCCTTCTCTCTGGGGACAGGAGATCATTGATGCCTGGATCTTGAAGAAGTTCCCCGAGTTCGAGTGCTATTTTCGAGAGATCGACAGTGAGAACAGCACTCCTGTCAGTCGGTTCAACCTTCGACGTTCTAACAGCTTGAGCACCGCCGGGTTCCCCAACGTGATCACGGCTCTGGTACCCAGAGAAGAGGCCAAAGCCTTTGCGGAAGAACTCACCCTGGAGATGCGCAAACTCTGGAAAGAGATCGGGATCCAGGTGAGGGATCATATCCGGCAAACTTGCATCGAACACTTGGAAAAAAGTGGGCCAGAGATCTGGAAAAAAATTGCCCCAACCATGGGAACAACAGAAGGCTCTCACACCAACTATGAAAGGGAATTCCAGAAGTGGCACCAGCAATCTAACTGGGAGTGGAATAAGCTCTGGGATGCTCAGCTCGACCATACTTGGGAAAGCTACTGGACCCTGGTTCCCCTGGGGGATCCTGACAAACCTTTGAAAGCAAAAATTAAAGATCCTAGCTATAAATCATGGAAAGAATCTCAACAAAATCTGGCTCAAAGTCGAGTTGAATTACCCACTACTCCTGAAGAAAATGCCTACGGGAAACTGAATGTGGGCACCTGGTGGGGCAGTTTGCAAACCCGTTTGGGCCAGTCGATCCAAGCCATCAAAAATACCCGTACCTGGCGGATCCCGGTGGCTCCCGGAGAACGATCCACTCTCTCAGGCATGTACAGTGCGGTTCATCCCAATCTGCTGTATCGAGATAAGTTCTGTGAAGGAGCTGGTCTGCCAGCCGGATCCCTGCGCATGTTCTGGAAATTAATGGCAGAAGTCTATCCAGGACTCTTCAATGGATCTGAGATGCTGAATGCGGTGGAACTCACCAAACGCATGGCCTGGAAGTATGGAGGGATTGCTAAGTGTCTAGGGGTTTCTGAAGATGATGATGATTTGGAGAACCTGATCCGATTCCCAAACCTTAGCTCCATCGCATCTGCTCGTTTTGCTCATGATACTCCAGAGAAGGTGAAACAGTATTGGAGGGAGCTAGAGCGACAGATCAGGCAGGATCTGCCCAAACACCGGGAGCGATTTGGATCTCTTACTCGTCGTCCCTTTCAGGTGCCCAAAACGGATGCCCAATTTAATCCTCAAGGGGGAGATCAACCCTATAACGGAGTGATGTTCTCGAAAAAGTGGTTGGTGGATGATCTGGGTCTTCAGGACTTGGAGGCAGAAGAACTCTGCAATGCTGCAAAAGATCTCCGCTATGCCGTGGATCAGGCTCATCAACAGGTGGGGTTAAAAGGGGGTAGTCCCTCTGACTGGTGGGTGATCGTGCTGGCGGATGGAGACAGCATGGGCAAGTATGTCAATGGATCCAGGCTGCATCCTTATGAAAACTACCTGGCTGAAGGTGTTGCTGATCAGTTGAAGAAGAAAGGCTCCGAATGGGAGGAGCTTCTGCAGAATGTCAGAAAGCGCATGGGACCAGCCACTCATGTGGGACTTAATCGAGCACTCTTGGATTTCTCCAATCGCCTGGTTCCTTACCTCACCGAGAAAAGGTTCTGTGGCAGGGTGGTCTACAGCGGTGGGGATGATGTCATGGCTTTGCTTCCTCTGGAGGATTTGCCTGAGTATCTCCTCTCTCTGCGAGCAGCCTGGTGTGGTAATAAAGATCCTTATAGCGAGTTTACAAGTAGAGGCGGGTTCTGGCATCCACCACGGGACAGATCCCTCTCAGGTTTACCCAATCGTCCACTCTTTACCATGGGCGAGGGAGCAACTATGAGCATGGGGATCGTCATTGCCAACAAAGGGATCCCGTTGCCCACCGTTTTGGAAAACCTTTGGGAGGCGGAGAAGAATCGGGCCAAAAAGATCCCTGGTAAGGATGGTCTCTGCTTTCGGGTGATCTACCAGTCTGGCAATACTTTAGAGGCATTGATGAAGGGTGATTTGTTGGACAGTTGGTGGAGTTGGCTGGAGAAGGGGCCGGATCTAGATCTGGGGCCTGTATTACACCGTCTGGCGGAGGAATTACCGCAACGCTGTGTGGTCTCTGAACACAATCGGCTATTCCAACTAGCGGCCACCACTATCTTGGCTCGACGGGATCGATCTGAGGAGCTGAAAAAAGAGATTCTGGATCCCTTGGTGAGTTGGTTGAATGACTGGGAGAAGTGGGTTTTGAAACAACCTCATTCTCAAGAATCTACACCGCTTGGCACTACCCCTGCAGATCTGGGTAATCTTCTGAAATTCTCTGCGTTCTGGGTGGATAAGAAAAAGCAACGGGATGAATGGATGAAGTCTTAAATCGCTGTCATTTTTTAGAGGTCGATATGCAACTTCAAAATCAAGTCAAGCTCCAAAACATCCATCTATGGAGCATTGAGGGCTATCATCGCATGATTGAGAACGGCCTGTTGACCCATGACGATCGAGTGGAATTGCTGGAAGGAATTGTTTCAAATATGTCACCCAAAGGAGTCAGTCATGTCATCATTGGGCGCTGGATAGCGGAACGATTCCGAGAGCGGTTAGGAGAGAGGTTTTATTTAATAACTCAAGATCCGATTACTCTAACTGAGCAGGGATCCGAACCTGAACCTGACATCACAATCGCTCGCGGATCGATGTTCGACTATACAGAACACCATCCCTATCCCGAAGATATTCTGCTGGTGATCGAAGTCGCGGACTCCAGTATTGAAATCGACAAGAAGATCAAGATGCCCATTTATGCAAAGGCCAGAATTCAAGACTACTGGGTGGTTGATATCAAGGCCAAAGAGATCACGACCTATAGACAACCTCTAGAGGATTCCTATCAGCAGGTACAGGTGGCTAAAGGACGTGACATACTCGTTCCTCTAGCTCTGCCTGAAATTACCTTTCAAGTCAAAGATTTATTTCCGCAGGGTACGTAACTCTCATGTCTGAAACCCAACTTTCAGCCCTACACTGGTATGCACTAGATCCTATCGATGTCTTACTCTTCCGGGAGAGCAAGCCGTTCTCTCCTGGGGAAGGATCCTGGGCCAAGGGATTATTCCCGCCTATGCCTACGACGATCTTTCAAGCCCTGAGATCTGCCTTACCCTACACCCCGAGTCAGACCCGAGATCTCAGATTTCTGGGGCCATTCCTCTTAGACCAAGAGAATACACTTTGGCTGCCCACTCCCAAGGATCTGCTGGCCATAAAGCACACGGATCCCGGTGCTGATCCAGACACTACACCAGAAGACAACTTCGAGGAGAAAACTCAGGGAGATCAGTACAGTCGTCTCCAGCCTATCGAGGGAGATCATTGGAAATATATTCGTTGGGATGATCAGAAACTTCCGCCTTTGGTAACCCCTTTTCTGAAGGACGGCGAGTACATTAAGGGTCGCCCACAACCCTGGATCCGAGCCTCAGCGTTGAGTGCTTATCTGGAAGGGCAGCTTCCGCAGTCCGCTGATTTTCAGGAGGATCCCTGGGATACTCAGGTCTTGCCTCACATCGACATCAAGTCCGACACCCGCCAGGTGAAAGAGGATGCTGGTTACTTCACCGAAGTAGCGATCCGGCTGCGCCGTGGGTGGCGACTGGCTGCCGCCATTAGTACACGGATCCCGACCACTACCGTTCGCCTGGGGGGGGAGGGACATCGAGCCCTGGTTGCTCCCCTAGAAGGCTGGGATCCCGGAATCAAACTGGATCCCTTGCGGGAGAGGACAGGATCGGTTGCCTACCTGCTCACTCCAGGTCTAGCCCAGGCTGAGGAGGCTCCGGTCTATCAGGCATATCCTTCCCAGTGGCAGCCTTATCTGGTGGGATGTGCCACCGATCGAGCCTTGCTCTGGGGTGGGATTTCGGCAATCCGGCGGCGGCAGCAGGGCAGCGATCAGAGTGAGAAGGCGGACTTTGCTCTGTTACCTCAACGGGCCTTTATCCCTGCTGGTACGGTGTATCGCTTCAAACAGGATCCGCCTCCAACAAAGCAGCTTCTGGGTAAGCCCTGTGCCCAGTCCGAAACCTTTGAATCTTTGAACTACGGAACACTTTTGTGGGGATCATGACATGACTCAACCTGACTTTCGCATTGGCTACCTTTACAGCCTTGCTCCTATTCATTGTGGTGGAGAGGGTGATCTCGGAAATATCCTGGAAATCGCTCGTGAAGCTCACACCAACTTTCCCTATGTCCCAGGTTCTTCTTTACGAGGAAGCCTGCGGAACGAAGTAACTCTTCAAGATCCCAAAATCGCCGATACCCTCTTTGGGCGGGAACTCCAAAAAGATAGTCAGATGGGTGTTCATCAAGTTTGGTTTGGTGATGCTCGTCTCTTGTGGATGCCCATGCGCACGATGTCTCTGAAAGGAGGAGGACCTGTTTTCATCTGGGTGAGCTGCCATTCCCTGCTTCGAGATCATGCATTGTTATCTCACAATTCTTTGCCAGCATTTCCTGAGCATCCCATTGGAACCAAGCCAGGGAAATACATCGTGGCAGATGCTGAGGTTCAGGTGAGCCAGATACCTTCAGATCATTCAGATCATTCTTTTGATTTGAGTGGAGAGTGGCCAACTGTTTTGCATGGAGACGCAAAGTCAACATGGAGCCAAAACAGAATCATTCTTCCTGACGCGGATTTCCAGATCCTAATGGAGCACTCTCTTTGGACTCAGATCCGAAACAAGATTCAGGAGGAGAGCGAAGGAGCTAACCAGATAGGTTCAGCAGAGGTTTTCTGGACAGATGTTTGCATTCCTCGTGACACCATCCTTTATTTTGCCTGGGGATATAGCCCCCTACCTGCTCAAAAAGATCTTACCCAAGAGCATAAGACATTGTTGGATGTACTCCAGGGTTTGTTCCAGGTGGGAGGGCAGGCCAATGTCGGACGGGGCTGGGTACAGGGATGGGTATCCAAGATCGAAGCCCCAGTGATCAAGGACACCCTTAAAAGCGCTACAGGAGTTAACTAATGTCTAAGCACAAAAACAAAGGGTATTCCAGACCAACTCCTCCCAATCCCCAGACTAAGCAGGGAAATACACCACCACTGAACCCAGTGAGTACCCAACCTATCTCTGTAACCAAAGAGAAGAATGAGTTCCTGGTTCGTCCAGAACACATCAGCCTGCTAGCCCACAAACATATCCAGAGCTACATGCAATCTCAAGGCTCTGAAAATCTCACTCAGGATGACCTCACAGCAGTTCTCCGCCTATCCCAACATTTGCGGGTGTTTGGTTTGTTGTCAGCAATAGGATATGTCAATCAGTCCAATCAACAGTCAGGAAAAGTTCGTGAGCGCACTGTACCCGTGTGGACGGCATTGCTCAGTCAATTGGTGAGTGAACAGGACACACTTTCTCCTAGAGAGTTAATGAGAATTATCCAAGAGAAAGCGAATGAAAAACCCACTGAATATCTCGCACTGTGGCGAAGGGCATTGAACCTCGCTAATCACTGGAATTTCTGGGCACGGGCCTATCAGGAGTGAGCAATGTACACAGGACCTCGATTGATTGAACTCTTAGCTCAACAGCACCAAAGGCGTTCTTCCAATCTTTTTCGCCAAGGAACCTTTACCTTAAATTGGCGAGCCAAAGTCGGATCCTTCCCTCATCCTGATGTCGAGACTCTGGTTTCAGCAGGCGAACCTTGTGGACCATGGACTCGAGATAGTGGGCGGCCAGAGGATAAACGTAATGTGGGCGATAACTGGGAACTCTTTCCTGAATTACCCCTCAATGGATACATCCCAGGATCCTGCATTCGAGGAGTTGTGCGGGCCTGGGCAAAGCAACGCCCTGAGCGAATAGCCAGAATGGAAGAACTCTTGGGTGTCCAGAAAGGATCCACCATCTCGGCAGGCAAGATTCAGTTTCTGGACGCTTGGCCCTTGGAGCCCACACGGTTAAGCCTGGATATCGTCAATCCTCAGCAAAACTTCCAGGTGTTTCATGAAGGTCAGGGAACTCCTTTATCTCTGTACACCTTGGGTGATGGTCAGAACCCAATCTCATTTTGCGTTGCTATTCAAGGTGTTCCTGGAACAACTCAAGAGGAAGTCGATGAAGTTTGGTCATGGGTTCAGCAAACCCTGAGGTTACTAGGAGTAGGTAGCCGTACTGCCTCTGGATATGGACGGATCCTGGTTCCTGGATTCAAGGGATCCAAGCAGTTGGGCGAAGGTAGATCAGAAAGGATCTTTAGATTTAATCTCCTCAGCCAGGGTAATGCAGGTCCCAATATGAGGACTATGGAGCTGCGGCCTTCCCACTGGCGGGGCTGGCTACGATCCTGGGCTTTACGTTTCTTCCTCGGAGTGATGACAAGAGACGATGCCCTCAAGACGGTGGGTGAACTTTTTGGAACTCTGGAACCTAAGTCACGAAAAGGGTGTGCACGACTGGAAATCATCAAGGGAGATCCTTGGGGAATCAAATCCGACAATTCTCCAACTTTCTACGAATGGAACGGAGAATTGAAAATTGAAGCTCCCCTCGAGATCCTCATGGGCATTCTCTTTCCGATTATCCGGGTAGCGGTGATGACGGGAGGAGTGGGGCGAGGCTGGCGCAGGCCCCTGCACCTCTTCATGATGGAAAGAGGGGATAGACCCCCTATTTCCGCATCCCGAGGGAGTCACCTAACGCTTGATCTCAAAATCAAGAACGAATTCAAAAAAGTTGGGATATCCGTTGATCCAGCCAAATGGGAAGAACTGTACCAGGAATGGTACCAAAAGGTTGAGCGGCTTTGGCCTCAGCGTTTACTAAGAGGATACCAAAACCTCACTTGTGAGGCATTCTCACCCAACAGTTGTGCTGTATTTGCAGTCCCCGGCCCTGAATCTGATCCTATCGATTTATCAAACTCAAAAGACTCAGAAGACTCAAAACTAAGATGGGTCAATCCAGATGATGTGGAGAGTACCCGAGGGGACGGAATGGGGTTGGTTTATCAAAAAAACCAGCAGAGAGACTATAAGCGCAACCCCGATCTTGGCGGTAATGCTGCACACGGTGATGCCCATTGTTCCTGGGTAAGCATCAGGAGACACAAGATCAGGCATAAGCAAGCTGGTATCGATTGCCAGGAGGTGGTCTGCTTGTTTATGGGAGGTGTCCAAGCTGGTGGTCAGCATGTGAGGGCTCGATTCCTCGATGATCTAACCCGAATGAGTGACAGCCTCCATCTCTTTGGCCTGAAGACCTGAGTAACTTCACCAAAACGACTTCGCCATACTGATCTCAAGAGAGGGGAAAACCACTATGCTCACCACTCCTACCCGACAACAATTCCCCGAACAACGAGTGATCTTCCACCACCTCACCTGGGATCGCTACCAGGGGATCCTACAAGCTCTGAGTGAACACCGCTCCTCCCCCAGGGCTATCAGGAGGTAGAGATCAGCCCTAGTTTCCCTGGTTTTCCCAAGACCAAACTTTACCAATTCTTGACTGAGGCAAGGGAGGATGAAATCCAAGCTGAACGCAACCTACACAACTGGATCCTGGAGAACAAGACATGATCGCTCACCCTTACCCGAAAACCCCTTCACAGGACTATCTAACTCAAGAGCGGCAAGCCGAGTTCAAGAGCGAATACATTGATGGTGACATCGTGGCCATGACCGGGGCTAGCCGTCAACACAACCTGATCTCTCTCAATATTGCTGCCAGTCTCCATAGTCAGCTCCGCTCCAGACCCTGTGAGATCTATATGGGGGATATGCGGGTGGCCGTAGATCAGGCGGAGTTCTACACCTACCCCGATATCGTCGTGGCCTGTGAGGATCCCCAGTTTCTCGACGGTGAGCTGGATACCCTGCTGAACCCCACCCTACTCATAGAAGTGTTATCGCCTTCTACTGCATCTTATGACCGAGGAGAGAAATTCAGCCGCTATCGCCAACTTTCTTCTTTGCAAGAGTATCTGATTGTGGCTCAATCCACTCCAGCACTAGAGCATTATCGCAAGCAAAACGAAAGAGAGTGGATCCTGATAGATATAACCGATCATGAAGCCCTGGTTGAGCTGCCCTCGATCCAGTGCCAACTGGCCATGAGAGACATCTATGAGAAAGTCAACTTCGATTCTGAGTGAGGAACTATGGCTATTCTGATCGCTAATATCGGCACCTCTGATTTGGCTGTGAAGCTCCAGGGCTTTGAGTATTACATTCCTGTGGGCTTTGATCGGAATGAACCAAATGAAAACCCTGAAGAACTAACAGAAGATGAAAATATAATATGGGAGAGAAATAGCCGAGAAGACTTCATCGCTAGTGATCTCTGCAGTGAACTGGATGTAAATGTCGAACCCAAAAGCAACGGCAGACTCTCCTACAGCTTTCGTGAGTTAACTGAAAAGCTCCTAGCTGCCTATCGGCAGGATCCAGAATCCTGGCAAGTGCGGATCCGTCTCGGCAGGATCTGGGGGGTGATCCACACGGCTATTGAGGAGTTCTCTGTTACGAAGATCAACATCTTCGTCACTGATCAAACCCGTCCACATCATCAGGATACCTGTTTCCTGTTTGAGATCATGAAGATGTGGAGCCAGAGGCATCTTCAACGAGAAGATATTCTTTTTCTGAAACGGCTGATTCCTAAGGATATCCAGCTCAATCAACAGGATCCGCTCCTGAACGAATACTATCGCTTTTTTGTCGACAACGTTAATCCTAATGAGGAGGTGCTTGTCAGTATCAAGGGCGGGACTCCCCAGATGCAAACAGCCCTCCGATTGCAATCGATCACTGCCAATTTGCCCAAGCTGCTTTTTTTAGATCCCGTTCTCTCAACACGGAAAGTACTTTTGGGAGAACCATCCCCATGTACCCGAACCTCCTTCTGGCAATATCAGCGCACTCAGAACTATCGAGTAGTGAAGCTGCTACTGGAACGATGGGATTTCTCTGGAGCTATTCAGGTGCTGAAGAACTGGCGCTCCATCCTGACATTTCAAATTGTGCATAAGGCCTTAAAAAAAGAACAAGTACGCTCAACCAAAGCCTCTTTAGAAGTCGTTATCAATGGTCTGACCCTTGCAGATGCTTTACTCAACCTGGATCTGGACTTAGCCAGAAGCCTTAATGATGACCAACTTCCCTCGATTGATCTAAGTCAGAGTCATAGTACTCTACTGAATCTGTACACCCAATGCAGGCTTTATCAAGACATTGACCAAATTGCTCATTTCCTTTCCCGGCTTTCCTCCTGTTGCGAGGAAATATTGGATATTCTTGCGGAGAAGCTGGGAGGCAAAAAATACATTGGCAATCGAGGAATCGTCTATATCGACAAATTGAAGTCGGACTTGATAAATGGCCAGTCTAATTTTGTTGGAGATCTAGATTACTCTCGACAGAATGATCAATATAAAATCTTCTCTCGAAAAAGCAAGCGTGCTTTCGTGGAAATCCTGATTGAGATACGCCAGAATCTTGGTTCTGCCAGCAGCCAGGAGATCTCAAGCTGGAGGGAGTGCGCCAATTATCTTGACAAACTGGAGTATTGGATCTGGAAGCGAAACGATTTGATCCATGACGGGCGTGGTTTCTCAAAACAAAGGATCCAGGAACTCAACGAAGGAAGAGATCAAAATGCTTGTGACTATAACGAGATCATTAAAGTCATGTCTAGTATTCTATGCTCTCCTCTCCTACAACTCCCCAGACAAGAGAGGCAGCGCTTTATCGAAGGCGATGATTATTACCTGTACACCGACATCAGACAGTGGATCATCGACAAACTCAATGATGATATGAAGATGAATTGACCGATGTTTCCAGATCTTTCCCGAGTTAACCATCTGCTCATTGGGCCTCCAGCAAGTGGCAAGTCAACTTTGGCTGCTTGTTTGGCTGAGGCCCTGACCGATTATCAGATCATCTCCACCGATGCTATTCGCCAAGACCTATACGGGGATCCCACTATTCAGGGGCACTGGCCTGATATTGAAGCGCAAGTCCTAAATCAAGCCAATCAAGCCCTTCAGCAAGGACTCTCGATTATTTATGACGCCACCAATGCTCACCGCTCCTGGCGACTCGATCTGCTGCAAAAGCTCCCCACCTTGGACTGGATCGGATGGCATCTGACCACCCCAATAGAAGTCTGCAAGCAACGAAACCAGCAACGGTCAAGACAGGTACCAGACGCTGTTATCGAAGCGATGGCTCAGTCCTTGAAACACTTTCCACCTGTTCCGGCTGAGGGATTTCTGGATGTGCTTGCCCTAGATCTATCGGGATCCCTGCCCACCCAAAAACAGATTCTCACCAATATCAAAGGTATTCCCCGCACCCTGATCAACCGACAGAACGCTACTCAACATGTCACCCTCCACGGATACTCTCGGTTGCTTGATTTTGAGCGTTTGCTCCATCTCCTCTCAGTTCTGATCCATCATCCTGGCAGCACCCTGGAGGAGATGACTCACCGCATCGCCGCTGAAAAAGGATCCATCTATGCCGCTCCCGATTTGCTGACTGAGGATCTCGCCTGGCTCAAGCAGGGAGGGCTGTTAGGCTCAGGGGAGGATGATCAGCCCTTGGTTTACCCAGAACCTCTGAGTCCTACGGCTTTTGCCACTCATCCTTACTCAGATTGGGAGAGCTTCCGTCGCTTGTTCTACACCATCCGACTGATCTTGACCCAACCCTTCCACTTTGACCCCGAACTGGGCGGCCTGGAGAGTTTAAGCGAGGGACTTCAGCAGCAGGGCTGGGTGAAAGGTCAAAACAGGGATGCCATCCGTAAAGATATCGAAAAGGTTTTGAAGCCCTATCAGATCCTGCCGCCATTTCCTATGAAACGGGGGTACTTTACCCACTCCGGCCTCTTCAGTCGCCATGAACTCAAACAGATCTATCGGCTCTTGCAAGTAAGCAGTCATACCCTGGAGAACCCCTGGGAACAGGCGGTCTACGAAATGGTGGATCAGCGCATGCGCCTCAGTCGCATTGATACGTCTGAGCTTTATCCCATTCGCCAACTGGGCAATCAGTCCATCGTGGATCCGACCCTAGCTCCCTCTGGCACCCTAGCGGATCGTCGGGGTTTACAGGTGGTCGAGGAAGCGATGGAACAAGGAGAGTTGCTGGAGGTCAAACGGCTCCCAGGAGCCACCTTTCCTGGAGAAGCATCTGAGATCTTTCGCCTCTGGCCTCTGCAACTGGTGTTTCATCAAATCGCCTGGTACTTGGGCTGCGAATACCACGGCGGGAAGAAGCATGGCCTGATGCGATTTGAGCGGTTGGATCGGCTCTTTCTCCACCTGCGGCACTGTGCAGAGCGCTCTCGCAAAGAACAGTTAGCGGCCCTGGAGCGTCTGCACAAGCTCTACGATGTCAGCGCTGGGATCTTTCTGGGCAATGATCCACGTCTGCAGAGCCAGATTCTCAGCCGTCATCCTGAAGAACGCCAAAAAGCGCAGTTCACCCTAGAACTCTGGTTCAGCGACCGGATCTTTCCCTTTGTCAGTGAGGGCACCCGTCGCTTTAGGTATCAGCACATGTCCCCCCGAATTTCGGGATCCTCACGGCCCCAGTCTCTCTTCAGCTTGCCTCCCACCGGTGATCCTCAGTTCCCTCACCGGCTCAAGGTGGTTTTGCCCCTCTGGTCGCTAGAGAATGTTGATCTGAAGCGATGGATCCTGGGCTTTGGGGGAGAGGTGTTGGTGATCAGTCCAGAGCCTCTACGGCAGATGATTCAAACCACAGGGTTGGCAATCTCAGCGCTCTACCGGGATCCCTTAGCCGATCTTGAGTCGAAAAGCTCATGAAAGAAAGTATTGTTCGGCTTCTCTCTCACCGACTGGAATTTTTGTCTAGCAATAGTTCTCAGGGCATTCACTCAGAATCTCCAATACTTTTTATTGTCAGGGTTTAACAGGGGATCCCGCTTAGAGTGGCTCCAGACAACGGGAGCAGGGCTATGACGACTCAACTGGATCTGCAAGACCTTCAATCAATTAAAACCGCCAGCGAGGTGGCCAACCTGTTTGGATCTCTGGGCTATGGCTTGGTGGCACAACCCTTGGATGTAGATGGGCTGGAGCTGCCGTGTCATTTGTCAGAAAAATTGCAGGCTGCCCATATTCTGGCGGAGTACTCTCAGGGTTACGCTCGTCAGGTGGTGCTGCTGTTTGAAGTCAACCCCAAAACTGAAGGGATGGGATCGTTGATGCAACAGATCGCCAGACGTCTGGCGAAACGTCCAGAATCCTATCTGTTGCTGGCAACTGCTGATGGCTATCGCAGCCTGATTGTGACTAGCTGTGGCAAAGCAGATAAAGCTTATAGCTTCAAGATCAATTGTCAGGATCCCTCCCACCAAGAACTCAACTGGATCCGCAACTTGGTTTTAGGGGAAAAGACTCTTCTAGCTAGCCAGAAACACCAACATCAGATGGTGGAGTACGCGACCAGTCAGCAGAAAGAAGCTGTGCGGGCAGACCAACGGGATCTGCTGCAAGATAACCTGGGGGACTACCTGCAGAAGATCGGGCGTTATCCCCTTCTGGATCAGGCAGAAGAGGTAAACCTGTTTCGCCAGATAGCTGTATTCCCAAATACCAAGCAGGCTGTGCAGGCTCGGGGGAAGTTGATCACCCACAACTTGCGTCTGGTTGTCTCCATTGCCAAGCAATATCAAGGGAGGGGGCTCGATCTACTAGACCTAATCCAGGAGGGCAACTTGGGCTTGATCTGTGCGATCGAGAAGTTTGAATATGCCAGGGGGGCGAGACTGTCTACCTATGCCACTTGGTGGATCCGGCAGGCCATCAGTCGGGGTGTGGCCACAAAGGGGAGACTGATCCGACTCCCCCAACATGTCCATGAAAAATTATCTCAGCTCAAGAAGCTGGCTCAACAGCTATCCCAGCAGATGGGTCAGACTCCTTCTGCCAAAGATCTGGCTTTGGTCTCTTCATTAACTGTGGCAGTAATTCAACAATTGCTGGACTGGAATCGGGGGATGGGGTACCTTGATGCCCCACTTTCCAACCTTGAGGATAGCTGCCTGCTTGATCATATCCTGGATGAAAGCCAGACCCCGCAAGACATCTGTGAGGAGAGGGATTTTCAGGCCAGGATCCGGAAGGTTCTCTCCTTACTCAACCCAAAGGCGCAGCAGGTTCTAATCCGCCGCTTTGGGTTATACGGCAATGACCCGCACACTCTGGCCGAGATCGGTGGTCTCCTGAATATCACCAGGGAACGGGTGCGCCAGATCGAGAAAAAAGCGCTTCTGACTCTGCACAAATATCGGTGCAAAATATGAAAGGACGGTGCTCTATATGTCGTTACCCACTTACATTGATAACCAGAAAAACAAGCTGGCAACAGTGATTCAGAGACTGATCTTTTTAGAGAAACAGACTGAGTTAGATATTGCCACCGGCTTCTTCCGTATCGAGGCTTGGATCAGGCTAGAGCGAGCCCTTAATAAACTTAGCCACCTTCGTCTACTGATTGGCCGGGACCCTACCATTAAGCCTGCTGAACCGGATCGAATTGATCTGCAAGACTATTTACGCCGTGAACTTCAGGGACAGTTAGAGTCCTCCACTTTCGGATTGGAATACAAGCAATGTATTGATCGGTTGATTGCTTTTCTCAACCAAGATCATGTGGATGTGCGGCTGTATGGAGCCACTGGAGAACGCACTCCCTTTCTGCATGCTAAAGCCTACTTATTCCCCAGTTACAGCATCGTGGGATCCAGCAATTTCACTGTCCCTGGGTTGGAAGGCAATACCGAGTTAAATGTCTTGCTCGCAGATGCCCAGGCAGCTCAGGAGATGCGCAAGTCCTGGTTCACAGAGTTTTGGGATCATCCCAGTGTAGATAAAGATTACAAATCCAAATTAATTGCTGAGCTGGAACGTTCCAAATTTGGTAGTCGAGCTTATACTCCTCACCAGATCCTGATGCGTTGCCTTTATACTCTTTTCCAACCGAAGGAGAATCCGACGGTCAAGGGACAGGCAACAACTCTCGAACTTGCAGATTTTCAACAGGAAGGGTTCGAGCGAGCCCTACAATTATTGGAACGTCATGGGGGTGCCATTGTTGCTGATGCTGTGGGTTTGGGAAAAACCTACATAGGCTTGCGTCTCGTCGACCATGTTCTCGCGGAGCGACGACAACCCGGTTATGTGCCTCGCGCACTGGTGATCAGCCCAGCTCAGGTTCGTAACCTGGTGTGGGAACCGAAGTTGAGGGAATTTGGCCTGATGGCCAATTTGTTGTCCCAGGAGGAAATGGGACGACCTGATTTCGATAGCCGACGTTACAGCTATTTCGACATCATTATTGTGGATGAGTCCCATAACTTCCGCAATAAGTTAACCACCCGCTATACCAACCTACAACGCCTAATTTGTGGGGGACGTCGTCGCAAATGGGTGGTACTGCTCACAGCTACCCCCATCAACAATACAATCTTCGATCTCTATCATCAGGTGTTATTACTGACTCGCAATGATGATCGCTATTACAGTAGCTGGGGGATCCCCAATCTATTTCAACTCTTTAAGGATTTGGATAATGGCAAGGCTCAGATCACAGAGCTCTTGTTTCAGACCATGGTGCGTCGTTCCCGTATGGATGTCTTAAAACGTCAGCAGGCGGGAGAAAAGATCATCATCGGAGGTCAGGAAATCCGCTTTCCTCGTCGGATCCTTGGACAGTTTACCTACAACTTTGAGAATAGCTTTCAAGGTCTCTACGGTCGTTGGGTCACCTGCATTGAAGCGCTTTTTCTAGCTCCCTATAACCTAGGCCACTATCTGCGAGAGAGGCAGATTAAGCCAACGGAAGGGCAGTTGCGCAACGAAGTGCTCACGAGCCTGATGAAAACGCTCTATCTCAAGCGGCTGGAGAGTTCGATCAAGGCTTTCGAATACAGCATTCGTTGGCAGGCTGCCTTTCAAGAACGATTCTTAGATCTCCTCCATCAAGGCCACCTGCTGGACGGATCCCGATATCGACGTTTGATCGCCCTAGAGGCAGAAGAAGTGGATGATTCTGTGGAAGAGGTTTTGGCATCTCTACCCAGGGTGGATCCCACGGACTATGACCTGGAGGAATTAGCTCGATCGATTCGAGCTGATCAGGATGTGCTCAATCAGATCATCAAGGGGATAGATCGTATTCAGTCAGAGGTACAGGCTGGGGAAGACTTTGATCTCAAATTGCTGTCCTTCAAGCAAATGATGCTCAGCCTGGAGCAGGAGAAGGTGATTGTGTTTAGCTACTTCAAAGATACAGCCGACTATCTGTACCAGCAGCTATTAGAGGATACAGAGTGGCTTCAGGCCATGGCAGAGAATCGTGCAGCTCTCCGTCATTCTTCGGGAAGTCTGCGAATAGAACTGCTCACAGGCAAAACTCCGAACCGGCAGCGGGAAGCCCTGGTGAGGCGATTTGCTCCCCAGTTCAATCGGCTCTTGGATCAAGAACTAGGATGCTCACCTGAAGAGGAAATCGATCTGATCATCTGCACAGATGTATTATCCGAGGGACAAAACCTCCAAGAGGCGGCTGCTCTGGTCAATTACGATCTGCATTGGAATCCGGTGCGGATGATCCAGCGAGCAGGCCGCATTGACCGAATGGGATCCCCATTTGCGGAGTTGATGATTATCAATGGCTTCCCTGAGCAAGGTCTGGAGTCGTTGTTAGGGCTAGTAGAGAGGTTGCAGCAGCGGATTGCGTTGATCGATCAGCAGGTGGGTCTGGATGCCAGTGTGCTGGGCGAGGTGATTTCAGAACGCTCATTAGAAGAGATCCGGCTGCTGAAGGAAGCTCAATCCCCGAGCGCACAGAATGAGGTGCTACGGGCTCTGGAGGCCAAAGTAGATTTGGTTTCTATGGATGAAATGAAGTTCCCACTTCTGGAGTTCATTCAGCAGTCGGGGATGCAAGCGGTGGAGGAGATCCCAATCGGGATTCATAGCACTCGCTATCAAGCCCCACAGGAGGGGTTGTTCTTAGCCTTTCGGGTTAAAGATCGCCACTTCTGGCACTTCTACCCCCGACTGGCAGGTCGGATTGCTGTGGATCCCAGTCAGCTTCAAAGTGACTGGGGTTCGATCTTCCAGCTACTTTATTGTCAGCCTGGAGAGTTTGCAAAACCTGATAATTTACCACCGGCTCCTTTTGATGGTGAGATCTTTCAGGTGTTACAACCTGCGATCAAGAATCTCCTGACTTTGCTCAATCAACGTCAGAGCAGTTCTTTCTTACGACCCACGTTACCTCAGTGGTTGAGACGGATTTATCTTTGCTTAACAGAGGCAGAAGATCACAATGGGCTTGATTCGGTGACCAAGGAGGCACAACAACGGGTGCTTAACTTAGTGACGCAGATTAAAGGTATTCGTACCTATGAAAGAGACTGTAAAACATTCTGGAAGATCTACCAGCAGGATCGGGATATTTCCAATCTGATCCATTTATTGGATGAGTTATTTATTGATGAGGGATTGTACCAAGAGCTTTCTTCAGTCGATCGAGACTCGACATTTTTTACCCAGGAAGATGTGCAACTTATTTGCTATGAGTGGTTTCGGTCAGAGCCTATGCCTCAAACCGATCCCAAACTATTCAAGCAAAGGCGAAAGGATCCCTATGATGCTCTACATTAATGATTTGAGCAATCGGGTCTTCGACAGACCCCAAACCCTGATTCTCAGGTTGACCCGGTCGATCGCTTGTGGGGTAAGGGTTTTAGGCGCATGGGCAGGGAAAAATCGCGAGGGATTAGCACCCTATGGCAAGACCCTGTCGATCGACAACCCTGGATCCGGCTCTGGGAGCAGGCTAGAATTCAGGGGACTCGCTTTTCTTCGGAGAAGTGGAATTAATGGAAACTCAGTCTCGGCGGCGATCGCCTGAGATATACCGTACTCGCTTTTCTTCGGAGAAGTGGAATTAATGGAAACCTTGAGGGCAGAAATGGCGTCCCGCTTCAAATCAAGCAGGGCTCGCTTTTCTTCGGAGAAGTGGAATTAATGGAAACATCACAGTGCTCAGCAAGCTGTGGTTGTTTAATTAGTAGACCTCGCTTTTCTTCGGAGAAGTGGAATTAATGGAAACAATTCCTTCCTCTTGGCACTGCTTGACAATTTTTTGCTCGCTTTTCTTCGGAGAAGTGGAATTAATGGAAACAACACTAAACATTCTGTGGGATTAGAGCTAATTAAGTTGCTCGCTTTTCTTCGGAGAAGTGGAATTAATGGAAACCTTTTACGGGCTTCCCTAGCGCCTGACAAGCCCTAACTCGCTTTTCTTCGGAGAAGTGGAATTAATGGAAACTTTGCTCGCGGCATCGGTGGAAATGGTCCGCTATCCTCGCTTTTCTTCGGAGAAGTGGAATTAATGGAAACTGCTTAGCTTGCTCTAGACTCATCTGTTCTACTTGTCTACTCGCTTTTCTTCGGAGAAGTGGAATTAATGGAAACTCTCCAAACAGGGTCTGAGGATAGTGCTATTGCGGCTTGGAGCTCGCTTTTCTTCGGAGAAGTGGAATTAATGGAAACTTTGGTTGAGCCGTTCAGCGAAAACTGGCTATAGCTCGCTTTTCTTCGGAGAAGTGGAATTAATGGAAACTAACTCGACCATCTTGTGTTGTGTGATAGGACAATCCGGGCAATGCCACTTGATTTCCAATGGGCAGCTATCCACCCGCTCAGCCTTGCGGGGTTTGCAAACCCCAGCGTTAGTCTTGCGGTCGTAAGCTCCGAAGTTAGCCGCAATCCAGCGGTAACAGTGCTGCGCGTGATCAGCATCGTTAAATCCCAGGTAAGCCACCACATGTTCTTCACCACTGTTGTGATGCCAGAGAACCCGCACATTGGGGCTAGGCTTTGCCATTACCACTCCGTCAGCCATCTTGATTAACTTGGCAATCATCGTCAGTCTCCAGTAATGGTTGCAGATGCAAGCAGTTAACCTCTCTCAGGCCGGGGGCTTTACCTAGCGTTGCCGCCTTGTGCTCTACCCCGTTTGCTTCCATGCCTTTTAGTATGCACCGTGCATACTCTAAACGTCAAGCACCTTGCATATTATTTTTGTACGGTGCATACTGTTAATGACAATCCGCTAAAAAAGGTGAGAATGATAGCAACACTTAAACGTATTGCAGTGCCAGCCAAGAATCCCAGAGTCTCGTTCGTGATCCCCCCAGATGTGAAAGAACATCTGGAGGCTTTGGCAGAGTCAGATCACAGAACAATCAGCAACTATGTCTTGAAGCTGATTATTGAAGATATCGAGCGAGCCAAAGATAAAGGACTGATCAAAGCAACTAAGGAGGAGACAGCATGACAGGATCCCGTGAACCAACGTTGGTGGATGTGCTGGCAGTTGTAGAGCGGATGGATACTGAACTCCAAGGGATCCGCTCGGACATGGCATCCAGCCGTCAAGAACTGCAAACAGAGGTAAAGCGGTGGGATGAACGGTTCTTTGAGTTCAGCCGCGATACCGCCAACCGTGCCAACACGCTGATCGCTTCAGCGGCCATCGCGGTGATTGCTGGCTCACTGTTGCTAATCCTCAGGGAGGGAAGTCGATGACGGATGAAGAAAAGTTTGACCGATTGGCGGCGGCGATCGAGCGGGTGGCGGATTCACAGATTGCCACTAATGGACGGGTGGATCAGTTGACTCAAGCTCATCTGGGCTTAGTGTCACAGGTGGGGATCCTAGCGGATCAAGTTCTCAGAGTCTCTCAGCACCAGGCTGAACAAGATCAGAGAATAGCTGCCATGCTGCAACGCCAAGCTGAACAGGATCAACGCTTTGATATCCTGCTGGGCGAAATTCGGCATATCGTTCAACGACTCGACGGGGGATCCCAACCCTGACCCCACAACCGGATCCCTTCCCAGATGAGCCACACCGATCATCAGATTGAAGTAGCCATCAGCCGCTATCAAACCTGGCTGGCAGATCAGGAACGCTTTGGCTTCTATCCTGGATCCGTGGCTTTGGTGGCCACTGAGGATCCCCAAGGTTGCTGGGCGGTGGAGGTATCTCAGCGATTGTTTGAAAAGAGTTTCAAGGTTTGGTGAATGGTAGGAGATCTTATTGAGAATGGCTGTATCGCTTTCCCCGTAGTAGACACAAAAGCTAGCAATACTTCGTTCGGGACGAAGGGGTCGCAGGTTCGAATCCTGTCATCCCGATAAGGTTAAAGCTCGCTTCTGGAGAGGCTTTCAGCAGATTTCTCTAGCCTAAACGAGGAATGCTGGATCTTGCAAAGGTGGCGGTTTTAAGGCTCAGACTTTCTCTAAATCCCTTCCCCAAAAGACGCTTTAGGGAACCTCATAACAATGGCAGAGATTCCCACACTTCATCAAAGATCCCGGTATAGAGCATCTCATTATGGATTCGATGGTCTGATGAATGGCCGTATGGACAAACCAACCGCTATCCGCCAACCGCTTAGTGGACGGCCTTGCGGGTGGGAAATCGATCAATCTGGGCGGAGCCATAAAAGACGATCTTATGATCGCGGATGCGGATCCGATCCACCCGCAGGCGAGTGCCATCTAAGGCGAATTTGTCCAGATCCAAAAGACTGTTGACATGCTCCACCAGCGACTGGCTGAGGGCTACGGAAGCAGGATCCCCTTGGTAAGTGGTCTGCACAAACTGAATCCTGTGGCGATCCTCCACTTCTACCTGCGTCGAGAAATCAATCCCGATCCACTCCCCTGCTGGATCCATCTGGGCTTCCGCCTGAATGTGTAGGGATCCATCATTGCTGATCGCCACGCCGACCTGCCGTAGGCTCAGGGGCTGGCCGTTAATTTGGAGGAGCTTGAGTTTGCCCAAAACGAACGGGGTATTGAAAGATGTAGCCAGATCTTGCTCCGTTAGCACCACCCGCATCGTGGCCTGAGTGGGTTGACGGAGTTTGACCCTTCCTTGAAAAATCTCACTAAAGTCGATGGCAACAGCCTGCGAGTAGAGTTCCAGGTTTTCAAGGCGCAAACCGTTGTACATCAACAACCCCGATGCCAACAGCTCAAAGCCATCGATGCTTCCCTGCAACAGCTTGGCTACGGGATCCGCCCGAACGGTGGCATTCAACGTTTCGGACTGCTTAAAGAGGGCAGCAATGGCCGCTCCCACCACCTTGCTAACCAGCCGATCGCCGCTCTGAGCCTGAAACGGTAGTCCTGACAAAATTGAGGTCATTCCTTTGCTCACCTGAGCATCGCCTTCATGATAACCGCAATGTTAAGAAAGATTGCAAGATTCGGATCCCCGTACCTCTCCCCCGCGGATTTAGTGGTGATGATGGTGTCCCCCATGACTGTGGCTGTGGCCGTGGTGGGCATGGGCGGACGGGGGCAGGGTTTCGTGAAGGTGGCGGTTGCGATTGGGCAAAACCCCTGCTAACTCTTTTTGGGGAGCCGGATTGGATAGCCATTGCCGCAGATTGATCTGATCCCCCAACAAATCTCCCACCAACGGTTCCACCCAATCCGCCACCATCTGTAAAAAGGCCGGATCGTCGTTCAGACAATCGAGGTGTAGACATTCGGCTTTGTGCTTAAATTTTTGGATAGCATAACCAACATCGAGCATAGTTTCATGATTTTCGGTGGCAAAGCCAATTGGCGCAAACACCAATGCTTTGGCTCCCAATCCCAAGATATTTTCGGCGGCTTGATTCATATCTGGGGTTGTCCAGCGTCCGGGGGTATCATGGTTCATCCAGGCCAGACTAATCAGGGGATATTTCTCTATCAATCGCTCCCGAATCGATAGATACAGGCTGACACTTTCGCGGATGCCCGTTTCGTATCCTTTGGCTTCGTAGGGGGATCCATGATTGAGCAACAGAATGCCAATTTGTGTGGCCGCATAATGTCCCTGTAAGTCGCTTAACCGCGCTTCGATATGATCGGCCATGCGTTGATGATAATCCGGCTGATCAAAGAAACTGGGAAAATAGCGGATCCCCTTCACCCAACTGGCATCATCCGCCAGAGCTTCGTTAATTTGTTGAAGCGCTAAACCACTGGTAAAAATGGAATCCACCACCAGTAATGGATAAATCAGCAGACGGTTATAGCCCCGCTCGCGCACTTCTTTTAAGACTTGGCTGGGCAAAAATGGCTCACAAAAGTTAAAGGCTTTGAATACGCCGACCCGATCCCCAAAGCGAGCCTGCAAGGCAGCTTCAATTCCAGCCCGTTGCGACTCAAAAATAGCGTTGTGGGGGGAATGATAATGGTTTTGACCTTTCCACTCCCGCCGATCGCTAAACTCTAAGGCTTTGGCAATCCAGGGGATAACAAAATTAGGAAATTGAATGAACTTTGAGGCTAGCAACCGTAAAGCCCGTTCATTATAGTCCGCAAATTCTTGATAGTGCTCGATCTCACCATAGCCACACAGCAATACGGCCACTTTTGCTTCGTCTGTCATGAGCTTTTTGCCTCTTTCCTGGGAATAGGGATCCCCCCTGGGGGGATCTGAGGGGCATTATAACTCCAATCTACTGGTCGCTAGACAGCTCCAGTCTGGCTGAGCTGCAATCCCTTGGCCTCCTTGAGGGGGTTGGCGGGGGGTGGGGGCTGATGGGTTGAGGTGGTGCTTGCCCGATGCAGATTTAGATTTTATTTAGGATCCTGGGTTTGCCCTTATATGCTGACACTCAAGTGAATTGATATTGCTATACTGAATGAAGGCTATTCACCACTGCTCCTTCCCTTAGATCTTATGCAGCCAACCAACCCTAATCAGTTCACCGAAAAAGCTTGGAGCGCCATTGTCAAATCACAGGATGTGGCTCGTCAGTATAAGCAACAACAGTTAGAAACAGAGCACCTTGTCATTGCCCTTCTGGATCAAGAGGGGGGACTAGTCAGAACCATCTTGCAGAGAGCTGAGTTGGATCCCCTTGTGGTGCGGCAAAAGGTGGAGAGCTTTATTGGTCAACAGCCTAAGGTGGCAAACGTAGAACAGCTTTACTTAGGGCGGGGGCTAGAAACCAGCCTGGATCGGGCGGAAGAGTTTCGCAAAGAATACGAAGACGATTTTATTTCAGTCGAGCACCTTTTTCTGGGATCCCTGACGGATGAGCGGGTGGGCAAACGAGTGTTGGCTCCCCTTGGTCTCACGGTGGATCGGCTCAAGCCGGTCATCCAGGAGGTGCGGGGCAAACAACGGGTGACGGACAAAAATCCAGAGGCTCGCTACGAAGCCTTGGAGCGCTATGGGCGCGATCTAACCGAGGCAGCTCGTCAGGGCAAACTGGATCCGGTGATTGGGCGGGATGATGAAATTCGCCGCGTTATTCAAGTCTTATCTCGCCGCACCAAAAACAATCCCGTTTTGATCGGAGAGCCAGGGGTGGGCAAAACCGCCATTGTGGAGGGCTTAGCCCAGCGCATCAATCGGGGGGATGTGCCGGAATCGTTGAAAAATCGGCGGGTGATCGCCCTGGATATGGGATCCATGATTGCCGGAGCCAAGTATCGCGGGGAGTTTGAGGATCGGCTGAAAGCGGTTCTCAAGGAGGTCACTGAGTCAGAGGGGCGGATTGTCTTGTTCATTGACGAACTGCATACCGTCGTAGGTGCGGGGGCAGGCGAAGGGGCGATGGATGCGGGCAATCTACTCAAACCGATGTTAGCCAGGGGAGAACTGCGCTGCATTGGAGCCACCACTCTGGATGAATATCGCAAATACATCGAAAAAGATGCGGCATTGGAACGGCGTTTTCAACAGGTGTTGGTGGATCAACCGACGGTGGAAGACACGATTTCTATTTTGCGGGGGCTGAAGGAGCGTTACGAACTGCATCACGGCGTCAAAATTGCAGATTCGGCTCTCGTCGCGGCGGCGGTGCTATCCCACCGTTATATTTCTGAGCGATTTTTGCCCGATAAAGCCATTGATTTGGTAGATGAATCGGCAGCCAAACTGAAGATGGAGATCACCTCCAAACCCGTAGAATTGGACGAAATCGATCGGCGGATTATGCAGTTGCAGATGGAGGAACTCTCTCTCAAAAAAGAGGATGATCTGGGATCCCGTGACCGTCTTAGCCGTATTGAACAGGAACTCGCCAATCTGATGGAAAATCAGCGGGAACTCAATTCCCGTTGGCAGTTTGAAAAAGAGGGATTAGAGCAACTGCAAACCCTGAAAGGAGAGCGGGATGCCATCAAACTGCAAATCGAACAGGCCGAACAAAAATATGATCTGAATCGGGCTGCCGAGCTGAAGTATGGCAAACTCATGGAAATTGAGCGACAAATTCAGGAAAAAGAAGCCTATATTGCCTCTCAACAAAGTAGTGGTGAACCGATGTTGCGGGAACAGGTGACCCAGGAAGATATCGCCGAAATTGTTTCCCGTTGGACAGGGATCCCTGTCACCAATTTGATGGAATCGGAGCGCCAAAAGCTTCTGCAACTAGAATCTCACCTCCATCAAAAAGTGATCGGCCAGGAAGAAGCAGTGACGGCGGTGGCTGCCGCCATTCGGCGGGCACGGGCGGGGATGAAGGATCCCGGTCGTCCGATTGGATCTTTTCTCTTCCTTGGCCCAACGGGGGTAGGCAAAACCGAGTTGGCACGGGCGTTGGCAGAGTTTCTCTTTGACACCAGCGAAGCGATGGTTCGCATTGATATGTCGGAATATATGGAGAAACATGCCGTCTCTCGGCTGGTGGGAGCGCCTCCTGGTTATGTGGGTTACGAAGAGGGTGGACAACTTTCGGAATCAGTGCGCCGCCGCCCCTATTCTGTGGTGCTATTTGATGAAGTGGAGAAAGCTCACCCTGATGTCTTTAATATTCTTTTACAGGTCTTGGATGATGGCCGTATTACTGACTCCCAAGGGCGAACTATTGATTTCAAAAACACCATCATCATCATGACCAGCAATATTGGCAGCGACTACATTTTAGAAGTAGCGGGGGATGAAAGTCGCTATGAAGAAATGCGAACAGAAGTCTTGGGATTATTGCGTCGTAATTTCCGCCCTGAGTTTTTGAATCGGGTGGACGAATTGATTATCTTCCATGCCCTTACTAAATCCCAAATCCGCTCGATTGTCTCCTTACAAATGCGGCGAGTTGAGCAGCTTTTGGCTGATCAAAAAATTGATCTCCTGTTGACGGAAGCTGCCAAAGATTATGTGGCCGAGGTGGGCTACGATCCTGTTTTTGGTGCTCGCCCCCTCAAGCGCACCATTCAACGGGAAATCGAAAATCCGATTGCCACTAAGCTTTTAGAAAATCAGTTTGTGGCTGGAGACACGATTGAGGTAACAGTTGAAAATGAGCGGCTAGCCTTTCATAAAAAGCAATCTTCGCCCCTCAAAACAGTGCAGGATGGGGATCCCTCCAATCAAAAAATTGCCTCCTAAACTGATCGGGTGCTAGGTGTTGGGATCCCTTTTCCTGAGAATACACGCTTTCTAAAAAGCCCTCCTCTTGAATTTAGGGGAGGGCTTTTCGCCCGAAAACAGGGAAAAATTTCTAGCCAGATTGAGAAGATTTGCTCTTAGTAGTTAGTTGTCATCATCATCATCGTCATCATCATCATCGTCATCATCATCGTCGTCATCATCATCATCGTCATCATCATCATCGTCATCATCATCGTCGTCGTCATCGTCATCATCGAAACGATCATCTAACCAATCCTTCAACCGTTCTCCATCCAAATTATCAAAGCGATCCCCAAAATTAGGGCGATCATCATCGGCTAAGGCACTAGAGCTAAACACAGAAAATCCGACGATAGAGGTGAGCAGGGCTGCCAAGAGAGAGAAAACTCGAAGCATGGTTGCCTCCTATAACTACACTTCATACTTTAGGACAAGGTTCATCAAAAGTTTAAGGTGCGAGAGCGGCTAGAAACTTGCAGCCTTGCTTAAGGGGAGGCTACGACTAGTGGAAGGGAGACTTTCCAGAAGCAGTCAAGTCAGGGGAAGATTCGATACCGACCTTAGCTCAGACTCAGTGGTTTGACTAACACGGATCCATGCCATGCAGATAGTCAACTCAGCCCCCTTGAACCCACAAAACGGTAAAGAAAACCGACTCCTTGACAGCTAAAGATCCTTACAAACTAGAAACGAGTTCCTGGGCAAATCCTTCGTAATACACTAGATAACCTTGCGCGTCTTTGACGGGATAAGCCGACTCTAGGATGATGGTTTCGCTGCCATCTTTGCGATAAACGGCTGACTCCATACTCACCACAGAGCCGTGATGCTCGATCTGGCTAGCAAAGCGTTCCCATTGGTTTTCATCCACATAGGGAATGGGGATCCCTGTTCCCTCCGACTCCGGGATCCACTCGTGGGGAGCGGTGTAGCCAAAAATGCGAGCTAAAGCGGGGTTGACCTCCAAATAGCGTCCGGCTGGCGAACAGTGATAAATCCCGATGGGAGCTTTTTGAAAAAATTCGTCGTACTTACGGCTAGCCTCCAAAAAAGCCTGCTGCATCCGATCCCGTTCCGCAACCACCGCCTGATATTGAGCAAACTGTAGCTCTGTATTCTTCTGTAGGAGTTTTTGCAGGCGGGAGATCGCCATCTGATTGTTGACCCGTGCCAGTGCCTCTGCGGTTTGAAAAGGCTTGGGAATATAATCCACCCCTCCCACTTCAAAAGCTTTCACTTTATCAAAAGCATCATCAAGGGCGCTGATAAAGATAACGGGGATATCCCAGGTTTCCGGCTTGCTCTTCAACCGCTGGCAAACTTCATAGCCATTCATCTCTGGCATCATGATATCGAGCAAGATTAAATCGGGGGGATCCGCTTCGACGCCCATGAGAGCCATCTGCCCATCGGTAGCCTGCCGCACATCGTAGCCATGTTCTGTTAACAATCCGTCCAAAACTTCTAGATTTTCTAACGTGTCATCCACCAGCAAGATGATGCCCTGAGGCTCCAACGAATCATAGCCAGTCATGATAGACGCTACCTTGCCTGTTGCTTGTATAGTTGTGAAATCATCTTAGTCCCTTCACCAATATCGTGAGGATGGGGGTCTGGGTGAAGTTGCGATTAAGGATCTGGGATCCGGATCCCTAGCTTGAGAAAGTTAGCTGTGAAGTCTTCTGAACTAAACTGAGAGCGGTTGCTCGCGGGACTGGACTACCAAACGAGGCCGAGCCGCCACAATGATCCCCACAACGCTTGTGCCGGAGGCCGATAAAGCCTGGATAGCCGCCGCTACCGTTGCACCCGTCGTGTAGATGTCATCGATGATCAACAGCGGCATTGCCACCGGTTGCATCACTTGAAAAGCCCCCTTGAGATTTTCTTGTCGGGCTGTCGTAGACAATCCATATTGGGCTTGAGTGGAACGGCGACGCGCCAGCATGGCCGGGAAATGCGTCATACCAGTGACGTGGCAAAAGGCTCGACTCAGCAGTTCGGCCTGGTTATATCCGCGTTTTTGCAGCCGCTCAGCATGGAGAGGAATCGGCACAACCCCCAGCTTGTCTATCCGTTGCCAATCGCGGCGGGATCCCTGCCATGCCTCCCCTAACCAGGATCCCAGGGTGAGACCCATCTGTGGTTGATTCTGATATTTGAGCAATTGCAAAGAGCGGCGCAGCAGCCCCGTGTAGGATCCCCAAACATAAAGCGGAGGACTTTCGGGAGTAAGGGGGGTTTGCCAAGGCTGGTAGCGAAGGGAGTGCAGTTGTTCAGCACAGTCGGCACAAAAACAGCCCTGTCTCTGACCCCGACGGGCGGGACGTTGACAGAGGGGGCAATCGGGGATGAGTAGCCAATCGAACCAAGCCATCGAATGCCAAGGGATCCCTAGATTATTTTTCTCTGCTGGATGGCCTCACGAGTCTGAGGCGAGAGCTTTACGGGGTTTTCTGGTAAACAATCGTCACCACCGCAAATTGATTAAACGTGACATCCACGGTTTGCTCAGGAGCCGTAATCACCCCCTCGGCGTTGGGGGCAAGGGTATAGGTGCCAGGACTGAGTTGCACCTCAAATTCTCCCGACGAGGGAGCAGAACGAAAACTGGTGACCACGTTGCGGTTGCCATCCAACACATCCACTCGCGCCTGATAGGGTTGACTGGGGCAGGGGGAGCTTCCTGCCAAACACTCCGACTCCAAGAGCACCTGGCCTTCGATCCCGCTCAAAAAATTGCCGCCAATAATCACATCGTAGGAGCGGTTAAACCCTCCGCAGCCCGTTACCAAGCCCAGAAGAATGGTTGGAACCGTGGCTATGGGCAGCCATCGACGAGCCGATTTGCTCATGGGAACATCCCCCCTAGCGTTCTGACCTGCTGGATCGTAACTGAAGGGGTCGGGGATCGGGAAGGGGGGTAAACTTAAGGATGCCGTTGCCCTGGCGTTGTTATGAATATACTTTTTTTCCTCGGTTGTGGGCTGATGGGCTACTTGCTTGGCTCCATCCCGACGGGCTATTGGGTGGGGCGCTGGTGGAAAGGGATCGATATTCGGGAGCATGGATCCGGCTCGATAGGAGCCACCAACATTTTGCGAACGGTGGGCAAAGGACCTGCCGCCTTGGTGTTGGGGGTGGATGCCTTGAAGGGAGGCTTGGCGGTTCTGATGGCTCAAACCCTAATGGCTGAATGCCTACAACGGCAACTCCTCAGCCTACCGGAAAGCGGGATCCCTTGGGTGGGTCTGTTGGCTGGCTTGGCGGCGGTAATCGGGCATGGACGCTCGATTTGGTTGGGGTTCAAGGGGGGTAAATCGGTAGCCACCAGTTTGGGGGTGTTGTTGGCGATGAGCTGGCCCGCCGCCCTCAGCATTTTAGGGGTGTGGTTAGCCGGAATTGGCCTTTCGCGCATTGTTTCCCTCAGCTCGATTGTGGCGGCTATGGCCGCGCCGCTGATCATGTTTGGCCTGGGTCAAGCCCTGCCCTACGGGCTATTTGCCTTAGCGGGGGGGCTATATGTGCTGGGATCCCATCGCCGCAATATGGAGCGACTGTGGGCTGGCACTGAGCCGCGCATTGGTCAAAAATTGCCGGAAACCTTGCCCTAGGGGTGGCGCTTCGGTTGCTTAATCTGGCAAAGTCGCACCGACTTCCGCAAAAAATGTAAAAAATAACTTAAGATTATGACTAAGCAACGAGTTTTAACATAAGAACGCACCTCGGAGGTTTCTCGATGGCTTTAGTTGCACTACGGACTCTCCTCGACCACGCTGCCGAAAACGGCTATGGCATTCCTGCTTTTAACGTCAACAACATGGAGCAGATCCAGTCGATCATGCAGGCTGCTCACTCCACCAACAGTCCGGTGATTTTGCAAGCTTCTCGCGGTGCTCGCAAATATGCTGGCGAAAACTTCCTGCGCCACCTGATCTTAGCGGCGGTGGAAACCTATCCCCACATTCCCATTGCCATGCACCAAGATCATGGCAACAGCCCCGCTACTTGCTATTCCGCCATCAAAAACGGCTTTACCAGCGTCATGATGGATGGATCCCTCAAAGCAGATGCCAAAACTCCAGCCAGCTTTGAATATAACGTGCAGGTTACCCGCACGGTGGTAGATGTAGCCCACGCCATTGGGGTGAGCGTTGAGGGAGAACTGGGTTGCCTGGGATCCCTAGAAACGGGCATGGGCGATAAGGAAGACGGCCACGGAGCTGAAGGCGTCCTCAGCCACGATGAACTGCTGACGGATCCCGATCAAGCCGTAGACTTTGTGGAGCAAACTCAGGTGGATGCCCTGGCGGTTGCCATTGGCACCAGCCACGGAGCCTACAAATTTAGCCGTAAGCCCACCGGAGACATCCTCGACATCGACCGCATTGCCGAAATTCATCGCCGTCTGCCCAACACCCACCTGGTGATGCACGGTTCCTCTTCGGTGCCCAAAGACTTGATTGATATCATCAACGAGTTTGGCGGTGCCATCCCTGAAACCTATGGGGTGCCTTTGGAGGAAATCAAGCGGGGTATTGAAAACGGTGTGCGGAAAGTCAACATTGACACCGACAACCGCTTGGCGATCACAGCCGCCGTTCGCAAGGCATTGGCGGCGGATACTAAAGAGTTTGATCCTCGCCACTTCCTCAAGCCCTCCATCAAAGAGATGCAAAAGGTTTGTGAAGAGCGCTATCAAGTGTTTGGTTGCGCCGGTCATGGCACCCAAGTGAAAATGACCACCTTGGATGAAATGGCGGCTAGCTATGCGGCAGGAGCCTTTACGGCTCAGGTCAAGAAAGCAGTTTCGGTATAACCTGGGTGGTGAACTCAGTTTTGGCTGATTCCATTCATCAGTAAATAGGGATCGGGATCCTCTCACCGGCTGGGGGGATCCCTTTTTGATGGGCAGCCTTTGTCAGTGAGCGGGGGCTAAGTCACCTTGAATTGGCTTGAAAGCCTAGATCAGATGGTAGCGCTCTCGAATTTTATCCACAGGCACTTCCCACAATTCCTCCACGGGAAAGGTATCGGGATCCATTGGGGATTGACGACCCCGTTGAAAAGCGGTCTTCACCAGGTGCCACTGACGGGTTTGCAGTTGTAGGTAGCCTCCGACAATCCAGTTAAAAAGCGTGGGCTTGCACCCCATCACGAACCATTGCACAGCGGCTTCTCCGGCATAGTCAGTGCCATAGCCCAACAAAACATGCAGAACATCATGAATTTGGGCACGCCGAGGTCCATAGGCAATCGGGCTGAGGTGGTGATCCCGCAAAAACTCAGCATAGGCACTTCCCAAGCTGCCTGAAGGCATTGCTCGTAGTACCTCTATTGGAGGAATTAAACAAGGGGTGGATTCTCCCTTTTGCAAGAGGCTGGGTTTAAGCAGTCCAAAGAAAAATTTAGCTGCCGGATTGGGAAAGGAATCAAGGAAATCTGCGAAATTCTCTTGTTTTTCTGGGGTTGGCAGGAGTTGATGGGGCGGTTGGGTGAGGGTTTCCGTCATGTTCATATTTTTTCACATGTTGAGAGGGTTTAAGATGGCTCTCTCTAAATCGCTATAGCTCTATCGTTGCCCAGGTCAGCCTCCCGGCCTAAGTTGCTTGGGTCATCCCAGGGCTAGGCGTGAGGTCATGAATTGTTTAGGTCAATGGTCATAGTCGGGCTATGTGGGCAGGGATCCCCTAAAACGGTAGATCCTCTTCCTCTGGGGTTGGGGGGGCAGAATTGAGGGGAGTTGCGGCGGGCTGGGGATCCCCAGGGGACATGGAGACAACACTGCCGTGGAAAAACTCGGCTAGGCGACGGGCTGTTTCCTGCAACTCATCCGGTTCCGGCAGAGGGGCAGAAGGGGGAGAAGCCGGAGTAGCGAGGGGGGCGGCGGTCGGGGATCCCTGAGGGAGGGGGGGGCTAAGCGGAATCCCAGAGGAAGCGGCGGCGGGGGGCGGCGGCGGGGGTGAGTCGGTGGGAGGAGCTAGGGTTGCCACATCGACCGTAAAGATTAGGCGGACGGTGCGACCCACCACCTCATTGACAATCGGCTGAATATCGCTCAGCTTGGCTCGTGCCATGTCGGCAAATCCTTGGTTAGGAAAGCCAAGCGTGATTTCTTGGGGAGTTTCCTGAATGACTCGCCCTAGCCGAACCCGCCCTTTCGCCACCGGGGTCAGTCGTTGCAGAAAGATCTCCCACTGGGATCCCAGGGATCCCACGGGCGGGGGGGAGGGGAGGGGATCGGCGGCGGCGGGAGGAGAGGGGGAAAGAACGGGTTTGACCACCACGGCAGGAGGATCCGGCATAGAGGGAGGGGAGGGTGCTACCGATGGTGGAGCAAGGGGAGGAGGGGAGGGCAAGGGAGCAGGCGGTGGCATCTGTGGCAGGGCTAACTCGGTCGGGGGAGCAGAGGCGGAGGCAGCTTGCAGCAACTCCATCAGGCTAATTTCTAACCAGAGACGGGGCTGCCCACTTTGCCGGATCTGGATTTCCGCTTGGCGAAGGTGGCTTTGCAGAGCCAGGACATGGGAAATGCTGTAGTGCTCAGCACGGGTTTGTAGGGCTGCCCAGGTGTCCGGGGTGAGCGCCACCATATCCCGACGGTTCGGGGCGGTTTTGGCGAGGAGCAGATCTCGATAAAAACTAACCAGATTTTGTAAAAGAGTAAGAGGTTCTTTGCCGTGATCCAGCAGGTGACGAGTTAGGGTGATAACGGGCAGGGGATCCCGACTTTGAATAGCATCGATCAGAGAAAGTAGGGCACGTTCGGGCACAGCTCCCACCAAATTCCACACTGCCTCCAGATCAATCTCTCCCTCCAGCAAGCTCAACTGATCCAACAAACTTTCGGCATCCCGCAGTCCTCCCTGCGACAGTTGGGCAATCAGTTCCAGGGCGGCAGAGGCAATGGGGATCCCTTCCTGCTGGGCGATCTGGGTCAGGTGAGCCAGCATATCCGTTAGGGGGATGCGCCGATAATCAAAGCGTTGACAGCGGGAGATAACCGTGGGCAAAACCCGTTGTGGATCCGTGGTAGCCAAAACAAACACGACTTGGGGTGGGGGTTCCTCTAGGGTTTTGAGCAGGGCATTAAAGGCTGCCGAACTGAGCATATGCACTTCGTCGAGGACATAAACCTTGTAGCGGCTGCTAACCGGCGCAAATTGGGCACGTTCGATCAATTCGCGGATTTTATCCACTCCAGTATTGCTGGCGGCATCAATCTCAATCACATCCAACGACGATCCATGGGTAATGGAGCGACATTGCTGACAAACTTGACAGGGATCCGCCGTGGGTCCACCCCGCTCACAGTTGAGAGATTTGGCCAAGATGCGGGCGGAGGAGGTTTTACCCGTGCCGCGTGGGCCACAAAAGAGATAAGCCGGAGCAATTCGCCCCAACTGAATGGCATGGGTCAGGGTTTTCACAACAGCAGCTTGACCCACCACATCGGCAAAGCGCTGGGGACGGTATTTGTGGTGAAGCGGTTCGTAGACCATAACTCCCTGGTCGGGATCCCCCACAAACCTGCCATGCTAATCAGCAACTGCCAAGAGGTTATGGCTTCAGGGTTGACTGCTGGCGCGGGGCAAAGCGGGTAGGGGACGACGATTCATTTTGGGCAGTTGGGGCAAGCGCACCTGCCAACGGGGGCTATCTAGCACCTCCCATGACTGATGATGATGCAGTTGTAGGCTCAAGTCGTGTAAGTCTACGCGTAGCTGACGATTTTCCTGCTGAATTTGGCGGATGCGCTCTTGGATGGGTTGGATGCGTTGGATAAATTTCTGCCGATAAATTTCCGGTAGCTCTTGAATGATTTGCTCCAACAGTTCCTTTTCGCGGAGTAATTCGGCAATTTCGGCCTCGTAATTGGCGAGTTGTTGTTCTTGTTTCTCTTGGCGCAGTTGCAAGATATCTATCTGACCTTGCAGGGCATGAAATTCTGGCAGATCGGTAACAGGGATAGCCGCTTTGCCGAAACTGTCATCAGGGGGGGGGGTTGGGGGGGAGTAATGCTGTTCAATCCAGGGTTTTAGCTGATCCAGCACCTGTTGAGCAATCTGTTGCACGATCCCCGATACATCCGGTAGTGGAGAGGAACTATTCGCCGCGGACGGCGCTCCCATTCCCGTCTTGGGGGAGTTGCTGGTCGGTTTGGTCACCCCGAACCCAGTCACTTTGGGATCCGGTTGAAAAAGATCATCATAATTGGTTGCCATCACCACACCTCATCTCTGCCTTCACCCGCTTAGTTCCCCTAGTCATCCGTAGCCCCAACCCCTCATCCATTCGCGCTCCCCACTAACCCACAACCAGTGAATCAAAGCGTTACTGTAGCCGCCATTTGGGCAGATGGCAATGGGGTAGAGCCCTTCCTTGCATTTTTCGACACAAAGGTTCTGCCTCAATTCCGACAGAGCCACCATCGGATCACACCAGCATCGGATCACACCAGCATCGGATCATAAATGTAAAAGCTATTGCGACCACTGGCTTTTACCTGATAGAGAGCCTGATCGGCATGGTTTAAGAGGGTTTGAGAATCCTGCCCGTGCTGAGGATAGATAGCAATGCCAATGCTACAGGTCACGGTCAACTCATGATCCTCACAGGCCATGGGGGTATTGAGAGCCTCTAAAATTCGCTCCGCTAACCGGGATACCTGCTCGACACTGGTGAGCTGCGGCAAAAGCAAGGTAAACTCATCCCCTCCCCAGCGGGCAATCGTATCACCTGAACGGACACATTGGCTGAGGCGTTCCCCCACCCGCTTCAAGAGGGCATCTCCCACCGAGTGACCAAGCGTATCATTAATTACCTTAAATCGATCCAAATCCAGAAACAGTACAGCCACCATTTCGTTTGAGCCAGTGGGATGGCTGAGGGCATGTTCCAGGCGAGCCAAAAATAAGTCTCGCTTGGCGAGTCCGGTTAAGGCATCGTGATACGCCTTAAATTCAATCGACTCTAGTTTTTGTTTGCGGGCGGTGATATCTTCCACCGTTCCTTCATAGCCAATCAACTGACCCTCACGGTTCCGTACCACCCGCGCGTTTTCGGAAATCCAAATTAAGCTGCCATCTTTGCGGCGAATTTGCGATTCAAAGCCCTGCACTGACTCCCGCCACATTAACAGGCGAATAAACTCCTCGCGGCGGGTCGGCTCTACGTAAAGTTGATGGCCGATATCGGTGATGTTGATCATCATTTCTTGGGGCGAGTCGTAGCCATAAATGCGAGCCAGGGTGGGGTTGGCAGAGAGATAGCGACCTTCCGTGTTGGTGAAGAAAATACCTTCTACAGCGTTTTCAAAAAAGTTGCGATATCGCTCCTCCGCCTGTCGGAGTGCCTCCTGGGTTTGCTGGCGTTCTGAGGCTTCAATGGCTAGGGCTACCAAGTCGGCCAGGGATCCCGCAAAATTTTCCTCCTCCACCGCCCAGCGTCGCCCCTCCGCCTGGGATCCCACATGCTCATGGCAGAGGATACCCGCAATTTGCCCCTCCACCCAGATCGGGGCATCCAGAAGCGAGACAATCTGAGACCGATGGCAATATTTTTCTGCCAACTCACGGGTGCGGGGATCGGTGGCAACGGAATAGACCGCCAATGTTCGTTCGGTTTGCAGGGCGGCAAAATAGCTGGGATAGTCTTGAGCCGCCAATTCCATGCCAGAGGTGTGTTGATTCGTGCTGAGTTGAAAAAGATCCACACAGACAATACAAGCCCGGTCGTGGCTATAAATCCAAACGCTTACCCGTTCACAGGCCAAGGTTTGAGCCACCGTTTCGGTGATTTCGTGAAGAGCCGCTTGTAGATTACCCCGATTCAGGTTTTTGCGGCGACCCAAATCAACCAAAACACGGTTATGGGTTTGAAGCCGTTGTTGGCTTTGCTGGAGAGCCATTTCTGCCCGTTTCCGCTCTGTAATATCCTGGCAAGAACCCACCAACTGGGTGATGGGTTTATTGCCTTCTAGGACAGGGGAGAGGGTAATCGTCAGCGTGCGAATTAGGTTGGTTGGGGTTGGGAGCGTCTCTTCGTATCGCACGGGCTGGCGCTCTTGAATACAGCCATCCATATGTAGACAGAGGCGCTCCGCTAGCAAAGGGGGCAAAAACGCTTGGGGTTGCAACCGCTCTAAGGAGGAGGCCGGAATGCCAAACATCTGAGAGAATGCCGGATTGCAGGTCACAAACCGATAACTCTGCGGTTCCACATCTACGATAAAAATACCTTCCCCGATGCTCTCAAACATGGTTTGCAGCAAGGCTTTGGAGCGCCCAGCTACAGGTCGTCCCCGATACATGACCTGGGGGTTCCAGAAGTCATTGGCGCTTTGCCCTTGCCAAGGGTCATTCATGCCGGGTCAACTCGCAACAGCTAGGGTAGGCAGAAAAAATTGAAAATCTTAATGTTAGCTCTCATCTTCGCTTGCCTAAGTAGGGATTTTATGTAGCGCAAGACACAGATTGTCCTTCTCTGATTTCTCTGGGAGAAGGGGAAAGGGAATCTGTAGCTGGTTAGTTGACTGCCAACCACGGCTCCCGTGTGTAGACATTGGTTCGGAACCCTGGCGGAGGGATCCCTAAGGGAGCGTGATGGTGGCACGAACGGTGCCTGCCCGCTCAGCGATAGCCGTCAGTTGGATCTGGGCATGGGGGGATCCCTTGATCACCCACTCGATTTTGCAACGGTAGTCGGTTTCGCCGTAATCAGCAAAATATTTGTTGGAGCGTCCCTCCAGATGCCCGACTTCTTGATCGAGGTGTCCGGTGATCAAACTGGCTCCATCCGGCAGGGCTAAAACCACCCGAATCGGGCGGACAATTTTCCGCTCTTGGGCTTTTTTGCTGGTGTAAGTGGGCAAAAACCCTTGATTTTCCAGTTGCACCACCAGGTGATAGATACCTGCCCCTTGCGGGGTGATTTCGGTGCGACCGATGGCTAAGCGAGGGGACATCAAGGCATGAGCCAGCGTAAATTGACAATGCTTTTGACACAACTCCGGCAAAAAAGCGGCGGGAGCATTTTGCCACGCATACTTAAAGTCCCACCCCCCAATCTCCACCGATCCCAGTTGCGGATGTTGAAAGGGTTGCCAGTTATGAAAGCCCTGATCGCCCAGGTGTTGATCCGCCCAAGCAATGATCGTGAGGTCGTCGGCTTCGGGGTGGGTGCGAAACCATTCGATATAGTCTTTCTTCTCTACCCCGGCGGCGGTTGGCAGATCCCATAGCTCGGTGGTGAAGCCAAACCAACCCCACTGGTCATAGCCATAATCATCCATACCCCCACGGATCACCTCTTTGGGGTGATAGCGAAACTTGTGGTAGACCGAAACGCACTCATACCCGGTGATCTGGGATCCCTTAGCCCCGATCAACTTATAGGTGTCGAGATCCTCCACAGGAAAATGCTCGTCGGGATGGGTGCTGTAGGGCCGCAGGATAACGGCGGAAAAGGTGTGATAGGTCAAAAACCCGTTGATATTGCGATGGGTTCGCCAAAATTCCGCCTCAGCACGGGTTTCCGGCTCAGAGAAAGGAAACTCTCCCGCTCCCACTTGGGTTCCTTCTGGTGCCCATTCATGGGGATAGTTGCGGTTAAAGTCCATCCCCTCCTGATCCGGGGCGAGTTTGATGCCATAGCCGTCGTAGTTTTTGAGGGATCCCTCCGGTAGCAGCGTATAGTAGATGCCGCCGAAGTCATCCGGCTCGCGGGGGCGCATCACCCGTGGGTCTTGGGCGGAAGCTTTCCAGGCTCCACAGGGATCCACGAGCCGCATCGTTAAGATCTGCCCATCGCCGTTGACATCCTCAGGATAGAGACCATCTTGTTGCTCAGGATAAGGGTAAGACCGAACACTGGAGCGCAACAGATAGGGGGTAGTCAGATATTTTTCGGAGCCATCCACGGCTATCCGCGGCAGGACATAGATCGTGTAGCCATCCAAAACTTGGCTGGAATGGGCATCCTGACCATAGGTGGTGAGGAGATGGTAGATCGTGTAGAGAGCGACAGCGGATCCCGTTACTTCTCCGGCGTGGGTGTTGGCATCAATCCAGTAGGCGGGCTTTTCTAGGGCAGACCCAGTGGCTTGCTGGGTGAGGGTAGCTAGCCAAATATCGCGGTTTTGATAGCTGTGCCCGATCACTTGTAGCTCCATCAAGTGCGGATAGGCTGCCTGCATCTCCTGCAAGAAGCTGACGATTTCGCCATAGGTAAAGTAGTGGCTAAAGTCGAAAGGGGGAACGGGCATAGGTTTGGAGAAAAGTGAGTGGGGTCTGGAGAAGCGCCTGATTCGGGATCCCTGGCTGGGTTGGACAACGTTCAATAGCTTACTGGTCATTTGGGGATCCGGCGGGTGAGCCATCTTGAGAATTTAAGGATTGGGCAACCTCGCCAATCAACCTGTTGATCTGTTGTCGTTACCACCCAGATTGAGAGCGGGATCCCTTGCATCAGGTAAGGTGGGAGAAACACGAGAGCAAGGACGTATGCAGGCAATTCAGATTCAGGCGACGGGGGGAACCGAGGTTCTGCAACTCACCGAGGCTCCATTGCCAATGCTGGCTGATGGACAAGTGCTCATCCAGGTTCATGCGGCAGGAGTTAACCCCGTGGATGCCAAAACCCGTAGAGGAGCAGGAGTGGCCGCCAATATGGGATCCTTCCCCTGGATCTTGGGGTGGGATGTATCAGGAGTGGTGGTAGACAGCGCCGCCGATGTTGAGTCGTTTCAGAATGGAGAGGCGGTCTTCGGCATGATCGGCTTTCCCCAACCCGGCAGGGCTTATGCCCAATATGCTGCGGCCTCGGTTGTGCATCTCGCCCCCAAACCCACCACCCTTAGTCATGTGGAGGCGGCAGCCCTTCCGTTAGCCACCCTGACGGCTTGGCAGGCTATTTTTGAAACTGCTCATCTTGCGGCGGGACAATCCATTTTGATCCATGCGGGGGCAGGTGGGGTCGGACATCTAGCCATTCAGCTAGCCAAGTGGAAAGGGGCTATCGTCACCACGACCGCGAGTAGTCACAACCTGGCTTTTTTAGAGGGGCTAGGGGTAGATCAGGTGGTGGATTACACACGGATCCCTTTTGAGACGGTTGTCCCCCCTCAGGATGTTGTCTTGGATACGGTGGGGGGCGAGGTGCAACGCCGCTCCTTTCAGGTGGTCAAACCGGGGGGACATTTGGTAACTATTTTGGCGGCTCCTCCCCCAGAATTGGCGGTCAAATATGGGGTGCAGGCCAACCGCATTCTGGTCAGACCGGAGGCCGAAACCCTCAACCAGATTAGAGAATTGGTGGATGCGGGCCATCTGCGTCCCCACCTTGAAGCAGGATCTGTTTTCCCTCTGGATCAGGTAGCTCAGGCGCACACCGCCATCGAAAGCCAACGCACCCGCGGCAAAATTGTTTTACAAATGCCGATCTCGTGATGGGGTCAGCATCCTGGCTTGTCTACTCAGAGACGATTTGCTTTTGGATGATTAGGAATTCATCACAGGGGATCTTTGGGAATTAAGTAGATAGCCGGATGCGGGAAGAGTGGCTTCAGAACTAGGGTGTAACTACAATACATTGTTCCCGAGCTAGGTGTTTTCTGTGACTGTGGCCTCCCTTTCCCCCTCAGAACATTCAGAACAATTTGATGACTTTGAAGGTAGTCATATTTTGGTGGTGGATGACGATGGCAATGCCCGCATGTTGTTGGGTGATTTGCTGAGAGCCAGTGGCTATCGGGTGACGGAAGTGGAAGGGGGATCCCAAGCCCTCCAATTAGTGGAAACCTTGCAGCCGGATCTGGTTCTGTTGGATGTAATGATGCCAGGGATCAATGGGCATGAGGTCTGTCGCCGACTCAAGAGTAACGACCAAACCCGCTTGATTCCTGTGATTATGTTGACGGCAGCGGGGATCCGCGAGACCAAGGTGTTTCGTCTGCGAGGCATTGAGCTGGGAGCTGACGACTTTTTACCTAAGCCCATTGAGCAGCAGGAGTTACTGGCGCGGGTGCGCTCACTGGTTCACCAAAAGCACCTGAATGAAGATCTCGACCATGCCGCACAGGTGCTATTTGCTATTGCCCAAAGCGTAGAAAGCCGGGATCCCACGACAGGGGATCACTGTGAACGGTTGGTAGAAATGGGCGAAAGTTTCGGCAAATTTTTGAATCTATCCCGACCGATGATCAAAGCGCTCAGTTGGGGTGGTTATTTGCATGACATCGGTAAAATCGGGATCCCTGATGCTGTTTTGGGCAAAAAAGGCAAGCACACTCCCGAAGAATGGGAAATCATGAAATCCCATGTTTTGATCGGAGAGCGAATTTGTCAACCCCTCCGCACCATGAAAGACGTGCTCCCAATCATCCGCCATCATCACGAGCGCTGGGATGGCAGTGGTTACCCCGATCGCCTGTGTGGGGAAGAAATTCCCTATGTTGCCAGAATTTTTCAGTTGATTGATATCTATGACGCCCTCACCTCCGAGCGTCCCTACAAGCAAGCCTTCACCGTGCAGGAAGCCAAAGCGATTCTCCAAGAAGAAACTGACCATGGTTGGCGGGATCCCCAGTTGGTTGGGCAATTTTTTGAGTTTTTAGAATCTCGTCTTCCCTGCATTGATTAGGAACTGAGGGGCAGAAGCGTTTATTCAATCTGCCGAAAGACCATGCACCCTTGAGATCGCGGATGAAAGAACCAAATCATCCTCGTTATTCTTGGGTTTTATAGTCGTTCCAACTTAGTTTGAGAACCACAAAACCTCTCAAGGTTTGGATATCAAGATTTAGGTGGTTGCATTCTTATTGGGAATGACTATGATACACTTTTTAACAGCCTCTTCGGATATGTGGCAAACACTAAACAGAGCATTACTTGGACTCCACAATCCAGACCCCCCAGGCTTCGGATGAGTGACAAGAAATTCTCTAAATTCTCAGATAACAACTAAAGTGAGCGGCGGCGGGTAGGCCAGAACGTAGCGCGAAGATTCTCTATCGTCTGCTCCACTGTATTGTTAGACCGCACTTCAACTAAGAATTTCGTAGGTTAGGTGGGGTGCAACGGAACCCAACGCTAGCTCTCGGTGTTAGGTTCGGCTTTCCTACACCCAACCTACGTCCTTCCTTTTTCTCACGAGTCAAGTAGAGTTGCTACATCGTTTCAGTTCATTGAGTTGAGACCAAACATATTGCCCTCAGTGTCTACACACAGCGTCACCCAACCAAACTCCCCGATCGAGAACTTTGGTCTGACAATCTTGCCTTTTGCACCAATGATTCGGGACTCTTGTACAGAGCAGTCTTCAACACCAAAGTAAACCATTGTGCCACCGATTCCTGGTCGAGAATGTTTCGTTTTTACCAAAGCACCTGATGCACCATAGGCTTTCATATTTGCAGGAAAGCTCATCATTTGTGTTTCGCCAGTCGGGTCAACGATCTTTTCTAGCTTCTGCTCAAATACGCTCTCATAGAACGTAACAGCTCGATCCATATCTTCTACGTAAATATCAAACCAACCGATCACATTAGGCTTTTCCATACCATTCTCCAAAGTTGAGGGTAGAGCAGCCACTATAGCGCTGTACCTTGCTACTTGTATTGTAGAAATCAGACATCAAACTTAGCAGTGTACTTTGTGGGTGTGTAACCTGTGACTTTGCGAAATGAATGAATATAGTGCGACTGGTCTGCGTACAATTCAAGGTAGTGCTGTTTGAAGGACTGCTGCACCCGCAAGACCTTAAGCAGATCGTGTGGTGATAACCCAATCATTCGGTTCAGTGTTCGTTGAAGTTGACGAGGCGACAATTCTGTCAGTCGTGCCATATCCGTCACAGTGTGGATTTGATCAAGCTGTGTGAGGATTTTCTCTGTCACAAAATTAACTGTGATTAATTTCTCTTTGAGAAAACACTCAACTAATTCTGCAAGGATTGGCAACTTACGATTGAAATCCAGTTCTGCAATTTTTTTGCTTGTTTGTATCAGTGGCAAATTTCCCAAATAAGGTGTCCCTACATAACGATTGGTGATCTCCTCCTTTTGACCCTGCCAGACCCCAGGATAAAACTGAATGCCAACATAGTGAAATGATTTGCCAAGGTTCAACACTTCTGCCTTGGTGCGCAGTGCCGTTATTCCCGCTATGTGCGTGTCTACTTGGTTAAACAAAATATTCACGCAAGCATCGGGCAACGCATGGTAGTGAAAATCTTCTGGCAGATCGGTGACTGTTTTGAGTTCCCAAAAGCAATGTACCAGTCCAGCGAGGAAACTTGGGGGCTGTGCTTCGGAAAACTGCACCGATCGAACGGATTTGTCTATGCCGTCTTGTATAGGTTTGTACATTGCAACTTGCCTCTAGCTCTTCTTTCACATAGAGCTAATCTCCAAAGTCTAAGTAAGTGATTAGACGCCTCAAATTCAATAGAGGAAAGTCTGAAGACTATTGGAAAATTAGCACTGCCTAATCTTGAACATTCACAAATAGGTTTCAAACAACGATGGCCTAAAATTTAGGCTGTATAACGGCTCAAATCAGCGGTGGAAAACAAACTTGAACTCAGCACCAAAACCTCTCAACCATCTGCTGCATTTGAATTATTAGGTTTCGCGCTTTGATGCTTGTAAGTCTACAATCTTGGAGTACAAGCTGCCTACAGATTCTTGGGCAAAAAGCTGGTCTTTGAGTTTCAAGTAATCTCCCTGACCGATATTGCAAACTGCCCAGAAACGAGCAACATCAGACGGTTTCATATTAGATAGTAAAATCTGAAACCCTTCTTGCAAAACTTGTTGCTCACTCTTAACTTGGATCATCGCCACTCACTTCCAAAACAAAATTGGCTGGATTCATCACTTTCATCGTTAACCTGAACACCGATTGATCAGCCGCTTGTCACAAGTAATGAAATAATTGCTGTTAACCACTTCAGCACATGCAATATGCAACGCATCAATCACTTTCAATCCATTTTGTTCTAATTCCTCGGCTCTCTGACGGATTGCTTCATCAACTTCTTACCTTAATTCGGCTAACTGGAGATATCAACTCATTGTCTCCTGTTTGATGAGATAGGGATTATGGCTGTTCTCATATTCTAAAACCGAGGAACTGAACAACTCAACTGTCTTTACTTCAACCATCTGCAAAATGATAATCACAGCCTGGGTTTCAAGAAAAATCCTGGGTTGAGTTTGATCATCAAACGGACGGTTGTAAGCACTGGTGTTTAAATACACTCTTCTCATGCGATTGCTCGAAGCAAGGCTATTCCATCTTATCTTGCTACTAGGTCATGCTGATCCCTGGTTGTTCCATCCATTTGTTTGGCTCATTAGATTTTATCATTTTGATAATTATGTAGGGCAACAAAACCGCTAAACAGTGGGTGCAATTCATGCGGAATGTTGTCAAGTTCGTCTTCCGTGAAGACCCATTTTACACCTTTGTGAACAAATTTATTTCTTTTTTTAGCTAGTTTATCCGCATAATCGAAATGAGGCTCGAAATCGTGTGTCGTCTCCACCTTAATTGTTTTTATCGATTCGAGGAATGATTCCTTCAGAAGTTTTGGATAAAGCTGATCGCGTTTTTTCATCGCAAACTGGTAGTTCTTGAGTAACAAATCTTGAATTTCCTGTGGGATGCTTTTTCGAAGCATTATATTTTTGATTAGCCCTGTCATCAGGACATCAAAAATAGTGCAGAATAATATGGCAGATATCGGGCGCATATCGGATTCCATGTCATACTTCTGTGTTCCGAAGTCCTCATCCTCGTGCGTGATTTTTCCGCTACGAATAAAATATAGATCCTGAATAGAATTCACAAGCTGGCAAAGTTCTACTCCGAAATATAAGCGAGCAGAAGGGCTTGGTGCACTGCACTTCTTGCAAGGAGTGCCAATTGTCATGCGCGATGAATCACGATCCACAACACTACATGAGGAGCAAACGTAGTAATTACAAATTAGGGTGTGCCAGCTCTGTTGGCGAACTTCAGTGATTTTCATATTTCTGCCTAACGGCATAACGTAGCGGCGGTAGATAACCTCGAACACAGTATAAGCGACTTTCGACCGTCCGCTGCCGTGAAGTGTTAGCTTGCGGTGTATGCCCATATTTCAAATCGTGCCTGGGATGATAACTCCACCTCCAATGAACCATAATAGTCATGACAAAATACTTCCAACTCTTCCATTGCCAGATGAAACGCTTCATCTGGAACGAGCCAACACAACCCGTATGCCCGTGACCTGTAGAAACTGAGTAATTCCTGAACCTGGTTGCTGACCGTCCATTCCTTAGCTATCAAATAATTACACTGATACCCCTTATTACGTAAGTACTTCTCTACATTAATTTCGTTAATTACTTTACCTGGCTGTTGTGAAGGTTGTGGCTCTTGATACTTAGATAAGATAGTTTTGAAATACTGCTCAAATTCTAGTCGTGAGGGTGGGGTAATCCATTGAGCATTAAGATAGAAACCTTTTGGTTTTAGGACACGATCGATTTCATCTAAAAATGTTCCTAAGTTGGAAACAGTATGAAGCATATGAACAGTTAGCACAACGTCAAAGCTGGTGTCTGCAAAAGGTAGTTGTGAGGCATCACCATGAATCAGTTTCAGATTCGGGGGAATTTCAGGCAGCTTTTGACAAAACTGGTTAAGCATTTCCTGAGAAACATCAATGCCAGTCACACAATAGCCACGTCTTACTAAAGGAAGAACGTTTAACCCAGTTCCTATACCAGGTTCCAAAAAAGTGGTTTCAGGAGTTGCCTTGACTAGAGTAAGAATAAAATCTGCAACTTCCTCAGCGACTTGTTCTGTCAGCCAGCGAGTTTGATCATAAATATCAGCAATTTTGCTGTAGTAAACATTTTTCCCATTGTTCGAGACCTTATGCTGCACTATCAGACAACCTTACCGCTAATTAGAGTGCCAAGCCCTTTCAAAGTATTCTCATAATCTGAGGGAGAAGTCAGCTAACATATGATTCAATGGCAAGATACCTGATATCTAACTTAGCAAAGCCTTTATTTGTCCACAAGTAAAATATCGCTCTGCAGTGTCTGCATGGTCAACATTTCGTAGAATAATCATTTGTGAAGGGTTTTTATCTGACTTAGTGAACGATAATAACCTTACACCTAGCCCTAAAAAACTTCCTTGCGTTGAGCAAATGTGAGTAAATTGAATAAAAGGGATCCCCGCTCGGTGGGGATCCCTAGGCAGATTGATTGAGTCATCCTCGGCGAAACTGGCAGGAAAGCCAGCCCCTCAGGGATCCCGCTTGGGTAGGGGGGTATCCATGATTTCGAGCAATAACTCCAGCCGCGAAGGGCGGGTTAAGAGGGGGATCAGGTTAGGCAAGGCGTAGTAGTCACCCGCGAAGGTAAAACTCTCCACCATCACCTGCTCCTGCCGCAGCGTCCGCTCGATGTAGTCACTGGCATGACCCACCCGCACAATCACCACATTCGGATCCACCTGGCGATCCCGTTTGTAGGCGTTGTAGACCTGAGCAAAGTAAGGGGGATGGTTTTCTCCTTCGTCCGTCACCAACAGGATTTGTTCCACCGTCTGCTGACGAATTCGCATGGCTTCTAGAGCGCACCCGATGCTGGTTCCCCCTGCTGCTTTGATGGACGCAAACGCTCGTTCCCAATCGCCGAGGGTTTTGCCCTTAGCTTCAATCAGATAGGGCATCGTGTCAAAGGCATAGACCCACAGCTTGGCTTCCGTGATTCCGGAAATCATAGCCGCTAGGCGTTTACCAATTTCGATGGCACTCTCCATGGATCCCGATTTATCCACTAACAAGGCCGTTGACTTGCGGATGCGCCCCTTTTGTTTGACTTGGCTATCGGTAATTTGCTGCAAACGAGCCGCCGTTGCTTCGTCCAACTCAGTAGCATCCGCCGCCACCCGAGCCTTAAAGGCAGATACCCGTCCACTTTTTGTTGCCTCAGCCAACTTTTGATCGATCAGCTTTTTCACCTCAGGGTGATCCATGGCTCCTCTTGCCTGCAGAGACTTGAGGGTGTTGATCACCTCCTGCGGGGACATGCTATGGATCAAGGCCACCAATACCACCGGAGTCAGTTGGCGAATGGCTCCAATAGCCACCGTATAGGGGATGTTGAATTCCACAATCAGACGAGCCTGCTGTTCTGGGCTAGTGGTTTGGCTCAACTGCTGCATGACAGCCGCCAGGGATCCCTGCGGGGGCTGCTCCGCAAACAAAATAGCGTTGGCGCGGGGGCTGGGTTTGATGTGCAACGCAGCATAGAGGTGCTTGAGAGCCTGCCGTGCCCGCAAAGCCGCCCGATCAAACTGCTTGGGATCCGCTTCTCGCTGCTGGAGATAATGGCGGATTGCCGTGCGAGCGGAGCGAGGGACTTTGCCTTTTTGCTGCTTCATAAAGTCCAGAATACGAGCCACCTGATAGGGGGGGAATTCTTGCAGCAGGACAAATCCGGCATGGCGGTGTTCCAGTAACTCACTGGTTAAGAGGTTACCGACAAACACCTCTTTGTGATCCCGCACATCCCCGTTCCGCTGATACCAAACCGCTAAGTGCCCATAAAACAACGGATCCAATTCCAGAGTGGTTTGGTGGAGTTCCGCCACCAGGTTTAATTGGCGGTGGGGAGTCGTTAACAAGCTGTTGAGCATTTCCAGACGCAAGTCCTGCTCAACCCCATTCATCAGAATAGGCATCAAAACCTCCTGGTCTGCACCCTAAAAAACAAAATATCATCCAGAAAATGATCAACCTATCTAAAAATTGACCAATCAAAATTGATCAATCGAATAGGAGGAGAAATGGAGAAACTCACAGCTCTCCATCCGTGGCTAAACAAACCGATGCCGAAACTCATAGAGACAATCAATCCGGCCTTTTCGCAAAACGGCGGGATCCATCCGCTCCAGGGTATTGCAGGTTAGCAACACCACCAAACGAGGGGCTTGCTGATCCTGGGATTCATCCAACACACTTTGATGAAGGGTGCCATCCAAAAGGCTCAAAACATGTTCCGTTTTGGTGTGGTTAAATCCCGCCGTTTGAGCGCGGTTTTGTGCCAAATTATCGGCTTCATTGATAATTAGACCGATCCGGCTGAGATAGCTGGGAGGAACAAAATTCTCAACGGCATCATGATCCAAAATAAAGATCACATACCCCAGTGGCACCAAGATCTCTTTGGCGATGGCTTGAGTCCAGGCGGTTTTGCCCGTTCCGGGATCCCCATGCACCAAAATCGCTAGCTGCGACTGTTGCCAGACTCGCTCCTGCACAACATCCGAAAAAGCCTGAATCTCGGCGGGGAAACTGCGGAGGGGGTGCAAACTCTGCACCTGCCCAATCCGGCTTTGATAACCACTCACCATCACCGCTAAATTATGGGTAGCTTTGCGGATCCAGGGATCGAGATCCGACCCGATCAGGGTGTAGCTGCGCTGTCGGGATCCATAGGGGGTAATTTGTAACCAGATGTCAGCAGCCTGCCAATAGCCCCAAATGGTGCCATCCGCCTGCAACTGATGCCATTGACGAAAGCGATCCAGCGGCAGATAGTAATATCGCCCCTGAAACAGTTGAGTAATCCGGTCAGGAGGCCCCAGCCACTCTAAAACCTTCAACACGGTTAGCTCCTGCAAACGATGCAAGAGAGCGTGAATGGGGATCCCTTGACGGCTCACCGGATAAGTAACGGGGGTAAGGGTGGTGAGGGTGGGTTGCCGCCAGTTGGGTTCCGTAGGAGCAGGAGTGATATAGTCCCAAAACTTCTCCACTTCCTGACGGGTATAGCCGGAGATCACCCCCAGCCAGTTTGCCCACCAGGTATATTCAGTTCGCCCCAGGGTGCTGGCAACTTCTCCGCACACATCCAGCGTGTGCCGCCAAAACTCCCCCGGATCTTGGGTGATCAAGCGCTGCAAATAAAGCCAGTCCAGTTGGCGATAGAGGGGCTGCCAGCCCAAACTTAAAAGGGTTTTGCTGCTGACCACCGTTTGGGTGGGAGCTTCTTGATCATAAGTATCGAACATGTTTTCACCTCCTCATCATGGTTGGATCGCTACCCGCTATCGAAGGATGGATCCAACGATCTTTCTCTGACATCGGATGCCGTTGTTGGAATTGGCTTGAGATGAGTGAGGATCATGACGGGTATGCAGAGCCGCGCTAGTAACCAGAGCCATGTAGAGTTAGAGGGGGATCCCCCTATCTACGCCTGCTATTTAGGTTCAGGCTTGCAGCACCTACCTCCATAGGCGCACCTTGTTTGGGAGAGTATGTAGGCTCTGGAAGTTAGGGCGCAGCCCTTTACCCAGAAAAATGAGCCTCACGCAAGTCAAAAAAGCTGTTGGTCATATGTAGGATTTGAACCTACGACACCTTTCTCTTGAGGAAAGTGCTCTAACCGCTGAGCTAGTATGTAAGCTTTTTTAGTTGGGACGCGAGACGTTGTCAGCCCTTGACGAATGGGTCATCACGAAACGGCATTGAGAAACCCCATTCACCCATAAACCGCTTCGGGTCGGATAATCAGGCTGCCATTGGGACGACGGTCAATGACATAATATTGCAAGCGTTCTTGGCTGACATCCAGATGCCGAGCTAAGCATTGTTTGATCTCCCTATCCGGCATGGATGCTGTTAGGTTGAGACGGCTTTCGGGTAGGTCATAAGAGCGGCCTTCAAAGCGGATATGCACCATCTCAGCACCTCCTTTTGCTGTCTTTGTTGAACTACAAAACATACTACGCCTATCCTACAAGCCCTGTCAAGGGTTCGGGATCCCTCAATTCAAGGCTCTCTTCAGGAAAAGAATGGACAACCAGCCCTTGTCAGCAAAGCTAAAGGGTATAGGGAACTACGTCAGGCAGAGAGAAGCGGTTCATGCGCGACTGCAGCCACCGTATAAGCAAGAAACTGGCTGCACTTCACGGGGCAAATGCCTACGCCTTAGAGGATTTGTCAGGCATTCGCAATCAATGGAGAACCAAGAAGATTAACGACCAAACTCACCGGACGCAGATAACTTTGAATACTCAATCGACCAGCTTGCCACGTTCCGGTAGCGACTTGTTAGCAAGTGTTGCTACAGATACAAGATTGTTCGTAGTCCATCATCTATCTCCTCCTGTAAGTCATTTGGCAGAGAACCAATACATTCAACCAGGAATGCTTTATCGACTGTGAGAATTTGAGATACATTAGCGACTGAATCCTTAGACAAGCCTGTTGCTGCTTTCGGTAAAATACATTACCTGGGGCTTCTGCCAACTGAATATTTGAAGTGATAATAACAACGACAACTTTACTGATACGGCTTTGAGTAATAAGGATCATCTTGAACGACTAAAACGGGACGACGATATCCAGGCTCTGAACCCACTGGATCAGGTAAATTCGCCCACCAAATTTCTCCCCGATACATTACCAATCCCCACGAGGGAGAGACATAAATTGCATCTTTGCCATCGTAGGATCCAGTCCGGAAGCCTCTTGAGAGTAAACTTGGTTCAGCTTGTGCAAGATTTGATTGCGATTGTGCTTTTTCAAATACGCTTGCAAGGCTTTCGTATAAAGCTCACTGCGCGACAAGCCCAACTGCTGAGCTAGTGCTTCCGCCTCATCAAAAACTGAATCTGGAAGGGAAATTGCAGTTTTCATAGTGACCTTAACTGTAATTCCTACTCTTCAGCTATACCTTGGTTATACCAAAACTGCAAGAACCAGCGTAGGCAGCACAATCAGATAACCTTTCTGTACGCCCTGACCCAAAAACGAAACCAGCTAACAAGTGGATATCTTCTTGGAGTTTCTATCCGCTTGAGCAGTTTCTAAATTAGTAAAGCTGAAGCTCAAGGCAAATAAGTTAGATACGTGATGCTCGATACACTTCTCAGAAGTGCAGTCGTTGCAAGCAGCATGACAATGCTAATCCCCACAACTCTAGATTCCACGGCAAAACCTGGGGCTTTAGGGTTCACGCCGATATAAACGCTGCGACTAAATATCAAGGCCGATTACATGCTCTCTACTACTCCTAGCAAGTCGCTAGAGCAGGGTTCAGTCAATAACCCGTATGTTTCCGACCAGGAATTCTAGTTTGTTACAAGCTGCCTCCCCTTCTGGGCGCAGCAGTTGACTCCTGAGTTGCTTAACGATCTCTCTAGGATGGTAGATCTGACCAATTTCTGTTGTAGGCTTGACGCTCGTAATACACTGGGAGAGAAAAGCGGACTTCCCGCCTAGTGGGTAGGCCGCACCTATTGAGTAGAATAAACAAAACCCGTGTTCACTTCTGCTCAATCCCCCCGACAACCCCTACGCTGTTGCGTCAGTTGTCGTCTGCTAGCCCCTCGATCCCAATTCTGGCGTGTTGTGCGGGTGGCTTCCTCGCAACAAGTTCAGTTAGATTTAGGGATGGGTCGCTCGGCCTATCTATGTCGTCAATCTCGCTGCCTACAGGATGCTCAAAAGAAAAATCGTCTGGGTCGTGCCCTCCGTGCTTCCATTCCGCCTCACATCTATGAGGTTTTGTGGCAGCGACTTGCCTCCCCTCATTAGCAGGTAGCGGTGCTGGCCTGAATCATCCTGTCTTATGCCCCTTTCTGGCGAGATCCCTATCTCCTCTGGATTTCCCTGAGTTGACTTCCTTCTCTATCAGCATTTCCTCAGAACCTGCCCATTACTTTTCCTGTCCTTTTACTGGCTTCTATCCCCTAACCTATGACCCCATCCGAAACCACTTCCCTCGCTCATGAGCATCCTCCTTCTTGGCAGGATCCCTCCCCCCCTACCGATCCTCCCTCCGGCAGTGGAGCAGCCTCTCTCAGCGAGACCTCTGAGGTGGCGGTGTCTGAAAAGGATCCCGATAAAGTTCGCATCTATGATTTGGCACGAGAAATGGGTCGGGATAACCGCGATGTTATGGATGTCTGTACCCGCCTAGAGATTCCCTATAAGAGCCATAGCAGTACAATTACCCGTGAGCAGGCTCAGCAGGTGCGGGGAGATTTGACCCACTCCAACCCCTCCCCGCCAGCTCCTAGTAAGCCCCGCGCCACCCCCCCCCGACCTCAGCCCAAACCCAGCCGGAACGACCGTCCACAGCATATCTTGGAGGTGCGGAGACCCGTTGGAGAAAAGATCTCCACTCCTCGCCCTCCACTTGCGGAGGTTTCTCCGCCGTCCGCCGCCGAAACCGCTTTCCCGCCCGAAGTGCCCCAACGTCCGAGTCGGTCTGCTGCTGCTGAGGCTGCTTCCGCAACCTTGGTGCGTCCTCCCCAGCGCCCTCCCGAAAAAAATACTACTCCCCAGCGCCCCCCCCTTCCCGAAGCGTCAGAATCTCTTTCCCCACCTTCAACGGATGCAATGGCTCTGCCGGAATCCGCGGAAAAAACAGTTGCCGAAAAAACAGTTAAGGAGACTCCCCCGCTGGCACCCCAACGCCCAGTGGCTCCTCAGCGGCTGGTGGAAAGTCCGAAGGTGGAGCCGCCTCTCTCCCTCAGTGACCCCAATCTAACGCCCCTCTCAGAACCGACCCCTCCCCCGCCAGAACCCCAATCTCCTCAGCGTCCGGCGGTACTGGCTCCCCCTCCCCGTTCCTCGGAGCCGCCCGTCCGCCCTGCGGCGACTGCTCCCAGCCGCCGCCCTGCTTCGCCGGAAGGTCGCCCCAGCCCTCGCCCCCAGCCAGAAGTTCCTCCTGGTAAGCAGGAACGGGATTCTGTAGCTCCTCCGGCTCGTCCCAGCCTAAGCTCTCCCCGACCCCGTTCGAGTGAGCCTGTAAAAGCGCTGCGGCCAGCGGAGGCCGCTCCTCCCGTCCCCAGCAAGCCGACCAGCCCTCGCCCTCAGTTGGTGGGTGCCCCCGTCCGACCGGGAACACGAGCGGCGGAAACCCGTGCTCTCCAGGGCAAAGAAGGGATCCCTACCCCCGACGGGGAGGGGACGAAATCACCCGACAAAGCTCTTCGCCCCACCCCTCGTCTGAAAACAGATCTGGTGGCTCCCCCCAGTCGCCCAACAGCTAACCCGGATGGATCCCTGACTCCACCAGTGCGTCCTAATCCTGTTTTGGCGGATGCCCCGGTTCGGCCTGTGGCACGATTGCGCCGCAAAGAAGTGGAGGAGACTGAGGATGAAGAATTGCTAGCCCTGAAACGGGGGGTAGGGCGTGGTGCCCAAGCGAAGCGGAAGCGTAGCCGCCGTAAAGGAGAAGGAGAAGGGGAAACGCTAGAAATTGACACCACCCTATCTGTGGTAGCCAAGCAGGCGGAACTCAATACCCTGAAACCTCTGCCCCGTCCTAGCGCTAAGCCACCCTCTCAGCATGTTGCCACCTCCCCTCCCCTAGCGAGAGTAAGGCCCCCCAGCGTCGGGTTAGCTGGACGAGGACGCCGTTCGCACCAGGCTACTCAAGAGACAGCCAGAACGGAGCAAGAGCCACAACAAAAGATTCTTTCCCTGCACGGAGAGTTAACTGTACAGGAATTGGCGAATCGGATGCGGATTGCCCCCACCGAAATCATTAAGATCCTCTTTTTGAAAGGGTTGATGGTCAATCTTAACCAACTGCTGGATCGCCCCACTATCGAGGTTGTCGCCAAAGAGCTGGAATACACCATCGAAATTGAACAGGTGGAATCTACCGCCAAAAAGACGGAAATGCTCGACCTAGACGACATTGAGCATCTGGTCTCCCGTTCTCCCGTGGTCACCATTATGGGTCACGTCGATCACGGCAAAACCACCTTACTGGATGCCATCCGCGACACCAAGGTCGTAGAAGGAGAGGCGGGAGGGATCACCCAACGGATTGGAGCCTACCATGTGGATGTGCAGCATGAAGGGGAAAGCAAGCGGGTTGTCTTTTTGGATACCCCTGGCCACGAAGCCTTCACCGCCATGCGAGCCAGAGGAGCCAAAGTCACAGATATTGCGGTTCTCGTCGTGGCCGCGGATGATGGCGTACAGCCCCAAACCCTAGAAGCCATTAGCCACGCGCAAGCAGCTCAGGTTCCCATCATTGTTGCGGTCAACAAAATCGATAAACCCGATAGCCAGCCTGACCGAATCAAACAACAACTGGCGGAACATAGCTTGGTACCAGAGGAATGGGGGGGAGATACTCCCATGGTGGAAGTTAGTGCTTTAGCCCGCCTCAACCTGGATAGCCTATTGGAAATGATCCTGCTGGTGGCTGAGATTGGAGAATTGCAGGCTAATCCCGACCGACCCGCCCGTGGAACTGTTGTCGAGGCCAACCTGGATAAATCGCGTGGTCCGATTGCCACCCTTTTGGTGCAAAACGGTACATTGCGCGTTGGGGATACCTTGGTGGCGGGATCCGTGCTGGGTCGCGTCAAAGCCATGGTGGATGACCGTGGACACCGCCTCCAGGAGGCTGGGCCGTCCTCGGCGGTGCAACTGTTGGGCTTGAATGGCGTTCCAGCGGCGGGAGACGAATTTTTGGTCTATCGAGACGAGCGGGAAGCCCGTCAGGTGGCGGAAACTAGGGCAGAGGAGCAACATCAAGCCCGTCTGCAACAAACTAGTCTATCTCGGCGAGCCAGTTTGGGCAGTGTCTCCGCCCAAGCTCAAGAGGGTCAACTCAAGGAACTGAATTTAATCCTCAAGACCGATGTTCAGGGATCCGCCGAAGCTATTCTGGCCTCCTTGCAGGATCTGCCCCAGCAGGAAGTGCAGCTACGGGTGTTGCTGTCGGCTCCCGGCGAAATCACAGAAACCGATGTCGATTTGGCGGTGGCTAGTAACGCGATTATCCTTGGCTTTACGACTAGCACGGCAGCCAGTGCCCGTCTGTTAGCGGATCGCTATGGGGTGGATATCCGCGAGTACGATGTGATTTACAACCTGCTCGATGATCTGCGAGCGGCGATGGAAGGATTACTGGAACCTGAACAGGTGGAAGAACCCCTCGGTCAGGCGGAAGTCCGTCAAGTAATTACCATTGGCAAAGGGGCAATTGCTGGCAGCTATGTGCAATCGGGCAAGATTGTGCGTAACGCCCACCTGCGGGTGCGGCGACGGGGAGAACTGGTCTTTGAGGGGCGTTTGGATTCCCTCAAACGGTTTAAGGATGACGTGCGGGAGGTGGCGGCTGGGTTTGAGTGTGGTATCGGTGTAGAGAAGTTTCAGGCTTGGGTGATCGGCGATATTGTGGAAGCTTATCAAATGGTTTCCAAGCGGCGTAGCCTTACCCCCGAACCGACTGCCCGCCGTTAAGACCACTTCCAAACCTCAACCCAGGTAAGGGGATCCCAGTAGGGGGTTCGTCCACTTTCCCTGGGTTGGGCAGCAACTACTACTAACCGCTATGCCAACCGCCAGCCAACTGTTACAAGCCAGTCTGCGCCAGCAACAGCAACAGGGATCCCTGCAATTGCCTGCTTTGCAGCGATGGGAAAAAGGGATCCCGCTCTGGGGGGAGATCATTTATTTTTCGGAGGCAGAAGCCCTCAAGCTGCGTAGCTGTTGTCAGCGCTCCAGCGAGTTAGTCGGTAGGGCACCTCAGCAGGGCATCCAGTTATGCGCCGATTTTCCGGAACTGAGTCGGCGACTTGCCATGCAGATTCATACGGCAGGCTATGGCGGTCTGGTGCAATTTGAAGATTTGGCTGAGGAGGACTGTTTTTTGCGGGTGGTGGTGGGAGAAGGACTCTATCCGGTCATTGTGGCGCAATCACTTTTGAAGGATTTTTGGATGCAACTGACGCTGCAAGCCTGTCGGCATTTTTTGACCGTGATCGATCAGGGAGAATGTCTAGGGTTTTGGGAGTCGGATCTGGTGCTAGCGCGGTGAGAAGGGGGGCAGCAGCCTCTCTGCCTAAGACTGGGATCTTAGGGTTGAGATCCATTTTGATCGCGGCGCAGCATGTTTTCAATCAGCACTTCTAAGCGCTCTGTGGTTTCGGCTAAATGCTGGATTTGCTCTCCCTGCCGCCGGATTTGCTCTCCCTGCTGCTGGATTTGCTCTCCTTGCCGATCAAAGCCTTCTCCCATCGTTTGGATGGTGATACCCAGTTGAGCAACAATACCCAGTTGAGCCTGATCTAGGCGTTCTTGCCGCCGGATTATCCCCTCTTCAAAGCGATCCTATCGTTGTAGGAGAACCTCTTGGCTGGTGCGGGTGGATTCCGCCAGACGGGCAATCGCCTCAGCCATTTGGCTAAAGCGATGATTGAGAGCTTCGTTGTCACTAGTCATGACTGAAGGGATCCCTGGCGAGCTTGTTTCAGCATAGCAATCAGGGTGTGGTGGGCATCTTCCGCATCCACCAGAACATGGTCAAAGAGGATGCGTAAGGGCAGATGGGATCCCGCCACCTCAGCCATTAGATCCATCCCTTCGGCATCGATAGCCTGCATTGTCGCGGTATGGGCTTCCGGTAACTGACCATAGGTACGGGCATAGAGGAGAACCGCCTCGGCATGGTCACGGTTCATGTGTTGACAAATCCGATCACTAATCTCAGGGGTGAAGGCGGCGGATGACATGACTGATAACAAACGTGGGTGAAAGGAGGGTAAACCATTGATATTTTGCCTTATATTGGGTAGCCCCACATCGGCAATGAAAATCCCGACAGCTTCTTGGTGGGGAGGAGGGTCAGGTTGTGGGCTGCTCAGGAATGCTAAATTACAACAGTTAGGTTTTACCTCCTCTCAGGTGTGTTGTGGCCGCTTCCAACTCTTCTCAACCCTTCATGCAACGATTTGCCAAACTCTCTCTAGCGATTGTCGCCCCACTGATTCTGATCAGTTTTTCTCTCTTACCCATCCTGCAAATTTTTAACCCCCCTCAGGTCAATCCCAGCCAACTCCCCACGGAACAACTTCAGGCGGAAGTGGAGGGATATCAGGAGGTGTTGCAGCGGGAACCAGAAAACCTGACGGCTCTGCGGGGATTAGTGGAGTTGCAGCTACGGCTGGGACAACAGCAGGAGGCGATTGCTCCCCTCACCCAGTTGACCAAGCTGCAACCGGAGGATCCCAGCTATGGCATGTTGTTGGGCAGCCTGCTCCTGCAAACGGGAGAGCGGGATAAGGGATTGAGCCAATTGCGACAATTGCACGAACGCTTCCCCGATGATAGTGGCGTGTTGCGGGAACTGGTGCGAGCGGAGGTGGAGACCGGAAATGCTCAGCAAGCCATTGCCCTTCTGGAAAAGCAACTGGAGGTCATCCCTGGGGATCCCTCCCTACAGATGCAGTTGGCGGAAGTCTATGCCCGTTCGGGCAACACCACCCAGGCAATTGTTCTCTACGATCAACTGATCGAACGGGATCCCTCAGATTTTTCGCCACTTTTGGGCAAAGCCATGACCTTATTGTCTACCGCTTCTGAGGAGGCAACGCGGCAGGAGGCTAAGGCGTTGTTTGACCGAGCGGTTCGCTTAGCTCCCCCCCAACAGCGTCCCGATGTGGAACGGCTGGCGACGTTTTATTCTCAGGGCAACATCCGTATCGCTAATCCCAATGCTTCTCCGACGGCTAGCCCAGCCCCCAGTTCCTCTCCCCAGTAACCCGTTTTGATGGATGAGGTGTTGGCTTTGATCCGTAAGCTATCAATATATCGCTATCGCGGGTGGATAGGGCTGGGGATCGCGCTCCTATTTGCCCTACTCAGCATCCCCAGCTCAGCGCAACGGTTCGGTAGTCAAGTTCCGGCAGCATTCGACCATTCCCCATTGAATAGTTATTGTCAGCAGTCGGCAGAGGCGATTGCCCGCAAGGAACAACTGCGCCAACAGGCAGGAGGATCGGATGCTGCCTGGGCAGCTTACACTCAGATGGTGGCAGAACATCGCCGCGCCCTGAGCGAGTGTCGGCAACGGCGCTGGCCACCTATTCAAGCCATTTGGTTGCGACTTTATGCCTGTGATGCCAACCCAGGTGCTCTGGAAAAGGTCTTGGATCGAATTGTTAATTTGGGCTATAACCGCGTCTTCATCGAGACTTTTTATGATGGACGAGTGATTTTGCCGCAGGGGGATCCCTGGCCGAGCATCCTGCCATCGGTGGATCTTTTGGATCAAGCCCTCACCCTGGCGCGGCGACGGGGATTATCTGCCTATGCCTGGTTATTTTCCCTCAACTTTGGCTATAGCTATGGAGAAAGACCCGACCGTCAGGCAGCACTAGCCCGCAACGGCAGTGGTAACACGACCATTTTGGATCCCGCCACCGCTTCTCTAGAACAACTGGAGCAGCAGGCCGGTCCCGATCAGGTGTTTGTGGATCCCTTTCATCCCCAAGCTCGCCAGGATTATGCCCGCCTCGTGGAGCAGGTCTTAGCTCGCCGACCGGATGGCATTTTGTTCGACTACATTCGCTATCCCCGCAGTTCGGGATCCGCTTCGGTAGCCAGCAACGTCAAGGATTTGTGGATTCATGGGGAAGCAGCGGCTCAAGCCTTTCGCAACCTGGGATCCAATCCCGCCAGTCAAGCCCTGCTAGATCGCTATCGCCAACAGGGCTACATTACCACCCAAGATGTCTTGACTTTGGATCAACAGTTTCCCGATCAGACAGTGGCTTGGCGTCCTGCCGATTCTGGTTTGAGTGGAGCTTCATCTAACCCCAGCCCCTCTCCAGAGGATGAACTGGTGGGGGATCGCGGGTGGGCTTTGGGCAATGCTTCCGGCGAGGAACCCCTGGATTCCTCCCCTGAGGAGCGAGTGGTTAGCCCTGTGCAAAGGGAACTCGTTCGGGAGGCCTCTCCTGCGCCGACTCCTTCGGCTAGCCCCAGTCCCAGCCCTACCCCCAGTGCAGAGGTGCGGCAAGCAACCTGGCAGCCTCAACTCTGGCAGCTCGCCGTGGATTTTGCCCGATTTGGCATTCTCGACTTTTTGCGGGCGGCTACCTCACCCGCTCAAACCCAAGGGATCCCGGCGGGGGCGGTGTTTTTCCCTGATGCTAATGCTAGCGTTCAATCGGGCTATGACTCCCGCCTGCAACCCTGGGATCAATTTGATGCCCAACTGGAATGGCATGTGATGGCTTATGCCAAGTGCGAAGATGCCTCCTGCGTAGCTCAGCAGGTGCAACGAGTGATCGAAGCCGCTCCAGCGGAAACCTTGATTTGTCCAGCTTTAGCCGGATTATGGGGACAAAGCCTGCGCCAACGCCCCATGCTGGAGGTGCAGATGCAAACCCTTCAGCAACAATTTCCCCGCCTTACCTGTGTCAGCCATTTTGCCTATTCCTGGATCGAACCCCAGATTGCCCAAGAACGGCAACGCTGTCAACCCTAGGGGCTGACCCAGAGGGGATCCCTGCCGCTTGCCTCATATTCCTGGGGAGTTAGGGGTTGTGCCTGCCACCCACAGCCAAAATACTGGCTGGCGGCCTTGAGCAAGCTCTCCATCAGGGCGGCGCGATCAATCGGCTGTCCCACAATCTCGGCGAGTCCGATCACCTGCTGACTAGATCCCGGCAGCACCTTTTCCCAGAGTGGGCGATTGGGCTGCAAGATCATACTGCCATGCTGCAAAACATACCCCCGCTGCCAGAGTTGGGCACTACCAATCACTTTCTGCCCCCGCCAACTCAGATCAGCCGCCGTCTGGCTGGCAAAACAACTGGTTTTTTGAGAATAGTGCACCGCGTGGTCAGGGATCCCACTCCCCTCATCCAAAACAATTCCCCAGCTTGCTAGACCAAGGCGCAAAAACTGACAAAGCTCCCGATAGGCTTGCCGCCGATTGGCCGTTCCTCGATAGGGCATGACCAGACAGTAAGTGAGTTCGGCCTCATCCCGATAAGATTGATGAAAAACCGCCCGTCCCCCCGTCGGACGCCGCACCTGATCAATGCAACCAACCAGGGGATCCCCATCCACCTCCACCCGCTGCTGATGACAACCCCAGGAGAGCGTGGCTCGCTGCCAGCCATAAAATCGCAAAATGGGTTGAGGGGATCCCTGTTCTATGGCATCCGTCAATAACCAGCGGTCAATCTGCATTTGTTGCTGCCCACTCGCCACCCACCAAGGGATCCAGCGTCCCAGTGAGGTGCTAGTTATGGGTAAACTCCTGTTGCAGAGACTCGTCATACTCATCCGCTAGACTGGCCACAATCGTAATACCCCGCGAGATCTCGGCAGGACTGATACCATCAAGAGCGCGGAAATAGTTGACCACCACTTCCTCCTGCCAAATGCAAAAGCGGGCTTCCAGGGAATCGCTCCAGTTTTTTTCCAGAAGCAGCCTGAACAACTTGGCCTCGTCTTTAACCGGAAACTTGAGGACGGGGGACCAAACCGTCAGGGTGTCGTCGGGAGATTCTCCGCTCAGGTGAACAAACACTTCCACACTGCCATAGCGAAACTTCCAGGTATGCCCGACTTCTCGATTCTCGTAGGCGACGTCCTCCATCAGGCTAGAGACAACATTGGCGATCATGCCAGAATAGCGAGACGACTCAGCCAGAGTGGTTTCTAAGTCAGTCAGGTCATAGGTTCCGCCAAGCACCATAATCTTCTTCCTCGTAGACCACCTCAACTATATCCCTTCGCGGATCCCTCCTCCCCAGGCAAGTCGATCGAGGGGATCCCCAACTAGGAAGTTGTGGGGCGGCAGATACCCTTGCCTATGACTGGAAGGTTAGCAAGGACAACTAACGGTGTGTCCTGCTTTAGTCCACCAACCAGTCAAAGACCAAACCCACACTCAAATTTAACCGATTGGCAAAGGAAGGGACGGGAAGGGCTTGAGCCAACTGGTCAAACACTGCTGGCTGCTGCTTTGGCAGATAGACAAAAACCGTTTGCTCATCAGGGTCAATTAACCAACCCATTTGAGTTCCATGATTAAGACAATCCAGAATATTTTTGGTTGCTTTAGTTTGGCTTTGCTCAGGTGAGAGGATTTCAATAGTCCAGTCAGGAGGGATGGAAAAGGTATTGGCAACCTCACCGTTTTGGTCACGGGGAATTCGCTGCCAAGTAAACACAGATACATCCGGAACTGTCGAGGATCCAGCAAACGTACAACGTAGCTCTGAAAAGGATCGGGCAATTTGTTAAGGCTTAAGAACCATATTAATGCTAGTAGAAAACTCCGTTTGAATGGTGCTGTGCCTTCCCTGTGGCATTAGTTTCTGGATGATCTGCCTATCAATATATTCGCTGGCAGATTTAGTTTCCGGCAGCTTCAAAAACTCCTCCAGAATAATGTATTTAGATGGAGACGGAACTATTGGAACTGTCTTACGCTAAGCGTTGGATAGGGTTTGCACCCATTTTAGGAAATCAGCACAGGTAACCATTGGCTACTTACCAAATCCTTTGTTACCTTTTTTATTGTTTTTGGGTTTTTTGTTGGCCGAGGGTTTGGGGGGAGCCGCCGACTGACCTCTCCATCGGGATCCCCCTGTTGCTGCTGGCATTCCTCGCCCGCCTCCTCCCATACCCGGAAAGCCCCCCATACCGGGAAACCCTCCCTGCCCCATGTTCCGCATCATGTCCCGCATCCGTTGAAAATCATTGACCAGTTTGCTGATGTCTTCTAACTTATGACCGGATCCCGCCGCCACCCGCCGCTTGCGACTGACACTGCGAGCCAGTAGATCGGGGTTGCGCCGTTCTTCGGGGGTCATGGAGTTGATCATCGCTTCTGAGCGCGCCAGTTGATCCTGTCCTTTTTGCAGTTGTTCATCGGTGATTTTGCCCATCCCCGGCATCAATTTCATCAAACCGGATAGGGATCCCATCCGTTTGATCAGGCGCATCTGCTTAAGAAAGTCCGTAAAGTCGAACTGAGCCGACATCAACTTTTCTGTCATGGCGGCGGCATCCGACAGATCGATTTCCTCCTGGGCTTTTTCCACGAGGCTGAGGATATCTCCCATCCCCAGAATGCGGGAGGCCATCCGGTCGGGATAGAAGGGATCCAGAGCCTCTACCTTTTCCCCCACCCCAATAAACTTGATGGGCTGACCCGACACCTGCCGAATCGAGAGGGCTGCTCCCCCCCGCGTATCCCCATCCAACTTGGTTAAAACCGCCCCGGTGATCCCCAGTCGCTCATGAAAGGCTTGGGTTAGGCTGGCGGCTTCCTGCCCAATCATCGAGTCCACCACCAACAAAATCTCATGGGGCTGCACAGTCGCTTTGATCCGCTCCAGCTCCGCCATCATCTCCCGATCGATTTGCAGACGACCGGCTGTATCAACAATCACATAGTCCTGTCCTCCCGCCTGCGCCGCCGCCACCCCCTGGCGAGCAATCTCGACCGGATCGGTTTTGCCCAAATCAAACACCGGAATATCAATCTGCTTGCCCAGTGTTTTGAGCTGATCAATGGCGGCGGGTCGATAGATATCTCCGGCCACCAAGAGGGTCTTTTTCCCTTGTTTGCGGAGATAGAGAGCCAGTTTGGCACAGGTGGTGGTTTTGCCACTGCCCTGTAACCCCGCCATCAAAATGATCGTTGGAGCCAGGGTGGCCTCGGCAATCGGCACATTGGCCTCCCCCATCAGCTTGACCAATTCGTCATGCACGATTTTGACAAACTGCTGATCGGGAGAAACCCCCATGATCACATTGGCTCCCAGAGCCGTCTGCCGCACCTCCTCAACAAACTGCTTGACCACTTGCAGATTGACATCCGCCTCCAGTAAGGCTCGCCGCACCTCCCGCAGTGCCTCTTGAATATTGGTTTCGGTAATCTTGTCTTGACCGCGCAGCTTTTTCCAGGCAGATTCCAGGCGTTCAGAGAGAGCATCAAACATGGCAGTTGGCTAACCCAGGCGAAAAATAGGTAGACATTTTTGGACGAGGCATACCCCAGAGGGATCCCTGATGGCATCTCTCCTCTCCCAGAATAACGCTCCCTTAACCCTTGCCTCTCCTCAACCCCAGACTTCCTCCCTCAACTCTCTCTCAAGCACTAGGTAGGGTCTGTGATTCAGTATCGGTAACGTCATTGTTGAGCTGCGGCCGAGTTGCAAACGACGCGGCGAAGCCGCTTCCAGAGTTCGGCCAACTGCTCCAACAATCTGTTAGAGGACGCCACGCCATCGTCAGCGCTTCGCCACATAGGAACTCTCTTTCCGCATGAGTATCACCTCTTGATTCCGGGGGCGCTCCGGCCAAAGAGGAGACGGTATTCCCAGCAGCGGCAACTCCACTCTCAATCTGGCACCTATGTCTTCCTGGATACTGCGCGCAAGATCGACGAGCCGATAGCCGGTGACGTCCGTGTCTTCCTGCGTCACCCAGAATGCGAGCGGGAAGAACTTGAGCACATCGCCGACGATCGGCCCATGCGTTGCGCCAAGGACTCTCGCAATCCCGAAGCCACGAACGATTGTAAACTCGGCGCTGCTGTAAGGCCAGCAATAGACCCTCAGTTCCGGGGGCCACGGGGTTCCTGGATTTAGGAACGCGTGACGCATGAGTTCTTGGAGGGTACCGCGAGGTGGCCGCTCATGCGGGTTCGATCGCTCCTCCGCCGCTAGCAAGTGTCCGACCACTGCACGCGCTACGCATCCGACCTGTATGTCGGCAACGATGCCCGTTGGAAATCGCAGGCTCAAGTCCAGCGCGGCCCGCACCCATGCTCGGCATTTCGCAGCGAACCGAACTAGCTCAGGGTCGTACTGACTTCCGAGCCTAACTTGGTTGCACTGCGCACAGAGCGAAGGAAACTCGGGCGCTTGGAAGCCCCCTCGAGGCTTCGTATCTGGCACGACGTCTACAGCCAACAAGTCAGTGATCCGCCGCAACTCGAAGGGTTCAGGCGGCACGACACCCTTTGGTGGCACGTGATCGCGCGTGAGCAGCCCGACCTCATCGCATATGACGCATCGACCCTTCATCACAGCACCTTTCTCCTGCGTCATCTAACATGTGCTTCTACGACAGAATGGCAGATATTTATCCAAGAGAGGACTTTACCCATCAATCACTGGGATATCGTCTCGGAGCATCTGAGATAACCGGCATTTTGCACGATAATCCCCTATGAAAGGTTTTTATCTAGCTTAATGAACGATAACGCTCCTACCCCTAGACCTAAAAAGCTCCTTGAGCAGGTCAGTGATGCCCTCTGGCTCAAACACTACTCCTAGCAAGCCGAGAAGTCTTCATTTCCTATGGTTCTGTCGATATATTCTATTTCACCATAAGCGACATTCTAAGGAGATAGGCATTGAGGAGATGAATGCTTTCTTAACCCACTTGGCCATAGAGGAGAAAGTGTCCGCTCCCACCCAAAATCAGGCTCTCAGTTCTCTGTTGTTCCTTTACCGAGAGGTTTCTGTTTCTGCCCACTGAACTCTATCTGAACTCATGTCCTAAACAAGGGGGGTGTGGGGTCAAAAGTTCACTGCATGATTGAAACGTTGGGATCCCCTATGGAATTGGAGAAATGCCTCAAGATCTGGATTGCGAGAAAGGGCACATCTTAGCCAGTTCCCAGAAGTAACCCTGCTCCTTCGGTGTCTAAAGGCTCAAAAGGGTTGGTTAGACGGCAAGGATAGCCTCTACAACTATGGAACGTGGGATCCCTTGCGGATAAACCATGACTCCTAGGCAGGCAAGAAAGGTAGAGGTACAGGTGTTCCACCCGAATCGGTTTGGTTCCGGAAAATCTGAGAACAAATGCTCCGGCAACAATGAGCCGTCTCGTTAGCCCCCCGCGCCTCAATCCGCCGCAACACCTCCAAAACCTCCGATGGGGTGATCGTGTCCAGTGGCCGGGATCCCAGCCAGGGGAAAATGTTCCTCTCCAACCGCTGCTCGATGGCGTGAAGGTGGTCATGAATTGAGTTGAACACTATTACAGCCTATTCGACGATTAGCTAGTACAGTAACAGCACTTGGTAAACCAGTTTCTGAATGATGCCTTCTCTACCAAATATAGTGCGATCTCTATCAGCTTTTCTATGCTTTCCATCCCCCTAGAAGGAAACAGTCGGA
>JANRIL010000016.1:0-17980 GCA_033764955.1 Cyanobacteriota bacterium | reverse complement strand
ACGTTTCTGGCATCACCCCACACAATCGCTTGAACTGGGCACGGGGTAGTTGCTGGATTTCTTCATATCTCATGGGTTAGGGGTGGGTCTACCTTCTCCCTGGGTCTATCCCCCTTTTCCCTCTTTTGCAAGAAGCTCAATGAATAGCTGACATCCTCGTTGCTTACTGACCTTAGAAAAAGTATAGTCATTCCAATTTACTTTGAGAAACCTACAATATCTCAAAGCTTGGATATCGGGATTTGGATGATCGCATTCTTATTTGGAATGACTATGCCTAAATCCACTTTCATTCCACTGTAATTTAGTTGATAAAACAGATCCCTGAGACTGGTCATTCCTTTATCAACTACATAGGCAAATCAAATCTGTAACAGCAGTCTTGAGTTCATGACTGGGTAGCCATCTTTTGGTGTTTTAGCCAGAAGGGGTTTGACAATCTCAGGCAAAGAGCGTAATCTAATTATTAGTATTTAATACTTTTGTGGAGCTAGAATATCATATTCTGGCTCTTTTTGTGTACCATTAAATTGCCGTTCAACACTTGTGGGTTTATCTCAATTCACCTATGGATCCCTACCCCATCGCCCTTGTTACCGGAGCTAGCAGCGGTATAGGAGCTGCCTGTGCTCAGCAATTATCCCAAGCTGGGTATGCAGTGATTTTGGCTGCTCGTCGCCAGGAGCGCCTCGAAAAAGTTGCCCAAACCTTAGCTGCCACTCCCCAATTCCACTTGATTATGGATGTGCGGGATCCCCAGCAGGTTAAGCAATCGCTGGCTTCGCTTCCTACCGAGTGGCAACCTGTTGATGTCTTGATTAACAATGCGGGCTTAAGTCGGGGTTTACACAAATTGTATGAGGGGGAGCTTTCCGATTGGGAAGAAATGATTGATACTAATATCAAAGGTTTACTCTATGTTTCCCGTCAGATATTACCAGGAATGGTGCAACGTGGGCGGGGTCATATTATCAATATTGGCTCTATTGCAGGTCACTATACCTATCCCAATGGCAATGTTTATTGCGCTACTAAAGCGGCAGTCAAAGCAATTTCTGAAGGATTAAAGATGGATCTGTTGGGCACTCCCATCCGAGTCACGTCGGTAGATCCAGGATTGGTGGAAACTGAGTTTAGTGAGGTTCGTTTTCGGGGAGACTCAGAACGAGCAGCCAAGGTTTATCAAGGGATAAAAGCCCTTACTGCTACCGACATTGCAGAGGTTATACTCTTTTGTTTGAGTCGCCCTCCCCATGTCAATATCAACGAGATTATTTTGATGCCTACCGATCAAGCAAGTCCGACGTTGGTTCATCGTCAATCTTAATCTTTAGGGTTTGTGAGTTGCCTTGATTACCTCCAGTTGCTTACTGATAACCGACAAGAACACTACAAGTATGGGGATCCCAAATTGCGGGCAACCGGAGGGCTATAACTAACTTACAATCTTTAGAATAATAGGTATCGAGATGTTGTTGGTCGCTTATGAAAACCGCCCCTCTTTTCCTGTCTCTTTCTCTGCTATTGAGCATTCCATCTGTAGCTTTTGCTCAAGAACGTTGGACTCATTGGTTACCCAAGTCGGCGATTAGTCAACAACTGGATGCCGGCACTCGCTCCATCATCGTCAACCCTGCCCCCACCGATTTTGCCGTCAATCTCCGTCTCAACAAAGGGGGATCCAACCCCAGCTATCGCGTGGGCGAGCCGATTCAAATTTCCCTCAGCACCAACCGAGATGCCTATGTCTACCTATTTAGTGTCGAAGCCAACGGAACCGTCAATTTGATTTTGCCCAACCGCTTTTCGGGGGGACGAGAGTTTTTGCGGGCCAACGAAGTACGCACCTTTCCTCCGGCTGGAGCCAGTTATCAACTGACGATTTCCGCTCCCTATGGACAAGCTCAAGTGTTGGCGGTGGCTACCCAACAGCCCCTCAATTTGCGAGATATAGCCTCCTTCCAATCCGGCAATAGTTTTGCGGTGATGCGTGTGGGCAAATCAGGGCTTTCTAGCGCTATTTCCAGAGCAATTGTAGTAGAAGAAATTCCCGAAACCCAATGGGTGACCAGTACGGCTTTCTATCGGGTCAGACCTTAAAATCTTGGCCAGATTGTTGAAATTTTAGGTTGATATCCGTGCTATTGAGCAGTAAGTTATTCCGGGATCCCTAATGATGGGGATCCCTTTACTTTTTCTAAGAGAGCCTGTGAAGAGGTTAACTTTCGCTGATGGTGATGGTGGTAATCGTAATCGGCTGAACCGGACGATCTTGGGATCCGGTTTTGGTGGTGGCGATCTGATCCAAAACCTCTTCCCCTGCCATCAGTTTGCCAAAGATGGTATAGCTGGGGGGAAGCGGATAATCCACATGCATGATGAAAAACTGACTGCCATTGGTGTTGGGGCCAGCATTCGCCATCGCCAGGGTGCCACGGGTATAAGGGCGCGTAACCGGTTCGTCGGCAAAGCGATAACCAGGGCCACCGGATCCCGTGCCCTTGGGATCCCCCCCCTGAATCATGAAATTTTTGATGACCCGATGAAAAATCACCCCATCATAAAACTGCTCCCGTGCCAAAAAAACAAAATTATTCACGGTGTTGGGGGCTTCGCTGGCAAAGAGTTCCAGCGTCATGCTACCCAGCGATGTATCAATAGTGGCGATGTAGGACTTTTGCGGATCAATCGTCAACGGAGGGGGGCTAGTGTAGGATTTCATAACTGATATGAATTGGCAATGTTTGCAGCCTAGCGTATTCTGACCCCCATCTGACGGAATCCTATCTGACGGATCCATAGAGTACCGAACCAATTCATGCAGACAGAATCTATTCAGTCGGCTTTTTCCCCCGCCAATTCGTCTGGCTGATCTGAGCCTGCCAATCCCCATCCGTATCGAGAGCGATCATCCGCTCCAGCTCTTGAGTGGAGAAGGGTTGCCACTGGGCAAGCTGCTGATCAATCAGATCGACCGTAGCATCAGCAATATCCGGGGAAAACGCGGTGGTGCCGATTTCCCACTGGGGAGTGGGGCTATCTACCGGAGAACGGGCATCCGCCCGCTTACGGAGGCGTTCCTGCAATACGGCAGGGGGAGCAAAACAATGGATCATGGCGATCGGGATCCCTTGCTGGTCAGCACGGTTGAGAAGCGACTCCCGCACCCCCTGCTGGTCATACTTCGCATCCAAAATCACCCGATAGCCCTGACAAGCCAATAGGCAGCCCAGATCCTCCAGGCGTTGGTAGGTTTGCTGGGTCATCTGCGGGCTATAGACCTCTGCCCCCCCTGACCCATACAGGGGGATGCCGGCCAGATGTTTGCGAACGGCATCAGAACGAATATGAATGGCCTGCTGCTGACGTGCTAGGTGCCGAGCCACCGTACTTTTCCCGGATCCCGATAGTCCCGCCATCACCCAAATTCCCCCCTGCTGGGGCTGAGTATAGCTCCAGGCGAGATGGTAATAGCTAGCCGCCGTTTTGCTGGCTTCCGCCTTCACGGATTCTGGAGCAGAGGGATCCCCTAGCAAAAACGAGATCACCTTAGCCCGCACGTAGGATTGGCGATTCAGGTAAATCGGCAACACCTGCAACCCTTCCCAATCCCCCGTCATTTCTAGATAGGTATTGAGATAGGCATTGCCCAAATCCGGTCGGCCTAGAGCATCCAGATCCATCACCCCATAGGCAATGTCATACATGACATCCACGAAGCGAAAGGATTCATTAAACTCAATGCAATCAAACAACAAAATCTTATTTTCCCATAAGCAAATATTGCGAAGATGCAAGTCACCATGACATTCCCGAATCCGATCCTGAGCCATCCGTTGCTCAAAGAGGGAGACATTGTTTGCAAAAAAATGATCCGTATAGGCGCGGGTTTCTTCAAATTGTTGGAGGGTTTGTGGCCCGCCAATATAAGCCTCGGTTTGTTCATAGTTTTGATCAAAAGCCTCCCGCACCTGTTCCACCCGTCCAAACTCACGGATGCGCGGGTTGGTCAGGGTCTGGGCATGAAATTCGGCCACCACTCGCCCCAGAGCTTCCATATGACCTATCGTTAATTCCCCCTGTTCAAACAGCCGGCTAAACAAAGCCTCCTGGGGAAATTGCCGCATTTTTAAGACATATTCCACCGCTTCACCATGACCCGCCAGTTGATAGGGATCCCCATCCGCCTGGCTAATCGGTAAAACCTCCAAATAGAGATCCGGTGCTCCCCGTTGATTCATCCGCAATTCTTCCAAGCAAAAATGATGGCGTTTTTCCAGGGTAGTGAAATCAAGGAAACCAAAATCTAGGGGTTTTTTTACTTTATAGGCAAAGTCCCCTGTTAAAAAAATATAGGAAATATGGGTTTGAATAAGTTCAATAGGCAAGGTTACAGAATGAGGATAAAACCCTGGCTGTAACATCTGCTGAATCAATTCAGGGAGTGCCGAAGATGGGGTCATGAGAAATTTAGGGAAAAAGGTAGGTAAGAATATTTTAGTTATGAACGAGTTAGCCGAATAAAGCTTTTTTTGCCCACCTGAAGCACCTGATCCATAAGCAGGTCAGCACTGGCAAATTCTAAGTCGGCATTCTCAACCTTTTGTCCCTGCAAGCGCACTGCTCCTCCCTCAATCTGGCGACGGGCATCGGCAGCACTTTTACAGAGTTTGCTCTCTCGCAAAATGTAGGTCAACTTAACTGGAAAACTCAGATCTTTCATATCAAACTCAGGCACGGATCCGGCAGTAGAAACCTCCCCTTGCAGAACTAGGGTTTGGGCAGTTTGTTTAGCCTGTTCAGCCGCTACCGGAGAATGATAGTGGCTAACTAGGGTGAGCGCCAAAAGAATTTGTTTTTCGCGGGGATGGCTAGGTAACTGATCAGGAGCCAAATCCGTCAACAGATCAAAATAATGATCGATAATATGGTCAGGAACTTTTTCCAGTTTAGAATACATCGTGAGGGCATCTTCGGTTAAACCCACATAATTGTTTTTGGATTTGGACATTTTTTGATATCCATCCAATCCCTCCAACAAAGGAACGGTCAGACAAAACTGTGGTTCCTGTCCCTGCCAAATTTGCAGATCACGGCCTGCCAATAGGTTAAACCGCTGATCGGTGCCCCCCAATTCCACATCTGCCTGCAGCGCCACCGAGTCATAGCCTTGCAGCAGAGGATAGAGAAATTCATGTAAATAGACTGGGATCCCCGATTGATAGCGGTTAGAAAAATCTTCTTTGGCTAACATTTGGCTGAGGGTCATTTGGGCTTGGATCTCGATCAACTGAGTGAGGGTGAGTTGAGCTAACCATTCACTATTGCGGCGAACTTCTAATCGTCCTGGAGTAGTGAAATCAAGAATTTTTTTGGCTTGATCTAAATAGGTTTTGGCATTCTCTTCCACCTCTTGTCGCGTCAGGCGGGGGCGGGCTTCTGATTGACCGGAGGGATCCCCAATCGTGGCGGTGAAGTCTCCGATCAGCAAAATAGCGATATGTCCAGCCTCCTGAAACTGCCGCATCTTACGGAGGGCCACCGAATGGCCTAGGTGCAGATCGGGGCGGGTGGGATCAATTCCCAGTTTGATGCGGAGGGGGCGGTCAGAGGTTCGTAAACGGGTAGCCAGAGCGGAGCTGCCTCCCGGAAAAACCTCCGCAACTCCTCGTTCGGTTAACAACGGCATGGGATCCCCAGCCAGATTTGTCCCTTTACTCACAAGTCCTTACCCTCTTTTTATTCTGCCCCTTCTCCATCCCAGCCTTCCCCGTCGCTAGAGTCTATCGCCTATAATAGGCCAAGCGTGTTGGGGTTTGTGGTGTGACATCAACTCGAAAATACTCCTCTCCGCCTACCTCGAAAAGTGACCGTCCGGCCAGACCGGATGGTTGGGCACGCCCTCCGGCTCCCCAACGCTCCCCCTTTTCCTTTGTGGGCAATTTTTTGCTGGGATCCCTACTGCTCGGCTCCACAGCTACCGCTGCCGGATTGGTGGGACTGGCGGTGAGTTTTCGCCACTTGCCCGACGTTTATCAACTCCGCAACTACGTTCCCGTCGCCACCACCCATATTTTAGATGTGCGGGGGGAAGCCATCGCCAGTCTACATGGAGAAGCCAACCGCGAGGTGATCTCCCTCCAAGAAATCTCCCCCGACATGAAGCGAGCTTTGCTGGCTATCGAAGACAGTCATTTTTATACTCACCAGGGCATCAACCCGATCCGCTTGGGTCGAGCCATTGTGGGCAGTGTGGAAGGCGGTCTGGGTTCAGCAGGGGGAGGATCTACCCTGACGATGCAGTTGGTCAAAAACTTGTTTCTCCAGCCGGATCGTACCGTCAGCCGAAAAGTTGCTGAAGCGGTTTTGGCCGTTCGGATGGAGCAGGTTTTTAGTAAGGATGAAATCCTAGAGATGTACCTCAACCAGGTGTATTGGGGACACAATCTCTACGGCATCCAAACCGCCGCCGAAAGTTACTTTGCCAAATCAGCCGCCGAGTTGACCTTGGGTGAGTCCGCCATGCTAGCGGGCATCCTACCTGCCCCCGAAAGCTTTAGTCCGTTTCGGGATTATCAAGCGGCCAAGCGCCGCCAAAAAATTGTTCTCGACCGCATGACCGAACTGGGCTGGATCACCCCCGATGAGGCTAAAGCTGCCGCTGCCCAACCTTTACGCCTCGGTCGGATTACCTCTTTTCAAAGCAACGCTCCGGCTATTACCGATGCGATTGAGGCCGAAATCAAAGCCCGTTACGGAGAAAGTGCCCTCGTGCAGGGGGGGTTACGCATTCAAACCACCATTGACATGCGGACTCAGCGCCTTGCCGAAAAAGCCGTGAACGAGGGATCCGCCCAAATTGCGGCCAGTCGGCGAGCCAATCAGATGGCGTTAGCGGCTGTGGATCCCCGCACAGGCTTTGTCAAAGCCTTAGTGGGGGGCGTCAACGCCAAACGGGGACAATTTAACCGCGCCACCCAGGCGTATCGGCAAACCGGATCCACCTTTAAGCCCTTTGTCTATTACACTGCCCTAGCCTCCGGGCGCTACAACGCTTACACCACCCTCCTGGATAATCCCATCACTTATCCGGGCTACCCTGTCAGCTATAGCCCCCAAAACTATGACGACACCTTCTACGGTCCCCTTCCCCTCAACCGTGCCCTGCAACTCTCCCGCAATGTGCCTACGGTGCGGCTAGCCGATGATGTGGGCATCAAAAATGTGATTGCGGATGCTCAAAAGATGGGCATCACTAGCCAACTTTATCCCAACCTCTCGACAGCCTTGGGATCCGGCAGCGTTACCCCGTTAGAGATGGCCGTCGGCTATGCCACTTTGGCTAATGGGGGCTATCAAATTGAGCCGATTTTGTTATTACAAGTCGTGGATCGCAACGGTCAAGTGCTCTATCAAGCCAAACCTCAACCCAAGCCCATTTTGGATCCCTGGGCGACCGCTACCCTTAACCAAGTCTTGGAGGGGGTGATCACCGCCGGCACGGGTACGGCCGCTCGCTTGGATGATGGGCGACCTGTGGCCGGCAAAACGGGTACAACATCAGACTTCCGCGATGCCTGGTTTATTGGCTATGTTCCCCAACTATCGACGGCCATCTGGATTGGCAATGATGACAACAGCCCGATGGTGTTTGGTACTGCCGGAGGAGGATTTGTCGCCCCCACCTGGAAGCGATTTATGACCGAAGCCCTCCAAGGAGTGCCAGCGGAGCCATTTGCCAACCCCAACCAGTTCACCCCCCCGCAGCCCCGCTAAAAGGGATCCCCATTGGCCTTTCGCCAAGATTTTATAGCCGTTCTGAAAGCTTAGTCCTATCACGCTAACTGCGAGGAAACTGTTGATCCAGGGCAATATTGAGCCGCAGCACATTCACCCCTGGATCCCCAAATAAGCCCAGGAAGCGATGCTCGGTTGCTTGCTCAATCAAGGGGCGAATCTGATCGGGAGTGATAGCTCTGGCCTCCGCTACCCGCACTAGTTGCGCCTGGATCCCGGCGGGAGAAACATGGGGATCCAAGCCGGAACCGGAGCTATAAACCAGATCGGCAGGAATGGTTTGCAAACCCGCCGCTTGCAGAGTTTGGATGTGTTCCTCTACCTGTTCCAGCAAGCTGGGGTTAGAGGGGGCTAAATTGCTCCCCCCCGAAATCCCCGTTTTCAAAAGGTTATTGGGATCCGAATTCAGATCCCCCGCACTATAGTTCACAACGCTGGGACGTCCCCAAAAATACTGCTCCTGCGTAAAGGGTTGCCCGACTAAACGGGATCCCACCGCTTGGCTAGGATCGGTTGTCAAATTTCCTTGGACATCCACTAAACTGCCATTGGCCTGTTCAGGGACAAGCAACCCTATCCCCAACAATAAAGCCGGATAAATGACAGCAGTTAATACGAAAAAGCACAAAGTGGCAAGAATAGCCGTTTTCATCTCTCGCATGAACATGCTATTACCTCAAAAACGTTCTGGCTGAAAAATCACGACAAACAAGTAGATTGCCAAAGCTACTGTTACTAGCCCTAATAATCCCAAAGCCCAGGCTTGCAGCAAGGAAAGGGATCCCCCACTTTGTGCCCAAACGGTTGGGGTAATAATCATCAAATCTGCCACTGCTGCAACACTCAGTATTTGCAGAAGGGATCGCCATGACCGCAAAGACGTAGTATTCAAGTTTGATTTTGTCAGGGATCTGGGCTTTCCAAGCTCAACAGGTTTGTGAGATAAGCTAACCATAAATGACTCCTAAATATTTGTGATCTTTGAAATGCTCATTGGATAACAATGGAAGCTAGGCTAGCCCGATGCCATCAATAAAAACATCAATTACTTTGATGGCTATAAAGGGGGCGATTACCCCACCTAGGCCAAAAACAAAGATATTGCGAAGCAAAAGTTGATCAGCCGTGAGAGGGCGGAATTCTACTCCTCGTAGTGCCAATGGAATTAAAGCCGGAATAATTAAAGCATTGTAAATGAGTGCTGATAAAATGGCCGAATTGGGGCTAGCTAATCTCATGATATTCAAGGGTTCTAGGCCAACACCCGCAAATAAAGCGGGGATAATGGCGAAATATTTGGCAACATCATTCGCTAGCGAAAATGTTGTTAATGCCCCGCGGGTAATTAGCAACTGTTTGCCAATAGTGACGATATCAATTAGTTTAGTGGGATCCGAATCAAGATCCACCATATTGGCGGCTTCTTTCGCTGCCTGTGTCCCCGAATTCATGGCGACCCCCACATTAGCTTGGGCGAGGGCGGGCGCATCATTAGTGCCATCTCCGGTCATTGCCACCAATTTGCCACGGGATTGTTCGTCCTGGATGACACGGATTTTATCCTCCGGCGTGGCCTCAGCAATATAGTCATCAACCCCTGCTTCTTGGGCGATCACTTGGGCGGTAATACGGTTATCTCCGGTCAGCATAATCGTGCGGATCCCCATCCGACGCAACTGATCAAATCGCTCGCGGATCCCTGGTTTGATGATGTCTTTGAGATAAATCACCCCATACAATTCTCCCCCTTTACAAACAGCTAAAGGAGTTCCCCCCAAGCGAGAAACCCGCTCATAGGCTTTATCCAAATCGAGGGAAAGGGATCCCCCACGGGAGCGCACAAATCCTTTGATGGCATCCACAGCGCCTTTGCGAAACTCCGTTCCATCTGCCAAATTACTGCCACTCATGCGGGTCTTGGCGGAGAATTCTATCCCTTCCGCCGTTTGCTGATCCTGCGAGCGGTGGATGCCCATCTTCTCAGCCAGTCGGACAATCGATTTGCCTTCGGGGGTCTCGTCAAAAATACTAGCTATCAAGGCAATTTCAGCAACTTCTTTCTCCGTATGACCATTGACAGGAATAAACTCTTCTGCCAAACGGTTACCTAGTGTGATTGTGCCTGTTTTATCCAAGATCAACGTATTGACATCGCCGCAGGCTTCTACGGCTCGCCCAGAAGTTGCAATCACGTTAAACTGCGCCACCCGATCCATGCCAGCGATGCCAATCGCACTCAACAAGCCACCAATCGTCGTCGGGATCAACGCCACCAAGAGAGCCACCAACACGGCCACGCTCACCGGACTTTCCAGATAACCCGCCAGGGGCAACAACGTCGCTACCACCACCAAAAACACCTGCGTCAACACAGCCAAGAGAACCGTCAGGGCTATCTCGTTGGGGGTTTTGGCACGTTCTGCCCCCTCCACCAGCCCAATCATCCGGTCAATAAAGCCCTTGCCGGGATCCGCCACCACCCGAATCGTCAACTCATCCGAGAGTATGCGGGTTCCTCCGGTTACTGAACTCGCCATATCGGATCCGGGTTCTTTTAAGACAGGGGCAGATTCTCCCGTAATCGCCGACTCATCCACCGAAGCCACTCCCTGGACAACTTCTCCATCAGCCGGGATCACCTCCCCCCCCATGACGCGAATCAGATCTCCCTTCCGCAGTTGGGTAGAACTGATATTTTCTAAGGATCCATCGGGTAACAGTCTATGGGCGGTGGTATCGGCTTGAATGCTTTTTAGCGAATCCGCTTGAGCTTTGCCCCGTCCTTCGGCCACCGCTTCGGCAAAATTAGCAAAGACAACTGTAATCAACAAAGTCAGGGTAATCAAGCCATTAAAAAAGCGTTGATTATCTTCAGCGGCAGAACCAAACAGAGTCGGATCCAACGTCACCGAAAAAGTAATGATCGCTCCCACCCACACCAAAAACATCACCGGATTGCGAATCATGATGCGGGGATCCAACTTGCGAAATGCCTCTTTAATCGCCCGTTGGTAGATCCCTTGGGTATTGACTTTGGGAGTATGGCGACGTTGGTTTCTGGGGCCGCCGGGTTGTCGGAGTATTGGTGTTGATATCATAGTTAAGCAGATCTAGGTTAAACCGATCTAGACGAATGGAATAAAAACGGGACGAGAGCCTCAACAGAGCAGAAGTTTGGATGAAAGCTAGCCCCGTCAAAACTACCTTTTATGAACCCTAAGAGAGCATCACCAATGTTAAAGAACAGTTATAAGCCTGCCGCCAGTTGAAATCCCTCGGCAATCGGTCCTAAAGCTAAAACGGGTAAAAAGGTCAGCAGTCCCAAAATCACAATTGTCCCCGCCGTAATTCCGGTAAATAATCCCGTATCAGTACGCAGAGTTCCTGCGGTTTGCGGCAACAATTGTTTGCGACTCATGCTATCCGCCAATAATAGGAGAGCCATAATTGGCAAATATCGCCCCATTGTCATGACAACGGCTGTGCTCAAATTCCACCAAAGGGATCCATCTCCTAACCCCTCAAAACCAGAGCCATTATTGGCGGCGGCTGATGCGTATTCATAAACCACCTGGGCAAGACCGTGGGATCCCGGATTGGAGATCCCCGACAAATCAGGAAGTGCCAGGGTAATCGCGCTGGGAATTAAAATCGCTAGAGGATGCACTAACAGAATAACGCTGGCCAGAACAATCTCCTGCTTTTCAATTTTCCGTCCCAAAAATTCGGGGGTGCGTCCTACCATCAAACCGGTTAGAAACACTGTCAAAATTACAAAGATAAATAGATAGGCAGTTCCGGTTCCCTGTCCTCCCCAAATAATCTGCAAAAACATATTCAACAGGGTGGAAAATCCTCCAGGGGGCATCAAGGAGTCATGCAGTCCATTGATGGCACCGCACATTGTAGCCGTGGTACTAACAGCCCAAAAGGCAGTTTGTGCCCACCCAAATCGCACCTCTTTCCCTTCCCCATTCGGCCAGGGGGATCCCAACAGTCCATTCACCTCTGGATTTCCCCAAAATTCTCCCGCAGCCGTAGCATAAACCAGCACTACAAAGATGCCAAAAACCATACCAAAAAGTAGCCAAGCCTGTTTGAGATTATTTGCAAAATAACCGTAGGTCAGAATAAAACTGGTGGGAATAGCCAGCATGGCTAGGGTTTCAATTAAGTTGGTGAATGTGTTGGGATTTTCCAAGGGATGCGCGGAATTGATCGCAAAAAATCCTCCCCCATTTTCTCCCAACTGTTTGATAATCTCAAAGTGTGCTACTGGCCCTCTGGCAATCGCCTGCGTGGATCCCTCTAGAGTGGTGACGATGGCTGGCCCCGCCAACGTTTCCGGCACCCCCAGCAGCAACAAAGCCATGCCCCCCAGAATAGATAACGGTAATAAAAGACGGGTGATGGCGAGGGTGAAGTCCTCATAAAAGTTGCCCAGTTGGCGTCCGGTTAAGCCACGAATAAAGGCAATTGCCACGGCAATACCCGTAGCGGCTGAGGTAAACATCATAAATCCCAGAGCTGCTATCTGGGTCAGATAGCTATAGGTAACTTCTCCAGAATAATGTTGCTGATTGGTGTTGGTAACAAAAGAGACAGCAGTGTGAATCGCCAGATGCCAACTAGGGGCAGCCAATCTGGTTGGATTAAGGGGCAATCCCTCTTGAATCATTTGAAGGATAAAAACACTCAAAGCCATCCAGAGATTCGAGAATAAAACCGCCCGCCCATAACCCCATCCTGTCATGTTTTGCTCAGGATGAATGCCACAAATACGGTAAATTAACTGCTCGATAGGGGAGGCAATCGGATCCAAAAAGGTTTTTTCCTTCATGAAAATACGTGCCATATATGGTCCCAAAACGAAGACAGTGGGGATCATCAATAACAAGGTCACCCCAATTTGGAAAAAGCCTTGCACAAGCATAGTGATTAGCTCAACAAACAACGATTGTGGGTTTCGATATGACCTAATAATTGCTCTATTGGCATCAGCATCAGTGCGACTCGCTTCATCGTCAATAGCCAACTGGCTAACGCACCTCTTTATTTTGCCGGAAAATAGACCGTGCTTACCAGAAAATCCAAAAATTAAATCATAAAATGAGCCTGTAGATATAGAAGTTCTATACCTGTTTCTATATCTGGGGATATAGATCCTTCGGAGATCCTTTCTGAATGACTGCCCTTGACGTTACACTCATTTATTTTGCTTGGCTGGTGCTATGACATTTCCTCTGCAACGAATCCAGTTAGTGAGTCTTTTTGTGATTATTTTGATGCTGGACTATCTCACCCCAGTTCCCTATATTTTTGGCTATCTCTACACCGGGCCAATCCTTCTGTGTCGCTATTCCATGCTTAAATTGACCGTTCCTTTGGCTGTTGTCCTGACCCTATCGAATCTTTGGATCCCGGATGGGAGGGAATTGAGTCTAGTCAATCTGTGCAACCGATTGATTGCCTGTGTTGCCCTTGTTGTAACCGGAATTTTACTTTTTAGAAACCAAAAACATCAACAAGCCTTACTCCACCAACAATCCCAACTGGCCTCTGCCCAGCGTTTGGCTCAGGTGCGGGAGGATTTTGCGGCTACCCTCACCCACGACCTGAAAACTCCCCTCTTGGGATCCCTAGAAACCCTATCCCTACTCCGGCAAGAACAGTTCGGATCCCTGAGTACGGCGCAAAAGCGAGTGCTGGAAATCATGTCCCGCAGTCAAACCAGCAGCCTACAACTGGTGGAAACCCTCCTGGATGTTTATCGCATTGATACGGAGGGGCTAGGCTTGCACCCAGAATGGATAGATTTGTTTGGGCTGGCGGAGGATGTGGCGGCTAGTCTCACCGATCTGGCTAGTCAGCGGCGCATTACCCTGCGGGTTAGCCCCCTTCACTCCGAATTTCGCCCTGCCCTGACCCTGTTCGCCGATCCTCTGCAATTACGTCGGGTGCTGACCAATTTGATCAGCAATGCTATTCATCACTCTCCCCGTGGCGGACGGGTGGATATTCAGTTGGGATCCGACAGCAGTTATGCCATTTTGCAGGTTTTGGATCAGGGGCAAGGGATCCCACCCCAGGAGTTATCTCACCTGTTTGAGCGATTTTATCAAGGGGAAAACCAACGACAAACGGCAGGGACAGGGTTAGGCTTATATTTAACTCGGCAAATTGTTGAGGCTCACCACGGCAAAGTCGGGGTCGAAAACCTGCCCGCCAAGGGTGCAAAATTTGAGGTGAGGATCCCTCATCACCCCTCATGACTATATGAATTCTCAGTTGCGTTTGCTCCTCGTCGAGGATGATGAACTGTTCCGTCTGGGGCTAGCCACCCGTCTCCGCCAGGAAAAAGATGTTTTATCCCTCAGGGAAGCCGGCGATGGGGAAACCGCGCTGGAGATGGTTCAATCTCAGTCGTTGGATGGGGTGATTCTTGACATTGGCTTGCCCGGTTTGGGTGGACTGGAAACCTGCCACCAAATCAAGATGGCTCAGCCTCAGTTGCCGATTTTGATCTTGACCTCCCACGCTCGTCCTGCCTTGATCAGCCAATTGATTCAACTGGGTGTTTCTGGCTACTGTCTGAAAGGGATCCCTTCTGAGTCGCTGCTTTTAGCGATTCGCTCGGTGATGGCAGGAGCCTCTTGGTGGGATTCTGTGGCTACCGATGTTCTGCGACAGAGGCTAATGGGTCGTCTCCCTCCTCTAGAGAGTTTTGGGCTGACTCCCCGTGAGCAGGAAATCCTAGAGCTGATGGGACAAGGTAAAACCAACCAGGAGATTGCCCATACTTTTTACATCAGCCCAGGCACCGTGCGGGTTCACGTTCACGCCATTTTGCAGAAGCTAGGAGTCCGGGATCGCACACAGGCGGCTTTGGTTGTCCTGCAACAGACCAAAGTTCAGCCCAACCTCTAGGGTATGAGGGCTATGTGCAGCCTAACGTTTCGGTTGAGCGGCAACAGATCGACCTAAGCATTCCTGAAATCTGTTGACTGAAATGGGAGGTCAATCTCAGATGTAATTCAGTAGATTTTGAAGTGGTAAAGCTTTCAAAATCTGTCAAGCTAGAGCTGTCAAGCCAGAGTCCAGATATGAAGCGGATGGTGCAGTGGATTTTAATGCTGACAGTGCTGTTGCTGGGTCTAGTCCTCTGGAATAGGCAAGAACACTGGCACCGTGTTTGGGGACAATCCTCGACGCAGCAACTAGAGCAGGCAGTGCAAGCCCAGAATTGGCCAGAGGCAATAACCATTGTTGAACAGATGATCCGCAGCCAACCCCAGCGCCGAGCCGAGTTGGAGGCTTATCGGGAACAGCTAAAAGGCTTGCAAACACAAGCGGAACAGGCACAGTCCCCAACTTTACTTTTTCGACCTTTCCTTTTAGAGGGGGTGGATCCCACACCTGCACCCATTCGCCCACCCCAAGTGGGCTACGACATCACGCTACGGTTTTTGGATGAGCGATTCGGCCCCCAAGAACAGGCGGTTATTCAGGGGGCGGCTCGACGTTGGGAAGAAGTGGTGATTGGGGATCTACCGGAGTATCGCGGTGGCATTGGCCCAGCTCGCTGTGCGCGGTTTATTCGCCAGGGTACCCCGGCCTACCCTGACTCGATTGATGATGTGCTGGTGGATGTGTTGGTGTCAGACGAAACAGATCTGGGCAAGAAAGTGGGACGCACTGGGGATTTTGCGGCTCGGGCTTTAGCTTGTGTGCAGCGGGGGGAGCAAGGCATCTATGGGGTGATCCAGTACGAACTGGAGTTTTTAGAGGCAGCTTCTGAGGGATCCCTGTATCGGGTCAGCTTGCACGAATTCGGGCATATTTTGGGGTTGGTGCCCAGTACCGCTCACTGGATTCGCCGTTTGAATTCTGCTCAGCCCACCTATGCTGGAGCAAAGGGAATGCGGGAGTACCAAGCTTTGGGAGGACGAGGGCAGGTGCCGGTGCAAAGTTGTTTTCCGCGTGGGCTTGGTGGTGGACGGGATTGTACCGGTGCCCACTCCCACTGGGATCCCTTACGGTTGCCGGGGGAGGTGATGAGTACCGGTGCCGCAATCAGCCGGGTTTCGTTGGGGGTGCTGATGGATTTGGGCTATCAGGTGAATGGGGAAGCGGCGGATCCCTTTGTGTTGGGGCCAGGTTAGAAAAAGAGAAAGTTCTAGAGTTCTGCTAGAGTTCTGTCTGTGCTGGCTCAGTGGTTCTGACTATACCTCTCCCTAGGATCCCAACTCCCCTTTTGGGGCTGCTACGAAGCTCCCAGCTAGACATATAGTCGTTCCAATTTGGTTTGAGAACCCCAAAACCTCTCAAAGTTTGGATATCAAGTTTAGGTGGTCGCATTCTTATTTGGAATAACTACAGCCCTTTCGTGAATCACTTGTTACGGATCATCCTAATCATTACTAGATAATCACCGAAAGAGCTGTATTTTCTACAGATGAACAGAACTAGTAAGTTAGCCTAATCACGTTTACTCTTGGGGTTCTAACATAGCGGCGGCCAGCAGCTTCGCTACCTCTGGGCGAGAAAACTCAGGGGGTGGCACTTCTCCCCGCCGCAGCATCTCACGCACTTTCGTACCCGACAGATGAATCCGTTGATCAGGTCGGCTAGGACTGGTCTTGGCCGTTGCCATCGTGCTGGTTACCTGACAGTAGAAGGCATGTTCAAACATGAGGGGTTGGATCCCTAATTCCTCTGGCTGAAATTCGGAAAAGATGTATTGAGCATCATAGGTGCCGTAATAGTCCCCCACTCCCGCGTGATCCCGCCCGACGATGAAATGGGTGCACCCATAATTTTTGCGGATTAGGGCATGAAAGATCGCTTCCCGTGGCCCTGCGTAGCGCATTGCGGAAGGGTTGATCGCCAAAATCACCCGTTCCACCGGATAATAGTGCTCCAACAGCACTTCATAACAGCGCATCCGCACGGCAGCAGGCACATCATCACTTTTGGTGGCTCCCACCAGTGGGTGCAAAAATAGACCATCCACAATTTCCATGGCACATTTTTGGATGTATTCGTGGGCGCGGTGGATGGGATTACGGGTCTGAAAACCCACCACGGTCCTCCATCCCTTTGCTTGGAAGCTGGCTCGTGCATCTATCGGATCAATTTGATAGCGGGGGAACTCAGGATGGGGATCCCGTTGCAGCAGCATCACATCCCCTGCCAAATTGACCGAACCTTGTTGATAGACCACTTTGACGCCGGGGTGTTTTTCGTCGGTGGTGCGATAAACCTGCTGGGCTTCCTGCTGCTTGTCATAGGTAAATTTTTCGATCAGATCTAGCCATCCCAAGCGGCGTCCTGTGGGGGTGGCCAGAGCCACCTTCTGCCCCTCCCGCAGGCCATCCGCCACCTCTGGTTCCACCGAAAGCGTAATGGGAATCGACCAGGCTAAGCCATTGCTCAGGTGCATGGAGTTGACCACTGACTGATAATCAGCGGATCCCATAAATCCACGCAAAGGACTAAACCCACCAATAGCAATCATCTCCAGATCTGACTGAGATCGTTCATCCAAAACGACGACAGGCAGGGTATCAAGCATCGCTTGGGCAGCAGGGCGCTCACCGGGATCCACCATTCGCTGAATCAGGGATCCCCCGTGGGGAAGGATAGTCGGCCCAGTTTGCTGTTTCACGTCGCCACCCATGACCCCAACTCCTTTGTCTGCGCTATGGAACCATTAACCCAGAGGTACTGTCCTCTGCACCAGATTATCAGGAGTGGGATGCCATTATGCTCTGGCAAGGGGGATCCCGGTCTACTCCAGAGAGCTTGTTGTGGAGATAAGAGCCGTTTTAGTCTGTAGACATGTCAGAATCGCAGCAACAAAGGGTTGTGAGGTACTCCCGACGCCGATGCAAGGATAGGGCGCGGGCTTCTCCCACGGCGCGAGTTTTACCTCTGGTTAGCCGATTCGAGCTTTTTATAGTGAGGAAAACGCCCAGCCCCACTGTTGATAGTTCTCTCCACAAAGGAGACTTGCTTTTGAAAATGCTCTCTATTGCAACCTTGGAAACGGGGGACTTGCGGCCTTGGCCTACGGGTCGGTCAACTCCAGTTGTCGGTCGAAAGCGCACCGTATCAGGGGAAAATCAACCCTGTAATGCTTGTCCAATTTTACCAGATTGGTGGCCGCTCGCCTCCCCTCTCC
>JANRIL010000015.1:0-133917 GCA_033764955.1 Cyanobacteriota bacterium | reverse complement strand
CGTTTCTGGCATCACCCCACACAATCGCTTGAACTGGGCACGGGGTAGTTGCTGGATTTCTTCATATCTCATGGGTTAGGGGTGGGTCTACCTTCTCCCTGGGTCTATCCCCCTTTTCCCTCTTTTGCAAGAAGCTCAGTGGATTGGTCGTTTCATTCTCTACTCATTAAACGCTATGCCAGGATGCGGCGGGATAGAGTACGGGATCCCATTGCGGATGAGCCATGACTCCTTAGCACGCAAGAAAAGTAGAGCTATTGCATCGAGAGTTCAGTTATCCGCTTTCAATTGATGACATGTCCTAAATCGCTAGGGCGGGACTTTGTTAGCCCGACAAATGGCGATACCCTGCAAAACCAGATCGGGATCCCGTTGCACCTGACACTGGGGCAAAGTGTTGCTGAGATGCCATCCCAGCCAGCGGCTGAGCAACGGACTATCCCCCCCCGTCACCACCAAGCAACCGTTGGGATAGCTCCCCCACCAATCCTGAACAAAGTCAGCCAATCCTGCCACTACAGTTCGCAAAATGCCGGAGTGAATGGCATCCTGCGTATTCATGCCCCAACGGGTTTTGCAGGCTACCCGCCACTCCCCTTCAGGGATATCAGCCGTAAAGTCAACGTTAGGCAAGGCGACTGTGTATTCATGCAGTGCCCGCGCCTGTAGCGCCAACCCCGGCAAAATTGCTCCTCCGACAAAACGTCCCTTGCCATCAGCGGCGGTGAGGGTGAGAGCCGTACCCCCATCAATCACCAAACTGGGCCAACTATACCGCCACCCTGCCGCCAAGAGCGCCAACGCCCGATCCAGCCCCAGGTTGGCATATAGCCCTGCTAAAGGAACATCGGATAATTGCAGGCGCACAATCTGTTGCGAAGTTATCCTTTGATACACAGGTCGGCCAACAGAGGCCAGCCAAATCTCTTGATTTTCCGGCCAATCGGGTGCTTCTAGAGGAGAAAAAGCTTCCACTTTTTGTAACTGATTAGCCCGAAACCAGCCCCAGCGATGATGGGTATTGCCTTCGATGATGGCTAACCATTCTTGTGGCATGAGAACATCCTCGGCAATCAAGGCTCCGAATCCAGTAACGCTTGAAATTCAGGGCGATCCAGCTCATAGTCTCGTTGTTCCACCAGATTATGCTCCGTGGAGTAAATAATATCCTGTTGCCCAACAATGGCTTGTCGAGCAAACTGACGGGCAAACTGTAGCTTGTGAGCGAGGAATTCGGTTGGAGTTCGCAGTTGCTCCGCCCATTGCCGCCGTTGTTGATTACGGTGGGCAACCTTTTGATTGCGGCGGCGCAGCGTTAGCCAACGAACAAGCGGGATCCCCATAAACAAAAGCCCGTAGATCCAGAGCACCCCAATCAGAGGATTAATCAGCGCCAATAGACCGGATCCCTGCGCGGCAGCAGTAGCCACTTGTCCGCGTAGCCCAAACAGCATGGAGGCGAGCACCAGATTGAGCAGCCCCAATCCGCCAGCCAGAGTGAGTTGTCCGGGGGTAGCGCGGCTAAAGGGCCAAAGTTTTTCCTGCAATAATACGGGGGGGCGTTGTTTTTGGCGATCTGCCGCCACCACCTGCAATTCGGGAAATCGATAGATAATTTGCCCCGCTTCACTCACCTCCGGTTGCCCATCAAACTTGACCAAAATCGGCAGCATATAGTCTTCATATTCCAAAGCTGTCGAACCAGGGTTGACATCCAAAAACGGTAGCAATTGTTCACCCGCTACCACGCCATCATGGGCACGAATCACCTGACCCACTAAGCGATAACGCTCGGCGTCTAGATCCCCATTGGGATCTCCATCCCCAAACAAAAAGGAATAGACCGCCTCCAAAAAATTCATTTCCGCTTTTTCCTCGCCTCTGCGGGAGCGGCGAGAACGGCGATCCGAATCATAGCCATCGGGATCCCAGAAGGGATTGCCGTACCACAGGTTGGGGAAGAAGAAAAAGCCAAAGCCTCCCCCCCGATCCTGCCGACGATTGTTTTGATTCTCCTGTTGGCTAGCGGTTTGCAGGGCAATCAAGGCCAGAATAATCAGGACAATCGACACAATCAGCAAAATGCCAAAGGAGATGCGTAGCCCGTAGAGGAGAGCTTGCCAGAGTTTTTGGCGTAGCTGTGCCTGCCGATCCTGTTGTTGTTTGCGGGTCAAAATTTGCCGAAAGTTTTTGGCAAAGGCAAAAGCCATATCCCCTTGTCCAGACACCTGAAGATGCCCTTCCGCCTCTGCCGCCAAGCTCAATAACTCCCGACGAGCTTCCCCTAGAGCTAAGCCCGTGGAGGAGGCCACGTCCCCCACCGTCACCCGAAAATCCAGTTGCTCTACCGCATCCATGACAAGGGTTTTTGCCGCCACAGTCATCCTCCCAAGCGTGTCAACGGGATCCCCACCTTCAGCTCAAACCTGTTTTCCTGAGGATGCCCCGTAGATCTAGTATCTCCTGCTTGCCGAAACCTGCCCAATCCTGAAATCCGCCATTCCCGAATGGGAGGGAGAATAGGGGGATCCCCTCTAGCGCTTAACAAAACTTAAGGCGACAATGGCAGAAGGTATTTGCATTTTTTAAGGATCCGGCCATGGTAACGGCAGCTACCCCCACTTCCCGCAGCTATAGCAATGCCGACTGGCAGCAGGGCTATGCCTCGCTTTTGCAGGAACACAGCTATTGGATTGATGAGGTGGAGGGGCAGATTCCCGCAGAGTTGGAGGGATGCCTGTTTCGCAATGGCCCTGGTCGTCTGGGGGTTAAGGATCATCTCTATGGTCATCCCTTTGACGGGGACGGCATGATTGCCCGCATTCAGTTCCAGGCGGGACGGGCACATTTCGCCAATGCCTTTGTCAAAACCCCCGAATTTCTGGCGGAACAAGCAGCCGGAAAAATCCTTTATCGGGGTGTCTTCGGCACACAAAAGCCAGGGGGCTGGTTAGCCAACTGCTTTGATCTGCAATTCAAAAATCCCGCCAATACTCATGTCATCTATCATGCTCAAAAGTTATGGGCACTCTGGGAGGCTAGTCTTCCCTATCAATTGGATCCAGTCACTCTAGAGACGCGGCAACAGGAAACATTTGCTGGAGTTTTAGGGAATAAGGATCCCTTTACGGCTCATCCCAAATTGGATCCCCATACTGGAGATTTGTTCGCCTTTGGGGTGCGGGCTGGTCTGGATTCTACCTTGCTTTTTTATCGGATCAATCCCCAAGGTCAGTTGGTAGAAAAATCAGAGCATCGCATTCCAGGATTTGCCTTTTTGCATGATTTTGTCTGGACTCCCCACTACCGAGTTTTCTTCCAAAATCCCGTTTCCTTTAACCCGCTTCCGTTTATTTTGGGTTGGCAAAGTGCGGGAACCTGTCTAAAACTGGATCCCAAGGCAGCCACCCGTATTTTGATTTTTAACTGGCAGGGGGAGATGATCACCCTAGAGACAGAGCCAGGATTTGTCTTTCACTATGTCAATGGTTTTGAGCAGGCAGATCAGCAACTGGTGATGGATGTGATTTTTTATGAGGAGTATCCTAGCCTGAAGCCCAACGAAGACTATCGCCAGATCAATTTTGACTATGTGCCCGCCGGAAAGCTCTATCGTTTTGAGTTGGATCTCTTAACCAAAACGGTCAACCGTTATCCTTTAAGTGAACGTTCCGTAGAGTTCCCCACCATTCACCCGCGCACAGTGGGGGGATCCCATCGCTACATCTACATTGGGGCTACCCATGCCATTGGGAAAAATGCCCCCCTGCAAGCCATCCTGAAAGTGGATGTCAAAACTGGCCAGCAAGAGTTGCATAGCTTTGCTCCCCGTGGTTTCGTTGGCGAGCCTGTTTATGTGCCCCGGCCTGGATCAACGGCAGAGGATGATGGCTGGGTGATCGTCCTCGTCTTTAATGCGGCTACCCAACGATCCATGGTGGCTATCTTAGACGCGCAATCGTTTAGTAAGAAACCCTTAGCCCTACTTCACCTCAAGCATCACGTTCCCTATGGGTTGCATGGCATGTTTACCCCAGAGGTATTTGACTTAGGAATTTGACTGACCCACTGTCAGGAAACTCAAGGCTGGGATCCCTCCTCTCGTCAAATCAAATAGCAGATTTCTTGAAGCAAAATCTCAAAGCGTTGATCCGATTCTGCTTGTCGTTGCTGGAGCTGTTGAGACTCTTGGCGAATCTCCAGCACAACGTCAGATAGGTGACCCCCTAGTCGCTGTAGGGCTAGCTGACCATCAATCAACTGCTCCATTCGCTCATCCTGCTACTGAAAGCGGCGACTGGTTACATCAATCCACTGTTCGATACGTTCATCTTGTTGGTTAAACCGTGCTGTAGAAGCATCGATAAATCGATCCGCTACCGAGGCTAACCGCTCAATCGGATCGGGAGAGGGAGGCATCTTATCCCTAAAAATGACTGAATCTCTGGGCTAACTTTCCTGATAGAGAACCACCATCGTAGAGGGAAAGCGATCCAATTCTGGGCCACTCAGCGTCATGCGACCACTAGGCAACAGCAGTTGGTCAATGCCGTGGACGGTTGGGATGACTTCTAAAACCCGCTCGATTAGGTTGCGCCCCCGCGAATAGTAGCGAACCAAATCTCCCACCTGAAATCCAGAGGCTGAAGAGGGGGCAGCAGCAACCACGGGACGGACAAGCGGACTCGGTGGGGTTGGAGGATTGACCCAATCTCGGGTGGATAGGTGGATCGGGAGGGATGAGGGCATGGACTCTTGGGATGGTGGATCCGACGGGATCCCCTGCTGCCCCTCCCTCCAGGCTTGCCGGAGATCTGCGATTTCTTGTTGCAAAACCGCTATCTTTGCCTCCAATCGCTTTTCCAGGTCGCTCTCAGAGCAAGCATTTGCTGGGGCTAGCGGAGGTTGGGTCGTTGCACTACCACCCTGGGTCTGCAAATAGGTCTGGACAATTCTGACAATCGCCGCACTAGTTGAGGGGATCCCTTGTTGGTGTTGCCACTGTAGGAGAGCGTGGCTGAGGTCATCCGGTAGATAGGCGGTGTATTGCTGCTTGCGAGTAGCCATGATCCCCAAACCCAAAGGGAGCCAAAAGGGTGAGTGTTGATGAGCAGTTTAGCACCGCCCCTCAAGCCCGTGGATACAAGTTTTGGGTTGCCGACAAGGGCAAAGGGATCCCGGAAAATGGGCAACTTACCCACAGTCCCCCAAAGGGAAGGGATCCCTTAGTTTGGCTGGTCTAGTTGACTGCCAGGTTGATCAGGGTGAGACTGCCTGCTTCTGGGTTAGAAGTCATGACTTGATTGCGGGAGGGAATAAACTTGATCCCTTCGGGTTCTAGCTTGGCTTCTTGATCGTTGCCCACCACATAGTTCGGATCCGCTGGATCGGGAACCAAAACAACGATATCCAACAGTTGAATATCGCTGGGATCCGTGATGTCGTGGATGGTGATGGCATCAGCGCGCTCTAGGGAAGCAAAGGCCAGAGTTCTTCCTTCAATCTCACCCACATCCACTACTTCCGGTTCGGGGCCTTTGGCATCACACCGTTGGGGCAAGCGTTCCGAGACCACGGCGGCTTCAATCGAGTTGCTACTATCCCCCAAGAAGGCTCCTGAGAAGGCATCAAACACACTGATGCTACGAGAACCAAAAGGCCCGCCAATCCCTGCTCCACTGGCGGCTACCGCCACATTATCTTCATCGGCAGTAACAAAAGTGCCCAGGGATGTGATAGCAATCCCATCCGGCTCGCGGGAAGAGGTAAATGCCTCTAATGTACCGCCCGCATAGCCGTTGCTAGATAGACAAGTGGGATCCCCCAGTTCTCCCTGGATGAACCCCTGACCTGTGCGCTGTCCGGCATCAAAATTGGTGACACTGAAGCCACCTGCGGCCAAACTGTTGATCTCGATGCGTGCCACGGCGTTATTTTCTTGCAGAGTAGCCAAGACATAGCTACTATCGGGAGCCACCACCACAGTTTCCGGCTGGGGATCGCTGGGGAAAACCGGGATCCCTGCGGGGGGAATTGCCACCTGCTCAATTTCCGTCAGGTTGGCAGCGCCATTCCGCAGATCCAAGATGGAGACGGAACCCGGACGGGGGCCAGGTAGCGCTTCTTCATCCTCTTCATCTTCGTTGGCGACGGCAGCAAACTCGCCGTTGGGAGCAATGTCAATCGAGTCGGGACCACGTCCCACCGTGACTTCACCAATGACTTGCAGCCCTGGCAGACTGACCGCAATCACCTTCCCCGCCACTTCATTAAAACTATCTAGGTTGGCATCATCGTTGTCTTTGACCCCCACTAGAGCAAAACTGCCATCGGGACTAATGGAAGTTCCCGTAAATTCTGCTTCGCCAGATCCTTCCGGTAGATTGGCTTCGGGCAAGACCAAGGTTCCCACCAATGACAGGCTGCTGCCACTGATCGACACCAATGAGAGGGTATCGCCCCCCACCGCCACCGCAAAACTTCCATCGGCAGAGGTATCCAAAATTTCAGCCCCATCCACCTCAATGCTGGCCACAACAGTTCCGTTGACGGTAAACGGTTCCGTGGGTTCAGGGACTGAGCTAGAAGAGCTATTACTACCACAAGCGGAAGTGAAAAGGGTTGCTCCTGCTAGTAAGGAGAGAAGTAGCCCAGCAGGTTGGCGGGGGGTGGATGCAGACATGAAATCAGTTCCTCACAAATTGATAGAAACACCAAGAGGTTCTGACGTATTTTCCCTGATTTTGGTTCTGCTGGTGGCGTGATTTTTTCTCTATAGCAGGAGTGACAGTAAATAGTTGGGGATCCCCTATTGAATGGGGGTTGTGAATGAGGGCTGGATTAGGGCTGCGGGCCATAAAAAGTCCAGATGCCCCGTCCCTGTTTTTGAGCTACCTGAGCGGCTTCGGCCAAAATATCGCCGTACTTAAGAGTGGTAGCTTCTTCATTCAAAAGCCCATGTCCTTGAAAAAGCTGCTCTTGATTCACCAAATGAGTTCCTCTCCAAACATAAGCAGGCGTGACTCCCTCAAAACTGCCAATTTGCGGATCTTCTTCCAAATAAATCTCTTGTCGATTGATGGCCTCTTGTAAAAATTGGCCGGAATGGTAGAGAGCTAAGGGGGTCTCACCCGTCAGGGAAGTCCAGGCTGGATTGATGGGAGGTAATGGATCCACCCCAATTAAGGAGACCAATCGCATCTCCATTTCTCCCACCACCTGCACCACCAGGGTATTTTCGTTAAGGACACGGATCACTTCCGCCCGCTTCAGACTCCCCAAGCTGGGTCGTTCTACCCCGGTTAGTGCCCAACTGGGCAGGGTTAACAACAGGGGCAGCGTCAAGGCAGACCACAGCCCTCTGGCTCGCTGTTTCTTGCCGCCACCTTCCTGTTGTTGTAAGGTTCTCAACAGGGTCTTTACGCGCAAGGTTGCGTTTTTCACCACCGATGTCAGTCGCATTTTCACCACATCACTCCTCCTAACGCCTCACACCTGAAAGCTCGCCCATACCTAAGTATGCAGAGCATGATCCTTGACAACAGAAACTATCCATTCACAGGTTCGATAACGGGATCCCCGACGATGTGCCGATGGGATCCTTCAATCGTTAACTTTACAAAAAAGAAAACCCGTAGGCTAATGGCGGGGTAAATTTCCTGAATCATTTCTGGAACTAGCCAACAAAGCTGGGCGGCAGCGGGAGTCCATGAGCGGTGACTTCAAAATAGACCGAATTTCTTTTTGGATTTGGGGGAGGAGCCACTTCGCAGAGTTTCGATGGTTTCTCTACCGGTGGTTTCATTGATGCCAGAAGCGATATCCAGCAGGAAAGCCCGTTGGTCATCGGAAAGCTTGGCTTCCGTAAAATCAGCTCCTTCAATTTGCAGGCTAGTCAGGTTACTCCCCTGCAAGGTGGTTCCTACCAAAACTGCCTGTCTCAGGTCGGCTCCCGTCAAATTGCAACTCATCAGGGAGGCATTGGTGAGATTGGCTCGTTGCAGGACGGATCCCTCGAAATCCGATTCAAAAAAATTACCCTCTGCCAAACTGGCAGCAATCAAACTGGTCTGTTTGAAGGAGGCATTAGTAAAGCGGCTGGTCTGAAAAGAACATTTATCGAGTTTGCATTGGGTGAGGACACAGTAATCTCCCATCGCCTGAGCAAAATTAGCCCCCCGCAGATCGGCTGCCGTAAAATTACCTCGTTCCAACTCGGCTCGCCGAAATACCGCCAACCGCAGATCGGCATTTTTCATGCTGATGCCGCGCAAATTTGCCTTATGAAAGGAGGCTTTGGGCATCTGAATCCGATCGAACAATCCCCGCGACAGGGTGGCATTCTCTAAGTCAGCCCCCAACAGAGAATGCTTGTTGCGAATCGCATCCAAAAGATCACGGGTCGTCTCGATGCGTAGAGGTTCCGGCCGTTCTGATGGTGGAGTTGTCACACTCTGGGATCCCAACATAAGGGTCAGCCAAGCTCCAATTGTTACTAAACTAACTGGTCACGGAGCCAAATGGGTTAATAAATCATTAAAAAAGTCCGGTGGTTTTCCCGGCTAGCCGTTCATGCCCCTACTAGGCTCTGCTGTGCCGTAGGATGAGGACGAGAGCAGGCGGTTTCTGCTCCATAATTTCTCAGTTGGGTGCTAGGTAGCTATGCGGGTAGCGTTTATTTTGGATCCCCTGGATCGATTGCAGGCCAATCATGATACCAGTTTGGCCTTGATGTCTGCTCTTCAGGGACGGGGACACCAAGTGTTGAGCTTGCAGCTATCCGATTTGTTTGTTCAGGCTGGGGAAACTTGGGGGAATTGTTATCAGCTCCGGCTGGATTTGAGTCAATCTCTCTGGTACGAGGTGGTGGATCACCTCCAGGTTCCCCTAAGTAGTCTGCAAGCAGTCTGGATGCGGAAGGATCCCCCCGTAGACACCGCCTATCTCTATGCCACCTATTTGTTGGATCTGATCCCCCCTCCTACGCTGGTCCTCAACCATCCGGCAGGGTTACGCTCCGCCAACGAAAAGCTGTTTGCTCTGCAATTTGGGGAGTGGATCCCGCGCACGATGGTGAGCGCCAACAAAGCTACGCTGCTTCGCTTCATCGAGCAGGAGGGCAGAACAGTGCTCAAACCCCTGGGCGGAAAAGGTGGGGAAGGGATCCTATTTTTAAGCTGGGGGGATCCTAACCTCAACTCCCTCATCGAAATCAGTACCCAGCAGGGACAACTGCCCGTCATGCTGCAAGAATACCTGCCGGCGGCCACCCAGGGGGATAAACGGATTTTGCTCTTGGCAGGAGAGATCTTGGGGGCGGTGAATCGGATCCCAGGCCAAGGGGATTTTCGCGGTAACATTGCGGCGGGAGGTCATGTAGCCGCAACGGAGATCACAGAACAGGAACGGCGACTGTGCGAGGCTATTGCTCCCGTTTTGCGACGCGAGAAACTATACTTTGTTGGGTTGGATGTGATTGGGGAACGGCTCACGGAAATCAATGTCACCAGTCCCACCATGCTCCAAGAGATCAGTCGTTTGCAGGGATTAGATTTAGCCGAACAGGTGGCATTTTGGTTGGAAAAGCAAGTGGGTTGATCACAGCTTTCTGCTTACTTCTGCTGGATAATGCCCTAGAGCTAGTCCGCCAAGACTTTTGATCCCCTCACCTCTCTATATCCCATCGCGTGGATCCCCAAACATGACCAATCATAAAGGTGTGACCATCTGGTTTACAGGGCTAAGTGGAGCGGGCAAAACTACCGTCAGCCGCCATGTGGAAAAGGTATTGCGAACGATGGGATCCCGGATCGAGGTTTTGGACGGAGATGTGGTGCGACAAAATCTGACCAAAGATTTGGGGTTTAGTCAGGCGGATCGCAACGAAAACATTCGCCGCATCGGATTTGTCGCCCATCTACTGACTCGCAATCAGGTGATAGTGATTGTCTCAGCCATTTCTCCTTATCGAGAAGCCCGCGATCAAGCTCGCCAATTGATCGGAGATTTTGTAGAAGTTTATGTCAATGCCCCGCTTTCAGTTTGTGAAGCTCGGGATGTTAAAGGATTATACCGAAAGGCACGGCTGGGAGAAATTCCTAATTTTACGGGGATCAGTGATCCCTATGAACCCCCGCTTCATCCCGAAGTTATTTGCAATACCGATCAAGAAACAATTGAGGAGAGCAGCCAAAAAGTGATCGACAAGTTAAAAGCTTTGGGATATCTCTGTTCCTAGAGTTTTGCTGATCCCGCTATAGCAATCTTAATAAGAGTCGTGAAAGCTAAGGTCTCCTAAGGATACTCTCCCCCTATCGGGCACCCCCTTTATCAAGAGGAGCTTGGGGGGTAGTTTTTACAAATCACTTGGGCTTGCTATAGACTATTTGCTTTAGCTCAGTTATCCCAAACCAATATCGAGTAAGTGAATCCTATTTTCCAGGAACTAATAGGCTAACTGAATCATGGTCAATAGCCCCTGTTGCCCCAACAACAACTCACGGAGCAACGCCACCAATCCAACCCAGACCACCGGAGTCATATCCACCCCTCCCAAGGGAGGAATCAACCGACGGGTGGGTTTGAGCAAAAATTCGGTAGCAGCCACAACCCAGTTATAAGGAGGATGTTGAGTATCGAGCTGAGGATACCAAGACAGAAAAATTCGCAAAACAAACAGAAGAATATAGGTTGCTAGTAAAGGATGTAGGATCCAGTTACTCAAGAAGGGTAAAGATACGCTCACAGGATGACTCGCTTGCCAAAAATCGAGGACAAAAACCGGGTGGAGGGAAGGTGGTGGGCAATCATGAGGAGGCATGATGGAGTGAGGATCCGTATCCCTACCTGTGGGATCCTCAAACTAGGGGAAGAATAACCCCACTGTTTTGTATCGTAGCTGTTTTGTTGCCAAACAGAAGACTAAGGGCTTTGGATGTCAAGGGCTTTGGGTATAAGTATTATGAACAGTTCCGAATTAAAAGCCCAATTTCAGGTGTTGCAACAAGCCTATAGTCAGCAGCTCTTGGGCAAAATTGAGGAAATTGATCGGACTTGGCAGCAGTTACAGGTGGATCCGACTCATCCTGAGTGGTTGCCTACGCTGCATCGCTTGGCTCACCGAATAGCAGGATCCGGGGCAACCTTTGGCTTTAAGGCGTTGAGCGACTGTTCGCGTGCCCTAGAAAATTATTGCAGTGAGTTGATGCTTGCGGATCCGCCTCTGTCCTGGGAGCGAATGGCGCAAATTTCTGAGTTGATCGCCGCGATGCGGCAAGCAGTGGTGGCTCCTCCACCCGTGATGGATCCCCCCCCCAGCCGGATCTATTTTTATAGCGATGATCCTGATCTCAGCCAACGCCTCCAGCAGGAATGGCAGAACCAGGGCTATCACGTCCAGCTTTTGCCCTCCCCCTCCCCAGAAGCCCCAGGGATGCCGGTGTTCTCTCCCTCCAGCCCACCCAAACCTGCTGACTCTGCATCGGGGATCCCTTGCCCAGAGGTTTCTCCTCATCCGAAAACCCCAGAGGATCTCGCCAATGAATCTGACCTTTGGATTCGCACCATGCCAAGCGTGGGCAGTGAGGCGGAGCGGATCGAACGGGTGATGGTAGTGGATGATGATAGCGAAATCAACCAACTGCTGCAAAAGTGGCTTCAGGTTTGTGGATATCAGGTGGAGGCGGCGTTTAGTGGAGAAGAAGCCCTGCTGCGTTTAGAGGAAGCACGACCCGATCTGATCTTTCTGGATATTTTGATGGAGGGGATGAGTGGACTAGAGGTGTTGCAGGAGGTGCGGCAACGGGGGTTAGACATTGGAGTGATCATGACAACCGCCTATGGCTCGATTAAGGTAGCGATTGATGCTTTGCGGCGGGGGGCTGATGACTATCTCCACAAACCTTTTGATCTCACCGAGTTTCAGGCCGTTCTCAAGCGCACGGTCGAACGACTCTCCCTGCGCCGCCAAAACGCCTCCTTAAGTGCCCAACTGCAAGCAGAGATGGCTCGTGCGGCTCAAATTCAGGCAGAACTTTTGCCCCGGCAGGTGCCGGTGTTGTCGGGTTTTGAGTTGGCGGCTCGTTGCATTCCTGCCCGTGAAGTGAGTGGCGACTTTTATGATTGGCAAACCCCCGCAACCGGAGTCCTCAATCTCACCTTGGGAGATGTCATGGGCAAAGGACTGCCGTCGGCGCTACTCATGGCAACGGTACGGGCGGCGATGCGGGCGGTCAGTCGTCAGACCGATCCAGAAATGAACATCTATTATGCCGCCCGTGCCCTAGAGCCGGATTTACTGCGTTCCGAAAGCTTTGTTACCCTTTTTCATGCTCAGCTTGATACCGAGAGTCAGATCCTCAAGTTTATTGATGCCGGACATGGGCATGTTTTGTTATTGCGGGCAAATGGCTCTATCGAGAGATTATCCCCACGGGGAGTCCCCCTAGGTGCGTTGCCGGGGGATCCCTATTTTCAAGGCTCCATTCGGTTTCAGGTGGGGGATGCCTTGATCTTGTATAGTGACGGACTGTTGGATGCTTATCCCAGTTTGGAAGAGGATTTTTCCCCCATTATTGCTCTGTTGCAGCAAGTCAGCTCCGCTCGAGAGGCGGTAGAAAAAATTATGGAAATGGCTGTTTTGACGGAAACCTTGGCAGATGATCTGACCGTGTTGATATTACGTTGTACCGGCGATTTTGAGACAGCCTGAAGATCAATCTGCTCCTGGATCCCTTCCCTCATTTCTTTAGAAAAAGGACAGCGGGCTTCTGCGTAACTTGGTTCTCAATTGGCTTGATCTTGCGGATCAAATCAATCAGATATTGATAATCTGACACCTCGCTATTGGGAATATAGCCTATCGTTTCCACCACATTAGGGGGCAAGTCATTCATGGCTTTGACAATCAAATCCTGTTGGTTGCGATCCACCGATGGTCCCAACAGAACCGCTCCCCCCGGAATGGGGCGACTGGTATGCAGAATGCGAAAGGAATTATTGGGAAAGGCGGTTTTCAAGCTATCAAATTCGCCTTTAGCCAGGGCTGTGGCCGTCACCTCTCCAGCCGCCACCCATTCCAATCCATTCTTGGGGGTAGGGGCAAAACGCAGTTCTGCTAAGGTCAGTCCATACAGATCGTAGAGCGGCAGATAATATCCGGTGGCCGATCCGGGCTGACCCAATGCCATAGGTTGATTGGCTAAATCCGCCAACTTTTGGATGGTGCTATCGGTTTTAACCACAATCACCGAGCGAGCCAGTGCCCCTTCCCGTGTTGGGAAAATGGGGATGTATTGGTGACGATCGATGGCAATCGCCGTTAACCCAGAAGGGGCAAACACTATCGACCAGGCTTGTCGGGCAATTTGGTCGAGGGCCTTTCGCTCATTAAAAGCGGGTTCTAATTCAATCACTGAATTGGTCTGTTGGGACAAATACTCGACAAGCTGACTATATTGCTCAATCGAGCGGGTCGCGTCTCCATAGGCCACCACACCAATCGTTAATTTTCCCTTTGGAAGGCGCGGAGCAGTTGAGCAGCTTGTTAGACTGATCAAGGTAATCAGGGATCCCAGCAAAATATGGCGGCGGTAAAGCATAGTTTTGAAGATGCTAGCCTTCTATTTTAGTCTAGGTAGACCCAACTCAGGGATCCCGGCGATCACCCTGACATCATTGGTCTGGTTTTACCCTTGAGTTATGCCTGAAAGTTATGACATCGAAGTGATTTCACTTGATTGCATCTTAGTATGGCAGGGTTAGTATTACCTTGAAGTTATGGCACTTAATGCCGCCAGTTCCGCTCAGCTACCTTCCTGATGTCTTATGTTTACCCAACTGAATCTGGCTAAGAAATTTAATCTACTGCTAATTGCCATCTTTTTTGGGGGCATTTTGCTAACGGGATCTGCCTTTACGACGATTTTGATCGGAAACGCTGAGGCACAGGTGACCGCAAAAGCCCTCCTCCTCATGCAAACCATCAATTCCGTGCGTAGCTATACAAATGGTCAGGTCACTCCTGAACTCGCTCCCCGTTTGGAGACGGAGGAGGAGTTTATTCCTCAAACGGTGCCCGGATATGCTGCCCGTGAGGTTTTTGAAGACTTGCGGAAAAACCCCGAATATAACGAATTCTTTTATAAGGAAGCTACCCTCAACCCTACCAATCCCCGTGACAAAAGTGACACCTTTGAAACCACTTTGGTCAATCAGTTTCGGGGTCAATCTTCTCTAACTGAACTCACAGGCTTTCGTCCCACTCCCAGTGGCAATTTGTTTTATATTGCTCGCCCTATTCCCATCACCAAAGAAAGTTGTCTGCGTTGTCACAGCACTCCTGAGGCTGCTCCCAAAAGCATGTTGGCCACCTACGGTAGAGAGAATGGCTTTGGTTGGCAACTCAATGAAATTGTAGGCGCACAGATCGTCTCTGTCCCTGCTAGTGAGGTATTTCGTAATGCCTATCAATCGTTTTTCCTGTTAATGACCATTGCTTTTGGGGTGTTTGCCCTGGCGATTTTGTTAGTGAATATTCTCCTGAATCGAGCGGTGATTCGTCCCCTCAACCGGATGGTGGCGGTAGCCGATCAAGTCAGCACTGGGCAGTTAGATGTAGAGTTTGAAAGCAATAGCAAAGATGAAATGGGATCCCTGGCTGATGCCTTTAATCGGATGAAGCTGAGTCTAGCAATGGCGATGCGGATGCTTAACCGTACCCAGAATTAGGGAGACTCTAAGTTGTCAAGGTCTCTAAGCCATTAATTGAGCAACTGAACCAAGTCGTAGAAGCTTTGCTATTCTCACTTTTACGTGAGGGTAGCTCTACTTAAGTAATGGCTATGAAATATCAAAATATACTATAGCAATCGGTCGCCATTTGTGAGAAAAAGTCGGCCTCAACTGCTTGCTATGCCTAGAACCTGCTCTCATGAATTACATCAGATTGCTATATAGGATTAGATTATTGAGAATAGACAACCTGAAATGAGGGTTGTAGACTTCGCTCATTCTCAGTAAGTAGTCTGCTGAACTTGTCGGCATTACCTGTAGGGCAACTACCCTTCATTTGATAAACTCGCAGGAAATGACCTCAGCTTTCTTGTGGCCAGCATCTTGTCAGTGGACTTTTGGGGTTGAGGGGAACCATCCACATGACCTAAGGATCCATCATGAATTTTTGCAGCGATAACGTGACAGGCATAGCTCCAGCTATTTTAGAAGCTTTGATCAAAGCCAACCAAGGAGCTGCCATGCCCTATGGTGGAGACGATCTGACGGAGCAATTGCAGCAGCGGTTTGAAGATCTGTTTGAAACCCCCTTGGCGGTTTTTCCGGTTGCTACGGGATCCGCCGCCAATGCCCTGGCGCTCTCCAGCGTGGTGCCCCCCTACGGAGCCATTTATTGCCATCCCCAGTCCCACATCAATGTTGATGAGTGCGGAAGTCCGGAACTTTTTACGGGGGGAGCCAAATTAGTCGGGATCCCCGGAGCCGCGGGCAAAATCGCCGCCGCTGATCTGGCTCAAGTGCTGTCCACGGCTGGGGCTGGGGTGGTTCATCATGTGCAGCCAGCGGCGGTTAGCCTGACGCAAGCCACCGAAGCAGGCACTGTCTATCATCTGGAGGAAATCAAAGCCATCAGCCATGTGGCTCATCAGCATGGATTAGTCGTACATATGGATGGGGCACGCTTTGCCAACGCCCTGGTGAGCTTGGGGTGCCGTCCTGCCGCCCTCACCTGGCAAGCAGGTATTGATATGCTCTCCTTTGGAGCCACCAAAAATGGAGCGATGGCGGCGGAAGCGGTGATTTTTTTTCAGCCCGACATGGCCGCCAGTTTTCCCTTTCGGCGCAAGCGAGCGGGACATCTTTTCTCCAAAATGCGTTTTCTTTCTGCCCAGCTTTTGGCCTACTTAGAAGCCGACCGTTGGTTGGACTATGCCCGTCAGGCTAACCAGATGGCTAGTCAGTTGGCGGCAGGTTTACAAACCCTAGCTGGGGTTGAGCTGCTCTTTCCGGTAGAGGCCAACGAGTTGTTTGTCTCGCTGCCTAACTCCACCATTGAAAAACTGCAAGCCGCAGGCTTTCGCTTCTATCCCTGGATCCCTAGGGATCCTCGAACCACCATCCGCTTGGTAACGGCCTTTGATACCCAGCCTTCCCATGTCACAGCATTTTTAACCTGTGTCGCGGACTCTCTTTCTGACTGATCCTGACGGGTTAATTGTGCCGGGGCACCAGCCATTCCAATAGTTCTGGAATCTGGCTAGGGCGCTCCGCTATCGCCACCTGAGCCAGTTCTAAGGCAGCGATTTTGTGCTGGGCTGAGCCACAGGCTCGTCCGGCATCCCAAAAGGTAGGGGAGTCTCGCCAGAGCTGGGGATGAGCCTGCTGCCACCCTTCGGTAGGGTTAATGACCGCTCCAGCATGTCCCATTCGCTTGCCTTCTGGAGCGGTTACCCCCGCGATATAGGCCACGACGGGTTTATCAATCGCCTCAGCAATATAGTGGGCTGCTTCCTCTTCAGCACTGCCACCAATTTCCCCCACCAAAACAATCGCTTGCGTGGGTTCATGTTCTTCCAAAAACTGCAACCACTGGGGAAAAGAGGAGCCAATGATCGGATCCCCACCAATCCCGATACAAATCGACTGCCCCCAACCGGCACGGGTCAGACAGGCGGCTACTTCAAAGGTGAGCGTCCCACTGCGGCTGAGAATGCCGATGTTGCCCGGTTGATAAAGGTGAGGGGGATGGATCCCCAGCAAGACCTGCCCTGGCACGATTACCCCCGGTGAGTTCGGGCCAATAATAACAGTGTCTGTTTGTTCGGCCACCCTTAATAAGCGCACCATATCCAGGGGAGGAACCCCCTCCGCCAGCAAAATCACTTGGCGGATGCCGGCGGCTATCGCCTCTAGACCGGCATCCAAAACCGCATCCGCCGGTACAAATACCAGTGAGACATCCATCCCCCCTAGACGATCCACTACATCCCCCACCCGATCAAAAACGGGGATGGAGCGTTCATCCGTCAGCCGGAAATTCTCCCCCCCATGTCCGGGACTAACCCCTGCCACCACCTGAGTCCCATAGGCAACGATACTGGGGGTCTGTAATTGGCTTAAATGTCCAGTGATTCCCTGAATCAGCACCTGACTAGTGGCTCGAAACGGCATAGCTTATCCCCACGATCTCCTAATAGTCATCTCTAAGCATCATCTCAAACCAGGAAAGGTATCTCTCTCCGCATCCCGTTGTTCCCCATTCCAACACCTAATGATGTCGGGTAATGTCGGGATCCCTCCCATTAGGGTAAACAACTAAATGGGCTGAAAAATATGGGCTGAAACCTCAAGATTACTAACCTAATCTTGAGAAAAAGCTGCCCCCAACATCGCTATGATGAATAAAGTATCCAGAAGCCAATCGGTTTTGATCTCCTAGCCCCATAGGTTAACCCATGATGAAAAAGATTTTGGTGGCCGTGGATCCCTCCCCTCATAGTGAGCAGGTGTTTGGTTATGCCCTTTCCTTAGCGAAAGCCACCGACGCCTCCCTGATGCTGATTCATGTGTTGACCCCCCAGGCAGAGGGTGCCCCCCTCATCCCCACATTGGCGGGTATCGATTATGGCGCAGCCATCACCCAAGAGCTGTGGGATGCCTATCGTCAGCAGCGGGAAGCCTTTGAAAAAAATCGCTTCGATTATCTCTGTGGTCTGGCTAACACCGCCAGTCAAGCAGGAATCAAGGCTGAATTTAGCCTTTCCTTGGGGGATCCCGGACATAGCATCTGTGAATTGGCCAAAAGCTGGGACGCCGATCTGATTGTGGTGGGTCGGCGTGGTCTAACCGGATTGAATGAATGGGTTCAGGGCAGTGTCAGCAATTATGTCCTTCACCATGCCCCCTGCTCAGTCTTAACTGTGCAAGGGTAAGTTGCTGGACTGTTTCGGCATGGGAGAACCCTTCTCCGCCGCCGCTATTTGGATTATCGTAAAGAAAATTAACCGTTTGTTGTAGCTTATGAAAGCTTTCTTTCGCCAGTACCTTATGCCTGCCCTGATTTTATTGGTGTTTTTGTTCACGTTCGTGGTGGTGAGCATTCGCTCCTTCTTGCCAGAGGATATGGCACAACCAGCCCCCCTGACGGAGGATAGCGTAGCCTGGGTAGTTTCAGCCCCGTCGAGCTAAATGGAACTGCCCTACGGGATCCCTTTACCAGCGGGCTATCGTTGGCAGGAGGGAAAAGAACGGGATCGAGTCCGAGTTCAAGAGTGGCTCCAGGCCACCCTCCAGGAATCTTTTCCTGACCAACAAGATTGGCGTCATCTGGAGGCTACCGTTGCCCGCCTTTACGATCCCTTATCTACCCCCTGCTGGTGGATCATGCTGGGGCAACTGAACCGGATTGGCTGTCTGTGGATCGGCACTTCGTTGGATCAGATCACAGGCAAGTCCGTCGGGTATATGTTCATGCTGCGAGTGGATCCCGATCATCGGCGGCGTGGGTTAGGGCGTACCCTCCTCTTAGCCGGAGAGACTTGGGCAAGGCAAAAGGGGTTATCGGGGTTGTGTCTGCAAGTCTTCGCCAGCAATCAAACCGCCATCGGTCTCTATACGCAAACGGGATTTGTCACTCAAGGGTTTTGGCTGGGCAAATCCTTTGCTGAAAACTAAGACTCAGGGGATCCCCAACAGCTCCCATCCTTAGGTTTCCCTTTTTTATCGTTCCTTTACGCTCGATAGATGGGGTTTTAGATAAAACTTGCCAATCTACCCAAAACTATGGGGCTTACAAGGTTAATGGACTCATCCTGCATAGACGGATTATCAACGGACTTGTTATTGCTATCCCTAATGCCATGCCTTGATTCACAACTGTGATGGGTTGACAATCTTGATAAGTGACTATACCAAAAGCCTTTGACAGCCGTTCCCTGTTCTTGCTTTGTTGCTAATTTTTCAGGTAAGTTATCCGTATCCCATTTGTCCTTGTGTCAATACTTAGCAAATCTTAATTTTTGTCAATCTCTTGAGGATCTCCCTGCGATCTAGCAGCATTCTGCTAAAAACTAAAGATAGAGAACTTTTTTCTTTCTCTTCTCTCCCCTAGCAATGTCATCCAACCCTCCAACGACTCACCCCGAAGTTGCGACCTCCTCCCTGGGATCCCCTGATAGTGGGGGGCTGCGAGCACGCATCTTGATTGTGGATGACAGCTATATGGTGGCAGAGATGCTGTCTAGCTTCCTGGGCAAGCAGGGCTGTACGATTTCCTATGCTTTGGATGGTTCGGCGGCTCTTGATCAAGTGCGTCAGCAGCCACCGGATTTGATCATTGCCGACTGGGTAATGCCCACTCTAGATGGTCTTTCTCTTTGCCGCCAACTGCGGAAGACCCCAGAATATTCCTGGATTTATTACATCATTATGACCGCCCGTGAGGGCAACGATAACATGGATCGCGCTCTGGAGGCCGGAGCCGATGAGTTTCTCTCTAAACCCTTTCAGGCGGCTGAGTTGATGACCCGCGTCAGGGCAGGCTTACGGATCGTCGAATTGCGCCGTCAACAACTGAAAGCAGCCCACAAGGTGGAAGGGATCCCTGGGTTGCCCAATGCTGGACTGCCCACTATTGGCACCCGCCAAACCCTGATCGCCACCTTGCCCGTTCGCATCCAACAGACCCGCAAACTCAACGAGCCCCTCAGCTTATTTATCCTGCGCCTAGCCAATTTGGGACAACTCAGCAAAGCCCTCAACGAATCCTCTCGCCAAGAACTATTAGAGGGGTTTACCAATCGTTTGATCCACAACCTGCGGGAAGAGGATGATCTGTTTTGCTATGACGAAGGACAATACATCGTGATTTTGACAGCTACCACCTTACCCGCAGCTCAGATTGCCGTCGAACGGTGCTGTCAACGGATGGTTCAACAGCCCTTTGTCATTCAAGCACAGCCCGTTGAGGTACAAATTCAGTTTGGCACGGCTAACTTAACCGAAAGTGATGATCCGCAGGGGAGAGCGTTGCTGATGCGGGCGGCGCAGGTGATGCGAGACAGCAAAAATCAGCCCAGTTCGCTGGTTGTTTCTCCCTTAACTGCGGTTAGCCTGTCCTCGAGCGAACAGGAGTTACAGGAGCGGGTAAAAGCCCTAGAGATACAAAATCAAGAACTCCGCCTTCGCCTAGAACAGCTCAGTCATCTGGAGGCAGAAAATCAAGCCCTCAAGCAACAGCTTGAGCAGTTTTTAGCCCTTCAGCCCCTAGAGCCTTCACCTTGAAGGGCTAAGCAATGACAACCATCGATGGTACGACCCAACTGCTGGGCATTATTGGGGATCCGGTTGCCCATAGCCTCTCGCCTGTCATGCACAATGCAGCTCTGCAAAGCTTGGGTCAAAATTATGTGTATTTGCCTTTTCCAGTGCTTAGTCAGCACTTGCCCTCTGCTCTAGCCGGATTAGCCGCTATCGGGGTGCAAGGGCTCAATGTTACGATTCCCCACAAGCAGGCAGTCATCCCCCACCTGATAGCCATTGATTCGGCTGCTAAAGCGATAGGGGCGGTCAATACCCTTTACCGCCGCGACCCAAGTGGGGGATGGATAGGCAGCAACACCGATTGGCAGGGGTTTCTGGCTCCACTTCTGACTCTGCCGATCCCGTGGGATCAGCAAACCGCCACGATTTTGGGGGCAGGGGGGGCCGCCCGTGCGGTCATCCAGGCTTGCTGGCATCTGGGGGTTGGGCAAGTGCAGGTGGTAGGACGCTCTCCAGAGGGGTTGCTGGCGCTTCAGCAACAGTGGCCTGCCCTCTTGATTCGTACTTGGGGGGAATTAGAAGCCTGCTTGCCTCACACCCACCTTCTGGTCAATACCACCCCCATTGGCATGTTGGGCAAAAGCCCCAACGATAGCCCCCTTTCTCTCCCCCAGTTAGGGATGTTGCCTGGGGGGAGCATTGTCTATGATCTGATCTATACCCCCCGCCCCACTCTCCTCCTCGATCAAGCGATGCGGGTTGGCCTGATGGCCATAGATGGGCTAGAAATGTTGGTGCAACAGGGATCCATTGCCCTCTCCTCCTGGTTGGGATCCACCGTTCCGGTGGAGGTGATGCGACAGGTCGTGCTCGAGCGCCTCTTAACTCCGTAAGCCTTCGGGGGTTAACAGACGAGCCGCATCCAGGAGCCGCTAGCCCCGTGTGGGATAGTAAAAGGGATCCCTTTCTAAAAAACAGCTATGGTAGATACCGTCAATCTCTTAAGCAAACACCATCGAGGGGCTGAGTTTTCTGAACTGATGGTGGCGACGGCTCCGGGTCGTTTTGGTGAGGCATTTTGGCAGTTTTGGAAAGTCCACCTTGAGCCTGCTATTGGGGATGGTTCCCCTTGTCTTTTGGATTTGGGTACAGGGCCAGGGTTGGTGATCGAACATTGGCATCGCCGTTATCCTCAGGCTCGCTACGTAGGGGTGGATCTGATGCCCTACATGCTGGAAAAAGCGCAACAAGTTTTAGCCGATATTCCCCGTCTGCAACTTTTGCAAGCGGATTTGCATGACCCGCAACTGCCCCTAGCAGCGGGATCCGTGGATGTGGCTCAGGCGGTTATGGTTTTGCATGAAATGGTTCAGCCGCTTCGTTTGTTGCAAACGGCTCATCGTCTGCTCAAGTCGGGAGGACGGTTACTGATTGTGGATTGGGTAAGAGCTTCCATTCGTGATTATTTTGATCCCGCCACCGTTGATAAATTATTGGATCCCGCTACGGATACGGCTTATCTGGATGACCAAATTACCCATTTTTGGGAACACAATCGCTATAGCTATGATGATTTGTTGTGGATGTTAGAAATTATCGGATTTCAACTCCTGAACTATGAGCTTTATAATAACGACCGTTTTGTGAGAATAGCGGTGATCAAGCCTTAAATATTTGTTGACTCGCCGGATCAATAAAAAATCGCATTCTCTGAAACCGCTTATTCTTAACTCTGTGTGGCTACTGATTTACGAGGCAGTGCATATAAAGACTAAGATTAATGGGTGTCTATGTCTTGTCAAAAATTGGTATGCTTTCCTTGGTTTCAATACGTTAACCAGCCCCCACCCTAGGGGATCCGCGCGGGATCCCGGTGGGGGCGATCGGCTCCGGTTGCTGCCCAATAGAGGATTCGCTCCCATTCCATTTGTAGAAAACTATCGATCACCCAATTGGCTCGTCGTTGCAGCATGTGAAAAGGGAAAAAGGTGGTCAACCCCACCACAGGGATCCCCGCCGCTTGGGAGGCCGCAATCCCTCGGTAGGTGGCTTCAATCGCCAAGGCTTGCTCCGGAGATAGTTGCAACTGCTGCAAAGCTTGTTGATGCAGATAACCGGGATTTTCCAGTTGATCGAGGGGGATATCCTCTCCGGTGATCACAACTCTAAATCGACTGGACAACTGGGTGCGTTCCAGAAAATAGCGTACCTGCTCACCTGCTAAGCCCGTCACCAAGGCCAGCGATAAACCCAGCCGCTCCATCGTTTCTAGGGCTTCGACCAAATAGGGAATGAGGGGCAGGCGAGGCAACTCAGTCACCCGCTTTTGATAGGCCTCCTGTTTACGCTTGAGCAGACCATAGAAACTGCTGGGGGTGAGAACTCGTCCCTGCTCTAACCAGAGGGTGCGTAGGCGGATCAGATCCCCCAAGCCCAAATAGCGCAGGCGATACTGTTCGGAGGGAGTTAAGGGAATGGGGCGGAGGTTTTCGGCGATCAGGAGTTGGTTGATGATGTCAGCGTGGATCGCCTCGTCATTCATCAACACCCCACTAAACCCCATCATCACCGTTTGTAATGCCATTTATGGATGACCACCACCCTGCCATGATCGCTTCTGATTAACTTTATCTCAAGCTATTGGATCCTCAGCCAGCCCAGCAGAGGTTGGGATCCCTAGTTCATGCCGACTTAAAAAAGCGAATGATCTCCCGCACATGCTCCAGAAACTGCCCATCGGCGCTGATCTGGGCGATGGCTTGACGAGCTTCTTGTGCCAGTTGGCGATGTTCCTCCTGGTTGCTGGCTTGCAGCCGTTGCACCTGCACACCCAGTTCCGCCAGTTCGCGGCGGGTTTCGATTTTGAGTTCCTGTTGCTGCTCTTGTAAAAAGCTCTGCTGGCGTTGCTGTTCGGAAGCCCAACTGTCGTAGTTCCCCAAATCAAGCCGATTTTCCAGATGAACCACCCGTTGCCGCAGTTCCACCACATCTTCCCGTGGATAGTTCACCTGCTGCTGTACTGTCTGCAAGCGCAAGGCCACATATTCGTAGGCTCGCACAGTGGGACGCAGCGCCGTCAATAGCAAGGCCAATCCACCACTGATATATCCCACCGAACTAACCCCCGTTGCCGCCAACCCATACAAAACCACCGCCGAAACGATGTGCAGCACAATCGCCAAGCGCAGGGATCCCTTTTGGGTTTGCCGCACATAACTCAACTGCTGAGTATCAACAGCAATGCGATTTTCCAGAGACAGTTGGGCTTCCGCCAACACTTCCTTGGCTTGAAAATAGATATTCCAGGGGACAGTGACGATCACCAAAAGCCACCAAAAACTGGCTAGCCCCAACGCCCAATCCGCCAACTGTCCGGCGGGCACATCCAACCAGTGCAATAGACCAAAGACAATCAAGGTGATAATCGTTAACGAGAGGCCAAACCCCAGATAGTTGGCAAAACTTTTGGAAGCCATAGTGCTGCATCCTTAGCTGTTGAACTGTGCATCGATTCCTTCACCCGATGATTGTCAGGGATCCCCCCCCAGAAATCGGGATCCCTTGTGCCAGTTTCTCGACTGGTGGCCTGTGCCTGCTGATCACCCTACTGATAAAATAGTGTGCTGGCAAAGTAGAAGGTTGCTGCCTTGATCGAACGCTATACCCTACCGGAGATGGCTCACCTGTGGAGCCAAGACTATAAATATCAAACCTGGTTGCGGGTCGAAATTGCCGTTTGTGAAGCGCAGGCCCATCTGCAACGGATCCCGGTGGAAGCCCTAGCCGAGATCAAAGCCAAGGCCAACTTTTCCAGTGAACGTATTCAGCAAATTGAGGTAGAAGTTCGCCATGACGTGATTGCCTTTTTGACCAATGTCAATGAGTTTGTTGGCGAAGCCGGACGCTATATTCATTTGGGATTGACCAGTTCAGATGTCTTGGATACGGCTCTTTCATTGCAGTTGCTAGCCAGTCTAGATCTGCTGTTGCTGCGCCTTGATGATCTGATCCAAACCCTGCGCGAAAAAGCCCGTCAACACCGTCAGACCTTGATGGTAGGGCGAACCCACGGTATTCACGCCGAACCCATCACCTTTGGCTTTAAGCTAGCGGGTTGGCTGGCGGAATGTTTGCGACATCAAGAGCGATTGCACAACCTGCGCTCACGGGTGGCAGTCGGCAAAATTTCGGGAGCCGTGGGAACCTATGCCAATGTTCCCCCACAGGTGGAGCAGATCACCTGTCAACAACTGGGGCTAACCCCTGATCCTGCCTCTACACAGGTCATCTCGCGGGATCGCCATGCCGAATATGTGCAAGCGCTGGCGCTGTTGGGATCCTCCATCGAGCGGTTTGCGGTTGAGATTCGCCATTTGCAACGCAGTGATGTCTTGGAGGTAGAAGAGTATTTTGCCCAGGGACAGAAGGGATCCTCGGCGATGCCCCACAAACGCAATCCGATCAAATCGGAGCAACTGAGTGGTTTGGTTCGCCTACTGCGGGGATATGCGGTGGCGGCTCTGGAAAATGTTGCCCTTTGGCATGAACGGGATATTTCCCACAGCTCCGTTGAACGGGTCACCTTACCAGATGCCTCTATCCTCAGCCATTATCTCTTGGTACAAGCCACCGATTTGATCAACCGCCTCCAGGTTTATCCCGCCAACATGCAGCGCAATCTCAACCTCTATGGTGGGGTGATTTTTAGCCAGCAGGTGTTGTTGGCGCTGGTGGAAAAAGGCTTGAGCCGCGAAGCTGCCTATACCCTAGTCCAGGAAAATGCCCATCGTGCCTGGAATCAACCTGACGGCAATTTTCACGCCAATCTTCTAGCCGATGCCCGTATTTTGAGCCACCTTTCTCCCTCAGACATTGATGCCTGTCTGGATCCCTCTCATCACTTGCAGCATCTCGATGAGATTTTTGCCCGTCTTCATATTTAGGATGTTGGCCATCGTGGCAACACCATCGTTTTTTGGATCATCCTCTGGCTTCCGTGAAGCAAGCGGAACAACAGATAAAGATATAAGGATCCCTCTGCACACCGGTGAGCAAAAGGATCCGGTTTCATCTTAGTGATGGGTAAGTAATGGGTGTACTGAACTCAATAGAACTCAGTAGAGCAGCTTAGAGCTGATCGATCTCGTTTTTCAGTTTCTCCAACTCCAGATCCACTTCAGGATCCGCTCCCGCCTGGGTGGGTTGGGGTAGCGCCTGCTGAGCCGGGGGGGTGGCACTGGGCAAAGCGGTTTGCATGGAGGCTTTTAAGAGAGCCAGTTCACTCTCCACATCGGATCCCCCCACTTCCAACTGCAAAAACTTGCTCTCCAAATTATCAGCAGACAACTCAGCCACCGCTGAGGAATGAGCCTCCAGTTGATTGACCTTTTCCTCCATCCGTTCAAAAGCTGAAAAGGAAGAAGTGGTATTGACCTTGCCGATCACTTCGCTAATTTGCTGGGAGGCTTTGGCCGAGCGTGCCCGCGCAATTAACATATCCTTCTTAGTTTTGGCCTCTGAGATTTTGGCCTCCAGCTTGGTCATGTTGGTACGCAGCAGACCCACCTGGTTGGTTTGGTCGTCGAGCTGCTTCTTCATGCTCTGAGCCGTTTCCACAAACGTTTTTTTGCGAACTAAGGCTTCGCGGGCAAGATTTTCGTCATTGTTGCGAATCGCCAACTCTGCTCGCCGTTGCCACTCATCCGCACTTTGTTTCGATTGTTCGTATTGACGCTCCATCCGTTTCTGGCTGGCAATGGCTGTAGCAACCGCCTGCCGTAACTGGATCAGGTCTTCCTGCATATCGTTGATCGTTTGGTTGAGAATTTTTTCGGGATCCTCAGCCGCACTCACCATCGCATTGACATTAGACCTGACAATTCGACTGACCCGATCGAATAATCCCATGTGCTTTTAACTCCCTATCGGTTTGCCTAGATGTTACTCTTGCAGCCTTTTTGCCATCCAGTTTCTCTATCTTAGTGGTTCTCCAAAAAGATTCATCACGTCCTCAGCCACCTGAGCAGAGCCTTTTGCCTCTACTCTCAGTTCCCTTGCTCTTCTGTCTTAGCATGAGGTTGCCACCCTTTCTTCTGCCCATCCCCCCTTTATTTTGCATGCGGCTCACAGAAGTTTTTCTGAAAATCTCCTCTCTCAGCCTGACAGCAAGCCTTGGGATCCCTTATGATGAAAAATCGTCAAAACACTAGGCACGGATCAGGTTTAAGTTGTTTTCCTAACAAATGAGCTTTCGCTCATTCTCCCTAGGCAAAATCACCTGTACGGCAACCCAAGGACAACCATGACCTATGCAATTATTGAAACAGGCGGCAAGCAGCTATGGGCTGAGCCTGGTCGTTTTTATGATGTGGAACTGATGGATGTTCCGCCTGACACCCAGCTAGAGATTACTGAGGTTTTGTTGGTCAACCACGATGGCGAGTTGTCGATTGGACATCCTTATGTTGTGGATGCCGTTGTCAAGGCACGGGTGTTGATGCATCGCAAATCCCGCAAGGTGATCGTTTATAAGATGCGTCCCAAAAAGAAAACCCGCAAGAAAAATGGGCATCGGCAAAACCTGACCCGCCTGCTGATCGAGGCTATTCAACTGGGGGATACCGTGGTCAGTGGAGCTGTGGCTTCAGAAACAACCAGCCCAGAGACCAGCCCGGAGATGGTAGAGGTTTGACCCTAACCATAAGGGATCCCTTGCCAACTGGTTTTGGATCATCATTGCTTTCGCAACATTTGGTCTGAGAGAGCGTTGTGGAAAGATTTGTGCTAGTAGCGCTGTTAGGAGAAACAAAATGGCTCACAAAAAAGGAACAGGCAGTACCCGCAACGGTCGGGATTCTAATGCCAAACGGTTAGGGGTGAAGCGTTATGGTGGTGAACTGGTCAAGAGTGGCAATATTTTGGTGCGGCAGCGGGGAACCCAATTTTATCCGGGGCAAAATGTCGGCATCGGTCGAGATGACACCTTGTTTGCTAAAGTGGCTGGGATCGTCACCTTTGAGCGTTATGGCAAGCGCCGCCAGCGCATCAGTGTCTATCCGTTGCCTGATGTTCCAGAGACGGCAGAAGCTAGTTAATAGTTAAGGGCTGTACAGGGAATTTTTCTCCAGTTCTGTTGCCATTCGTGTGAGCATCATGGGCTGCCATTGCCGAGAACAACTAGCTAGCTGGCTAAATCCGCAAGGGGATCCCTTTAGGGTTGGGTTTTGATGAGACTCAGTATGGCTAATGCCATGATGGCGGGAGGTGAGCCATGAGGCAGCATCTTTCTCGCATGATGGGCGTCTTGCACCTAGGATTGGGTCTGTTTTACTTGCAGTGGCGGCTCACTCGCGGAGTATCCCCGACCCTGTTGGGGGTGGCTTTTTTGGCGGCAGAGCTATTTGTTTTCTTGGCAACGTTTGCCTTTACGGTCAGTTGCTGGCGGGATCCCGCGTCTTCGGTATCGGTGACGGGTTCGCTGGAGTCTTTGTCAAAAGCCTTTGCGGAACTGCCCTATGTGGATGTGCTGGTCATTCGTCGTTGGGACTCGGTGGAAGTCACCCGTCAGACCGCTTTAGCCGCCCTTCGCCTCAACTATCCTTGGCACCGTTTTTTTGTCTATGTCGTAGATTTGGAAGCAGATCCGACTATGGGTGAGGTGGCTCAGGCTATCCCTTGTGAGTATGTCAGTTGCTCCTCTCCGACAGTGGATCCCTTACGGTTTGTGCTGGATGAGATTTCTACCTTTGGCGAGTTTTGCCTGGTTTTAGAAGCAGGGCAATTTCCGGATCCCGATTTACTGCTTAAAACCTTGCCATATTTTTTTGATCAGGCCACAACCGCTCCGATTGCCAACACCACAGGCTTTGTCCAGGTTCAGTTACGGGCGCTGGGTCATCACATCCCGGATCATCCTCTCCAACAGCGGCTAGCCGTGGGGCAAGATGGGGGGGGCGTTGCTCCCTACCTAGGAACAGGAGCCTTATTCCGGCGAAAAGCTCTGCAATCTTTAACCAACTTGGATTCTCGTCATCCGGTAGCCTTGGGCTGTCAGTTGCATTTGCAAGGATGGAAGTCCTATCTCTGTTCCACCACAGAAGTCACGGGAGCCTTACTCCCCCTGCGGAATCGCCGGATTGCTCTGTTGGCTCTGCTGCGTGCCCTGCAAATGAATCCCTTTGGATCAGGGCAGTTGGATGGCTGGCAACGGCTGCATTACCTTTGGTTGGGGTTATGGAGTAGCAGTGGTCTCGCTCAGTTTATCTATTTGATGGTGCCCATTATCTTTCTTTGTTTGGGGATCCCGGCGGTTCTGACCTTTGACCAAAGCTTTTTGTGGCACTTTTTACCCTATATTCTGATGGGACGCCTCAGTTGGCTGCTCCTCTTTCGACCCTGCGAATATGGCTCTGCTTGGTGGTCAGAGCGACAAACCGGATCCCAGTTTTTTCAATCGATGCAGGCGTGGGTGCAGTCTTGGCGGCAGGATATTCCCTACCGAGAACAGCCCTCTCAACTGTCGTTGGGGCCACAGGGCTTGCTGATAGTCTTAACGTTGAGTGCCATAGCCGTAGGCGTCATCCGTCAGGCGCGGGGGTGGGACGTGGATGGCTATGCCTTTGGGTTTGCTATCCTTTGGGCAAGCTATAACTTGCTATTGCTCAGCATCAAACCTCCTGGGTTTGACTTTTTGTGGTTTCGCGCTGAGACCGAGGCCAAAGAGCAGTTTCCCGTAACTTAAGTAAAATTGGACGGACAATAAAGATCTTGCCTGCTGACACCGTCACTTCCCGCCAGTGTAGCTAGGAGTTAGGTGGGGGAGAGTTGCTCAAAAGCCGCTGCAAAGATCTCCACCTGGGGATTGGGATCCCGGCGGTTGACCAGGGGTTGCTGCAATTGCCCTAAATAGAGGGGGAGCGAATAATCTGGTGCGGGGTGTAGCACCGTTCTAGCCCGCAGCGTAAACAAGGGGGATCCCGTGGAGTAGCGTCCACTGGAGAGAAGATTCTGAGCAGCCTGTCGCAGGGTGAGATCCAGTTGTTCAGGAGTAATGCTGGGATCCACCGCAATCACAGCCTGCTCCGTCCCCCGATCATAGACCGTGGTATAGCGCACAGAGCCTGACAAGGTGGCAGGCATGATGGGCTGTACAGAGAGGGCAAAACACCCCACCGTTAAGACCAAAGCAAATCCGGTATAGCCGACCATCGCAAATCGCCAAGCGAGCTGCCGCCACCAGACAACCATCGTGATCACCATCAATAGCAGGGTAAGGATCCCTAAAATTTCTGCTCCCAAAGCAAAAGAGGAAGTTGTCATGGGGCTATTTCATCACCTTGTGTTTAATCCATTTTCTTCCCTTTGATTTTAGGTCGGATTGGGAAAGGGATGACGCCGACCGTTAGCTATGGGGAAGGGAAATAATTGAGTTACACTGTGCCTGGATATTGACGGACTGAAAAAACAGGACTCCGCTCGGAGGGGGCATAACGACTGGATCATGGGCAAAAGGACACCGCTAGCCAAAGATGAGCACCACCTTGACCTAGTACAGACCTTGATTCAAACCAATTTTCTCTTCAAAGGGTTTGAATCCAGTTGGTTAGCGACCTACCTGCCTCTGGAAAGCCTAAAAGCCGAAAAGTTTTTTTCCAGCCGCCCCATCTATACCGCTTTTCAGCCGGGGGAACCCATTCAAGTCCTGTATGCCCTCGTGTCGGGCGGACCTGTGATTGTTCGCAGCACCCCCCTGGATCGCGTGATTGGCATTACCTACCCCGGCAGTTGCTTTGGAATGCGTAACTTGCCAGTGGCCTTTGGTGGCATTCAATATGCCTTTCCCAGTTTGGTGGAGGCTTATAAAACCGCTAATGTCATTACTATCCCTCTGACCGCAATTCAAAATCTTTATCAAAATAGCCAGGAATTTCAAGATCGCTACCACACCCTCTTTGAACTGCGCGAGAAGTTTCAATACCATCTGCTCAACTGTAGTGCTTATCCTCCCCAAGCCGTGGCCTCGCTGTTGCGTGCCCTGATTTATCAAGAGCGTGAGTTGGGCAATCAACCCACCGAAGAAGGGTTTTATTTGTTTGATCTGCCGATTGATATCATCGCCCGTGCTAGTCAACTCAATCAGCGGACGGTCGAACAGGTGTTAAAGGGGATGAGCAAAGTGGGGCTGTTGCAGGTGGTAGAGGATCATGACTCCAGCAGCGACTTGCTGCGCGTGGTTGCCCCCGAAATGCTGAAGGAGGTCTATGGCACAACCCGCGACAAGGTGCATTGGTGGCCGCTCCGCTAGGGATCCCCATGCCTGTGGAGTCAAGCGGCGGTTTGTAGAGAGATCGAGGCCAAACGATGGCTATCAACGGTGGAGGGATCCCAGAAAGCTCACAAAGCAGTATTATTCTGCCGAATTGGCTCAGTCGGGCGGCTGAGGAGGTGGCTCCCGAGTTATTGGGCTGTTGGTTGGTGCGACAACATGCTGATGGCCGGATCCAGCGGGGTCTGATCGTGGAAACGGAAGCCTATGCGCCAGGGGATCCCGCCTGTCATGCCTATCGACGCCAGACCGCCCGCAATGCTGTGATGTTTGGGGCTGCCGGACATCTGTATGTGTATTTGATCTATGGTCTCTACTGCTGCCTCAATATCGTGACGGATCAGCCAGGGGTTGCCAGCGCCGTGTTGGTGCGTGCCCTAGCCCTCGCGGGATCCCCGCAGGAGATTGTAGATCCTCCCCCCGTTTCGGGAAAAAAGCCTCGCCCCTGGATACGGCGGGCGGCTGGGCCAGGGTTGGTCTGTCAAACGTTGCAAATTGACCGTTCCTTCAATGGATGTCCACTGCATCCTCAACCGACTGGAGCGGCTATCTGGTTGGAATTTCCCAGCAGAGAGGCTGCATCTTTGGATCGAGTTCAAACCACACGGATTGGCCTGACTCAGGGGGTAGAGACTCCTTGGCGCTGGTATATCCGCGATCACCCCGCCGTCTCCCGCCGTTAGCCGCATCCCTAGCCTAGGGTAGTGGTGAACCTGATAAGCTGATGCGGATCCCCTATCCACAGGAAAACGATGCGAATTGCGGTGACAGGAGGTAGTGGCTTTGTGGGTCGGCAGTTGGTGAAATCCCTGCTGGCTGAGCATCATCAGGTGCAGGTTTTCACCCGTAACCCCCCAGCCGCCGCCCAGGTTTTGGGGACGCACCCCCAGATGAGCCTGATCGCTTACGATCCCCTGAAGCCGCTCACCTGGTCGGCACACCTGGAAGGCATCGAGGCGGTCGTCAATCTAGCCGGAGAGCCGCTGGCAGGTACGCGCTGGACACCCGCCAAAAAAGCCGAAATTCGCCGCAGTCGGGTGGAAGGAACCCGCTGCTTGGTGGACGCTCTCGGCAGTCTGCAACAAAAACCAGCGGTGATGATCTCCAGTTCGGCGATTGGCTACTACGGGTCACAGCAGGATGACCGAGAACGGACGGAAAGTGATCCCCCCGCCCAGGATTTTTTAGGCCAACTCAGCCAAGACTGGGAGTCTGCCGCTCAGCGGGTACAAGCCTTTGGTATCCGCCTTGTCATCCTGCGGACAGGCATTGTTTTAGGCCCCGATGGTGGGGCGCTGGCTCTGATGGTCACCCCTTTTCAGTTATTTATCGGCGGCCCGATTGGCAGCGGTCAACAGTGGTTGTCCTGGATCCACCGCGATGATCTGGTGGCGCTCATAAAATTTTCCCTGACCCACCCAGAGGTGGCAGGAGTTCTGAATGGAACCGCTCCTCACCCCGTCCAGATGAAAGACTTTTGCCAGGTCTTGGGGCAAGTCATTGGGCGACCGTCTTGGATCCCTGTGCCGGCTCTAGCCCTAGAGGTGCTCTTAGGCGAGGCGGCTCAGGTGGTCTTGACCGGGCAACGGGTTTTACCCAGTCGTGCCGCCGCCGCCGGATTTACCTTTTGCTACCCCGATTTACCGCTAGCTTTGCGAAATATTTTCGTCAATTCTCAGGAGGCTTAAGTTGGGAAAGCAAAGCCTAGTCTCGCTCAATAGAAAGAGACAGTCGCCAATTTTTCTTGCAGCCGCTCTAGCCGTACCGTCCGCTTAAACTCGTCATTTTGAATGCGGGGAGGAATAATTCCCTGGTTGGGCCAAGAGGTGAGATCAGCACAAGGACAGGATCCTAGATCCGGGATCCCCTGGTGGAGGAGGGGGATCGGTAAACGACAGCGGGCACAGTCGGCGATCTGCCAGCGATCCAATAACAAATCCGCAATGGTTTGCTGGGTTCCTTCTAAATAGCAGCGGGAGGCATGGGCAGCCATCTCTTCCCAACATGCCTCAAACTCAGGACTGAACTGGCTGAGGCTAAGAACCGCAGCGGGAAAAATCACCCGATCCCCTTGGGGGTCTGCGTGGATGACCCTTTTGCCCAGTTGAAACCAACAGGCCAGATACCCTTTGACTTGTGCAGGAGTTGCCATAACTGATCCAGCCTTTTGTTCCCGTTAGCCATGATCCTAGCCTTGGGGATCCTTTTCCCATCAGCTTCTGGGTCAATCTCAAGGTTTTCTTAGGCTTAGGAACGAGCCGCCGACTTGTTGACAGCAATCAAACTACTGGTTGTCCCCAACAACGTTCCCAATCCCACCAAGACCGCAGGCAAGATCCAGAGACTGGTTGGATCTTCGCTGGTGGGAATCTGCAAGAAGGGCAGAGCAATCAGCTTGACTAACAGATCGTGCAGTAATTGCTGGGATCCCAACACCAAGCCCCACGCCGCCGCCGATCCCACCAGACCAAATAGGGATCCCTGCAAAATGAAGGGCAAATAAATCCAGGCGGCGGTGGCACCCACCAACTGCATCACCTCAATTTCCCGTCGTCGCGCCATGACAATCAGGCGGATCGTGGTGGTAATCACCGCAACCGTAGTCAGCGCTAAAACTCCGGTGATGGTCAAACAGCCTAAGCGCAACGTATCCCGCAGTTGCCCCAACTGTTGCACCACTTGATCGCCATAATAAACTTCCTCCACCCCCTGCACCTGCTGCAAATGGCTGGCCACCATTGCCAGGGTTTCAGTGGAGTCCGCCTGCACCCGAAAAGCATCCACGAGTGGGTTATCTTCACTCAACTGTTTTTCAATCGTGTCCTTGTCGGCGATACCCATATCCACCAACAGATCCCGCCAAGCCTGTTCTTTGGGAATCAGCCGCACCGCCGCTACATGCTCTAGCTTTTCAATTTGGGGTTGCAGGTCGGATCCCTTCACCTCCGGCTCTAAATAAGCAGAAATCTCCACCTGGCTTCCCAGGGATTGCACCGTTTGTTCCAACCCCCAGGAGAGTTGCAGACTGATTCCCACCAAAAACAGCAACACCATCAGGGTGCTGACCGCCGCCCAGTTTAGCCAGCCCCCGCGGCGCAACCCCAGCAGGGTTTCTTGGATCAGATAAAGAATTTTGGTGAAAAAGCGGGCAATGGATCCCAGCACAAGCTTGTCTCCTCAATCGGGCGCATGGTTTTTATGGTATGGCAAACCACCTGCGGTCTGTCCAGTCAGGGATCCCCTGAGAACCCAACCACGTTAGCGCACATCATAGAGATGACCCGCTTCAATCCGAATCACCCGATGCTGAGTCCGTTCCATCAAATAGGGATCATGACTGGTCATCATGATGGTTACGCCAAAAGAGTTAAGCCGTTCCAAAATTTGCAGCACCAGCAGAGAGTTTTCCCGATCCAAATTGCCGGTGGGTTCATCCGCCAGCAAAAGAATCGGTGTACACACTATCGCCCGCGCCAGACTGAGGCGTTGCTGTTCTCCCCCCGACAACTCATGGGGAAAGCGATCCCGTTTCTCCGTTAACCCCACCATTTTGAGGGTTGGTCCCAGGCGGCGGCGAATCTCCCCAGGAGACATGCCTTGCGCCCGTAGAACAAAAGCCACATTTTCGGCAACGGTACGGTTGGTCAACAACCGATAGTCTTGAAACACCACCCCCAAACGACGGCGCAACAACGCCAAGGGGCGAGGACGGATGCGCGCAAGGCTGATCTGATTGACCATTACCTGCCCAGTCGTGGCTTGCTCAGCTCCATACAACAACCGTAGCAGGGTAGATTTGCCCGCCCCCGATACCCCGGTAACAAAGATAAAATCCCCCGGATAGACCTGCAAATCAATTTCATCTAGCACTCTCACCCCATTCGGAAAAACCTTGCTCACTCCAGTCAAGGAAACCAAGGGGGCAGGCTGTTCAGGCTGAGCTGTCAGGGAAAGAGGAGAGGAATGTTCGCCCCAACCGGTGTCGGGATCCCGGTAGTCGTGCAGACTGGCGGTGGACGCGAGTTGGCTGGGCAGCGAAAGGGAAGGGTGAGGATAACGCATAACGAAACAAAGCTCCTGGGTGAACATCCTGCCGCTAGGAGGAATGGACATGACGCCACAAATCGGCGGTCAGCACCCGCCCAGCAAAATGAGGCAGGGCTAACATGCGCCGCCAGCGCCACGGCTCTTGATAAAGACGATACAACCATTCCAGGTGATGGTCACGCCACCAGCGAGGGGCACGGGTTTTTAGACCCGCCCAAATATCAAAACTCCCGCCCACTCCCATCCAGGTAGCGGGGGGTAAAAGCGGTTGTTGGCGGCGAATCCACATCTCTTGCCGGGGGGATCCCATCCCCACCAACAGCAGGTGAGGGGCATAATCATGCAGGCTAGCCACTAGCGCTTGTTCTTGCTGAGCATCCCCATAGCCGTGGTGCACCCAGAGGGAGAGGTTGGGGTAGCGTTGCTGCCAAACTCTCTCTACAGCCTGGGCAACCTCTGGCTTGCCGCCAATCAGAGCCACCCGCCAATTCCGCTGGGCAGCCACCTGCATTAAGCTTTCTGCCAATTCAATACCAGGGCAACGCTGAATGAGGATCCCTTGGCGAGCTAAAGCCCAGACCACCCCCGCCCCATCAGGGGTCACCAGATCAGCAGTGGCCAAAATGTCGGCGAACAGGGAATCCCGGCGCGCCAACATGATCATCTCGGCATTACAGGTCACCACATGGGTAGCCAACCCCGCTTGGATCCGATGACAGAGCCAATCCCTGTAGACCCCAGCCGTGTCCACCCCCGACGCCACCTCACTATCTGGGATATGGATTCCGACACCCAAGACTCGTTGTTGTGTCAACACCCACTGGCTCATGGTGAAACAGGAAAGCTAACGATAAAAACCCACTACTCAATTTAATGTATTTTTTCTTGGAATTGGCTCGGTTTGCCGATTCCTTCTCGAACCGGCTCATCAGGGGTTCACAGTCCATGAGATCAGCTACGCCGAGAGATCAATGCACATATCTCCTCTCCCTCAATAACTACGTACATATAACTTTACTCCCCTCTTGCAGAATTAAGAGAGGATTTGGGAGTGAGAGCCACACTAAGTGATCCAGGGATAGGTTGTGATAGTTAATGTGGATAAAATTGAGGCAGTCTAGTCTGATAAAACCTTTGTTGTAGAGGCTTTGCTTTTCTCACTTTATAAGCAAATCAACCATACTTTGATGACTCGTTAACCCATTTCAGTTATTCATTCCAGTTCTTAGTGTAGGTTCCGCGATTCGGTGTGGTTGAGGTGGTGAATCCTGATGTCCAGATGCTTTTCTCCTCCACAGCAGATATAGTTTTCAAAGAGTTTTGTGATCTCTTTATCTCCTCCGGAGTTTTTTATGAAATCCTCTCAGGTCTTTCCATCGCTTGGTTTGATCAGCTTGATAGCTTTCACCCTGCTTGCCACCCCCCATCCAGCAGAAGCTGCTCCCCGCGTCATTGTTGGCCCCGCTGGAAATGCGATTGTGATTGCTCCTGGCTTGAGAACAGGGACGATTGTCCGTACTTTACCGGTTGGTTATCGAGTCGTTACCGTGGCTGGCAAAACTTACTACGTCTACAACGGGGTCTATTTCAATTATTTTCCGGCACGGGGATATGTGGTGGTGAATCCCTTCTAATGGGTACGATCTTCAAATCTCCATAAAACTCCTCTTGCTGCAATTCCACCTGAGAGCGAGAGGCCATCAGCAGCAGTGCCCAAAAAACCTGAATGCGGTGAGGGCTAGTCGCGGATCCCAGTGACCCAGACTGATCCGTCCCGTTGCCGATAAACCGCTCCACGAGGGCTTCAAAGGGAAGGTGAGGGATCCCTTGCTGCCAGAGTTGGGCAAGCACCGACTCCAGTGCGGCGGCGGTTTCTAACAAGTTTTCGGGGTGGGCTAGTTCCGTGATGGCCGCTAGGGCTTGCTGGCGGGAGAGGCGCGGTGTCAAGGGTTTGCTGGCGGGTTCGGGATCCTCCTGCAAGGTGCTTTCCAATGCTTGCAGATGCCCAATCAATTCTTTGAGAGTGATAGGGCGAGTGCGGGTGAGGCGCGGTACGGCGCGGGGTTGCAAAACTTCCTCCAATTGACGGGCTGACCACGTGGCAATCGGATCGGCGGCTGCCATTGTCAGGGGATCCCCCTCTTGTTCTTCCTCTGCCGCCTGGGGCTGCATCAGCGCCATCGCCTTCAGATAAACCAGCATCGCCGCGTAGAGAAAGGCTTGCCCAGATTCCGAGAGATCGTGGGTATTGGCGTTGGGAGAAAGGGTGAGGAGAAATCGATCAATCACATCGATCACCTGTACATCCCACGGATCAATCTCCCCCTGTTCAGCCAAATCGATCAACAGGGCAATGGCAGCATCAGCGATAGAAACAGCCATTCTGACTCCGCTAAGGTTTTGTCACCTTGACCGCCCTTGACTGGCGAAAAGTGGCAACGAGGAACTGTCAATACCTTGATTTTTAACCTGCTTTTGCATTTGTTCAAGCCCTTGCCAAAAACATCAATGCCCCTCGGCAAGGGTAGCCTCGCCTCGATTCACGGCGACTACTGAGAAGCGGCTCAGGGAAATACAAGCCTCTGCTCAAAAGTAAGGATCCCCGCTCGTCTAGCATGGAAATCAGTCGCCTGAGGCCAGAGATGTCCCGTCTGCTCTCCTTCTGGAATTCTCTGCAATGTCGATTGATTGGGGTGACCATCACCGTAACCCTGCTGGTTCCTAGTGTGGCCGGAGGGTTAACCATTCTGCGGATGCACCAACAACTGCTAGCTCGCACCACCCTCGATCACCGGCGGGCTATTGAGCAGTTTCGCCAAGATGTGGCGACCTATCAGGAGATGTTTTCCCCAGAGGAGTCCCTAGCTAAGGCGGTGGAAAAACATAGCCAGGTGGATCGCTGGTTTCACCCCCAATCCTCCCGTGATCAGGGGGAAGGGATCCCCTTGCTAGGGATGGATCTCGCCAACTTGACCAGCCAGCCCACCCTTGTGCGCTACCAAGACCAAGACCTGATTGTCTGTCAAGAACAGCTCACCCTGCGGGATCAACGGGTCGTCCAATTTGCCGCCATCACCGATGCCAGTGATGCCTACCAAACCTACCGCACCTTTGTCCGCACCTTAGCGATAGCGGGCGGGATCGCCATTCTGCTTGCCACCCTGCTGGGTCTCCTGCTCATCCGGCAGGCGCTACGTCCCCTCCACAACATCAGCCATCTCACCGCTTCCATTTCGGCAGAGCATATCGGCAAGGCGCAACTCATGCTAGAAGATGCCCCCAGTGAGATGAAACAACTGGCTTCCGCCTACAACGACATGTTGAACCGACTCGGTATGGCCTGGGAACAAGAACAACAGTTGCTCAGCAACATTTCCCACGAACTGCGAACCCCCCTAGCCATCGTGCAAGGCTACCTAGAGGGCACGCTGCGGCGGGGATCCAATCTGACGGAAATTCAGGCAGAAAGTTTAAGTATTTCTTTAGAAGAGACCAAACGGGTGGCGCGAATGCTGAAGGACTTGCTGGATTTGGCGCGTGCTGAATCCGGTACCTTTCACCTCCAACTGGAGCCAATTTTGTTGAATGAGTGGGTGGTGGAGGTGGCAGCTCTCGCCAAGCAACTGGGATCCAACCCCCTCACCCTTCAGATCACGGATCCCCCGATTTGGATTAAGGCGGACTCGGATCGGTTGAAACAGGTTGTACTCAACCTCCTGACCAACGCCATGCGCTACTCCGAACCCCAGGATCCGATTACCCTCCATCTGGAGGCGAGGGGGGAGTGGGCGCTTCTACACATTCAGGATCGCGGCATCGGGATCCCGGTGGAACATCAGCCCTATATTTTTGACCGCTTTTATCGAGTCTCCCATTCCCGTAGCCGCAGTGAGGGAGGAATTGGCCTGGGACTAGCCATCAGCAAAATTTTGGTAGAAACAATGCGGGGCAAAATCACCCTGGAGTCCCAGCCGGATCAAGGCAGTACCTTTACGGTTGCGTTTCCCGTTTGCCAAGGGGAAGCTTAAGGAATCAACCCTTTTCTCTGGGTTATCCAGGCTATTTTGGGTAAAAAGGGGGGTAATGTTAGATCGAGTAGGATAGATTAAGAAAAAACCTCTGTGCCCAAAGTTTATTGATCCGCTGCCTTGGCTTGATTGTCTACTAGTAAGTTATTCCACTACCTCTCTCCCCTAGTTAGCCGTCAACCTCAGACCTAAAACTAAACTTTCCGACCAGAGCGTCTCAGCAACGAGGATCCCCAATGGCAAAATATGACTCGCATTTGAAGTGTTCCTTTTGCGGCAAATCGCAAGAGCAAGTTCGCAAGCTGATTGCTGGACCTGGAGTCTATATCTGCGACGAATGCGTTGATCTGTGTAATGAAATTCTGGACGAAGAACTTTACGACGGGAACCATAGTCAGCCCGCCACCCCCCCTGCCACCCGCCGCGAACCCGCCAGCAAAAAATCCGGTCGCAGCCTGCCCTCCATGGCTCAGCTTCCCAAACCGCGGGAAATCCTCAACTATTTAGACCAATACGTGATCGGCCAAGAACAGGCCAAAAAGGTTTTGTCGGTAGCCGTCTACAACCACTACAAACGCCTGAATTCGGTGGCGGCTGGACAGACCAGTGAGGATGACATCGAGATCCAAAAATCCAACATCTTGATCATCGGCCCCACTGGCTCTGGCAAAACCCTTCTGGCCGAAACCCTGGCCAAAATGTTAGACGTGCCCTTTGCTGTGGCGGATGCTACCACCCTGACGGAAGCGGGCTATGTCGGGGAAGATGTGGAAAATATCCTGTTGCGCCTTCTGCAAGTGGCGGATTTGGATGTAGAAGATGCTCAACGGGGCATCATCTATATTGACGAAATTGACAAAGTTGCCCGCAAGAGCGAAAACCCCTCCATTACTCGCGATGTTTCCGGCGAAGGGGTGCAACAGGCTCTCCTAAAAATGTTGGAGGGAACCGTAGCCAATGTCCCCCCCCAAGGCGGACGCAAACATCCCTACCAGGACTGCATCCAGATCGATACCTCCAACATCCTCTTTATTTGTGGGGGAGCCTTTGTGGGTCTGGAGAAGGTGATCGAGCAGCGCACCGGCAAAAAATCAATGGGCTTTATCCAAACGGGGGAAGCCAGTGTGCCACGGGAACAGCGGGCAGCCAATGCCCTCAAGTCCCTAGAGCCAGATGATCTGGTCAAATATGGCATGATTCCTGAATTTACGGGACGTCTGCCGGTGATTGCCACCTTGGATCCCTTGGATGAAGAGGCTCTGGAGGCGATCCTCACCCAGCCCAAAAATGCCATCACTAAGCAACACCAAAAATTGATGCGGATGGATGGGGTTGAGCTAGAGTTTGAGCCAGCCGCCATCACGGCAATTGCCAAAGAAGCCTATAAACGCAAAACTGGTGCCCGTGCTTTGCGAGCGATTGTGGAAGAGTTGATGCTGGATGTGATGTATGAAGCCCCCTCCCGTAAGGACATCAAACGCTGTCTGATTACGGCTGAGATGGTGGAGCGCCGCTCGACGGGCGAGTTGATTGTCCATCCCTCCTCCCTGCCCAAACCAGAATCAGCCTAAGGGTGTACTGCCTCTCTTCCGTGGGGATCCCTACTTATTCCTCCATCCCTGAAAACCAACCGGATGGGCGATCGGGATCCCTGTTCACCCTTACCACCAGAGAGGGTGGGGTTTTGGTATTCTAAGCGATGGTGATCTTCAACCTTCAGGCAAGGCAATGGCACGTCAGCGTGGTGCTCATGAATTCGCAGTCATTGGGCTTGGTCGTTTTGGATCCAGTTTAGCTACAACCCTAATGGAGCGCGGCTTTCACGTTTTGGGAATTGATCGCAGCCGGGAAATTGTCCAACGCATGGCGGATGAGTTAACCCAGGCGGTCTCTTTAGACTCAACGGATGAAGATGCCCTGCGAGCCGTAGACATTGTTTCCTTCGATACGGTCGTGGTGGCAATTGGCAGTGACTTTGAGAGCAATCTGATGACCACCGTTGCCCTCAAAGCATTGGGTGCTAAGAATGTGGTCTGCAAAGCTTCCACCGAAAAGCAAAAGTCCATCTTGCATCGAGTCGGGGCAGATCGGATTATTTTGCCAGAGCAAGAGGCAGGGCGTAGACTGGCTCAGGTGTTGACAGCTCCAGGCATTCTGGATCAACTGGAGTTAGAACCGGGCTATAGCATTACCGAGCTAAAGGTGCCTGAGTCGATGGTGGGTCATACCCTGATCGAAGCAGATCTGCGCCGCCGCTTTGGCATTACGGTTTTGGTGGTTAAGCATGGGCAGTCACTAGTGGTCTCTCCCCCGGCTGACTATGGTCTCAACCAGGATGATCTTTTGGTGGTACTTGGCTCTAATGCCAGCATAGCCCGCCTCAATGAGCTATGATTGTCCTCCCTCACTTCTTATAGACAACCTACAACGGTTTCGTTCTGAAGTAATGGCTAACTTAACCCAAAGTTGGGGATTATCCTTGACTTGAGATCACTATGAGAGCAAGGAAGCCAGCCGTTCGCTATTCCTCTCCTCCTTAAGGCTCTTCAGGACGGGAAGGAATCTGGCGAAATTCTTCCAGATCGGCTAAAGGCAGGGGTGAGGGATTGGACGAGTTGCCGGATAGCTGGCTCAAACGACGGGAGACTTCATCATCTAGCGCCATCCGATCCAGATCAGCGGCCAGCTTTTCGGTGGGGTTGTCAGACAGCTCCGCCATCGCTTGGGTTTTAAGCTGTTTGCGGGTCACTGCGCTCTTGGCTGCTTCAAATTGAGACTTGGCTGAGTCGATGTTGTAGCTGTTATTGACACGGGTCATCTGTTCGAGGGCTTGGTTCACCTCGTTAATATCCCGCATGTTGCTGAGTTCGCTCTTATAGGCGGCTAGCTTTTCTTTCTCCCTCAGCAATCGTTCTTTGGCCGCTGTGACATAGCGCTCGGCGGTTTCTACGTTTTCTTTGAGGGGAGGCAGGATTGCCTCAATTTGGAGCGCCTGAGACATGGCTAAGCGAGCCGCTTCTTGGTTGCCCTGCTGCATAGCTAGCTTGGCTTTTCCCTCCAGGTTTTGATATTCCTTCACCTTCAATAGATATTTCTGCTCGGCTCGCTGATAGGAGGCTACCTGGGTTGCCACCGCTTCGGTGAGTTTTTGCACCGACTCCTGCATTGTACGCAAGGACTCTTCGGCAACCATGACGGCTCCAGCCCCTCCCTGCTCCACCGGGATCCCCCACAGCCAATTCCATGTCCCAACAATCACACTGCCTGCCCGTTGCCCAAAGATGCCGTAGATAACCTTGCGTGTAGACATGGTGGTTTTTCCTCGCTACTGCCCTGTGCCTTACGTTTTATCTTAAGCACTGCTTCGGCTGCTTACCAGATGTCATGAACCAACCAGGCGAGAACTGGCTACCCCTTCACCAGACAAACTGGGAGATGAGCCAGGGCGCGGGGGGGAGGGATCCGTAGAAAGAGCGCGCCGAATCGGGGATCCTAACTCCTGAAGTTTGCGGTCAATGGATTCGTAGCCCCGATCCAAATGTTGCAGTCCTCGAATCGTGGTCAATCCTTCGGCAGCTAACCCAGCCAAGACCAGAGCAGCGCCAGCCCGTAGATCGGTAGCCATCACGGGTGCTCCCGACAACATCGGCACACCTCGGATAATCGCCACACCATTTTTGAGTCGGATATCTGCTCCCATCCGATTCAGTTCTGGAACGTGGTGCATCCGGTTTTCAAAAACGGTCTCTTCCAAAATGCAATCCCCTTCAGCCAGTGCTGCCAGCGCCATCATGGGAGCCTGCACATCCGTCGGGAAACCAGGATAGGGTAACGTTTCAATATCAGTGGCGCGACAAATCCAGCCGGACTCGGTGGGGTTAGGAGCAATCTGAAGACGGTTGGGGGCAACCTCGCTGATCTCTAGCCCCATCGCCTGCAATTTGGCAATGACAGCCCGCAGATGGTCTGGGATAACCGGACCAATGGTAATGGTAGAGCGGGTGATGGCTCCGGCAATCAAAAAGGTGCTGGCTTCCACCCGATCGGGGATGACCGTATATTCAGTGCCATGTAAGCGGGGAACCCCCACAATCATCAGGGTGTTGGTGCCCACGCCGCGAATTTTGGCTCCCATCGCCTGACAAAGCCGCGCCAGATCCGCTACCTCCGGTTCTTGGGCAGCGTTTTCGATGATGGTTTCCCCTTCCGCCACCACTGCCGCCATCATCAGGGTTTCAGTGGCTCCCACGCTGGGATAGTCGAGATAAATACGGGATCCCGTTAGCTTGCGGGCGTAGGCATGAACTACCCCATGATCAATTTGAACCGTCGCCCCCAAAGCCTGGAGACCCCGCACATGCAGATCCACCGGGCGAGAACCAATCGCACATCCCCCCGGTAAAGGCACCCGTGCTACCCCCAACCGAGCCAGAAGTGGTCCCGTAATAAAGAAGCTGGCTCGCAACTGGCTGACCAATTCGTAGGGAGCCTGAGCGGAGCGCAGATGCCGGGGGTTAATGTCTAATGTATGACCCTGATGGGAGACCTCTACCCCTAGGGCCTGCAGAATCTCTCCCATGCGTTGAATATCCATCAGGCGAGGGACATTGTGGATGCGGCAGGGATCCGAACTGAGCAGGGTTCCGGCCATCAAGGCTAAGGCCGAGTTTTTCGATCCACTGATGGAAGCGTGACCCTTGAGAGGATGCCGTCCCCAGATTTGTAGAACGGGTTCTGGCTGTTCGGGCAAGGTGTCAGCCATGACATCCAAAAAATAGGATGGGTTATTCAAGGATCCTCCCTTATTGATCACGATACTCATGCAACTCTCAACCAGGCAATCTCAATTCGACCTGAACCGAGCGAATTAGCCCAGTCTTGGTCAGGCAGGGTAGCCAATTTCAGCAGGGGCAATCAGGACAATGGACAACAGGGAGGAGTAAATGACGACAGCACAGATTCCTTTGGAGGCTCTTCCTCAGCAGTGATTTCTGCTCAGGGATCCCTTTAGCCAACCTGGCCAACCTTGACCTCATCTTATCGAAAAGTTCAGAAGTTGTGTGAAAAGTAACATCACCACACATCAGGATGAATCAGGGATCCCTGGAGAGAGGTTGTCGCTATGTTGGTATCTCGCTAGGTTCTATCGGGTGTTGATTGATTTCTAATCTATTCGTAAATCCAGGGATGGGTGACCGCGGTCCAGTCCACCAATTCGGCATCATCGAACCAGAGGGCAATCTCCCGCTGGGCGGTTTCAACGGCATCGGAACCGTGAATAATGTTGCGACCAATATCAATACCAAAGTCTCCGCGAATCGTCCCCGGTTCGGAGTCGAGGGGGTTGGTTTTGCCAATGAGCTTGCGGGCGGCAGCCACCACACCTTTGCCCTGCCAGACCATAGCCACAACGGGGCCAGAGGTAATAAAATCCACCAATCCTTTGAAGAAAGGACGTTCTTTATGTTCGGCATAGTGGGTTTCTGCCAGTTCACGGCTCACCTGCATCAACTTCATCCCCACCAGTTGAAAGCCACGTGCCTCAAACCGCTGGAGAATTGAGCTGATCAACTGCCGTTGCACACCATCCGGCTTGATTGCAATAAAGGTACGTTCCACAGCTATCTGCCTACCAATCAAGGACGCTATCCTTCTACCAAGCTTCGGTAACCCAGCGCAAGAGTCCTTTCCTTAAGGCCGTGGGGGATCCCCTTGGCGGCGGGCGGAAGAGTACCATGCCTCAGCGACAAAAATCCGTTAGCCCGCCGTTATCCAGGGTTATACTAAGTTTCAAGCAGGATCCCTTTCACCCCATGATCCCCTTGTCAAGAATGGTTTTGGTTCCTTTCACCCTGTGGATTGTTCTGGCATGAGTTTTTGGAAAGGGTTATTTAATCCTGTGGAGAGTCCCACCCCTAAGCCTGCTCAGAAATCGGTGGAAGTGGTTTCTGAGTCAGAGCGCATTTTTTTTAGCAACGACGCGGATCTCGATCTCTATGAGCTAGAGGAATTGTGCGATGCGGTGGGTTGGTCCCGTCGCCCCATCCACAAGGTGAAAAAAGCGCTGCAACACAGCTTTTGGGTGGTGACGATGTGGCAGCAACGGGGCAACTACAAACGGTTGATCGGGTTTGCCCGCGCTACCTCTGACCATGCTTTTAATGCCACTCTCTGGGATGTGGTGGTACATCCGCAATTTCAAGGAAAAGGATTAGGGAAAGCGTTAGTGGATCGGATGATTCGAGATCTGCGAACCCAAGACATCAGTAATATTACTTTGTTTGCCGATCAGGGTGTGGTGGAATTTTATGAGAGGCTGGGGTTTACGGCGGATCCGGAAGGGATCAAAGGGATGTTTTGGTATCCCCACCGATAATGCCTACCCCTGGCGGCTTCCCTCAAAGTCTCGGATCCCTTTCCTTCCCTCTTGGCCGCAAACTCACTTAGCCCCGCATCCAGAACTATGGCAATCTATCCAACCGTGATTTTGCCGGGATATTTGGCAGGAGCGCGTGATTATTTCCCTCTGCAACAGGCTCTTGAAGAGTCCGGCTGTCCTAGCCGCGTGGTTCCGTTGCGGGTCAAGGATTGGATCCCCACGCTGGGGGGACGGGCGGTGACTCCCATTTTGCAGGCATTGCAGGCAACTATCGCAGCCACCCAGGCCGAGTTTGCTAGCCCGAAAGTCAATCTGGTGGGGCATTCGGCGGGAGGGTGGATTGCCCGCATCTACTTAGGATCCGTTCCCTATCATGGTCAGGTTTGGGCGGGTCGAAGACAGATTGCCAGTCTGGTCACCCTGGGCAGCCCCCATACTAGCCAGGAGCGCTGGACATTGACGAACCTCAATTTTGTCAATGATCACTATCCGGGAGCCTTTTGGCCGGAGATTTCCTATGTTTGTATAGCCGGGGAGAGCGTGTTGGGATGCCGATGGCGCTGGACATCCCTCCCTCAACCCTGGCTGTCATGGTTGGCCTACAGCAGCTATCAGTTGACCGTCGGTGTCGGGGATATTTGGGGGGACGGCATCACTCCCATCAGCGCCGCCCACCTGGATGGGGCAACCAACTTGACGATTCCTGGGATTTTTCACTCCAGCCGCGGAGGCCGCCCTTGGTATGGCTCACCACCAGCTCTCAACACCTGGTCAGGCTATCTGCAATAGCCCCATCACCCCCTTTACAGCCCAGCCAAGTGAGCCATGACATAGCTGATCCAGCCCGTCATCGCTAAACTTAAGCCAAACATCATCCCTGCCGGCATCAACTTGCCCGTCTTGCGTAGACGCATCAAAAAGATGCTGGTCAGTCCGAGGGCGACCCCCCCAGCCAACCCAATTCCCCAGGCGGGATGCACCAAGGATAATCCGTATCCCCCTAAAGCTAGGAGGGCGCTCCCGATGCCGGAAGCCAAAGAAACTTTGCTTTTAGCCTTGGTATAGCCAATGATTCCACCAACCAACAAAAGTCCTGCGTAGACCAACAGGGTGATTTGGGCAAGTTGCAGCATAGTCATAATCGAAAAGAACGATATAGAGAGCGACATTTTGAGAATAGGCGAAAGTTACGGGATCCCTCGCGTCCCCCAGGCCAGCCGTAAAATTGCGTAATATCCCTTCACACGCTGCAACCAGCTTAGGGATTCTGTCCGGCTAGCCGTTAGCCAAGCACCATATCTCGAATCAGAGGGAGACGGGTGCTGATATAGCCATTGAGTTGATGAGGATCCATCATCTTCAAGGAGTGTTCCTGTTGGCAGGCATCCAGGATCACATGCACAAGGTCGTCATCTCGCTTCGCCAGCAACTCCGGTTTGCCCAACTCAGCCACCAGTGACCAAAATGAGCGGATCATGTCTGGGGTCATATTGCTATTCATCATGATCTTAAGCATCTCTTAATTACCCTCACAAAAGAGAACACTCGCCAACCCTCTACACTGATTTTAGGAGCATCGATTAGGGATCCCTGTGAATATGTCGAGTCTGATACAAGTCACGATAAGATGTCATGTTTTTACTGGCAAAATGTTTCTAAATTAGCCTAAAAGCCTTTTGCAACAAGAACTGTATTGTCTATCACGCTTTTATTGTTTTGCTGGCAAGTTTGCTAATTGAAAAGTTTATCAATGCTTTATTTTGATTTAGGTTGCCGGATTTGATAAACATACATACATGTCCACGCATATCTATGATTGTTTGAAGTTAGCCAAGAATTGCTATATTTATTTACATCAGCACTGGTGGATATGACGCCCTCAGACCTTCAGATACCCACCCACTCCCCATCCCCTCCTCCCCCTATGAGTGCTACCGAGGGGTGGACTCACCATTTTCGCCGCATTGCCCAGCAACCCCCGGCTTTGCAATCGCTATTGCTGAACAAGCTAAGCTGTAGCCTGCGCTTGCCCCTCTCCTCCGTCCACTCCGCTTTTCAGGACTATCTCTCGACCGGATCCGAAGCCCCTCCGGCATCCTTCGACTAGCCTTCTCTGCATTTTGGAGGACTGCCAATCTTAGACTGCTGTATCCCAGGAATTAACGCAGCCAGCGGGAAGGTAGATGTTCGGGGGTAACTTCCAATCCGGCAGACCATTCGGAAATCAGCGCATTCACCCACCCAGGCAGTTCATCATGGGCACAATGGCCAACTCCCGGCAGCTTAATCAACGTCAGACGAGGTTGCCAGCGTTTGAATTGATCAGCCAAAAAACTGGGAACTGCCGGATCTTCTCGCCCCCAAATCAATAAAATGGGGGTCTTAATGTGGGGGAGAAGATGTTTGGGATTGCCAAAGGGACGAATCGTAATTGCCCGTAGAGCATCCAAAAAAACGTAATCAGCACCTGGATCAAACGCCGGTCGCTGAAAGATCTCAATCAATTCATCATCCACCACGTGATCCTGTTTATAAACATTTTTGACCCAGCTTCGCAAAACATCAGTTTGGCGTAACCAGTTAAATAAGTAGGGATAGGTAGGGGGAAATCCTAAAACATTCAGGATCCCTGAAAAAATCCCTTGCACAAGGGGTTGTAGGGGGGGGGGTAAATCTTCGGGGTGGGGGCCATCAGCACAACTAATGAGGCACAAACCCTTGAGCATGTCGGGATGTTGAGCCGCCGTCAATACCCCAATCAATCCCCCAATCGAGTGCCCCACCAAGATGACGGGCTGCCGAATATGGGTTTGCCAAAACTCAAACACCTGCTCCACCCAGAGATCACAGGTATAGTCGAGGCGGGGTTTAGCACTGCCCCCAAACCCTAACAAATCGAGTGCATAAACCGAACGATCCACTGCCAAGGGCTGAATGTTGTGTCGCCAATGACCTACCGAAGCTCCAAACCCATGCAGCAAGAGCAGAGGAGCCGCCACGGAGCTAGATGCAAGGGTGGGCTGATAGGTGTAGTGAATCGACCAGCCTCGCCATCGCATCTGCTGCGATTGCCCATACGCAGACAGGGAAGGGATCCCACTCTCAATGGCGGTCATGGTGATAAGCCTGCTTAACTCTTCTTAGCCTATTGCACGGAGGATCCCTTTGTCAGGAGCAGATTGGGATGACAACTTGCCCCCAGGCAGGTAGGCTTGAGAGCGGATCATCCTGTCATTTTTGTGTCTCTGGATTCGCACTACTCAGACTTGCAATAGTTAAGGAATCTTTATCCCATGGCTCAACGGTTGCCAGTTGCCTACGTGGCTTTTGTTCTGCTTGGTATCGGTTATGCCACCTTGCACACGCCCTTGCCGAGTCAAGCCCAAACGCCCGCCCCAGACACCTATCAGCCGGGATTCTTTCAACCGGTGGCTCGCGTGAATCCACAAAAGCCTTTACAAATCGAGATCGAAAACCTCTCCGGCTCCACCCTAGAATATGGCTTGAGTAGTGCAGAAATTGCGCCCGTTGAGATGGAACCGGGAGAAACCTCCCGCCTCGAAAAGCTTGCCCTACCCGCCTACATCAACATCAGCACCCCCACCCGCCCGCCCTTTTCAGAAATCACCCTGCGCTATGACGTGCAAGCGGAGGGGAATCGCCTGAAGGTGCAAGTTACGGTCAAGGATGATGTGGAGGGGGATCGCGTTCTCAACATTGATGAGGCGGGGGCTGTGTATATTTACTGAGTCAATTCTCCAGTAGGGATCCCCTCACGGCTGGGGATCCCTGTTTTAAGCCATAGGTAAACTCACCTTCACCCTACAGTCGTTAGCGCTGCCTCTTTGAGAAGCTCCACCTTATCCAGTTGCTCCCAGGGGAGATTGAGATGGGTTTGTCCGAAATGGCCGTAGGCGGCTACGTTTTGATAAAAGCGCCCTCCGTGTAGACGGGGCAGATCCCGCAACTGAAAGTGAGCCAGGATAGCGGCAGGTCGCAGATCGAAATGCCGATGAATCAGCTCCAGTAACTCCGCCTCAGGGATGCGACCAGTACCAAAGGTTTCTACCAAAATATTGATGGGTCGGGCTACGCCAATCGCATAACTCACTTGGATCTCACATTTTTCGGCCAGTCCAGCGGCGACAATATTTTTCGCCACATAGCGAGCCGCATAAGCTGCACTCCGATCTACTTTCGTTGGATCTTTTCCAGAAAAAGCCCCGCCACCATGCCGCGAATAGCCACCATAGGTATCCACAATAATTTTGCGTCCGGTCAGTCCGGCATCCCCCTGTGGCCCGCCGATAACAAACTTGCCCGTGGGATTGGTTAAGAAACGGGTCTCGGCGGAGGGTTTCACTGGCAAATCAGCAAACACAGGCTGCACCACGAGATCCCAGAGATCGGAGCGAATTTGTTTTTGTACCGCCACATCTTCGGAGAGCGAGCCAATCGTGGGGGCATGTTGGGTGGAGATCAAAAGGGTGTGAATACCCACCGGACGACCCTCCTCATAGGCGACCGTCACCTGAGTTTTGCCATCCGGGCGCAGATAGGGCAACGTACCATTTTTGCGAACGGTAGCTAACTGCCGACTCAACCGATGCGCCAGACTAATCGGCAAGGGCATCAACTCCGGCGTTTCGTTACAGGCAAAACCAAACATCAATCCCTGATCGCCTGCCCCCACTCGATCAAAAGGATCCTCCAGCGTTTCCCGTCCTTCCAGGGCTTGGTTCACCCCTTGGGCGATATCAGGAGACTGTTCATCGAGGGCGATCATCACCGCACAGCTATCCGCCGAAAACCCGTTGCTGGCGTCGGTATAGCCAATCTGACTAATTTTTTGCCGCACCAACTGGGGATAGTTGAGGTGAGCTTGGGTAGTAATTTCCCCCGTCACCACTACCAGTCCGGTATTCACGACCACCTCCGCCGCCACCCGACTGCTGGGATCCTCCGTCAACAAAGCATCTAAAATCGTATCGGACAGTTGATCACAAATTTTGTCAGGATGCCCTTCTGTCACGGACTCAGAAGAAAAAAGATGCGCCTTAGCCAAGGTTTGACCCTCCTAAAAAAACTCCGCCTTATATCAAAAGCGGGTTCTTCACCCAAACCATTGAGGGAAAAGGGATCCCATGGGTCACGACCGATAAACCGATATCAATAAATATCCCAAGTTGGGCGTGATCAAGATCCAGCTTGGCAAACGCCATGTGGGTTGAACATCCAAAACTTCGCCTTATCTTTCGGTTCCATCTAACCGCAGGAGTTGGCACCAAAACCGGATCTTATGGGAATTCTTTTAGGAATTGAAGATCGATTTAGGTTGCCGCAGCTTCGTCGGGCCTGATCCCTCAGTCTGCTCTGGATAAAGAACTCAGGTCATCGTATCCAGCTTTTCCGGGATTGTCAAAAGAAATTTTACGGAGAGGAGCAGGATTGCCGAAACATGCGTTGTCCTGAGAAGGCTAGTCTCGCCACCAGGGGGAATGGTGGGATTGATCCTATTGCTTCTTTAGTTACCTGGGCGGACTCACCATGGCCATTTCATCCGGGCATAGGCGGGATCCCTGGCACAAGCTAAACTGGCTCCAGAAGGTGTGGTGATGAGCGATGAATCGAAAAAGTGGCAAGGCCAGGTATAGGGGATCCCTCTCCGGCTGGGGGCTGGGGATAAGTATCTTGATGGGGTGGGGAGTGAGTGACTGGCAGCCTGTGGTGGCTCAGCCCAGTCGAGCCATCTCAATCACTGCCGACTCGCAGGAGGCAAATGCCAATACAGGGGTGATCATTGCGGTAGGCAATGTGTCTATCTCCTATCCTGCCGAACAGGTGACAGCAAAGGCGCAAAAGGCTATCTACTATACGCAAGAGCAGCGCATCGAACTGGAAGGGCAGGTGGTGATCACCCAAAAACAAAATCGCTTGCAGGCGGAAAAAATTACCTATCAGGTCAGGGAGGGAACCATTCAAGCTCTGCCCTCTGCCGGACAACAAGTGGAAACCCTTTACATCCTGCCGGATCCCACCCCTTCTCCTCTACCTTGAGAGCGTTTTCGGCCAAAATGGATTGGCTACAACAACTTGTCTGGATCTTTCCAGTTGAACAGATTTCAACGCCAATTGCCTTTAGGTTAATTCAGTCAAGCTAACCCATGCAAAGTGCTGATGGGACGGGTGGGGTTCGAACCCACGGCCAGTCGGTTAAAAGCCGAATGCTCTACCACTGAGCTACCGTCCCTAATTTTTTGTCTTTCTTATGATAACAGCTTTATCAACGGTTTTGTCTAGGGTTGAACGACTTGTTTGGGCTTGCCGGAGATTTGGCGGTAGGATAGGGGCACTCTTGTTATCTGGCAGCGGCCTATGACTTTTGCCTCTCAACTTCCCCCAGCGCTTTTGGTTCTGGCCGATGGTAGCTGCTATACAGGCTGGTCATTTGGAGCCGCAGGCACCACCACCGGCGAAGTAGTTTTTAATACGGGGATGACAGGCTATCAAGAGGTGATTACGGATCCCAGCTATTGTGGACAACTGATTACCTTCACCTGCCCAGAATTGGGCAACACGGGGGTCAATTCCCTAGATGAAGAGTCTGTTCGGCCCCAGGCGAGAGGGGTGATTGCCCGCAATGTTTCTCGCTATACCAGCTCTTGGCGAGCCACGAACAGCCTCAGCGACTATCTCAAACAGCACGGGATCCCGGCGATTGCAGGCATTGATACCCGCGCCCTCACCCGCCAATTACGCTCCCAAGGAGCCATGAATGGGGGAATTTCCACTGAGATTTTGGATCCTCAGCAGTTGCTCTCCCATGTTTTAGCTAGCCCCTCTATGCAGGGTTTGAGTTTGGTTTCTCAGGTCACCACTCCCCAAGCCTACGACTGGCAAGAGCCTTCTGCCGCCGAGTGGGATTATGGGATCCCGGTTACTCTGCCGGATCCGCCTTTACGGGTGGTGGCTCTTGATTTTGGTGTGAAACGGAACATTCTGCGGCGGCTGACCCGCTATGGTTGCCAGGTGACGGTTTTGCCTGCGGATGCCACCCCTGAGAGGGTGTTGGCTGAGGATCCCGAAGGTATCTTTCTTTCCAATGGACCAGGAGATCCGGCAGCAGAGACGCAGGCGATTGCCACTGTTCGCCACCTTTTAGCTACCGAAAAACCCATGTTTGGCATTTGTCTGGGGCATCAAATTTTGAGTTTGGCGATGGGCAGCCAAACCTTTAAGCTGAAATTTGGGCATCGTGGCCTTAATCATCCCTGTGGGATAAGACAAGAGGTAGAAATCACGAGCCAAAATCATGGATTTGCTGTGGATGGGGATTCTCTCACGGCTCCCGACATTGAGATCAGCCACCTCAACCTGAATGATCGAACCGTAGCAGGCATTCGCCACCGCAGATTACCGATTTTTTCCGTGCAATATCATCCTGAAGCTAGCCCTGGCCCTCATGACGCCGACTACCTATTTCGCCAATTTGTCGAGATGATGCTAGAAAACCGTCAATTGTAGACCTATTTTCAGGAGATATTCTCAAGAGATATTCGTAGAGTTTTCAATCAGGGGGATGAGGATGGGGTTGCAGAATGGTACCCAGAAGTGAACTGTTGCAGGGAACCGAGCATCGAGAAAGCTTGGCTCGCTTATTGGATCTTGCTGAGCAGTCTCTCAAAACGTGGCAAGTCACCTATTCCGATTTTTTATCCCCACCGGAAATTGCTGAAGCCCTTAGCCGTTTTCAACGACTGACGGAAGTGGGGGCAGTGGCTTGGGGAGGCTATGCCCAGGCGGAGCGACAACGGCTAGCTATCTCCCGTCCCGAGATGTTGCCGAGTCGTGAGCAGATTCCCTTAGCCGCCCTTAATATCCAGGGCAATTTTTTGTTTGATACAGCCACCCATCCCGATTTTTTGGGAGCCATCTTGGGGACAGGCATTGTCCGCGATAAGGTGGGGGATCTGCTGGTTTTGGGGGAACAGGGATCCCAGGTGATTGTCTTGCCCGAAATTGCCGACTATCTACAAACCCATCTGACGCAGGTGCGTTCGGTTCCCGTCAAGGTGAAGGGGATCCCCTTGGGGGATCTCAAGATTCGCCCTCCCCAAACCAAAGCGATTGCCTCTGTGGAAGCCTCTCTGCGGCTGGATGCGCTAGCTTCGGCTGGGTTTAGCATGTCCCGCAGCAAAATGGTACAAGAAATTGAACGGGGTGAGGTGCGGGTTAACTGGAAAACGGTTACTCAGCCCAGCCATCCCCTCAACCCTCAGGATCTGGTGACCATACGGGGTCGGGGACGCCTACAAATTGACGATGTGGCGGAGACCAAAAAGGGTCGCTACCGGGTGCAGATGACTCGTTTTTTGTAAAGGACATATTACGACGCTACTTATCGTTATTCCAGATAAGCATGCGACTAGCCAAGTCATTCTAACCAAGCTGTGATAGGCTTTGCGATTCTCAAATTAAATTGGAATGACTATAAATTTTCTTTGATAGAAGCACATCCCTTTCTGAACTGGGGGCGAGGATCCCTGACGTAAGGTGCCGTTAAACCCCTCAATGTAGCTGGTTCTACTACTCCCCTTGTCAACCCGTTGATGCTGCTATCTAGGAAAACCTTGCTGATCGGCAGGCCAAAAACCAGGGCAGGGGACAGCCGATTGTTATACGGCTAGATCGGTCAAAACTTTTGAACCCGGAGATCCAAGCGAACTGTTCATACGTACCTCTATGTGTTAGCTCCAGAGAGGAACAAAAATATGATGGTACTGAAAGGTGAAGAAGGTCAAAGCCTACAAGTTTTGAGTGATAGGGTGTGCATCAAATTAAAGTCCACGCACACACTCAATAGTATGGCAGTTATGACTGTCGATGTTCCTCCAAACGGTTTCGTTCCTCCACATACTCATGCCAAAGAAGAGGAAAGCTACTATATGCTAGAAGGCTCAATGATCATGTATCTGGATGGTGGAGAGTTTATGATCAAGCCTGGTGACTTTGTGTATGTGCCTGCTAGAACAACCCATGGTTACAAAAACAATTCCAATCAATCTGTCAAGTTTCTTGCATGGGCAGTCGGAGGTAAAATTGACGATTTTTTCATTGAAATGTCAGAGAAAATCAAAGATTTACCTGGCGATCTAACCAAGATGCCTGCAATTCTTGAGAAGCATGGTATTCAAATGGTTGAACCGTCTAGAATATAGTTTTCTTATTTGATTGGAATGAACCGATGACGAATCAAGAGATCAATAGAAATCTCATAAGAGATTGGATTGCTAATGCCAATAATGGGTTTTCCAATGGCTTTGAAGATTATATCTCTTTGGATTTTGTTGGGCGTAGTAGGGACGGCGTGATTGATTTTCACGAGCTTCAGCAATTGGAGTTGGCATTCGTAGAAGCGTTTCCCGACTCTCATTATTCAGTGGAAGACATGATCGCTGAAAATGACAGAGTTGTACTTCGTGTTACGACAAGAGGAACCCATAGAAAAGAATTTCATGGTATCTCTCCTACTAATCGGAAAGTAGAGTTTACCGGAATTGTTATCTACAGAATCCAGGATGGCAAAATTGCGGAGTGTTGGGATGAAATAGACTTTGATCGCTTGTGGAAGCAAATAACTGAGAAAGTTTAGGGCGAGATAGTTAACTATGTAAACGCCGTATAACAACGCCCATGCACCCGACCGTTCAAAGGTTACTGGTTGAGTCCGAGAGTTGATCGGCGGCGGGTGATGGGCAACGATAACACTCCCTACAGTGGATGGATGATCTATGGGTTGGGGATCGTTTCTAAATCTCGAAAAAGAGGTGTACTCAAATAGCGCTCCCCAAAACTGGGCTGGACAAAAACAATCCACTTATGAGCATTTTCAGGGCGGGATCCGAGATCGATGGCAGCAGCTAGGGCAGCTCCGGTGGAGATTCCCGAAAGGATCCCTTCTTCTTTGGCAAGGCGACGGCTAAAAACCATACTGGTTTCGTCATCAATAGCTATCACCTGATCAATTAAATCTCGCCGCAAAACATCAGGAATAAACCCTGCCCCAATCCCTTCAATGCGATGGGATCCCGGACGCCGCCCACTCAAAACCGCGCTACTTGCAGGTTCCACCGCCACAATCTGAATGTTGGGATTTTGCCGCTTGAGATAGCTGCCAACTCCGGTAATTGTCCCTCCGGTGCCCACACCCGCCACAAAAATATCAACTTTTCCCTCGGTGTCTTGCCAAATTTCAGGGCCAGTGGTTTCGTGATGAATTTGAGGGTTAGCTGGATTGCTAAACTGTCCCAACATATAGGCATCGGGAGTCCGCCGCACGATTTCCTCGGCTTTCCAAATGGCCTCCCCCATGCCGCCTGAACCACTAGCGAGATGCACCTCAGCCCCATAAGCTTTCAGCAACAGCCGCCGTTCCATACTCATGGTTTCTGGCATCGTGATAATCAAACGATATCCACGGGCGGCGGCGGCCATCGCCAATCCAATGCCAGTATTGCCGGAGGTGGGTTCCACCAAAATTGTTTTTCCTGGGACAATCTTGCCTGCTTTTTCGGCAGCGTCGATCATACTGACGGCAATCCGATCTTTGACGGAAGCAGCAGGGTTAAAACTCTCCAGCTTCACCAGAATACGTGCCTGACATCCCTCTGATTGCGGGATCCGATTCAGTTGTACCAATGGAGTACGACCGATCAGTTGCGTGATATTCTCGGCAATATTCATGGCTGCCAGGACTGGACTGTCTCTAGATAGTAACTCTGATGGTAACGCTAAAAAATCCCTTACTTACCCCGAAAACCCATGACCCCTTTGATCTTAGCCAGTGGCAATCGTGGCAAGCTGCGAGAATTTCAAGAGTTTTTCGCCAGCTTGCCTACGCCATCGGGTTGGCAGTTGCAACTGAAGCCTGCGGATGTGGAGATTGAAGAAACCGGCAAAACCTTTCGGGAGAATGCAGAACTAAAAGCTCGCGGGGTGGCTTTAGCCACCGGATCCTGGGCCTTGGCGGATGATTCAGGGCTAGCCGTGGTCGCCTTGAAAGGAGCGCCGGGGGTGTATTCGGCTCGCTATGCTCCCAGTGATGGTGAGCGGATTGCCAGGGTTTTAAGCGAATTAGCTGCCATCGAAACCCAGCAGGGATCCATCAATCGCCATGCCATGTTTGCTTGCGCGATTGCCCTCAGCAATCCTGCCGGAGAAATCATGGCTTTAGCGGAGGGACGGTGCCGTGGGGAGATTTTGCCCGCTCCTCGGGGAGAAGCAGGTTTTGGATATGACCCCATTTTTTGGGATCCCCACCTGGGATTGACGTTTGCAGAAATGTCGGTGGAGCAAAAAAGGCAGGTCAGTCATCGCGGTCGTGCTTTGGCGGCGCTACGGGAACAATTGGTAACGCTGGGGGAAAGTTGCAGCCCTTGCCAGGATTAGCGATGAAATGGAATCCGCCTGTCCCACCCTTCAGGAGGCATAAGCCACATCACGTTGACCGGGAGCAGTGATGCGCTGCAATTGAGCCGCCACTGCCGCTAGCAAATTGTTTTTTTCGACGGGTTTTGACAAATAATCATCGGATCCCATCGCCATTCCTTGGCGAATGTCTTCTTCGGAACATTTGCTAGACAAAAAAACAAAAGGGATCCCAGCCGTGTTCTGATCCCGCTTTAAGGCATCCAGAACACCATAGCCATTCAGCTTGGGCATGACCAGATCACACAGCACCAGATCCGGCTGACACTGCTTGACTAGATCCAGTCCATCCTCACCATTTTCGGCACAGATAGCCGCATGACCCTCTGCCTCAAGGATTTTAGAGACATAGGTGCGAATGGGTTTTTCGTCCTCGATCACTAGGATTGTTGCCATCTCAATCGCCCTGAGGGTTTGCTTCCCTCTGGGTTGGCTAGCCAACTGATGGGAGGGATGATTTAATTTAATTCGAGTTATTACAAAAAAACTTCAGCCAAATCGCTCAATCTCAGAAAGGCTCAACATCTAGCCAGTCTGGCACAGCTTATTCGGGTTTGACGGCTCGTTCCATCAGGGTCTCTAGGGCGGACTGAGGGGTAACATCCCCCTGCAAAACGGCATAAACCTGTTGGGAAATGGGCACAGGGATCCCGAACTGCTCAGCCAGTCTCACCAAAACTCGGGTTGTGTTGATGCCTTCGGCAGTACCTTCCAAATCGGCCAAAATTTGTTCCAGGCTTTTGCCCTGCCCCAACCCATAGCCCACTTGATAATTGCGGCTGAGGGGACTGTGACAGGTGGCTAGCAGATCTCCCACCCCTGATAAGCCGCTAAAGGTTTCGGGCTTGGCTCCCAAGCAAGTACCGATCCGAATGATCTCCGCCAATCCACGGGTGGTGAGAGCTGCTTTGGCATTGGCTCCCAGGTGCAATCCATCACATACCCCCACCGCGATGGCAATCACGTTTTTCAGGGTTCCCCCTAGCTCTACCCCTAAGGGATCCTGGCTGGTATAGACACGAAACCGCTCTGAGGAAAAAGCCTGTTGCACCGTGACGGCGGCGGCAGAGACGCTACTGGCTACAACGGTGGCGGTGGGTAATCCTTGCTGAATTTCTTTGGAGAGGTTGGGGCCAGACAGCACCACTATCGCTTGTTTGGGGAAGGCTTGTTGCCAGATCTGGGCGGGGGTCATCAGGCTAACGGCATCTAACCCTTTGGTTGTGGTGACTACAATGCTCTGGGGGGGAATGTCCATCGATTGCAATTGGTTGACCAAAGACGGCACCCCAACCATCGACACGGCTGAAACGATCAGATCCGCTCCGGCCACCGCTGCCCCCAAGGGATCCCCACGGCGACGACCCCACAGGCTGACCCGATGCCCCTGCGCTACTGCCAACTCATAAAGAGTGGATCCCCAAGCTCCGGATCCGAGAATCGTTATGGACAGTGGTGGGGGAAATGAGGCAATCACAGCTCAATGACAAATGCAAACATGACTAATGCAAAACAGATGCCAATGACAGAAGCTTAATCGGCAAGCCAATAACCAAACCCACAGCCGCAACCGCCATCCTTTGGTTAGTATATTTGAACACGAATATTTTTGGTGACTCCGTTAATATCTCATGGCTCAAATCCCCTCTTCACCGGATCCGGAGACAACCATTCTGGAGGCAACCATCGGATCCTGGCAACATGGTTATGCCCAGAGCAATGGCATTCAACTGCACTACGTGACACAGGGCACGGGTGACTTGGTCATCCTCCTGCATGGATTTCCTGAGTTTTGGTATTCCTGGCGGTATCAGTTGCCCACCCTCGCCACCCGCTTTCGGGTGGTGGCTCCGGATCTGCGGGGTTACAACGATTCGGACAAGCCGGATTCTGGCTATGACTTGGATACGCTCACCAACGATATTCGAGGGCTTTTAGACCATTTTGGCTGTCAAACGGCTTCGGTGGTGGCTCATGACTGGGGAGGTGCTATTGCTTGGCATTGGGCACAATTATTCCCCCAACAAATTCGCAAGCTAGCCGTTCTTAATTCCCCCCATCCGGCTTGCTTCCGCCGAGAGTTTCTCAGCAATTGGGATCAAATTCGTCGCAGTTGGTATATGTTATTTTTTCAGGTGCCTTATATGCCAGAATGGTTACTGCAAAGGGATCTACAGGACTGGGTCAAGCGGATTTTTCAAGATACATCCGTGCGAAAGGGCGCTTTTACGAGTCAAGATCTCAAGATTTATCAAGCTGCTTTAGCCAAACCCAAAGTATTAACCTCTGCGATTAATTATTATCGACAATTATTTAATTTACCTACTCTACAAAGCCTCTTTTTAGAACCCATGCGGCAGATTTTTGCTCCTACCCTGTTGATTTGGGGAGAGGAAGACTTCGCCCTATCTCGTGAATTAACGGAGGGTATGGATAGTTTTTTTGCTAACTCCATTCGCAAAGAATATATCCCTGAATGTGGGCATTGGGCACAGCAGGAAGCACCCCAAACCGTCAATCGCCTGTTACTAGAGTTTCTCAGCTAACAGTAAGCCGAGGAGAAACTTTTCAGCTTTGACCTTTTCAGCTTTGATCATCGCTCGATCCTAACTGGAGGAAGCGATTCGCAATTGGCGAGATCGTTCTTGTGCCGCTTGTAGGGCACTGATCAGGATCCCTCGCAAGCCTGCTTGCTCCAACACCGTGATCCCAGCGATGGTAGTGCCCCCTGGGCTGGTGACTCGATCTTTGAGGAGGGCTGGATGGAGATTCTCTTGCTGTAACAAGGTGGCCGTTCCCAACATCGTCTGCAGGGCTAACTGGGTCGCCACAGAACGTGCCAAGCCCGCCTGCACCCCCCCATCAATCATGGCTTCTAGAATGACCGCAAAGTAGCCAGGGCCAGAACCAGAGAGAGCAGTCACAGCGTCCATCTGACTCTCGGCTACAGTAATGACCGAGCCGACTGCCCGAAAAAGTTCTTCGACTTCCGCCGCTTGCGTGGAGGAAACGAGGTGTCCGTAGGAGATGGCCGTGATACCGGATCCCACCAAGGCTGGGGTGTTGGGCATGGTTCGCACTACCCCTTTACCAGGAAAAGCGGATTCCAAATCTGCAAGCGTGATGCCCGCCATCATTGAAATCACTAGCTCAGCCGACAGTACGCCACCAATCTGATTAACCACAAAGGGAAAAACCTGGGGCTTAACCGCCAAGAGAATGATTCTGGCTGTAGCCGCCTCAACATTGCTGGGCAGGGTCTGGATCCCTAGCTCCTCCCCTAGTGCTTGGGCACGGCTTTCATCCGGCTCACTCACCCCCACAGCCTCAGGGGGATAGACGCGGCGCTTGGCCAGCCCTCTCAGGAGAGCTGACCCCATAGCGCCACCACCAATCACGGCTAGACTAAGGGATCCCAAAAGAGAAGTCACGCTTGTTTGCCTTGGTTAGCGCTGACCAACAGCATGAACCGGATCATAGGCTACCGCTGACCAGATGGAGGTAGGGCTGGGCATGGTGCGTTGGGTTGGCTGCGCCCCATAGCTAGAGGAGGTGGTAACCGCTACCGTGCTGGGCGTAAACAGAAAGATATTCTCGCCGATCCGCTCTTGGTGGCCATCAATGGCGTAGGTTCCCCCCGCCACAAAGTCAACGGAGCGCTGGGCATCAGCCGGATCCATCAGGGTGAGGTTCATGATCACCGTTTTGCGATCTCGCAGATTTTGTACGACCTGCGCCATCTCATCAAAGCTGCGGGGATCCATCACCACTACTTCGCTGGTGGCCGAGTTGACACTGGGCAACCCAATAACATTGCTAGCCATGTTGTTACCTAGAGAGCGTTCCCGATTTGTGCGTCGATGCGTAGCTTCTGACCATTCTGTTGACCGCTGCCGACGTGGGCGAGTCCCCATTCCTTGGCCATAATCAGAGGCAGGCTCTTCGGCCCCTTCTGAGGACATGGCAGCCTGCGAGGCTTGAGGATGACGCTTGCTCTGCTCAAACAGGGATTGATAATCCTCTTGATCCGCCATCTCAGAATAGTCTTCTAAGCCATCTACGGGATCCGTCCAACCCACAAAGTCCTTCACTCTACCCCACAGTCCACTCATTGGCGATGTCCTCACAAAGATCAACTCGACACTCAAGTCACGGCATGTTTTGGTCAGGGTTTGCCACCTTATGCTTGAGGAGGTTTGTCATACCTTGGGATCCCACCGAGAAGAGGTAGGTTGGCATGACGGATCTCAAGCTTGCAAACTCCAGTAGAGTTTACCTATGCCAAGGAAAATTGTCACCCTCTTATCACTTGATCTGAATCTTTAGGTTTGTTTAATAAATTCAGGTCAATTACGGCTCATCATACCGGAAGTTTTTGGTAAAGTCACGATCTCAGTTTGGATTTCTGTCGATCCCCGAAAGTCGCTATCTGTCTTGAGAATTTTGAGTAATCTAAAGCACAATTTCTTAGCAAAAACAGTAGCAAAGCACCGAAAAACCCACACTTCTGCACCTGTGGCTCGGTCAAGTCTTTAGGTTTTTTTAAGATCAATTACGAAGCTGCCTCTGGGTTTTGCTGGCCGATTTGTCAACAAGCCATAACATAGCTTTCCCTCCCCCAGGCCGATTTTTTGAGGATCCATAGGGTGATGCTCGGTAGGCTAATCAGGCGTAGGTAATGGATCGGCAAATAGGAAACGACCCAAGCGAATCAGGTTAGCTCCGGCAGCAATGGCTAGCGGATAATCCCCCGACATGCCCATAGAAAGCACCTGGATATCGAAGTAGCTTTCGTTAATCGATCTGAGGTGGTTAGCCAATTGGGGAAGTTTTTGAAAAAGGCTGAGGATCTGGGGGTCGCTTAAGCCCAAGGGCAAAATGCTCATCAAGCCTCGAATCGAGAGACGGGTCAGTGGCATGAGTTGGGGTAGAGTTTGCAGCAATTCGGGAACCGTCCAACCATATTTTTGGGGATCCGGAGCCAGCTTCATTTGCAGGCAGAGTTGGGGGGTACGGGGGCTGGTCAGGAGTCGTTGGTGGAGTAGTTGCGCCAGTTTGAGGCTATCGACGCTATCAATCCAATCAAACAGGGAGAGAGCCGCGCTCACTTTGTTGGTTTGGAGATGCCCGATTAAATGCCAGATGATGTCGAGGTCTTGGACTTGGCTTTGTTTGAGACTGGCCTCTTGAACTCGGCTTTCTCCAAAGTGGCGAATGCCCGCTTGATAGGCAACGCGAATATGTTCGGCAGAATATCCCTTGCTAACAGCCATGATTTCCACGTGGGGTGGGATCCGGCTACGCAGGTGGGCGATCCGCTCAGGGATGTGATCAAGCTGAGACATGGGGAAACAGCTCCCAATAGAGCCAGGTGAGGCGGCTGAGCCAATGTGACCTATTTGAAAGGGGATCCCTTGGCGGGACGGGACAGGCTATCGGGGCTACTCAGAATGGCGCGGGTGCCGGGAGCCAGCTTACGCACATAGTCTAGCTGCACCACTTCGGGGTTTTGTTTGAGGGCATCCCCCTGCAACTGAATGGCTTTGGCTTCTCCTTCCGCCAGGATAATCGTGCGTTGTTTTTCCAGTTGGGCTTTGTCTACGAGAAAGCGTTCCCGTTCTTTTTCTTGTTCGGCAATTTGTTTTTGTTCGATGGCGGTCTGGAATTGTTCGGAGAATCGGACATTTCTGAGAAGCACGTTTTGCAGAATCAAATCATTCTCAGCAAAGATCTCAGCCAGTTGGTGCTCCACGTTGTCCTGAATTTGTTCCCGTTCATCGGAAAACACGGCAATCGCTCGGTGCAAAGCCAGTTCATTGCGCATAACGGTGCGGACTTCCGGGCGAATCACTTTGTCGATATAGTTTTGCCCGATGGTTTGGTGCAGGTGAGCCACTTGATCGGGATCCAGACGAAACCGCACCGACACATCCAGGCTGATTTGTTGTCCATCAGCGCTCAAAACCCGCAGGGCATCGTCTCCCACCAACCCTTCCGACCGTTGGGAGGCCATTGTATAGGTTTGGGTGCGAACATCGTAGTAAATAGGGGTCTCAATCACGGGCAACAGCAGATGCAAGCCTTCCCCCAAGGGCTGCGGTTTCAGACCCGCCAGGGAGTTAAACACCACCACCCGCGCCCCGGCGGGCACCACTACCAAACATTGCAACACCCCCAACAAGAGCAGCAACACCAGGGATCCCCCCAAAAACGGGAACCAGGAGAGTTGGGGCCACTGAAAGTTTGAACCGGACGGATGGGCAGATCTCACGCGATACTCCAGAACAGCAGTCACACTGTTGACGAGGCTATTGCATTACGAGGCTATCGCAAAATTGGGGGGAATAGTTTCGGTTGGGGAGATTGCGACCGATCCCGATTAGAGGGGTAAAGGAGGAAACCAATCGGCTAAGCGCCATTGCAGGGCGACATCCCAACCGCAGAGAATGGCAAGTCCGGTCAAGGCGATCCCCACTCCCCCCACCTGTTGCAACCTGGCGAGATAGGGGTAGATCGTTGACAGGCGTTGGCTCAACCCCCGCCCTCCATAGGCAATCAGCAGCATGGGGATCCCTGCCCCCAGCCCATACAGCCAGAGCGCCCCAAACCCTTTGGCGACCGCCTGCTCGACCACCACCAGTGTCAAGATGGATCCCAAAACCGGTCCCGCACAAGGGATCCAAACAATGCCCATCTGCATACCGATGCCAAACTCCTGCCACAGCGTAGCGCCCGCCATCGGCTGCCTCCACCCTCGAGGAACCACCCGTTCCAGAATCGGTTGACTGACTCGCGGCAAGGCAGCAGCTAAGCCCAGCAGTACGAAGCCGAGGATGGCTGCCTGCCGGATCAAATGGCTCAGGGATCCCAACCACTCCGCCGATACCGCCAGCAGGGATCCCATCACGGCAAAGGAAGTGGCCAGCCCCGCCACCAACGCCAGAGGGCCACAGGGATGACAGACCAAGGAGCGTCCCAGCAAAATCGGCAGAATCGGCAAGATACAGGGGGAGAGAACGGTCAGGATCCCGGCTAGCCAAGCCAACCCAAACAGTGACATAGTGCTCACCCCTTCAGCAACGCTTGCACCGTCTGCTCCATCTCGTCGTAAGCCCCTTCCCCAATGTGGTGAAAGGCGATCTGCCCCTTTTGATCGGCGATGAACAGGTGAGGCCAGTAGCGGTTTTGATAGGCTTGCCAGGTTTTGAATTGATTATCCACAGCCACGGCATACTCGATGCCATAGCGGTCGATGGCGGCGCGGATATTGCCCAGATCTCGCTCGTAAGGAAATTCGGGGGTATGCACTCCCACCACAACCAATCCCTGCTCCCGATAGTCTCGGTCAAGCTGGGTGACGTGGGGGAGGGTACGCTGACAATTGATGCAGCCCAGTGTCCAAAACTGCACAGCCACCACGTGACCCCGCAGATCCTTGACCCGCAAAGGGGGGCTATTCAGCCATGCTTGGATCCCTTGAAATTCGGGCATGGGTTGTCCGAGGGAAATGGCCGAACCAGATCCCTGTAGCCACGCCCACCATCCGACTGTTGCCCCCACTCCCATCGTTACCACCCGCCTGCGTGCATAAACTGGCATAGCGCTTCCTGGAAATTGGCCTCTGCACTTGTTCTAAGCAGAGAGCCTGAGGGGGATATGAGAGGAGGATGGGATAAAGACGGGGATTGGTTAGAATAATGTAGACGATATATCGTGACATGTCGTATGATCTGTCATTAAGTCGTGTTTTGGTAAAAATTATGTTGGGTCAGATGCCTCCTCCCCCTGAGTTTGGTATGGACTGGGATCCCCTTTTTTGGGCAGGGTTGCCTCCCCGCCGCCGCTCAGGTTGGGATCCGGCTCCCCGAGATGTCATGGTTCGTCGGGGGGATATCAAATTTATTCTGCTGGGGGTGTTGGCGGAGCAGCCCCGCCACGGCTATCAGGTGATCAAAGCGTTGGAGGCCCGTCACGGCGGGTTTTATCGCCCCAGTCCTGGCTCGGTTTATCCCACCTTGCAGATGTTGGAGGAAGAGGGATATTTGAGTAGTGAAATCGTGGAGGGGAAACGGGTTTATCAGGTTACGGAGGCAGGGCGCGCCCTCTTGGCGGAGCGGCAAACCCTCGCCGAACCGGATCCCCTGCTCATGGGGGAGGGATCCCTAGAACCAAGGGAGGAATTGCTGGATCTGCGAGAAACCATGCAGGAACTCAAAGGGGCAGTGCGCCAGGTGGCTCATCCCCGCCAACAGCAAAAAATTGCTCAAGTGCGCCAGATCCTGCAACGCGCCAAGCGCGAAATCTATGGCTTGCTAGCCGAAGACAGCTAGGCTGATGTCCCTCATCGTGGGTGAACCCTCTGGGTATTGGGTTGGGTGGGGATCCCTTAGGATTCGCAACCCATTCCATCTTTGTCCCCGTCTAGGCGGTGGGGATCCGGAGGCAGGACGCGAAATCGCCGATAGGGAATGTCTCGGCAATCAAGATCGGGGGGAGCAGGGGCTAAACACAGATCGGGATAGCTGGGTTCACAGGGGTTGCCCGCTTCTACAACGGGTGGGGCTGGAGGAGAGACCGTCGGATGGACTTGCGGGGTTGCCCCCCCTGAGGAGCGTCTGGCTCGCCGAAATTCCCAAGGCATGACGACAGCAGTCTGCTTCCACAACCCCGCTTGCGCCTGCTGAGCCTGTTGCTCCGCCTTCAGCCATACCTCAGGATCATCGCTACATCCTGCTAGGTAGTCGTCATAAACCACCGCCTGTCCCTCTTTCACCATTTGCAGGTTGATTGACTGGGATCCCTCATACACCTCGGCCACGGTGCGATGGTAACGGTCTTTCTCTACCACCCGAAGCTGGACTGAGGTTCCGATGGGAAGCAGTTTTTTGAGGTGACGAGCCGACTGGGATCCCCAGGGAGCCTGTTGCGTTTCCGGGGCATCAATACAGGCCAGTCGGATAGTGAGAGCGCCTTGGGTGGTTTGGACTCTTAGGGTGTCGCCATCCCCCACCGAGACCACAGAACCCGCTAGCCAGGGTTGAGCCAGAGCAGATGGTGCCAGCCCTGACCAGAAGGCAAGGGCAACCCAATAAAAAAACTTCATCATGCCACCTTAACCTTTGTGATGGCGGATGATCATCCGTGGAAATCAGCAGCCGATGGCTTGCCACGAATCCCCCCAGAGAATCTATAGAACTTGGCCTGGAAAAGTCAGCGTCTGGGCTGAGCCATCGTCCCGAATTTGTTGCTCACCATAGCCCACCACCTGCACGATCAAGCGGTGGGGATCCGGTCGCCAGGAACCTTGCCGTGGGTAGAGTGTGACCCGCACTAGGGATCCCTCCTGCCGGACACGGATCGGAGTGGTTGCCCAAATATCCGATTGATAGCCCAGAGAATGCCCATCATCCTCGTAGTAAGTCCAGTCCCCATTCCCCGCATAGACTCTCAGGGTCAAGGGATCCCAGGGACGTTCCTGCGTGTGCTGCATAGGCGGGGCAAGCGGAATCACCGCTCCGGCGCGGGCGTAGAGGGGCATCTGATCGAGGGGGGCATCGGCCAAAAGGTGGGTGGGACCGAAGAAAACCTCTCCCGTCCACCAATCAAACCAGGATCCCTCCGGCAGATAGACCGCACGGTGAGTTTGTCCCGGTCGCAGGATGGGAGCCGCCAAGAGTGCCGACCCTAACATCACCTGATCCGAGAGGTCATAGGTCTGAGGATCGTTAGGATATTCATATAGTAAGGGTCGCCAAATGGGGGATCCCGTTTGACGGGCTTGCCAAAAGAGGGTGTAGAGATAGGGCAACAACTGGTAACGTAGGCGAATAAATTTTTGGCAGATTCTTTCTACCTCAGAGCCAAACTGCCAGGGTTCATGGGGGTGGGTATGCTTGGCGGAATGACCCCGCATCAGCGGATACAAAGCGCCGACCTGCATCCAGCGAGCAAACAATTCGGGGGAGGCATTGCGACCAAATCCGCCAATATCGGCTCCCACAAAGCTCACCCCCGACAAGCTCAAGTTGGACAACATGGGCAGTGACATTTCCAGGTGTTCCCACAGCGAGTTGTTGTCCCCCGTCCAGACGGCTGACCAGCGTTGGATGCCGGCATACCCTGAGCGGGTTAAGACAAAGCCGCGCTCACCTCCCAAATGGTGATCGAGACTCTCTCGACTCGCCCGTGCCATCATCAGGCCATAGAGATTGTGGGTTTCGGCATGATCGCTGAGATCGGATCCCTCCCCTTGCGGGGTTTCTAGGGGAAAACTGACCAACTGCCCTCCATCCCCAAATGGCCGATCATTGAGGGCAGGCTCATTCATATCGTTCCAAATACCCGCCACCCCCAGATCCGTCAGGGACTGTTGCCAATTCCCCCACCATTGCCGCACCCGCGCCTTCATAAAATCGGGGAAGACGGTTTTCCCAGGCCAGACATAGCCATGAAGCAGGTGTCCATCCTTTTTGTAGAGAAAACAGTGATCGGCAATTCCCTGGTCAAATACGGCATAGCCAGCTTCGGGATCCCATTTCACTCCGGGATCCACAATCGTCACCACCCGAAACCCCTGCTGCTTCAGATCGGCAATCAGCTGAGCCGGATCGGGAAAGCGGAGGGGATCCCAAGTAAAGACCCGATAGCCGCGCATATAGTCGATATCCAAATAAATGACATCGCAGGGGATCTGCCGTTGGCGAAACTCCTGGGCAAGGTTGCTCACAGCCGCCGCCGAGGGATAACTCCAGCGACACTGCTGATAGCCCAGTGCCCAGAGGGGGGGAAGGGGCATCCGTCCAGTGATTTGGGTATAGCCATCTAAAACTTGGGCGGGAGTCGGGCCATAGATAACGTAGTAGTCCAGTTCGCGGCTGTGAGAGGTAATTTGCAGGCAATCGGTTTGGCTGGATCCCAGATCGAAGCGGCTCCAATGGGTGGTGTTGAGAAAAAGGCCGTAGGTTAGCCCTGGCCGCAAAATCATCACAAAGGGGATGGCCTGATACATCGAATCCGTCAGGTTGTCATAGCCCCATACATCCGAGGTCCAGTGGGTGCAGATCTTGCCCCGTTGATTTAATAAACCCGTCCGTTCGCCTAACCCATAGAGGCGATCCTCGGGATGAAGCCGTTTGTTAGCCTGAATCTGATCGGCTCGCCAACGACAACTGACGGGGGCATCTTCTGCAAACGCTTGCCCTTGCAAATCATAAAAAGTCAGCCGCAGGGGATGATATTGAATCTCCAGGCGCAGGGTATCGCTGATCAGCTCTAGGCTGCTGCTAGACTCCAACACTTGAAAGACCACTTTCGGCCACGCTTCATCCATCTGCGCCACCGCCCAGGAACGGCGTGGCTTTCCCCGACCATCCGGCACCACTCGCACATGCAGCAGTTGGCTGGTCAGCAGGTGTACCGTTACCTCCGCCCCTTCACATGGCAGGCGGATCCCTTGATCTTGCACCACTACCCTGCTCACCCCCTCTAGCGTTGACCAAGGCTGGGGCAGGGGAGGAATATCTCCAAAAAATTCTGACATGGGCAGGCAAACTAAGCAGGAGAAAATATAGTCTAGGCTAATGAATTCCCTCCTGCCAAAGAGCGATATTAGGAGGTCGCCAAAAGTCTAAAAGATATTCATAGGTCACTCCCATCGTAATATAGTTGGCAGGCCAACCAAAAATTCCTTTGCGATTCACAATGTTGGTGCGATCCCAAATGATAATATTACGCAGTTCAAATCCCCGTTTTCTCAGTTCCTCTACCACTGCAATGTGAATGGTAATCCGTTGATTTTGCCACCACATATCGGGCACATTAATCACACAGTGTCCCTTGGGGCGTAGCAGGGGCAAAAGTGCTGCAAAAATGGATCCCAGCTCATGGCTATATTTCTCTACCGTTAGTGTTCCTAAATCACGATGATCTTGTGAATATTGCTCGACTTTGCCCAACTGAGAATTTTTGCGATCCTGGCTGCGTCGGGATTTGTTTTGGCGCTGCCGATTCAGCAGATTGGCATAGGGGGGAGAAGTCCAAATCAGACCAATACTTTCAGGGGCGAGATAGTGAGAAATAGCTCGTGCATCATCTTGGATGACGATCTGTTCTGCCCTTTCTGGAGAAGAATCCTCACTTTTGAGTGACAAAAGACGGTTCTCACAGAGATCGACATACGCCGCTTGCAGATCAAATCCGACTGCATTGCGTCGCAAATCGTGGGCAGCGATGAGAGTGGTGCCACTGCCCACAAAAGGATCCACCACCAATTCCCCGGTATGGGTAAACAGTTCTATCACCCGCTTGGCTAGAGCAATCGGAAAGGTAGCCGGATGCAGATCTTTATTGCGGATATCTCGTTTTTCATAGCTACACTGCCAAACCCCCACCTGCGCTTTTACCCACTCTTTGGCGGTTAGGCAATTGAGGTGATTGGCGGGATGTTGGCAGGTGCGCTGATGGGCAATCGGCAACGGTTGACGAAAGAGGGGGCTAGTAGGTCTGATCACAAGGTTGGAGTCACCGACAGGAGGGTCGGGCATGGCTTCAGGGGTCAAGAGAGCAAAAGATGTTGATGAGTGGGCAGGGGCTTGACCATCGTGGGCACGGGATGTTGATACGCCTGCTGATACGCCTGACGGGTAGCCAGCAATTTCTCTGACAGTGCAATTTGTTCCTTCGGCAACAAGCCCAAGATCTGCGTGGGATCCTCCCGGCTGACGACGGGGAGTTGATGGAGATCCCGCAGGCTCATGCGTTGCGCTGCTATCGACATCAGTTCATCGGGGAAGGTAATCAACACATCGGTGCTACAGACTGATTCCACCGTCCAAAGATGGCGATCCTGTTGATCGTCCGTGAGCAGGGCTTGCTGGATATCTTGAAGGGTGAGGATGCCAAATAACCGCTGCTGTTCGTCCACCACCAAGGCGCTATAACAGCGTTTTTGGCTCATTGCTTCGGCAGCTCGCAGCAGCAGCATATCTTTGGGCAGAATCAGACGAGCCTCCACCATGACATCCCCAACCGTCAGGGCTGGCAACATCGGTTCATGGCTAGCCGGAGATTTGACAGATTGATAAACGGCAGGAGAATGAAACCGATCACTTACCCAAATACTCAACCCCACCGCTCCCATCAAGGGCAAAACAATCTGATAATCACGGGTCATCTCAAACAACAGCAAAACCGCCGTGAGGGGAGCGCGCACACTGCCCGCTAAAACGGCTGCCATTCCCACCATCGCATAGGCAGGCGGAGCCACCTGCAAGGAAACGGGCAGCCAATGATTCAAAACTTGTCCATAGGTATCCCCCACTACCGCCCCCAAAAAGAGAGCCGGGGCAAACGTCCCCCCGACAAAGCCACTGCCGGAACTAATCGCGGTCATCAACACTTTGCCCAACAGCAGCAACGCCAAGCTTCCCAAGGAAAAGGGCACCGCCTGGAGAAGGGATTCAATGGTTTCATACCCCACCCCTAAACCTAGGGGTAAGCCTAACCCCAAAAGACCAATACCTAGTCCCCCCACCATCGGTTTGAAGAGGGACGGGATCCCTCCCATCACCTCTAATCCGGGAAGTTGCCCCTGAAACAGTTGTTTACCCCAGTTCAGGCAATAACCAAAGGCAATTGATACCAAACTGGCTAACAAACCCAGCCCCAGATAACAGGGCAATTCCAAGAGGCTCCGCACTTCGTAGGCAGGCAAAACAAAGGCGGGCTGCGTGTAGGCAGGCAGCATAAAAGCAGGCTGTGCCCCCAAGCCCACCTGAGCGGTCAAGGAGGAAATGACAGCCGCCAAAACCACTACACTCACGGTTGCCGTCGTGAACGAACTGGCTAGCACTAATTCCAACGCCAAAAAAACCCCAGCAATCGGGGCATTAAATCCGGCGGCCAGTCCGGCAGCCGCCCCCGCTCCCACCAACAGATTGATTCGCTCCGAGGAAAACTTAAGCTGTTGACCCAGCCAAAGACCAATCAATCCGCCACTTTCCACACTGGGGGCTTCAGGACCAAGGGAGGCTCCTGCCCCTAGCGAAATCGCTGCCGTTAAGAGCTTAAACGGGATCCGCGTGATAGGAACTCGCTCTTGACGAGCCACCCCCAATAGACTGGGCAAGTTGGCGGAAGCTAAGGGGCGATACCATAGCAGGATCCCCACCAACAATCCTCCCAAAGCAGGCAAGAGGGCAATTGTCCAACTGCCCCACCCGGTTAAGGGCAAGATAATAGTATCCTGCAATACATATCGAAAAAAGCCGATCAGGTAGCGAAATCCGACAACCGCCAGACCGGTTCCTAAGCCAACCAAGGCAGCCAACAACAACAAAATATTCTCAGCAGGTGCCTGAAGCCTACTGAGCCATGCGACAAGGGGGGAAGAGCCACGCACAGCGGACATGGATATGGGAGGTAATATAAAGCCTGCTATAACTAATCTCGCTTACTTTATACGCAACAACAAGAGTCATTTCCAGTTAATTTGTGGCGATCGAAAAGTTTTTTTTGTCAAGCTCTGGATCTCTCCATTTTTGGGAAAATGATAGGAATTTATACTTAGATTCAGCCCTGTCTCAATCCCCACATTAGATCCTGTGCAGAGGGCTATCCACGTTCCTCACCGCTAACCCCCTCTGGATCCCTGGGTAGCAGAGGGTTGTTAGGGGATCCCCGGTTTGGCTGCTGGGTAGTGTGCACAATCCAGTAGCTGAGGGATAGAGCTGCGATCGATAACCCCAAGCCAATTAGATCTACGCCTGAGACTTTTTCAAAATCCAGCAAAATGATCTTACGAGCAACCGCGATCAGGGAGGTAACGATGACCAACTTAATTTGAATGGTGTGTTCTTTGAGATAAGCAGTAATGTTTTCTAATAGTTCGATGGCAATCAAAATGCTTAAAAAAGCCCCAAATACCTCTGTTACGGTTCCCAAGAGAAAACTAGTGCCAGTAAACATCATTTTCCATAGAAAGATAACGAGATCAACCAACATAACCAGGATGACCACAATCATGATCAGGGCTAAGAGGCGAGAGACAATGCCGACAAACCATTGCAGATCTTGCAAAAATCTCTGGTCATCTTGCAGTGATTGAAAGAATTTTTCCACTACCTTACTTAGGTTCCTCCTCACTGCCATAACTTTTTGTCCAGCATATTGGGAACAGTTCCTTCTTTATTCTCTCCCATTTCTCTCCCATGATGGTCTATATCATTCAAAATTGGCATAGAGGCATTAGGCTAGCTCTCAAGAGAATTGAAGCATCCCCTCTCTTCATCTTTCATAGGGATCCCCTTCGGTTGCAGGAACGAAGAGGATGTTGAAGGTATTGGGGCTGATCCCACCTTTAAAACCAACTACTACCTCAGAATCCTTTATCGTGACTTAGAAAGATTATGAAAGTCAAGCTTTATTGTGTATAGGCTAAGGGATCCAAAGGGATTAGGTTGGTTAGCAAAATCACGGCTAAGGCGATTCACTACTCAACTCATTCGTTTAGGGGTTCACTTTTACTGCGCTTGCAGGGGCAGTTGCCACAATACATATGTTCCGCAATAGGCTGAAATACCCGCAGCCATTAACCCGCCACTAAGCAAGCCACTCATCAACCACGACTCAGGAAGAGTCCAGCATTGGGGGTTTATGCATCTACCTAAAATTTTACCGATTATGACCATGGCACTAGCCTTGTCCGCGTGCCAAGCCACTGGTCTCCAAGCCACCTCTCAGCAGGAGCCACAAGCTACTCCGGTAGAAATCGCCGAAGTCGGGCAAGCCATGATCGAAGACAGTTCCGAGTTTGTCGCCAGTGTTGGATCGCGGCAGTTTGCGGCGATCAACCCACAGGTGAGTGGTCAAGTCACGCAAGTCTTTGTCCAGCTAGGGGATCCAGTTGCCGCCAATACTCCCCTCTTCCAGATCAACCCAGCCCAGCAGCAGGCAACCGTCAATAGCCGCACGGCAGGGATCGAAGCCGCTCGTGCCAATCTGGACAGTGCCAAAGCCGACTTGAGTTCAGCCCAAGCGGATCGCCTGACCTTACTGGCCGACCTGGAGTATAACCAAGATCTACAAACCCGCAATAGCAGCCTGTTTGAAGAGGGAGCCATTACCCGCGATACCCTCGATCAAAGTACCCGCGATTTACGGATGGCCGAAGCGTCCCTTGCCGCTCAGGAAGAACGCATTCGTTCGCAGGAAGCAGCCGTTGCCCGTGCCGAGCGAGATCTACAACAGGCACAAGCGGATGCCGTCGAACAGGAAGTGCAGTTGCAGTTTTATCAGGTGGTGGCTCCCTTTGCGGGCATCGTAGGGGATGTGCCCGTGAAAGTCGGCAATTATGTCACCCCCCAAACCACCTTGACCACCCTCAGTCAACAGCAATCCCTCGAACTTTCCATTAACATTCCACTCACCCGCGCCCCCAAAATTCAAATCGGCACTCCTATCGAAATTTTGGATGACCAAAACGAAGTGGTCGGTACTAGCCAAATCTCCTTTATTGCTCCCGAAGCTGATCTCAGTACCCAGTCAGTTCTGGTGAAAGCCGCCTATCCCAATGCTCAGGGATCCCTTCGCCCCGATCAACTGATCCGCACGCGTCTGGTTTGGCAATCGGACTCCAGCCTGGTGATTCCCCTCACCGCCGTTTCTCGCGTGGCCGGACAAACCTTCGTCTTTACCGTGCAGCCCGCCCCGCCCCCCACCCCTGCCCCCGATGGGCAGACTCCTACCAGCGATCAACCACCTGGGCTGATCGCTGCCCAAAAGCCCGTGCAATTGGGATCCCTGCAAGGCAATAACTACCAAGTCCTCTCCGGACTAGAACCACAACAAAAGATCGTCGTATCGGGGCTGCAAAAAATCTTTGATGGCGCTCCCATCATCGATGCCGCCATGTTGCAACAACAAGCTCCTCCGGCAGGAGGATAAGCCAAATTCTCTGGATTCTCACCCTGCTCAACTGACTTTCTCCTAATCTTTTCGGTGGGCTTATGTTTGTCGATTTCTTTGTGCGACGGCCTGTTTTTGCCACAGTCTGCTCGATCATCATCGTCTTGGTCGGAGCCGTCTGTATTCCCCTCCTGCCCGTTGACTATTACCCAGAAGTAACCCCACCGGCGGTGACGGTGACCGCCAACTACAGCGGAGCTAGCGCCCAAACGGTTGAAACCGCTGTCACCAACGTTTTGGAGCAAGAGATCAATGGAGTGGAAGGGATGCGCTACATTGCCTCCACCAGCACTAGCGATGGCACCAGTCAAATAGTCGTCACCTTTGACAGCAGTCGGGATGTCGATCAAGCTGCCATTGATGTCCAAAACCGCATTTCTCAGGTGCAGAGTCAACTGCCCGAAGAAGTCATCCAAAATGGTATTGGTGTGCAAAAATCCGGTGGCAGCACATTCCTGCAATTCATCAGCCTGTCTTCCGAAGCGGGAGAATACGATACCCTTTTCATCAGCAACTACGCAGATCTCTATATCAAGGATGCCCTGAGGCGGATTCGCGGGGTGAGTAGTGTGGAAATTTTTGGCGAACGCAAATATGCCATGCGGATTTGGCTACAGCCAGATCAACTGGCCAGTCGGCGCCTCAGTGCCCAGGATGTCGTCGATGCCGTGCGAGGACAAAATGTGCAGGTGGCTGCTGGACAGATTGGTCGCCCACCTGTGGACAATGATCAGCTCTATCAATTGAATGTGTTAGCACAAGGCCGTCTCCAGGAGATCAGTGAATTTGAAAATATCATTCTCAAAACCGGTCAGGATGGCTCGATTGTGCGGATCAAAGATGTTGGACGGGTGGAACTGGGCGCACAGAGTTATGACACCACCTTTCGCATCAATGGCATTGATGCCGTCGGGATTGGGGTGAGCAAACTCACCGAAGCCAATGCCTTAGAAATTTCTCGTACCATTCGACAAACAATGGAGGAACTTTCCCGCAGCTTTCCTCCTGGCCTCACCTATAAAATTCCCTATGACACTACCCTCTTTATCGAAGAATCGATTCAAGAAGTTATCAAAACTTTGTTGGAATCGATTGGATTAGTGGTGTTAGTGCTATTTATTTTCCTTCAGGATTGGCGGGTTACCCTCATTCCAGCCATTACCATTCCTGTCTCTCTATTAGGAACCTTTGCCTTTGTCAAACTCTTGGGGTTTTCCATCAACACATTGACGATGTTTGGACTGACTCTCGCTACAGGATTAGTGGTGGATGATGCCATCGTCGTGGTAGAAAATATCACCCGCTATATCCAAGAGGAACGGATGCCCCCTGTACAAGCCGCTTTGGTGGGAATGCGAGAGGTGTTTACGGCAGTGATTGCTACCACATTGGTCTTGTTAGCTCTCTTTTTGCCTGTGGCTTTTTTCCCAGGAACTAGCGGCAAAATCTATCAACAATTTGCCTTAACCATTGCCGTTTCTGTGAGCATTTCTACTTTTAACGCCGTGACGTTAGCTCCCGCCTTATCCGCTCTATTTATGAAACCACAGGAGGGGCAGCAAGTTTGGATTTTGAGAATGCTCAACCAATTTATTGAAGGGCTACGCAGTGGCTATGAGTGGATTTTGGGAGGATTGGTACGAGCAAGAGCCTTGATTGTTCTGCTATTTGTGGGTTGTTTGGGATTGACCTACTGGTTGTTTACCCTTGTGCCCACTGGATTTGTCCCAACTGAAGATCAGGGCTATATGATCACGTTTATTCAAGGGCCGCCGGGGGTTTCCCTTAACTACACCGATCAAGTGATTGGTCAAGCAACGGACATCCTGCAAGGGATCGAATCGGTGGAAGACACGGTAGCGGTTGGTGGGTTCAGTTTTGCTGGGGCTTCGCCTGCCAATGCTCTTGTTTTTGCCAGCCTCAAGCCCTGGTCCGAGCGACCTCGCCCCGATCAATCGGCCTCCGCGATTGTGGGTAGTTTATTTGGCCCGTTTTTGGGTGGGATCAGTCAAGCCCTAGTGATTCCGATTGAGCCACCCAGCATTCAAGGACTGGGATCCGCCAGTGGGTTTGACTATCAACTGCAAGATCGCAGCTTGAATGATCTGAATATTTTGGAACAAACCGCCAAAACCCTATTTTTTGTGGGATCCCAACGGCCTGAGCTACAGGTTAATCCGCCGGGCTTTAGCGCTGGGGATCCGCAGGTGCGGGTGGCGGTGGATCGGGATAAAGCCCAGTTGTTGGGAGTGCAACCCACCGATGTCTTCAATACCCTACAAACCCTCCTGGGGGGAACCTACGTCAACAATTTTGATGTGTTTAACCGAAACTATCGGGTTTATGTGCAGGCGGATCAGGACTTTCGCTCGAACCCTGAGGATATTGGCAAGTTTTATGTGCGCTCCCAAACCAGTGGATCGATGATTCCCCTCAGCAATCTCGTGGAAACGGAAACCAGCAGCGGCCCTCAGATTATTAACCACTACAACCTCTATCGTTCCGTGCAATTGCAGGGAACCGCTCAACCAGGCTTTAGTAGCGGTCAAGCTATCCAAGCCATGCAGCAGCTCTCTAGCCAAGTATTGCCGCAAGGGATGGGCTATGAGTGGACTGGCATCTCGCTGGAGGAATTGGAGTCGGGCGGGCAGGCTAGTTTTATCTTTGCCTTGGGTCTGATCTTCGTCTTTTTGGTGTTGGCGGCCCAATTTGAGAGCTACATTACCCCTCTGATTATTTTGTTGGCGGTTCCTCTGGCTATTTTGGGAGCGTTGTCCTTCCAACTGCTGCGCGGGCTAGAAAACGATGTCTTTTGCCAGGTGGGGTTGGTGATGCTGATTGGGTTAGCCAGCAAAAACTCGATTTTGATTGTCGAGTTTGCCAACCAACTGCGTCAGGAGGGTTTACCCATCATCAAAGCGGCGATCCAAGCCGCCGAAACCCGCTTTCGAGCTATTTTGATGACCGCCCTCAGCACCATCTTGGGTATCTATCCGCTGGCGGTGGCCACCGGGGCGGGATCCGGCAGTCGCCAGTCGTTGGGAACGGCGGTGCTGGGGGGAATGGCGGTGTCTACCCTGCTCAGTCTGTTTATTGTGCCCGTTCTCTATATCGTGATTCGAGGAATCGAGGAGCGCTTTTTGCCCACCCAATCCCCTGAGTAGGCAGGTTAGCCGAGGCAAGCTAGGGATCCCTGGTATTTGCTTGAGGCTAACGGTATTGTGGGGATCAGCATCGATGCGGTTCCTCCGCGATCCGATGCCGATGGAATGGCTGTTAGCGGCATGGCTGAAATTCGTCCTCTGCTCATTTTTGATACCACAGCCCTATTGGCGGGCAAGACCTCCCAATGGCAAGAATGGGCGCGCTTTGGTCAGTGTGTCTTACCCAAAGCGGTGCAGGTGGAAATGGAATATCTTACCCAAAGGGCTGTGGAACCGGAACAGGAAGTTCTGGCACGGGAGTTTATGCGATTTTGGCCGAGCGGTGAGTTTCAGGTGTCGGAGTCTGGGGCGCTGGTGGGAGGCACAATTCCCCAAAGACAGAGCCTCAGCCGCCGCGCCCGTTTGCAGCAAGCGATTGCCGAATGTGCCTATGCCCTAGCGCAACAACAAAAAGGAACCCTGGTGGTGGTGGTCAGCAATGAGCCTTCTTTGGTTCAACGGATGAAAGGGCTACAAACCCCCAACCTCTCGGCCATCTCGGTGGCGGAGTTAGGCCAGTGGAGCCGTCAGCATCAGCGACCGGACAGTATTCATCAGGCGATGGCGGCCATGCCAGGGCCACCGATTCCAGCGTCCTCCCTTAAGTCATTGCGGCTAGCCCCCTTTCCGCGTGCGGCTCCACCCCCAACCTCCCACCAACCCCCCGTTAAGGCTAAATCTGTGGAGGGAACGATGCTTCCACCGCTACGCCGCTTCCTGATTATTCTCAAAACCATTCAAAATACCATCATGATTGTTGTAGCTCTGGGTCTCTTGACGGGATCCGGTTTGTTGGCATGGCGGGTGTTGGATCCTGACAGCAGTGCCTCTATCTGGCAAACTCTCGGATTGCCCGATATCCCTGGGTTGCCCAACCCTTCGCCCCCTAGCGAATAATGCCAAGCCAGTCCTCCCCATCCTTTCTTCCCAGGCACCCCTAACGTTGAATCAGTATTGAGGAGCGATTCATGACACTTGAGGTCATTCCAGCCATTGATTTGTTGGGGGGGCAGTGCGTTCGCCTCTGGCAGGGGGATTATCAACAGGCAAGCGTAGTCAGCCAAGATCCTGTAGAACAGGCTAGGCGGTGGTGGCAAGAGGGGGCAACCCGCCTGCACGTAGTGGATCTAGATGGAGCCAAAACGGGGGATCCCACCAACTGGCCTGTGATTCGGGCGATGGTGCAAGCTCTCCCTATCTCTGTGCAGGTGGGGGGTGGCATTCGTTCCGTAAGGAGTGCTGAACAGTGGTTAGATCAAGGGGTGGAACGGGTGATTGTCGGCACGATGGCAGTCGAAAATCCCCAGGAGCTACAACAGCTATGTCAGCGCCATCCTGGACAAATTGTGGTGGGCATTGATGCCCGTCAGGGCAAGGTGGCTACCCGTGGTTGGCTGGAAACAACACCGCTTCTGGCCACAGAGTTAGCCCAGCAAGTCAGCCAGATGGGATCCGCCGCCATTATCTACACCGATATTCAGCGGGATGGAACCCTGGAAGGGCCAAACCTGGAACAATTGCAGGCGGTCTTGCAGGTGGCAGGGATCCCGGTAATCGCCTCCGGTGGCATTGCCAGCCTCACGGATCTGCTCAGCCTACTGCGGCTAGTTCCCCAAGGGTTATCGGGGGTGATTGTTGGCAAGGCTCTCTACTCTGGAGCCTTTTCGCTGACGGAAGCCCTACGCGCCGTCAGTTCTGGTCGCTGGCAAGATATTCCCCCCGATAACCAAGAGCGCCTAGTCTAGCCCCTATCCCTTTGATCTGTTTTTGCGAAATACCCCATCTGTCTACACCGTGGGGAGTGTCACCCCCCAAGCAGGGCATTCGAGATAAGACGTTAAGATTTCTATCAGATTCCGACGGATCTGAACCCGATTCCGTTAGGTGGATGGGTGGACTGCCGATAGCTCAATCACATAGCCATCGGGATCCTTGACAAAGAGAGCGGCTCGTCCAGAAGCACTTTTTTGCACAGAACATCCCGCCTGCTCTAGCCGATCCTGCATCGCCGCTAAATCACTCACCCTAAGGGCAAGATGAGGATGTCGTCCCCATTTGGGGTTGGCATAGGCGACTGGAGCCACTTCCCCCACCATCAGGTGAAGCTGAAAGCCCCCCACCTCATACCAAGATCCAGGAAAATTGAGATCCCGCGCCACCTTGGGGATCCCTAAGACCTGACCATAAAAGTGATCCGCCGCTGCCAGATCGGTGACGACTATAGCCACATGTAGGGCATCGCTAATCGGCATCGTTAGACTTTTCGCTCCAGACCTTTGTGCAGTAGCATACAACAGGCTGAGTCCATGCTCTACCATCTCGTAGGGATCCCTGGTGTCAGCACGTCCGTCTATCTCCCGCCTATCTTTCAGTAAGTTGGATGGGTCAGCGACCGGAAGGAGCAGTTTTTTTTGCTTGACTGACAGGTCATGACTGGGATGTAGGCTGATCATTTGGGTTGAGTATGGGTTAAGTATCGTTTTAGTACGTGAATGCCTTGGGCATGTCGGGAGAAACGCTTGGCTAATGTTGTCGTGATCGGCGCTCAGTGGGGCGACGAAGGAAAAGGAAAAATTACCGACCTCTTGAGCGAGAAAGCGCATATTGTGGTTCGCTATCAGGGGGGAGTCAACGCCGGACATACGGTGGTGGTAGGTTCGCAAACCTTTAAGCTGCATCTGATTCCCTCAGGGATCCTCTATGCCAATACCCAATGCCTGATTGCCAGCGGCACGGTGATTGATCCAGAAGTATTGTTGGGAGAAATCGACCAACTGCACGCCCTGGGGGTTTCCACCCACAATCTCTTTATTGCCGAAACCGCCCACATTACCATGCCCTATCACCGCGTCATTGATTTGGCAGAAGAAAAGCGCAAGGGTATCTATAAAATTGGCACGACAGGACGCGGCATTGGCCCCACCTACGCCGACAAAGCCGAGCGGATTGGCATTCGCCTAGTTGATCTCATGCACCCCGACGATCTGCGAGAAAAACTCTCCTGGGCGGTTCCCTACAAAAACGTTTTGCTGGAGCGTCTCTATAATCTGCCCCCCCTCAACACCGATGAGATCGTTCAGCAATATTTGGGCTACGCCGAACGCCTACGCCCTTATGTGGCGGATGTTGCCCTCAAGCTGACCAATGCCATTCAAGAACGCAAAAATATCCTGTTTGAGGGGGCACAAGGCACCCTCTTGGACTTAGACTATGGAACCTATCCGTATGTCACCTCTTCCCATCCGATTGCTGGGGGGGCTTGTATTGGAGCCGGAGTTGGCCCTACCTCCATTGATCGGGTGATCGGAGTGGCCAAAGCCTACACAACACGGGTGGGAGAAGGGCCATTTCCGACGGAATTGCTGGATGAGACAGGCCGCTATCTTAGTCAGACGGGAGCTGAGTTTGGGACAACGACGGGACGACAACGACGCTGTGGCTGGTTTGATGGGGTGATCGGTCGCTATGCAGTGCGGGTGAATGGTTTGGATTGTCTGGCGATCACCAAGCTGGATGTTTTGGACGAGTTAGCCGAAATCAAGGTGTGTGTGGCTTATCAGTGCCAAGGGCAAGAGCTACACCATTTCCCCAGTGATGCTCGCCGCTTTGCCCAATGCCAACCTATCTACAAAACCCTGCCCGGTTGGCAGCAGTCCACCCAACACTGCCGTTCCATCCAAGAGCTACCTGCCGCCGCTCAACACTATCTAAAATTTTTGGCGCAGTTGATGGAAGTGCCGATTGCTATTGTCTCCCTGGGAGCCAGTCGCGATCAGACGATTGTGGTCGAAGACCCGATCCACGGCCCCAAACGGGCGCTCCTCGATCGGAATGGGAATCAGGTTATGCATTCCCGCTTGCCCTAGGGATCCACCATGGCTACCCTGCCGGATCCCTCCCGCCATGCCTTGCACATTTTGCAAGCCCTCAGCCAGCGCTGGGCAACTTGGCCTGCCTCCCAGCAAGCCCTCGCTCAACGGGAGTGGCAAACCCTGCAAAGAATTGAAAAAAAACTGACCCAGCGCACCTTGACGGTGGCGGTGTTTGGCATGGTCAATCGCGGTAAATCAGCTTTGCTCAACGGACTGCTCGAAAAACCATTGCTGGCGATTGGCCCTCTGAACGGCGTTACCCATATTCCGCGAATGGTGAAATGGGATCCCGGTCTGGAGGGTCAGCGACCGATGCGGGTGCGGTTGGTGGATACCCCTGGCTTGAATGAAGTGAATGGAGGAGCCCGCGCACAACTGGCTTGGCATGTCGCGCAAAAAGCGGATCTGATTTTGTTTGTTATTGCTGGAGATATTGCCCAACTGGAATACCAAGCTCTCCTGGAGTTACGCACCCTGCAAAAACCGATTCTGTTGGTGTTTAACAAAATTGACCTGTATCCGGATCAGGATCGACAGGCGATCTACGCCCAAATCACTAGTCCTCGCCTACGGCAATTGGTGTCACCGACGGAGATCGTTTTGGTAGCCGCTTCCCCCAAACCCGTCAAAGTGCGGGTGCATTGGCCGGATCAGCGCGTCACCATCGAATGGGAACGCCCACAACCGATTTTGGATCCCTTGCGGCAACGGCTGCGAGAAATTGTACAGAAAGAGGGAGAAGCGCTCTTGGCGCTGAATGCCCTTGTGCAACTGGATCGCCTCAACGAGCAAATGCTCAGGAAGCAACTGGCGCTTCAGTCTGACCCCGCTTTCTGCTATCCCCTGAGTGTGGCGAAATCGCTATTGATTGCCCTCACCCCGGCACTAGCTTTTGATCTGCTGTGGGGCTTGCTGGCGGATCTGGGAATGATCATAGGCATGGCACGCTTCTATCACCTGCCCCTGACTCGGCATGGGTTGCACCCGCTGGGCAAAAAACTGGCCTGGAGCCTAGGGTTGCTCCTACTAGCGGATCTGGGATCCCTGATGGGGTGGGGGGGGTGGGAAACGGGAGGGTTGGGGATGGGCGCGGCTCTCTTAGGAAGCTATTGGCTGAGGAATGCGGCTCAAACCTACCTATGGCAAGGCAGTCGCTGGGGGAAAGATAGCCCCAAGGCGGCTCTCAATCATCTGTTAAGTCGTCTAGAAAGCCCCTCCATTCTCAGCCGCCTGCGGCAGGAAGTGCGTTCAACCCTGGGGTTGGGCCAGCCAGCCACTAACGATCTGGCTCCACCATCCTTACGATGGTTGGGCAAGGGATCCCGATAGGGCGGGTTAGCGCACCTTGGACGGGAAGGAAATGCCCAAATCTATGCGTGACTGTTGCAGTTGTTCCCAAAGAAACATGATTTCCAGGTAAGAACGCTCCATGCTGAGGCGACCATGCCGCTCTAGGCTGGCAATATAGCCCACTCGCTCGGCAAATCGTTGCATACACTCGCTGAAAATCGTTTCCTCCAATTGGGGGGTAGGCTGGGGTTGAGGATGGAGGAGGGCAAACTCATGGGCATAGTCGTACATAAAGATACCTATGGAATCGGGTTGAATGAGGGGCAATCGGATGGGCAATCAAGGAGACAAAACCGAGCAAAGCGGATAAACCAAGACAGTAGCAAAAATTTCAAAAATTTTAGGGGCTACCCTTAACCAAACCAATTGGAGGGACTGTTTAAGCCATAGTTGGGGGCTTGCAGCCCAATCCAACTGGTGTTTTCCTGCAAAAGATCAGCAATACCCCGATGAATCAAGGTTTGAATGTGAATCCGACGTTCCGGTGTATCCATGCTTATTACTTCTGAACAATCCCATGCTTCGATGGCTTCAGAAATGAGCTGATAATTTCCAGGGATTTGATTCAAAATATTGACAATCAGCTTTTGCTTTAATTCTGGATTGGCAAACAATTGCTGATGAGGATAGTAAGGATATGTGCTCAATATCTGATTGACTTCTTGGGTGACAAGGGAAAGACCCCTATTGATAAGCGTGGTAGACATGGCAGTAGCTCCTGGCAAAATACGCATGAATTCGGTGGTAGACAGCGGTCATTCCTGGGGAACCGATGGGTTTTGTTTCTACCTTTAGCGTAGGGATCCGAGGGGATGAATTGGGGGGGCAAACCGAGAAGAAATCGAGAAGATGCGTAGGAATTGTCCCATCGATAGCTTGGGAGAAATCCGAGAGAGCAGGGATCCCTCTGGTATTCTGTGACCGCTTGGGTTAGAAGATGAGCAGTTGAAACCTAAATATTCTGAATCCGTGCAACCAAGTTTTGGGAATGAACCCTCCTCCCTGATCTATCAGATCCAACATCTGACCCGTTATCGTTATGTTCAACCCGTTCAGCTAGCCCCCCACACCCTGCGGCTACACCCTCGTTCGGGGGCAGAACAAACGTTGCAGTCCTTCCACCTCAATCTAACTCCTCAGCCTGATCACTGCTCCACCTGCCTGGATTTGGATGGCAACGTGCTCACCCAGGTCAGCTTTGGTCAACCCCTAGAGAGGTTAGAAATCCTAGCGATGTCTCAGGTGGTGACCCACCGCTCCAATCCCTTTGACTTCTTGCTGCATCCCTGGGCGGCTCGCTTGCCCATCGATTATCCCATCTTCCTATGGCAGCAACTCCAGCCCTACTGCTCCAGCGGGGATCCCTCCGTCACGGCTCTGGGGCAAGACCTGCTGATCGAAGCCCAAGCGGATACGGTTTCTTTCCTCGCCTTGCTCAATCAGCGCATCTACCAGGAATGCCGTTATCTCACCCGTGAAGTGGGGGATCCCTGGCCGGCTGGATATACCTGGCAACAGAAGGCCGGATCCTGTCGAGATTTGGCGCTGCTCTGGATGATGGTCTGTCGCTCGGTCGGATTAGCCACCCGTTTTGTGAGTGGTTACGCCGTGACCTCTACCCCGGATCCCGACGCTATCCCCCATCTGCACGCCTGGGGGGAGGTTTATCTGCCGGGGGCGGGGTGGCGGGGTTTTGATCCCACCCAAGGGTTGGCAGTAGCGGACGGTCATATTGCCCTCTGTGCCAGCCCTTACCCTGCCTATGCGGCTCCGGTGACCGGCTATCTGCGGGGAGAGGGATCCCGCCATACGTTGGAATACAGCCTCTCCATTCAAGCCCTCCCTTCTGCACAGATTAACTTGGCCTCAACTCTTTAGGTCGTGTTGATCTTTAACAAAGCAACCGGAGAGATCCCCCCTTAAGAAAGAAGGGGAGAACTGGATGCAAAATTCCCCTTTTCAAGGGGGATTTAGGGGGATCCGAGTCTAGAACTGGGGGTATTTTCTGATTGAAGGACAAAGATCAACAGAACCTAGTGTTGCTGCCAGAATGTCAACCACTCACCAGTAAAGGAGCTTCTGGTGAGCAGTTTTCAGGATTTTTGACAGATCCCTTCTTGCCGTGACGTACTCCCATCACCGCAAACATACGGTGTGGGCTTCTCTATCCTTTTCAGGACTTCGCGTTTTATAGTGAGGCGACGCCCAACCCCACTTGGAAACACCATAGCAAAAGTTGGTCGGCTAGTCCAAATTGTGCGGAGTACGCCGACCCTGGCTATCATCCCGACACCGACCCTATCGGTTACGGTGCGGGGCTTCCCGCCGAGTAAGCTAAGCAGAGGTTAAGAGGCCGCCACCGCCGCTGAACGACGTTTGCGTTGACGGGTAGCTGCCTGCACTTCCTTAACCAACTCATCTGTAACCGTTTGCTTTTCTGTCTCACCCGTGGAGCGAGTCGTTACCGGCGGGGATTGCATCATCAAGACGACAGTGGGTTTGCCCGCTATTTGTTCGCGTACCACGCGCCGTACTGCTCTCTCGACAGCATCTTTTAGTCCTGTCCAGTCAATATCCACATGACCCCGCTCCATAGCACGGGCAAAGTGAGACCACTCGGCAGCCAAAACCCGCTCGATTGTTGGCTGTAAAAGATTGGCGGAGATGGCACGGGGATCCCCAGCCAAGCCAAAGGTTTTCACCTGTGGCTGATAAACCAGTTTGCCCGCCTGATCCACCGTAATGCCGACAGTCACTAAGCCTTCCTTGGCGATTTGCTGGCGCTCTTGCATAACCTTGTCCACAACCACACCAGCCCCGTGGGATCCATCGATCAGTTGAATGCCAGAAGCCACCCGATCCACCACAGCAATTTTGTCTTCAGTCACCTGCACCACATCGCCATTGTTGACAATCACAATGTTTTCGGGAGGCATCCCCATACTGATGGCGGTTTCGGCGTGCTTGACCAACATGCGATATTCGCCGTGGGTAGGCACAAAGAATTTGGGTTTGGTCAGCGCCAGCATTAACTTTTGCTCCTCCTGTGCCCCATGCCCGGAGACATGGATACCTTTTTCTTTGCCATAGACAACATGAGCACCCAAACTCATCAGTTTATCGATCACCCGTGAAACCGGAATGACATTGCCCGGAATTGGGTTAGCGGAAATGATCACTGTATCTCCCCGCTTGATCTGCAACTGGGGATGTTCGCCATTGGCAATGCGGGTTAGAGCCGCGGAGGGTTCCCCCTGGGATCCGGTGGTGAGGATGATCACATCGGCATCCTTCATGTGGTTGATCACGTGCATGGGTTGCAGGGTTTCATCTTTGCAGCGAATGTAGCCCAGGCGACGGGCATGAGCCACGACGTTGATCATCGAACGTCCCAGCAAGGAGACGACTCGACCCTGCTGTTCCGCGATTTGCAGAATGATATTGATGCGGTGAACCGAAGAAGCAAAAGTGGTGATGATCGCCCTGCCTTTAGCCGCCCCAATCGCTTTGCTAAGACCGGGAATAACTGATGCCTCCGAGGGTGTATAACCGGGCACTTCTGCATTGGTGGAGTCACTGATTAAACAGAGAACCCCTTTCTCGCCATGTTCCGCCAGCCGTTGCAGATCAAAATATTCCCCATCCACAGGGGTGTGGTCAATCTTGAAGTCTCCTGTCTGGATGACGACCCCCGCCGGAGTATGCAGAGCCACCGTAAAGCTATCAGCAAAGGAGTGGGTGTTGCGGATAAACTCCACAAAAAAGTTTTTTCCTAGGGGGACAACCTGGCGGGGAGAGACGGTACGCAGTTCGGTTTTATGGAGTAGGCCAGCTTCCCTCAGCTTTTCCTCCAGGAGGGCGAGCGCCAACTTAGGGCCATAGATGACGGGGATCTCAAAGTCCCGTAGGTGATAGGGGATCCCGCCAATATGGTCTTCATGCCCGTGGGTGACCACCATACCGCGAATTTTGTCCCGATTCTCTTTCACATAGGTCATATCGGGCAACACGATATTGATCCCATGCATACTCTCATCAGGAAAAGCCAGTCCCGCATCCAACAGGATAATTTCATCCTCGTAGCGGAAAGCCCAGGTATTCTTACCGATTTCCTGTTCTCCTCCCAGAGGAATGAGTTGGACTGGAGTCGGTTTGCTGGACGGACGAGCAGGATGAGTAGACATCGACATAGGGGTAAGATTCCTCAACGTAAAAATAACGAACACCTCAACAGGGCCTGGGTATCGAGAGTCGGAGTCAGGGATCCTGAGCACGCATCAAGACATTCTGATAAGCCATCTTGACAAGCTGTCAGGTTGCCGTTCACTCCTCCAGGGCACAAAAACTTTGCTTAGGGACTGATCACAGGGCTTAACTGCCTATCGCCGTGGATCCCGCCAAACGGATTGCTTCTGGATAGTTTTCTACCGGCAGGATCCCAGATTATCCCCACTTCAGGCCATTGACTTGCCATGCTACCCACTACCATCCATCCTGATTAAACTAATTCCATGCTGATGATTCCATCTTGATAATCGGCTCAAGCCCTGAGAAGAGCGAGTGGTGAGATAGTTTTAGACTCCAATAGCTTTATGCTCGAGCGCTCAAACTACGGGCAGCATCGCTGGCTAAAGGCAAAGGGGAATCTACGGGCAGCAGTCCAGCATCCAGCAGTGTCAAGCGCAACTGACTGACCAATCCTTCTGCCATAGGGAACAACGGTAACCGCACAGAACCAACCTTCCAGCCCTGCATCTGCAAAGCAGATTTGATGGGAATGGGATTCGTGTCAATGAACAAATCCTTGAACAACGGTAAGAGGGTGAGATGAATCTCAAGAGCAGATTGAACCCGACCCGCCTGAAAAGCTTGGATCATCTCCTGCATTTTTGCCCCCACCAAGTGGCTAGCCACACTCACAACTCCGCTCGCACCGAGAGCCAACATCGGTAGGGTTAAGGAGTCATCCCCAGAGTAAATGGCAAAATGGCTGGGAGTCAATCGGCGAATTTGAGAGGTTATATCCATGCTACCACTGGCTTCCTTGATCGCCACAATGGTATCGAGATCGGCTAGGCGGGCAACGGTCTCTGGCTGCAAACTAGCTCCGGTGCGGCTAGGAATGTTGTAGAGGAGGATGGGGAGAGGGCTAGACTCCGCGATTGCCTTAAAGTGTTGATAGAGGCCAGATTGAGAGGGTTTGTTGTAATAGGGAACAACTTGCAGGGATCCATCCAAACCCAGTTGAGCTGCCTTGCGGGTGGCAGCAATCGCTTCACGGGTGGAATTGGATCCCGTTCCCGCAATCACCTTGGCTTTGCCCGCTACCGCCTGCTGCACCACCTGAAAAAGCTGGTATTCCTCTTCCCAAGTCAGGGTGGGAGATTCGCCGGTTGTGCCGCAGACCACTAGAGCATCGGAGCCGTTATCGGCTAAATAGGCGGCTAGACGAGCGGCCTCCCCATAATGAACCTCCCCATTATCTTGAAAGGGAGTCACCATCGCCGTTAGCACTCGCCCAAAATTCACAGGCTTCCACTCCTCACACGTATCACACCAAAAAATTCCCTGAAGCTTTGAGCAAGGATATGTAGGTTCAAAACCCACTCCTTTTATCCCTTACCTTCTGCCTCTCATCATAGCTGGCTGCTTGTCAATCTGGGAAAGCCCTCCTGATTCCTCTCCGCATAGCTTAAGATTAGCTTCTGTGGGACGGGATCCCCTATGGATGGCAGGCTGTAAGAAAGGCGGCATGGCGAAGTCCTCCACACCGCATAGGTTTATACATGCCCCTTAATCTCCATACCTCCTCTCAAGGAGTGGCATTCGGAGAGGGATCGGCAGGCAGTGGTAAACAACCCAAACACCCTAAAACAATCCCAAGGTCACCCACTTATCCAACGGTAAGGTAGCTCCAATCCCCAAATAAAGGGTAACGAGAGTTCCGAATAAAAAGACCGTGGTGGCCACCGGACGACGCAAGGGATTCTGGAACTTATTAACATTTTCGATAAAGGGCACCAGCATCAACAACGCTGGGATGGCAGACATCAAGGCGATGCCTAACAATTTGTTAGGAGCAATCCGCAGAAGGTGAAAAGCAGGGTAGAGATACCACTCTGGCAGGATTTCGAGGGGAGTAGCAAACGGATCCGCCGCCTCGCCGACACCCGCCGGATCCATAACCGCCAAGGCCACATTCATAGCAATCGTGCCCAAAATCACGACGGGGAACATAAACAGGAGATCGTTGGGCCAAGCGGGTTCACCGTAGGTCATGTGACCCATATTCTTTTTCAGCTTGGCAACCACTTTGGGGTTGTCGAGATCCACTTTGCGGGTAATGGCTTCGCGGGCAATTGCCTCTTTAGAAACAGCCATGAATACTCTCCTTGTGCAACTTGCTAATAATGATGGATAAAAGAAAAGATCGTCAAACTCTTGTCCTAACAGGATCCTGATGATTTCTGAATTATGGCATCCATGATGATTTTAGGCTGGCGGCGCTTACAATGGCCCCGAAATGCCTTGGCGACGGATCATCAAGAAGTGCATAGTCATAAATACAGCAATCAACCAAGGCAACACAAAGGTGTGCAGGCTATAAAAACGAGTGAGGGTTCCTTGCCCTACACTTTCCCCACCGCGAATCAGCTCTACTAGCGTGGTGCCCACAACAGGAATCGCACTCGGCACCCCAGAGACAATTTTCACGGCCCAGTAGCCAACTTGATCCCAGGGCAAGGAGTAGCCCGTCACCCCAAAGGAAACCGTCAGCACCGCCAAGACAACTCCAGTTACCCAAGTCAGCTCTCTGGGTTTTTTGAAGCCGCCCGTTAGATAGACACGGAAGGTGTGAAGAATCATCACTAGCACCATCATGGACGCACTCCACCGATGGATGGAGCGGAGCAGCCAACCAAAGTTGACCTGCGTCATGATCATGTTCACGGACTCAAAGGCTTCGGTGACAGTGGGACGGTAATAAAAGGTCATGGCAAAGCCCGTGGCAAACTGGATGAGAAAGCAAACCAGCGTCACGCCACCCAAACAATAAAAGATGTTGACATGCGGAGGAATAAACTTGCCCGTGGCATCATCCACAAAGGGGGTGATTTCTAGCCGCTCGTCTAACCAGTCGTAAACCTTGCTCATAAAACTGCGAATCCTGAAGTTACTTATCTCTTCTTAAGCAATTTAACATGAGAAAACCGGATCCCTTGCGCCTCTCTCAGGAGGAATGGGGGCTAACTTCCAGAGAAATCGGCCAATGACCGAAAAAAGTAAAGAAACGTATCAAAGCTGTGTTTACAATTGCTGAACGATAAGGCAATCACGACTCATGAAAGGACGAGCACGCGATTCGTTTTGGTCTCCTCGCTCAGGGACGGGATCCCCTCTATGGTCTTCCCTCAAGCAGGTGGGGGTTTGGGTGTTGATCGGCTGGCTCAGCCTCCATCTACTGGTTTGTCAAGCCCAAGCCGCCAGCCTCAAGTGGGGGGATGAACAAAAACTGCTGGCGACGGCGTGGACATTGGTGGATCGCGCCTATGTGGATCCCACCTTTAATGGACAAAATTGGTGGTCGGTGCGGCAAAAAGCTCTGGCTCAACCCTTACCGGATCGGGAGGCAACTTATCATGCCATCGAGGGAATGCTGACCAGCTTGGGGGATCCTTTTACTCGCTTTCTGGATCGGCAGCATTACCAAAGTCTGCAAACCTCGACGGCTGGAGAGTTAAATGGGGTAGGTTTGCAAATCGCCATTGATGAGGCGGGGCGAGTCATGGTGATCAGTCCGATTGAAGGTAGTCCAGCCGATCAAGCGGGAATTTTGACAGGGGATCAAATTGTAGCCATTGACCAGCAACCCACGGCAGGGATGAGCTTGGATGCGGTGGCCGAAAAAATGCGGGGCGCTTCGGGTACGGGGGTGGATCTCTGGCTGCAAAGGGGAGAACGACAGATGTCGGTGCGCTTGCTACGGGCGGCCATCTCTATTCACCCGGTACGCAGCAAGTGGGTGGCGGGGCGGCGGGCGGGGGAAACGGTCGCCTACATTCGCCTCAATCAATTTAATGGCAATGCTGCCCAGGAAGTGAAGCAAGCGATTGTGGCGGCGGAAGCCCAGCCGGTGGCGGGCTATATCTTAGATTTGCGAAATAACCCCGGCGGACTCTTGCAGGCGGCCATAGAGATTGCCCAAATGTGGATCGGGGAGGGAGATATTGTTTTGGTCACGGATCGTAACGGCATTCAGGATAGTATCCGCGCCAATTCCAGTGTGCTGACGACGGCTCCTTTGGTGGTGCTGGTCAACCAGGGAAGTGCCAGTGCCAGTGAAGTCTTGGCGGGTGCCCTCCAGGATGCCAAACGAGCCGTGTTGGTGGGAACCCAAACCTTTGGCAAGGGGCTGATTCAATCGTTGTTTGATTTGCCCGATGGCTCAGGATTAGCGATTACGACGGCCAAATACATGACTCCTCAGGGACGCGATATCAATAAATTAGGGATCCACCCTGACTTCGTTGTGGAATTGCCCCAACAACCCCTCAGCTATGAGCAGGTAGCCAGCGAGCAGGATCCGCAGTTTATGGCGGCTCTCCACTTCCTCAGGGATGCCTCGGCTGACTTCGGGCTGGCTTTATCTCGCTCTTGAGGCTGCTCCACACAACCCCTTTTCCCCGCATCCCTTTCATTAGATACTGAATCATTGACGAGCAGATATGACGAGCAGATGGTAGGGATCCCTTTGGGGTAGATCCGTAGTTCTGGGGCAGGTTCAGGTGATGACGGCGGCGTTAGATCGATTTCACTATTTTTTTGATTGCTGTATCGGGGGTTGGAAAACAGAGCGCACTTACCACGACATGCCCCGGCAAACGGTAGAGCGATCCCATACAACCTTTACGATTCGCACCCTAACGCCGGCCTTCAAAGATAAGGTTTTGCACGACAACCACTATCCTTCTCAACCGGAGATCAACGGCTTATTGGGCTTTCATTTGGGTTTTGAAACGGTTTCTGAGTTTGGCGACGAGGTAGCCCAAGAACTGAATATGCTGTTTTTGCCGCAGCGGGAGGTTGAGGGATCCCTAGAGGGAGACTATCTGAGGGATCGAGCTTATCAGGAAGATCGCCCGATTGTGGCACATTTTCGCTTTGAGCCGGAAGGTTTACGGTTGCTCATGACCACCACTTATACCCAGATGGTGGCGGTGGATTCGATTACCCTGATCAACCCGCGGCTACGGATTCGGCAAATCCTCACCTATCAGCGTCCGCAGAGCGGACAACCGTTGCAAGAGGTCATCTTAGTGGGATTTGGGGTGGAGCAAAAGGTAACCTAAGCGGGTTATCTCAACTTTCCATAGGCTAAATGTGTCCCTGCAGCTTTCGTAGGGAGTCAAGCGCCGCCGCCGCCACGCTGTCATGGGGATCCTTGGCCAGGTAGTTGAGGGCGGCAAGAGTTTTGTCAGAGGGTAAGTTGCCCAGAGCCTGCGCCAGCCGTTGCCGAACCAACCAATCGGAGGATTGAGCAAAATTAAGGATTTGTGGCAAACAACGGGGATCCCCTACTTCGCCTAGGGCGGCAATGGCGGCTTGATGCATTAAGGTATCAGGGGAGTCAAGGGCATCTACCAAGACATCAAAGGCTCGCGGATCCCGCAGGTTGCCCAGCGCCACGGCGGCACTAAAGCGGACGAGCCACTCCACATCCTCATAAAAAGCTCTCACCAAGGGTTCTAGGGCGCGTACATCCCCCAGATAACCCAGTGCCCCGGCGGCATCGGCACGGATCCCATAGTCGGGATCCGAAGTCAAAATCTCCACCAGTTTAGGCAGAGAGACCTCGCTTGGTTTGACACCCAGGGCAAAGACAGCCAGGGAGCGGACTTGCAGGTTTTCATCCTCGATCACCGTCAGGATCAAGGGCACAGCCAATTCATTGGGAACCTGCCGCAGCTTGGCTAAAGCCACCATCCGATCCGCCGAACGACTACTGGTCAACTGTGCGGCAAGCGCACTCAACTCATCAGAGGCATCGGCGGTGGGAGAAACCATAGGAGATTATTTACGAAACTTTACACTCTATTATGACAGGTTCTCCCCCTGCTTGAATAGGTCATCCCCACAGCCTGGGATCCGGAACCCAAATCGAGCAAACTCAGCGCCGGACGGTGGCAGGGCAGAGGTTCTTTGGGTATGGTATGGAGTAATACTGCTCAAAAAATAGGCTATGTCCATACTCAAATCCGCACTTCGCCCCCAATGGATCCCCTGCGCCTTGCTGGGAGCAGTGGCTTCCGCAATCACGCTCCTACTGACTCCTCATCTGAGCTTGGCGCAAGAGACTGCCCCTGTTCCGGCTGCCGAAGCCTCGGTGCAGATCCTTTTGCCCGAAGGAGCCACAATTATCGGATCCCGCTTGTTAGCTGCCGATCAGGCGGAAGTCTTGGTGGAATCGCAGGGTCGAGTTAGCCCTATCATCATGAAGCGGGTGGGCAACCAGTGGCAGCAGGACATGGAGCAGACCCTCGCCCGTAGCGCCTCAGACATGAAATCCTTGGCGCAAGCCAACCAAACCTTGGCGGCAGCTCCTGCCTTTGGGCAAACAGCCCCTGAACCCGCTGTTGGGGAAACGTTGTTGGAAAGCACCCAGAGTGTTTCAGACATTTTGATTGCTCCGGCAGATATTGAGACGGAAACGGAGCGGGCAGAACGGGCTGCCGGACGGTCGGATCCTTTTGCTCCCCTCAATGAGATTGTCGAACCTGTGCCTACGGATGCTTTGCCTCCTTTGCCTTCCATCCCCGTCCCCGATAATGTTGTGGGATCCGATATTCTCCCTGGCGAACTGCCTGAGCCTACCCCCGATCCGGCAGCCTTCGCCAAGACGGTGCAGGTGTCAGGGGTGATTCAAATTGATGGAGACGCCTATGCCCTCGTGTCGGCGGGTGGCGCGATTCCGGCGGTGGTGCAGCCCGGTCAAAAGTATGAGTCAGCCGATGTGACGGGGGTATCGGCTCGCCGCAAAGAAGTGATCTTGAGCGAAGGTGGGCAACGGATTGTGCTGCCCGTGGTGGGAGGAGTTGCTCCGAGCACTACCGAAACATCTACTAGCCCCGGCGGTGGATCATAGGTGGATCGGTAAGAGGCAGACTCTTTAACCTTAGGCAGCCATAGCCGTTAAGCCAAGACCTGAGCAGGAGTTCGCCGGGCTAGAGCATGAGCGGTATGGCGTGCCCACTCATCCGCCTGCAAAATATCCTCTAGGCTGGGTTGATTTAGCACATCATGGGCTTCACAAACCGACTCCAAAAGGCGGGGGATATCTTGAAAGGAGATTTGTTCTTGTAAAAAGAGCTCCACAATCGCTTCGTTGGCAGCATTTAACACGGCTGGCAGCGTTCCCCCCTGTCGTCCGGCGGCATAGGCTAACTGCATACAGGGGTATTTGCGGTGGTCGGGGGCTTTGAAGGTGAGGGTTGCCAATTTCACCAGATCAAGGGGATCCCAGGCGGTGGGCAAGCGTTCCGGCCAACTCAGCCCATACAAAATCGGTAGATGCATGTCGGGCCAGCCCAGTTGTGCCAATACCGAGGTGTCCTGCAATTCAATCAAAGAATGAATAATGCTCTGGGGGTGAATGACAATGTCGATGTGGTCGTAGTCGAGACCAAATAGCCAGTGAGCTTCAATCACCTCGAGTCCTTTGTTCATGAGGGTGGCGGAGTCAATGGTGATCTTGCGACCCATCACCCAGTTGGGGTGTTTGAGGGCATCCGCCAAGGTAACTTCGCTCAGCTTTTCCACGGGCCAGTCTCGAAAGGAGCCACCAGAAGCCGTCAGGAGGATCCGCCGCAGTCCGCCGTTAGGAACCCCCTGTAAACATTGAAATATAGCCGAATGCTCAGAATCCACCGGGATGAGGTGAACCGCGTGCTTTTCCACCAAGGGTAAGACAATCGATCCGCCCGCGACTAGGGTCTCTTTGTTGGCCAGAGCAATATCTTTGCCTGCCTGAATCGCCGCAATCGTAGGCAATAGCCCCGCGCAACCCACAATCCCCCCTACCACCAATTCCGCTTCTCCAAAGGCCGCGACCTCACACAATCCTTCTGAACCCACCACAATGGGAGGGGGAGAGGGGATCCCTGCTAATAAACGGCGTAACTCCGCCAGTCCTGCCGGATCCCCAAGACCGACAATCTGCGGTTGAAACTGACGAATCTGCTCCGCCAATCGCTCGACATTCCGGTGACTGGTCAACCCCACCACCCGAAATCGGTCGGGATACTGAGCTACCAGATCCAAGGTTTGTGTGCCAATAGAACCTGTCGAGCCGAGAAGGGTGAGAGCTTTCATGAAGATGGTAGAAGAAAACAGTCGTTACCAACACTGTAATATGAGTCGGCAATATGAGCTGGAGAATATGAGTCCAGGCATAACCAGCGCCCCTTGATCAACCATGAGTTGGTGGACTTAGGGTTGAGTTTATTTGGAAATTGGAACCGCCTCTCGCCAAACATAGAGTTGAAGTGGACAAATGGTTGGGATCCCCCGCTGGATGGCGTTCACGAGAGATGAGCAATCAGAATATCCACAAATTGGGAAAGCTGTTTTTGTTCTTCGGGAAGCAGACAACCATAGGTTTCTTCCCGCAATTGTTTGACTTTGGGAGGCAGAATTGTTCGCAAGGCTTCTCCCACCTCCGTCAGATAAACCCGCCAAATCCGTCGATCCAGGGGATCCCGTTGCCGCCGAATCAAGCCACGTTTTTCCATGCCATCCAATACCCCAGTCATGGTTCCCCCCAACTGTTGCAGGCGTTGGCAAATCGCCGAGGTGGCTACTCCGTCTTCTTCCCAAAGACAACAGAGGACTACCCAGTGAAAGGTCGTCATGCCATAGTCATCCAACAAATTTTGTAGCTGACGACGAATTAACTGAGAGAGGAGAGTGAGACGGTAACCCAAACTCTGGGGAGCCAATACTTCGCGCCACGGTTCAACAGCACTGGGGAGGGGGAGATCGCTAAGCGGCACGATGGAAGCACTCAACTCAGACAATAGAGTTTGTCAAGGAACTTATGTTCATTTCCATCCTAGCAAGTTGCGGCTGGGAGGATGAGAAAACTCTCATGAAAGGGGATCCATTGCCTGCCTGGGGAGTGTTCCACAAGTGATAGTTCGGTACAACTGACTATTCTCGCTATCAAGGCTATTTCTTTAATGGGGCAAGCCACTCTGCCAAACCATGAGAGCCACCATCGCCGCACAACTGATGATGAGTAGCAATACCATTTCAATAGACTGTCCGAGATGCTTAGGGGTACCTGTTTTCATGGCTGGTTATCCTCTGGTTAAGTTACTGCATTAACGGTAACAAGCTGAGAGCAACTTCTCATAAAACAGGAAATCTCTTAAGGGAACGCAATCTCTCGCAACATAATGTCTCCTGGTTGGGGAAAGATCCCCGATCCTTTTGGCAAAAACAGCCTACAATCGTTTGAAAAACAGTGAAATTTTCCCTGACCCACATCCATTTAATTCAGGATTCGCCCAATTTCATGATTGTGACCAGCACCAAAAATGAATGGATCCGCCAACTCCGGCAGTTGCAGCAGGGGAAGGGACGGCGGGAGCAGGGAGCATTTTTGGTAGAGGGCACCCATCTCTTGCAGGAGGCGTTAACCACCCACTGGCCGTTAGCGGCGGTTTGCTATACCCCAGCTTGGGCAAAACGCTGCTCTATCCTGATTGCCGACATCCCCCAGTCCAGCCGTCAGCAGCTTGTCAGCGAAGCGGTTCTGGGATTTTTAGCCACAACCGAGACCCCCGATGGAGTGGTGGCGGTTGCTCAGCATCGTGACCATCCTCAGCCGGATCCCCTCCCCTTGTCGATGGGCTTAGCGCTAGAAACCCTTCAGGATCCGGGGAATTTGGGATCCCTGATTCGCGTGGCCGTAGCCGCCGGAGCCAATCAGATCTGGCTCAGCCGTGATAGTGTCGATCCCGAAAATCCCAAAGTCTTACGGGCGTCGGCTGGCCAATGGTTTCGTCTTTGTCCTCAGGTGTGCGCCGATTTGCCCCAACTGATTGAAAGCTATCAACAGCAGCAGGTTCAGGTATTGGCCACCAGCGCTGATGAAACCGGGATCCCCTTTTGGCAGGTGGATTTTACCCGTCCCAGTTTGTTGCTGTTGGGCAATGAAGGAGCGGGACTCAGCCCAGCATTACTAAAGATGGCCGATCAGCAGGTGCGGATCCCGATGGCGGGGGGAGTTGAGTCCCTCAATTTGGCGATGGCAGGAGGATTGTTGCTCTACGAAGCCAAACGGCAACGCTGGCAACAGAGCAGAGGTTAGGGTCAGACCCTCAGATCCGCAGGCAAGAGGGAGAACACTCGATCTCCTCCCAATGGCGATGGGGGATCCCTGAGGAGCTGAGCTATCACTTGCCGCAACGCTTGAGCTACTTGCGCTACGGCTTCTGGAGTGGTAGTACGCCCGATGCTCAAGCGGATGGATCCCAGGGCTTGTTCGGGAGAAAACCCCATCGCCAGCAAGACCCGACTGGGAATCAGCTTGCCCCGATTACAGGCGGATCCGGCGCTAATACCGATACCCAATCGATTCATGGCTTGCACGATCGCGGTTCCGCTGAGGCCATCCACGCAATAGCTGAGATGGTGGGGCAGGCGGTGCTTTCCATCGAGAGGTCCCGTTGGAATCAGGGCAGGACAATCGGCCAGGGCTTGTCTTAACTGGGCTTGTAGGCCGCGTAATCGCATGGTTTCTCCGTCTACTTCTTGGCTAGCCCAATCCGCCGCAACCCCCAATCCGGCAATGGCCGGCAGAGGTTGGGTGCCGGAACGGATCCCGTTCTCCTGACCCCCTCCTCGCAGGATGGGCAATAGTCGCAAACCGGGTCGCACGTAGAGGGATCCCACCCCTTGCGGGCCATAGAGTTTATGACCGGAGAGGGAGAGCAAATCCACAGGTAGCTCCTGCATCGCCAGAGGGATCCGCCCCGCCACCTGCACGGCATCACAGTGAAACGGGATCCCAGCCGCCCGACAACAGGCCGCCAGTTGAGCAATCGGCTGGAGGGATCCGATTTCATTTTGTCCGTAGAGGATAGAAACCATCGCCGTATTGGGGCGGAGAGCCTTTTGCAAATCCCCCACATCGATCAATCCTTCTCGACTGACGGGAAGACGGCTGATCTGCCAACCCTGCGATGCCAGGTGACGAGCCACGTTTTCGACGGAGGAATGCTCAATGCTGGAAATCACGAGATGTTGCGGGTGCTCATACTGAAGGGCGATGCCCAACAAGGCTAGATTGTTGGACTCCGTGCCACCGGAGGTAAAAATAATCGATTCCGGCTCACACCCCAACAACTGGGCTACCGACTGACGGGCAATCTCCAGCACGGTGGCTGCCTGTTCCCCCCAGCCGTGTAAGCTGGATGGATTGCCCCAGTGGGTTTGCATCACCTCCTGCATCCGCTGGATCACTTCGGAGCGGGGCGGAGTAGTGGCGCTGTGGTCAAAATAAAGGCTGGGGTCAAGCATGATCATCGGGATTCTCTGGATATGGACATGGCACCGACATCCGATCCATCCTAAGGAACCACTCCCACAGGAACGTGATCGCTACCATGACATCATCTTGGCCTTTTCTTTTGCCTGATGGCCTGCCCAATCGCCAGCTTGCCGCTTTTATTGCCCCCAATGCGACCCTGTGTGGATGGGTGGAATTAGAGGCGGGAGTGAGTATTTGGTATGGGGCTGTGCTGCGGGGGGATGTGGAAAAAATTCGGGTGGGGTTCCAGAGCAATATTCAAGATGGAGCTATCCTGCACGGGGATCCGGGTCAGCCTACCCTACTAGAAGCCCATGTGACGGTGGGACACCGCGCCGTGATTCATGGGGCACAAGTCGAGATGGGCAGCTTGATTGGCATTGGCGCGATTATTTTGAACGGGGTAACGGTGGGAAGGGGCAGCATCGTCGGTGCAGGAGCCGTGGTCACCCAGTCGGTGCCCTCCCGCTCTCTGGTGGTAGGGATCCCGGCCAAAGTGATCCGGGCGGTTTCAGAGGCAGAAGCCGAGGATCTGATCCACCACGCCGAGCGCTATTATCAATTGGCACAACAGCACGCCCAGTCCGCTTCCTCCTGACTCCCCCAACCTTTACGTCTGAGACGTTATGAAAATCTGCATTCGTGACGCCCGTATTTTTTTGCCGGAGGGATCCCTTTACCAGGGAGACTTGTTGATTGAAAATGGCACAATTAGCCAGATCGATCGGCGCGTTGATTCTCCCCACCTGGATGAGGTGATCGAGGCTAATGGGCAAGTATTATTGCCGGGGGTCATCGATCCGCAGGTGCATTTTCGGGAACCTGGCAAAGAACATAAAGAAGACCTGCAAACGGGATCCCATGCCTGCGCCCGTGGGGGAGTCACCTCCTTTTTGGAGATGCCCAATACGGATCCCTTGACCATTTCTCAGGCCACTCTCGATGATAAACTGGCGCGCGCCGCCAGCAAGTGTGTGGTCAACTATGGTTTTTTTATTGGAGCCACCGCCAGTAATCTGGCAGCCCTTCAAGCCATTCGGGGAGCCTGTGGTATCAAGATCTTTATGGGATCCATGCAAGGGGACTTATTGGTGGGGGATCCTGCCATTTTAGAAACTATCTTTGCTCATACCAGCCAGTTGATCGCCGTTCATGCGGAGTCCCAGGCGCGCATCCTGGAACGGCGAGCCCTTTGGGTCGGCCAGTCGGATGTCGCCCTGCATTCCCAGATTCAAGACGATCAAGCGGCTCTGCAAGCCACTCAGCTAGCCCTACGCCTCTCCATTCAATATCGTCATCGCCTGCATATCCTTCACCTCTCCACCGCTCTCGAAGTGGATTGCTTAGCCCAGCAGAAACCCGCCTGGGTGACCGCCGAAGTCACCCCCCAACATCTTTTACTGAGTACGGAGGACTACGCCAAACTGGGATCTTTGGCGCAGATGAACCCCCCGTTGCGGGATCCCCAGGACTGCCAACGACTTTGGGAAGGATTACACACAGGGGTAATCGATATGATTGCCACTGACCATGCCCCTCATACGCTTACCGAAAAAGCCTTACCCTACCCACAATCCCCCTCTGGGATGCCGGGGGTGGAAACGGCTCTCCCTCTCATGCTGACAGCTATGCAGGCGGGGCGCTGTACGTTGCCACAGGTGGTGCGCTGGATGTGTGAAGCTCCCGCTCGCGGCTATGGTATTCGTCAGAAGGGCAAAATTCAGGTCGGTTGGGATGCCGACTTGGTGTTGGTCAACCTAGAGGAATCCCGTCCGGTGGTGCGGGAGGAGTTGCTAACCAAATGTGGCTGGAGTCCGTTTGAAGGGTGGTTGTTAACGGGTTGGCCCAGCCTGACGCTGGTGGGAGGACAGATTGCCTTTCAATCCGGACGGATCAACCTAGCGACACGGGGGCAAGCCCTGCAATTTCACCCTGCGGATTTCCCGTATATATAGCAATGCAAGGGCAGGATTCCGATAGCGCTGAACAGAAGTAATAGGCAACAGAGAGGAGTGAGTTTTTTATCGGGCCAGATTTAAGGATGGCTCCGCGATTCTACCAGGAACACGGTTGTCCTCCTTAATCAATAGCGATGCCAGTCGGGCCACTGCTGCTGGCACGACCTTGATTAAAATTGGTTAAAAAGGTGTCGGCATCCTTCAAACTAAAGATGATTTGTTGACAGGGAACCTGTAATCCTAATGCCCCCAGAATCGGGATAAATAGAGTTTGGCTACTCAACAAAGGGATCCCGATTACATTTTCCCAGTTAGTGACGATACCCACCTTGCCCTGAAAGTCGGTTCGGATCCCTAGACCCATATACCATTCCCAGGAGAGGCGTTCGGCTCGTCCCAACTGATTGAGGGCAAAGGTTTCCGAAAACAGGTTGCCTGCTTTGACAATCAACTTTTCATCGGTCAAATCAACATGAGCCTGATCGCTGGTTACCCCCAACAGGGAGAACGTCAGGGAGCTGATCGGGTCTTGAGCCATTGACATAAAGTAACGCATAGCTTTCCTGCACGAAAGAGGATAGTCCCATCCGGTCAACTCGGCTCCCTGTGATGGGGATCCCAAAGCCAACCTTGCCCATTATAAAGAATTCTTACAAAAAATCCGTTTTCAGAGAGAAAGCCAACAGACAGCAATAGCGCCAAACCACCCACAATCGACCGATCGTGAGCGGTTCAGGGGTGATCAGGATCCCTCGGTCAGCTATTGGCGCAGGTAGGTGTAGGAGCGGAGATTGTCCTCAAAGTGAGCTTGCAAGAGTCGCGCTTCCGTCAGACTAATCCGTTTCTGCTGGAGGGCGGCTTCGGTGGCGTGATGAATATTTTCCACCAAGTCTTCGCTGTTGTATTGAACAAACCCCAAGACCTCGCTCATGGTATCCCCCTTCACCACCTGCGAAACGCGGTAGGTGCCATCTTCTTGATGCTGGATATGAACGGCATTCGTATCCCCAAACAGGTTGTGCAAATCCCCCAAAATTTCCTGATAGGCTCCTCCTAAAAAGACCCCCAACAGGTAAGGCTGCCCATTTAGTTCATGCAACGGCAAGACCGAAGTGACCTGCCCGTGATCTCCAATGAAGCGATTGATCTTGCCGTCGCTATCACAGGTGAGATCGGCTAGAGTTCCCCACTGGTTGGGTTCTTCGGCGAGGCGGTGGATTGGCATGATGGGAAAGACCTGATCAATCGCCCAACTGTCCGGTACCGATTGAAACAAGGAGAAGTTGCAATAGTAGGTGCTGGCCAACATCTCGTCGAGGTCTTCCAGATCCACGGGCACATGCTCACCCAACTGCTGTTGCTCGTAGGCCATCGTACACACCTTGTCGCAGCAGTTCCAAAACAGCCGTTCCACCCGAGAGCGTTCTTGCAGGCTCAGGTGTCCATCGGTGAATTGGCGGAGGGCACTATCTTTGAGTTCGATGGCACGGCGGTAGTTGGCGGTGAGGGTAGCGGGAGCGATTTCGTAATAAAGTTGGTGCAGTTGATGAACCACGTCTTGGTCGGTGCTGGGCACCACGGGCAAGGAAGCTACGGTATTGGAATTGACCCCCAAGACATCAAACACCAAAACTGACTGGTGGGACATGATCGCCCGTCCGCTTTCGGTGGTGAGGACAGGGGGCAACACCTGGTGAGATTGGCAGGTGGTCATGACCGTTTGTACCACGGTGGCGGCATAGTCATGCAGATCATAGCTTTGGGAGGTATGCGCCGTAGACTGGGATCCGTCATAGTCAATGCCCAATCCTCCGCCGATATCCAGATGCCCCATTGGTGCGCCCATGTTGACCAGCTCTACATAAAGCTGAGTGGCCTCCCGCACCGCCCGCCCATGCACACTAACGGTCGAGATCTGGGATCCGATGTGATAGTGCAGCAGTTGCAGGCAATCCAGCATATTGGCCTGCTGTAATTGCGCCACCACCTCCAGAATTTCGGTAGCCGTCAGTCCAAACTTGGCACGATCCCCGGCGGACGTTCCCCAGCGCCCGATCCCCTGTGCTGAAAGTTTGGCGCGCACCCCCAAAATCGGGGCAATACCCAGCCGTTGCGCGGCTTCCAAGACGATGCTTAGCTCATGCATCCGCTCCAGGACGATGATCGGGGTGCGTCCTAGCCGTTGCGCCAAGAGGGCGGTCTCGATATAGTCACGATCCTTGTAGCCATTACAGATCAACAGTGCCCCAGGGGTATTGAGGGTGGCCAAAGCAATCAGCAATTCTGGCTTGGATCCTGCCTCTAGCCCAAATTGAAAGGGAGCACCATGCTTGACCACCTCTTCTACCAAATGGCGTTGTTGGTTGACTTTGACGGGATAGACCCCGCGATAGACATTGGGGTAGTCAAATCGTTGGATGGCCTGATTAAAGCTGCCACAGACTCGCCCAATTCGATCCGCCACGATGTCAGGAAAGCGAATCAAAAGCGGCAGTTCTAGCCCACGGGCTTGCAGATCGGTGACCAAAGAGTAGAGATCGATCCCCCCCAGGCAACCGGATGTGGAGGGTGAAGCCGTGTTGTGAGGTTGCGTTTGATCCGTTTCGTTGTCTAAACCTTGCGGTGTCACTTCGACGTGGCCAGCAGCATTGATATGAAAATAAGGAGCGCCCCAACCTGTAATGCGATAAAGCTTTTGGCTGTCTCGCAGAGTCCAGGGAAAACGAGTCAACGTTGGCATGGTTGTCCCCCCAGATACCAGAGATGAACAGCGGGGTGCGGCCCGCGTGATACCCGCACAGAATTCTTAATTTATCGGCTTATTCCCGCAAATGTCAAGATTTTTTGAGTTGTCTTGAGCCGGGATCCAGTTTAGCCAAATCCGCTCAGGATCAGGGATCCCCAATTTTTGGAAGGCAGATTCGGTTCGCTAGAAATTTGCTCAATCTCTTATTTGCTTTGATTTTCTACTAAATACGTTGATTTATGGCCTAATTTGACGATAAGGGATCCCTGGCATAAACTCTGTGTTCTTGCACAGTCCAGGTAACTGAAACCCGTCAAATCTGGGGCTGGGGGAGTCCAAAACCAAAGCTCATTACAATAAACCTAGGTCATCCTCTCGTCAGCCTTGCCAGGAGCAACCCGCCATCGTGACTGCCCATTCTTCCTCTCTGGCCACCCTCTGGGCGATTGTCCGCCTACTGCGCTGGGATAAGCCATCTGGTCGCTTGATTTTGATGATTCCGGCTTTGTGGGGGGCGGTTTTGGCAGGTCAGGGATCCCCCCCCTGGTCGCTGGTAGTGGTGATTATTTTGGGATCCCTAGCCACCAGTGGGGCGGGCTGCGTGGTCAATGATCTCTGGGATCGGGATTTGGATCCTTTAGTAGAGCGCACCCGTCATCGTCCTCTAGCTACCCGTGAATTGTCGGTGAAGGTGGCGGTGATTCTGCTGCTGGTGGGGTTACTCTGTGCTTGGCTGCTGGTGGCGTTTCTCAATCCTGTCACGATTGGGTTGAGTGTGGCGGCGGTGCCCTTGATTTTGCTCTATCCAGCCGCCAAACGAGTCTTTCCGGTGCCGCAGTTGGTGTTGGCGCTCGCTTGGGGGTTTGCGGTCTTGATCAGTTGGACAGCCGTGAGCGGACAGGATGCCGGTCAACCCCTCTGGCAGCCCGCGACGGGATTTTTGTGGGGGGCTACCCTGCTGTGGACGTTGGGGTTTGATACGATTTATGCCCTCGCGGATCGCCTGGATGATGAGCGGGTCGGCATTCAATCCAGTGCCCGTTTTTTTGGACGGCTGGCTCCTACCGCGATTGGCCTGTTTTTTCTGGGAACCGTTCTGTTGCTGCTGTGTGTAGGGGCGAGCTTAGCCCTCCATTTCAGCTATTTCTTGGCCTTGGCGGTTAGCAGTGTTGGCTGGATCTGGCAAACCTGGCGACTGCACGATGTTACCCTGTCCCCCCAGTTTTATCCGCTGGCCTTTCAGATGAATGTTGGACAGGGGTTTATCGTGCTGGCAGGGATGATTAGCGGATCGATGTGGGCATGAGGGCTGGTTTACCCCTGCTAGTGTTTTAGAAAACAGACATGGCCGGATGGCCTGTGATATTGATTGAGTAATTTGAAGTTAAAGTTTGCGTTTCCAGTCGGGTACTTCTGTGGCGGTCATTTCAAAGGCTACTGAATTGACCTCCTGATAGCCCTCGTAGGACGAAATGGGTGCAGAACTTTGGCTACCCCATCTGATCTCGGCTCCCTGGCAGAGGCACTCCATGCGGTATCGATTTCGAGTCAGTGCCCATACGGAAATGGGGGAGAGCCTGGTATTGGTGGGTTCGCTTCCTGAGCTAGGCAACTGGGATCCCCAACGGGGTCAGCGAATGCAGACTTCCGCCAGCCACTATCCGATCTGGTGGGTTGATCTCTCCCTGCCTGAGCATCCGGCTGATCTTGCCACCAGCTTGAATAATCAACTGGACTATCAATATGTGCGGTTGCGCTCCTCCAACAGCCACACCGACCCCGTGCAGTGGGAGGCACTGGGGACAAACCGATGGATCCCTTTGAAGGTCGATCAAGGGCTGGCTCCCTCTCCTGAAGCCCTCTTGGTGATCGAAGATGGCGTGTTTGGGCGGGTGTCTGCTTGGCCGCATGGCTATTTTGTCGATCAGCAGCCACGGGTTTATCCCTTGACCCCATCCGGCTTAAAAATTTTGGTGATGGGCAGTTCGGTTGCCTTGGGTTGTAGTGCTTGGCTGTTGCAGGGGTGGGCGGCTGATTTGGCAGAGCGACTGCACCAACGGTTTGGACATCAACTGGTCAACCGTTCCCAACTGGGATCCACGGTTCACTCGACCCTCCAGCAGTTGCCGCAACAACTGGCTCTAGAGACACCGGATATGGTGATCATCGCCCTCTCCCTCGGCAATGAAGGATTCGCCCACTGCTCCCCCCACCAACGGCGAGCCATTCAACGGCGCTTTGAAAGTGGGCTATTACAACTGGTGAAAATGACCCGCGAGGCGGGGGCGATCCCGATCCTAGGGGGGATCTATCCCCATGCAGACTATACTCCCGAACACAATGCTCTCTTGCAAGAAACCCAGCAACGGATGCTCTCTTGGGGGATCCCGGTTTTGAACTGGCTGGAAGCCCTCAACAATGGTTATGGGGGCTGGAAAGCTGGATTGAGTTTTGATGTGGCTCACCCCAATAGTCAGGGGCATCGTCGGATGGCGGCGGCGATTGACCTAACTCTGTTCGACCAACAACGGGCAGATTTCCTCCAAAAAGTTCCTCCCATCAACGGATCCGTTGAAATTCCTGTTTTTCAAGATTCGGTGGGTTTTCAAGTGTCGGTCAACCCTCAAGAAAACAGCATCCGTGTCCTCAATCCGTCCCCCTACCCCTACGATCTCAACCCCAATTGGTCAGAATTGCAGGCGGCGCTCACCCTCACCCCCACCCTTCTGCCAGGATTGTATATTTCCACTCAGGCCGCCCAGGACAGTCTGCCTTATTTCTCCCTGCGCTCCGATCGCTCCCTCGAAACCACCCTGCAAATTCCTCCCTACGCCGATCTGCGCTATCGTCCCCTCTGGCATAGTTTTGCCCCCCAAACCTGTGAGATTTTGTTCTATGACGGGCAGTTGGGCATTCTCAAAGAGTCAGCAACCCAGATCCGTGTGGTCAACGAATCGGAGCATGTCTATTCTCTGCATCCGATGTGGTCAGAGGTACGTAGCGCCTGTCGAGGCATTCCTCCGGGTGTCTATCAGGATCCCTGGGATCCCCAGGCACCCTTTCGTACCTTGATGGTGGGAGGAGAGGGCTTAGAAAGTCGCGTCAAGATCCCTGCCAAGTCTTCTCTCGTCTTCCGCTATCAATGTCCGCTCTCCGCCATTCAACGGGTGGCGATTGTGCCCTTGGGGGATCGCTGTGCGGTGCGGATGATGCTTTACAAAATGGACTATGATGGCCCCGCTTTCCCCTTCGACCTCAGCCGCACCACCCATCTGAGTGATGTGGCCGATATCATCGCCACGGGCTTTTCGGATATGTGGAATCCCAACCTGTTGGAATACAGCAGCGAAGCCGGACGCATCTACCACCGCCGTTGGCATGGTCTCTCCTTTGCCCACGAAGTGGAAGCGAGTGAGGATCCCCTGCAAAACATGGAGCCAATTTTTCAACGGATGCGACAGCGCTATCAGGCTCGCAGCAAACGCTTCTGGTATACCCTCCGCCATGCTGATCAACTTTTATTTATCCGTACAGGGGTAACTCTGCGGGGCTATGTAGAGGATTTGTTGGAAAAATTACAGACTAGCTGCCAAGGCAAACCGTTTCAACTGCTGATTTTGTCTCCTCAATCGTCGCAGGAGTTTGCCGGATTACCTCAGGTCATCCACCACAACCAAGAGTTTAACCCCGACCGGATGTATGCCGATGGAGAACACTGGATGTATTGCACGCAGGTGATGCAGGGTATTTTGAATCAACTGGGGGTTTCTACCCAAAACCTCTTCTGGTGTCCCCCCACCCCCCCTAGCTGATCCATAAGATATCAATGAATCAAAATATCGATGAGTCCATATCCATAACCCAATCTTGGGGAGGAAACAATGGTCGGCGTGGGAAAACCTATCCCTCCACCATACTGGCGTAGCTGTCGGCGCTCATCGAGTCGTCCAGATCTTCGGGGTTATCGATTTTGACCTTGAGGAGCCAGCCATCCCCGTAGGGATCATCGGCAATGCTTTCGGGATTATCGACCACCACCTGATTGATCGCCACCACTTCCCCCGTTAAAGGAGAATAAAGATCTTCGACCGCCTTCACTGACTCCACCGAACCAAAGGTATCCCCCTTCTGGAGGCTGGTTCCTTCTTCCGGCAAGCCCACAAACACGATGTCACCCAACTGCTCCACCGCATAGGCAGTAATCCCAATCACGGCGATGTCATCCACAACACGGATGTATTCGTGGGAATCGAGGTATTTCAGATGGGGGGGATATTCCAAAGCCATAACCGTGCCGTTGGGTGAGCGACCTTAGAATACATCGGAAAGGGCTGAGAGACAAGAATCCCTATGGACTATCAGCATTTATCGCCAGTTAGTTAAGTGTGCCTTTAGAAAATCAGCCCGGACGGTTAGCCCCCATCAGCTAAACCATCGCCGCCTAGGAGATTGATATTGTGGCGATGTCGGTTTTGGACACGATTGAGCAGTCCGGCGTCCGCTGGGTAACCAGTGATCCCGCGGCATGTAAAAAGCTGTTGTAGAAAGAGGGGTTTGATGTTAGCGAAGCGGATGTGATTGGGGTAGCCCTTTTGAATCGTCCTGGGCAATGGGCTCGCCTCAGTCAAGCCTTGGTAGAAGCGCAGATCAACATTATTTGTTTGTCTGGAGAGCCTCAAGCAACAACTGCTCCATAAACTCAGTCAGGTGAGGGCTAAACAAGCTAACCAGGGATCCTTATAATTCAGCTTAAATAGTTCGGCTTAGGCTAGCTGCTGGCCTCGGATCCCATTTCTCTATTTGTGATCCTGAATCTGTAATTCCTGATCTGTGGTTCCTGAATCATTGACGCAAACCCAGGCCAGACGTTACACCGACATAAGTTGGAATACTCTAAGACTGGATAACTTGCTTATGATTCACCAATGGGCAATCGCCACCCACTCTCTGACCAAACAATTTGATCGGCAGTTGGCGGTGCGGGATGTCGATTTGCAGATTGCCGCTGGGGATGTGTATGGCTTGATCGGTCCGAACGGAGCAGGCAAAACCACATTGATTCGCCTCCTAGCAGGAGTGGAAGAACCGACAATCGGGGAGATTCTCATTGATGGAGACCCCCTGCGTTTTGATCAGCCTAATTTTCTTCTGAAGCGGCGGATTGGTTACTTGCCCGATGACTTTCCCCTTTATGACGATTTGCATGTTTGGGACTATTTGGATTATTTTGCCCGCCTCTACGACCTGTCGGATCCCCGTCGTAGCCAACGCCTATGGGAAATCCTCGAACTCGTCGATCTGACTAGCAAGCGTCAAGCCCCCATCCACACCCTCTCCCGTGGCATGAAGCAACGGCTAGGACTAGCCCGTACTCTGATCCATGAACCGATTATTCTGTTGCTGGATGAACCCGTTTCCGGCTTGGATCCCCTTGCTCGCCAACAGTTTCGGCAGATTATTAAGGTTCTCCAGTCGGCAGGTATGACCATCCTGATTTCCTCCCATGTTCTGAGCGACTTGGCCGAACTCTGTACTTCCGTTGGCATCATGGAGCTAGGACACCTGGTGGAAAGCACCCGCCTCAGGGATCTCTATCAACGGCTGGCTCGCCAACAACTGCTGATTTCTTGCCTAGGGGATCCCGCTACTCTCCACACCTATCTGCTCAACTATCCGCAGGTGGAAGGGTTGCAAATCAACCCTTTGGGGCAAATCCAAGTAGATTTTACAGGGGATGAATTGGCCTGTGCAGAACTCTTAAAAGCTCTGGTGATGGCCGGGATCCCTGTTAGCCATTTTCAGCGCACCCAAGAGGATCTAGAGACCATTTTCCTGAAGTTGGATCACCAACAGGTGGGGTAAAAAAAGGATCCCCATTCTGGGGATCCGGGACGGAGTGAACGAAGTGATTCTTCTGTCATTTGTCATTATTATCCAAATCGCCCGCTCACGTACTCATCGGTTTCCCGTTGGCTGGGTTGATTAAAGATTTTGTCGGTGCGATCAAACTCCACCAAACGTCCGTAACGAACCCCTTTTTCGTCTAGCTGTGCGTTAAAGAAGGCCGTCATATCCGAAACCCGCGCCGCCTGCTGCATGTTGTGGGTGACAATGACGATTGTGTAGGTTTGCTTGAGGGACTGAATCAATTCTTCGATTCGCAAGGTCGAAATTGGGTCTAAAGCCGAACACGGCTCATCCATCAAAATTACCTCCGGTTGCACCGCCAAGGTGCGAGCAATGCAAAGCCGTTGTTGCTGTCCCCCCGAAAGGGATTGCCCGCTTTGCTGAAGCTTATCTTTGACCTCATCCCAGATCGCTGCCTGCCGCAGCACCTGCTCGACTAACTCCGACATGTCCCCCTGATATTTGCTGAGGCGAGGACCATAAGCAATGTTCTCGTAAATGGATTTGGGAAAAGGGTTGGGCTTCTGAAAAACAATGCCAATCCGCCGCCGCACCTCCACCGGATCTACATCATCATCGTAGAGATTCTTGTCGTGATAGAGAACGTTACCCTTCACCCGTGCCCCTAACACCAGATCATTCATCCGGTTAAAACAGCGTAGTAGGGTGCTTTTTCCACAACCGGAAGGGCCGATAAAAGCCGTCACCCGTTGGCTAGGGATCTGCAAGGAAACCCCTCGCACCGCATGGTAATTGCCATAGTATATGTCCGCATTTTCCGTAGCGAGAACCGTCGCTGTTTTCGCTGATTCAGAGGGAGCAGGCACAGAACGCATGAAACACTCCGAGAAACAATCAAATCAGAAATCAAGAGAGCCAAAACAAGGGAGTTATTGGCTTTCGTAACGGTTGCGAATATAAATCGCCAGGGCATTGAGAGCCAACAAGACGACCAATAGAATGATGATCCCTGCCGCCGCTAAGGTCTTAAATTCTGCCTGTGGTTGGGCAATCGAAAAGTAAATTTGGAGAGGTAAAACCGTAAAGCGAGCAAACAGGTTGGGATCCGTGGTGACAAACACCAAGCCCCCCACCACCAACAAGGGAGCTGCATCCCCCACCGCCCGTGACATGGCGATGATCGTGCCCGTCAGGATACCGGGAACAGCATAGGGCAAGACATGGTTAGAGATGGTCTGCCATTTGGTTCCCCCCAATCCATAGGAAGCCTGTCGCAACGAAAGCGGCACCGCTCGAATGGCTTCCCGTGAGGCCACAATAATCACCGGTAGGATCACCAACCCCATCGTCAACGCACCCGCCAAGACCACTGGACCAATTCGCATCAAGCGGACAAATAGAGCCAATCCCAAGAGACCATACAAAACGGAAGGTACCCCCGCTAGGTTGCTGATGTTGAGTTCCAGCAGTTCTGTAAAGCGATTTTTGGGGGCATATTCTTCCAGATAAACCGCCGCCCCCACCCCAATTGGTAGCGCAAACCCTACCGTCAAGACCAACACCCACAAACTCCCTAACAAGGAAGCCCGAAATCCAGCATCTTGCGGGTTGGTTTGGGAGGGATAGTTGCGAATCGCATTCCAATCGAGGCGGGGAATGCCATCGGCAAAGGTTCGCAGCATTAAAAGGGTGAGAACCACCAAGCCAACCAGAGTTCCTACTAGACAGACATACTCAAAAATCTTGGCGTTTTGGTTGCGCTGCTGGAGTTTGGGAACAAAGCGACTATCTGCGGACTGGGAAAAGTTGATGGTGGTCATAACGGTTACCTATAGTAGCGGAGCAAAAGGTGGGCTTGAGTCATCCTCAAAAAGCGGCAGAGGCTTAACGGAAGTCGATTATTCGTAGACCTCGCGGAACCGCTTGGAGACATATTGACTAAGCAGGTTCATCAACAAAGTCATCATAAATAGGGTCAAACCCACCACATAGAGGGTGACATATTGAATGCTGCCCGCCGGCGCATCTCCCAACGCCACCTGAGCAATAAAGGCGGTCATGGTTGCCATCGACTGAACCGGGTTAAAAATAGCGGCTAGAGCCGAGCCAAAAGTTTGTCCATAGGAAACAGGCTGTTGTCCGGCGGCGATGGTCACGATCATGGTTTCTCCGACCGCACGGGAAACGCCCAAGATAATCGAGGCTAAGATGCCAGAAATGGCGGCGGGAAACACCACCTTCAGCACCACTTCCATCTTGGTCGCCCCCAGCGCATAAGCACCATCCTGTAGAGCACGTGGCACCGCCTTGATAGCATCCAAACTAATCGAACTGACTGTGGGAATGATCATGATCCCCATCATGATGCCTGCACTTAACACGTTGAAAATCGGCGCATCTGGATTCAATCGTTGGATGATCGGGGTGATGTAGAGCAGAGCAAAGTAGCCATAAACCACCGTCGGGATCCCGGCCAAAATCTCCACCACCGGGCGCAGTAGTCCTGAAACCGATTTGCTGGCATACATGCCCAGATAAATAGCGGTGAGCAAACCGAGAGGAACAGCCAAGATCATAGCTACCGTCGCCACCATCAATGTGCCGTTGATCAGAGGCCAGATGCCAAACCGCTTGCTACCAAACAAAGGAGTCCAGCGATTATCGAGGAAGAAGCGGGTCAGGGCATCGAAGAAGGTGTTCCAGAACTTGACCAATCCTGGCGTGGACTGTTGCAGTTGCTCGTAGGCGGCCTGTAATTGGGCGGGATCCACTCCTGGCAGATCTTTGGTAGCCCGCTCAAAATTGACAACAATCTCTCCGGTGGCATTTTCTACCCGCACCGAGGAGCTGATCAGGGCGCTCAAATCAACACTGGAGAGTTCTTGGGCAGAAAGCGTTTGCCGCAGGGCACGCTCTAGCAGGGAGGCATCTTGAAAAAACTCGTGGGTAAAGAAATCTAAGCCGGTTTCCAGCAAGACAATCACAATGCCCACGGTTACCAAAATACAAAAGCCAGCACAAACCAGCATGATGGTGGCAATGATCGCCTCTTTTTGTCGGCGCTTGGGATCCCCTTCTAGAGCTTGGGCGACGGTTTCCCGTGTGAGGAGTTGGTGCATAAGTGTTGTCCGCCAATGAGCTTTGATGGAGCCAGTGTAGAAGGAAAAGGCCAGGAGATAGTCACCCGATCACCCAAACCATATCAAACAGTCTAAAGATTCGCCAAAAAAACTGTTCAGACCTGCCACCTCAACCGTGCTTGGAGGATGTTCCAGATTTTCCAAAAAGGAAACAGCAAATCATGGAGATTCTCGTCACGAGATGAGATAGGGATCCGAACAGTTGAGAGATTAAACCATCACAGCCGCCAGCGACTGATCAGGACAGCCGAGGTTTTATTTGAAGGCTTCGGTAATGGGGGTGCCAGGTTTGAGATCTTTGAAGATGCTGCCGACTTCGACTGCCGCCACTTTTTTGGCAGCCGTCTCATAAATAGCCGGGGGCAAGGAAATGTAACCCACTTGAGCAGCAGCTTTGCCCTGATCTTGCAAATAGAAATCCACGTAGGCTTTTACCGCAGGCTTGGCCAAGGAAGTCGCTTTGACGTAGATAAAAATAGGCCGAGAGAGGGGAGCATAAGTGCCATCCTGCACAGTTTCTGCTGTGGGAGAAACGCAGCCAGCGCCGCCGTCAATGGCAACCACATTCAACTTGTCGGCATTCTCTTCGTAATAGGCCAAACCAAAGTAGCCAAGAGCGCCCTTACCGCCGGAAACTCCGGTCACGATCACGTTGTCATCTTCGCTGGGGGTGAAGTCGGCGCGGATGTCATCTTCACCCAAGACCGCTTCCACAAAATAGTCAAAGGTGCCGGAGTCCGTGCCAGGGCCAAACAGGGTCAACTGTTCGGAGGGGAAGTCAGAGCGCACTTGATTCCAAGCGGTAACAGTTCCTTCTGATTCGGCATTCCACATGGTGTTGAGTTCTTCGACGGTCAGGCACTCAGCCCAGTCATTTTGCTTGCTGGTGACCACGGCCAGACCATCAAAGGCCACGGGGAGTTCTACAAAGTTGATGCCATTGGCTTCGCAAGCCTCGATTTCACTTTGTTTGATGGGACGAGAGGCATTAGAAATATCGGTTTCTCCGGCGCAGAATTTCTTAAAGCCACCGCCAGTTCCGCTGGTGGCCACAGCCACTTGAGTGCCCGCATTCTGGGCTTGGAAGGCTTCTGCTACGGCAATCGAAATAGGGGCAACGGTGCTGGAGCCATCTACGATTACCTGGGTGTTTTGGGCGAAAGCATCTTTGTTGCTGAGGGTGAGGGTAGCAGCTAAAAGAGCTGCAACGGTGGTCAAACCACGCATTGTTTTCATGAACTTTACTCCTAATTTTCTAGGTTGTGCTTGTCCGTGACAGACGTAACTACCGCCCAGACGATATCAAGTTACACAAGGTTCCTCAAAAAGATTACCGGGGGATGTGGGTTTTGTTGGTTAAGAAGAATTTATGATGATATTAAAATAGCGTTATTGAATGAAAGAAATTGGTTGTCTGAAGGGACTCAAACCTCTACAAAATCTTTGTGAAGACCGTTATCTTAAGGAAAAAGAATCTAAGAGGCGGGTTATGTATAGGTGATGGTTGGATTATGAAAATTATTTCCGTTGGCGAGAGATTTCTTGGTGACTAAATAGAAAGATCCTTCTCCAAAAGGGATCCCAGGCTAAGTATTGGCTGAGATCTTTCGCCAGGTTTTAGAGCCTAGCCAAAGAGGCTGTGAATGGCAATGACTTTGAGGAAGAAGACAAGCCAGCCACCCATATTGAGTCTCTTTCAGTCAATGGGGTCAAATGCTCCCAGCTTTTTGGCCGCCCATAGATAGAGGATCATGATGACCATCGGCACCACCGTAAAAGCGGCGGCTAGAGGAATATTGCCAGAGGTGCCTTGAAAGGAAAGCACCGCCTGCCCAATGAAGTAGCTGGAATTGCCTAGGGTGTAGGGAACAACAAAATCCCCTAGGGTCAGGGAAAAAGTGAAGACCGATCCGGCGACAACTCCCGGCAGCGCCAGCGGCCAGATCACACGCCAAAAGGTTTGCTGGGGAGGGGATCCCAAATCAGCGGCGGCCTCGATCAGTGAGACGGGGATCCGTTCTAGAGCGGCTTGAATGGGCAGGATCATGTAGGGCAACCAGACATAGATAAACACGACAAAAATTCCCAACCAGGACACCGCCAGAGAAGGGCCGCCGATCCCAGGCAGATGGAGTAGGGCTTGCAGGAGCGCTTCCAGATGAATCTGTTGGATCAGCCAGGTGAGGATCCCCTCTTTCGCCAAAATCAACTTCCAGGCATAAACCCGAATCAAGTAATTAGACCAGAGGGGCAACAGCACCATCACGTAGAGGATCCCTTTGAGGCGAGGGGAGGCATAGTGGGTCATGGTGTAGGCGATGGGAAATGCCAACCCCCCGCAGGCCAGGGTGACCAAACCTGCCATGATCAGGGTGCGCCCCAGAATATCCAGATGGGCGGGGATGAACAGTTGGCGATAGGTAGCCCAAGTGAACTGTCTGACCACCAACCCCGTAAAGGGATCCAACTGAAAGAAGCTTTGCAAGAGAAGCGCCAGCAGGGGGAGCAGATAAAACCCCACCAACCAAGCCAGGGGTAAAGCCAGCAGGAGTGCCAAGCCGAGCCTCTGCCGTTGATAAAAAAAAGTGGCGAGGGCGTTCATGGGATTGACTCAGGATCCTTGATGGGAGGCTCTATCCAGGGATCCCCAACATCTGGCAGATAGTGATGATGCTGGCTTGACCAGAGAAGATGGACGGTTTGCCCCCGTTGCAGGGGTGGGTGGGGGATCCCTTCGCTATTTTGTTGCACCACCTGCCAAGCGGTCTGTTCATCCACCAGCACTTGATAGCGGGTATAGACCCCCAAGTAAACTATGTCCACAAGGATGCCGCAGCGATGACACCACCCGTCAGGTATGGACGGTTCCTCGATAGCCAGTCGAATTTTTTCGGGACGCAGACAAAACGGTTGAGGGGATCCGGTCAACTGTTGAGCCAGGGATCCCGCGATGTGGTTGGTGACGCCGATAAAGTTTGCCACAAATAAGGTGGCGGGATGGTCGTAGATCTGACTGGGGGATCCCACTTGAGCGATTTTGCCCCCCTCAAAAACAGCGATGCGGTCACTCATGGTCAGGGCTTCTTCTTGGTCGTGGGTAACAAAAATGAAGGTGATGCCCAACTTTTGTTGCAAGCTTTTCAGTTCAGACTGCATTTGTTGGCGTAGTTTCAAATCGAGGGCAGCCAAGGGTTCGTCCAGCAACAAAACCCGTGGTTGGTTGATCAACGCCCGTGCCAAAGCCACCCGTTGCCGTTGTCCGCCGGATAGCTGAGCCGGTCGGCGCTCCCCCAAATCCGGCAACTGGATCAACTCCAACATGAGCTGCACTCTCGCCCTACGCTCTACCTGAGGGATCCCTTTAATCATCAAGCCATAGCCAACATTCTCCGCCACAGTCATGTGGGGAAACAGGGCGTAGTCTTGAAAAACGGTGTTGACATCCCGTGCGTAGGGGGGAAGCGCCGAGACCTCCTGACCATACAGTTTGATGGAACCCGTGGTCAGCCGCTCAAATCCGGCAATCAGACGCAAACAGGTGGTTTTACCGGATCCCGATGGTCCCAATAGGGTGAAAAACTCTCCCCCCTCCACCCGTAGGCTCACTTGATCGAGAGCCTTGACGGAACCGAAGTAATGGCTAACGGTGTGCAGTTCAATGGCGGGGATCCCGTTATCCCGATCACTCATGATGGAGGATCCCTTCGCTCCCACAGCCTGTTCTCAATCAGCATCTCTAACCGATCCAACCCCTCTTCAAACCGATCCATCCGGTCGTTGCTAGCGGCTTGGGTTTGAGCCTGAGCAGCACGATACTGATTGTCTCGTTCAATCGATTGGCGAAGGATAGAAGCCGTCAGCCCGATCTCTTCCATCGCTCTCAGATGGGCAACTTCCAATTGGCGAGTTCTTTGGGCTTGCCCCTCCTCCAATCGCTGCATACCTGTTGTACTGACTTCCGCCAAGGGATCAATAGCATCCGCGATCTGGGCAAAGCATTGGTTTAGCTCTTCATCCGTCATAATTTTTCCGCCATAAGTTTATAGATCCCTTTGAGTGCGAAAACTAGCGTCCTCCAATCACCGCGATATAGTTGGTCACCCACTCGTAATAGGGCACACACTCCAGCCGCCCATCCCCACAATCCGCCACCGGAGTTTTCCAGAAGGAAATCTTGTCAAAGTTATCCAAGCCATTGGTGTGACAGCCCTCGGATCCCAGCAGCGCATTATCTTGACAAGCCGCCGGAACCACCGGAACAGACCCAAACCAAGCGGCTAAATCCCCCTGCACCTTCGGGTCGAGAGAATGGTCTAACCACTGATAGGCACAGTTGGGATGGGCTGCCGTTGCACTCAGCATGGTGGTATCCGCCCATCCGGTGGCTCCCTCCTGCGGAATCACGCTGGCAACAGGCATCCCTTGAGATTGCAGCAAGTTGACCTGAAAAGGCCAGGATCCGGAAGCAACCACTCCTTCATTGACAAAATCATCCACCTGTACGGCGGCGTCATGCCAATAGCGACCGATGATCCGGCGCTGTTGTCGCAGCAGGCTAAGGGCGGCTTCAAACTGTTGGCGGTTCAGTTCATAGGGATCCCTAATGTCCAGTTCCGGCTGGTGAGCTTTCAAATAAAGAGCGGCATCGGCAATGTAGATCGGGCCGTCATAGGCTTGCACGCGCCCTTTGTTGGATTTGCCATCGGTGAGCTTGCTTTCGGTAAAGACGGCAGCCCAGCTATCCGGCGGCTGCTTAAAAACCTGGGTGTTATACATCAGCACATTGGATCCCCATTGGTAGGGAACGCCGTAGTGCTTGCCACCCACCGTATGCCAAGGGGCATCTTGCAGGCGCGGATCAAGGGTTGACCAACGGGGAATCAGCGCCGGATTGATGGGCTGCACCCGCCCCCCTTGAATCAGCCGCAGGGTGGCATCGCCGGAAGCTGTTACGAGATCAAACCCTCCTTCATTCATCAGCGCCACCATTTCATCAGAAGTCGCGGCGGTTTTCACCGTCACCTGACATCCGGTTTTGGCCTCAAAATCCGTCACCCAGTCATAGGCGGGATCCGTTTCTCCCCGTTCGATATAGCCCGCCCAAGCCACGATCGAGACGGATCCCTCGTTGCGACCTAATCGGGTAATGGGCGCTTGGCGAGCGGCTTCTGCCGAGGGCATGAACCCCATCAGGAGCACCATCAGGCCAGTGGCGGCTAGGAGGGAGCGCATCCTCAGAAAAAACCGGAGAGAGAAAGCCATAAAAGTCTCACCGAAAGACAAAGATAGGAGCTAACTTAACATTCCCCATCGGTTGGCTTCAATCTGCCCCTCCGGCTGAGGTTTATCATGTGGGGAGGTGTGAGGGTATGAGCGGCTTCCCGATGAAGATTTTAATTAGCAATGATGATGGCATCTTTGCCACAGGTGTCAGAACCCTAGCCAATACGTTAGCGGTTTCCCACCAGGTAACGGTGGTTTGTCCCGATCGGGAACGTTCCGCCACCGGACATGCCTTGACGTTACACAAGCCCCTACGGGCGGATCCTGTGAGTGAGGGCTATGCTCCCTCCATTCGGGCTTGGGCCTGTTCGGGAACCCCTTCCGATTGCGTCAAGTTGGGTTTGGATGGGTTGATGAGCGAACGCCCCGACTGGGTGGTATCCGGGATCAATCATGGCTCTAACCTGGGAACAGATGTCCTTTATTCTGGTACGGTCTCAGCCGCTATGGAAGGCTACTTGGAAGGGATCCCTAGTATGGCAGTGAGTTTGGCGAGTTCTGCCTCTCCTGATTTCTCCTCGGCGGCCACCGTTGTTCAGCAACTTTTGCAAAAACTTCAGGCAGATCCGTTATCCAATCTAACTTTGCTCAATGTGAATATTCCGGCAGGAACACCTGAGGAGCGGCGAGGCATGGTGCTTGTCCCTTTGGGCATCCGTAAATATCGGGATATCTATGAAAAACGGTTGGATCCACGGGGGAAAACTTACTACTGGCTGGCAGGGGAAGCGGTGGATGAAGAAGTTACCCCCAATTCGGACATTCAAGCCCTATTGGAGCAGTTTGTAACCATTACACCTCTCCAGCCGGATCTCAGTGATCGACAATCTTTTGCCATGCTCACTGACTGGGGGTTGTCTGGGTTGGCGGCGGAATGTTAAACCTCATTCAATGACACTGGCATCGCCTGCATAAAAAAGCAGATAGAGCCTTTTTATTCTTTGAATGTAGTACAGACCAAAAGCTAGTATCTTTGTCTATGTCCGAATCCATTAGCACGCCAACTCAGATTTCTATTTGTTGATTTCTATTTTGATAGATTTTAGTATTTGCGTTCTTGGGGTTGAAACTGCTGGATCACCACGGGGCGATCACGAAGGGTTACGGATCCCTCTTCCATAGCGGCTAGAGTGTGACGCAAAAAGGTTTGATCATCTCGCTGTGGATAATCTTCGCGGGCATGGGATCCTCGACTTTCTTGCCGACCTAGGGCGCTAGCCAAAATGATCTGTCCCACCAACAGTAGGTTCTGCAACTCCAGGGCTTCCGTCAATTCTGTATTCCAGATCTGGCCGCGATCATCCAAGCGCAAACGCTGCTGATAGTCCTGCTGGATGGTTTGCAAGGTTTGGATGCCGGCTTGCATCACCTCCTGAGTGCGATAGACCCCACAATGATCGGTCATGCTGTCTTGAAAGCGGCGGCGAATCTGGTCAATGCGTAGATCGCCTGTGCGTTCCAGTAGATCACGGAGGCGGCTTTGTACCCTCTCTTGGTACTGGGCTTCTAGCAGGCTGGGTAGAGTACGATCCTGAACATAGTCCGCCAACTTGGCTCCCGCCCGTCGCCCATAGACTACACATTCCAACAACGAATTACTGCCCAAGCGATTCGCGCCATGCACCGACACGCAGGCGGTTTCCCCAGCCGCAAATAAGCCTTCTACCCTTTGTTCGGCTGAGCGCAACACCTGGCAATCCACCGTCACCGGGATCCCACCCATGCAGTAATGCACTGTGGGTCGCACCGGAATGGGTTCAACCACCGCATCAATGCCCAGATGCAGGTGAGCTTCTTCCCAGGCAAACGGCACTTTGCTGTGGATCTTGTCATAGCCCATGTGCCGCAGATCCAGATAGACATAATCCTTGCCCTGAATGCCTCGCCCCGCTCGTACTTCGCTGACAATCGCGCGGGACGTAATATCGCGGGGGGCTAATTCCATGCGACTGGGGGCATAGGTGGCCATAAAGCGCTCCCCCTGCTGGTTAATCAGATAAGCTCCCTCGCCCCGCACCGCCTCTGAGATCAAGACACCGACGGGGTATAGCCCGGTTGGATGAAACTGAACAAATTCCATATCTTGCAGGGGCAAACCCGCCCGTGCCACCATCGCCAGTCCGTCCCCTGTGGAAGCATAGTCGTTGGAGGTGGTGTTATAGACCCGCCCGTACCCTCCAGTAGCTAGCAAAATCGCCTTGGCGCGCACCACTTCCAGCCGTCCGGTGGGGAGTTCCAGCATGACCAGCCCTTTGGCTTCGTTGTCCTCCAGAATGATTTCAATGACATACCACTCCGAGTAGAGTTGAACCCCAACACGGCGCAGATTATTCACCAGTTCATGCAGAATAGCGTGACCTGTCTTATCAGCGGCATAACAAGTGCGTTTGTGGCTGTGTCCACCAAAAGCCCGTTGATCGATCCGCCCATCCCCTGAGCGGGAAAACAGCACTCCCAGATGTTCCAGGTCAATGATTACCTGTGGAGCCTCGCGGGTGAGAATCTCGACAGCATCTTGATCCGCCAGATAGTCAGAGCCTTTGACCGTATCAAAAGCATGGGCTATCCAGCTATCCTCAGGATCAACATTTTGTAAGGCTGCTGCAATTCCCCCCTGCGCCGCGACGGAATGGCTGCGGATCGGGTGAGTTTTGGCTACAAGGGCTAGGTTGAGTCGGGGATCCCGTCGTTTGGCCTCCAGAGCGGCTCGACAGCCCGCTAACCCTCCTCCCACAATGACAATGTCGTGTTCTAACATAAGCTTTGGGTCATGCCAACCAGTCTCTTGAGGATCCTAGCCCAGGAAGCCAACGGCTTGGGTTTCAGCGGCGGTATTTGATTTTTGCATCCACACTAGAGGCTTCATTCCGTCTCCTGCAACAGCGTTGTTGTACTGCTGTCGAGAATTTAAAATTTTCACATCCAATCTTCAACGGGTAAACCTATGCTGCGTCCAAAATCACAACTGTTCCGAGTCAATAGAACTGCCTGATTCACCAGCGCAATTGAGGAGATTTTTAAGTCCATTGTGGCAAGTTGTGGATACAACTTCTTGAGACATTGAAATTCTTGGGCTGATTGCTCATCAAAATCGATAATTGGAATTGTGCAGTAATTAGTTAATTGTCGCTTTAGTTCCTTGTAAGCTTTAACCTATTTTTCAATAGTCTGAACTTTAGCTGCGTAACTCAACCAACCTCGCATTTGCTCTTCATAGCTAATGATACTCGTTGCTACTTGAGTAGGATTAATGCTTGCTAGTCTTTGCAATAGACGTTGTGCATTGGCTCCTCCACGATCTATAACGCTGAGGTGATCCGTATCGAGAATATAGATCTACTTTTCAGATGGCTCTGTGGAACTTGGGCGGAGAGAGTTACGATACTCGCTCCCCAATCGCATCGCCTCATCATAAGCTGGATTGGCAGAAAATGTCCCAGCAATTTTCTCCCACCAAGGTCTGGAAGGCAAATCATTTTCTACTTTATTTTTAAGCTGTGCAACCTCGGCTTCTAAATGGGCTACCCGTTCTTCTAACCGCTCCGGCATTGACAAAAATCTCGTTTGAACTTAGATCCTATTTTGATTGTAGGTTGTCGTTTTATATTTTGCACTTTTGCACTTTTTATTTTCAGCCGACCAACTCTCAAAACTGCTAACACCTTCAACCAAAGCAGTACAACAGTTGAACTCACTCGCCGTCATTGACTTTGGATGACAGGAACACTTTAGCATATGATCAGGTTCACTGATTTGTCATGCTTCTTTTACATAGAGTTATATGAAGCGCAAACCAATATTAAAGTTCCAATAAGAGAACTAACTGCTCCTAAAATATTGCCGACATATACCATCTTATTGAGTGATGTTCCTGTCCAAGATAAACCCCTATCTCCGGTAAATGGTTCTAAAGTTAAAGCAAAGCAGAATCCATATCCTGAGACAATATAGGAAATAGCAATTCCCCACAAGGTGTTTTCATTAGATTTAAGGATACTAAATCCGCTCGCCATAGCAATCATTGTGGTTGCACCGAGAGACAATGCTCCATGAGCTAATTTCCATGCCCTAATGACTTCTTCACTTTTCTTCTTGACAATTGCGATTCCATAAGGAGCGCCACACAGTAGTCCGACAAGCAAGACCACTGAGCCGTTAAATAGAAGAAAAGTTGCTGGTGATCCCATATTTATTGAATGTGAAGAACCCTGAAATTTTAACAAAAATAAAATCTTGATGTTGAAAATTTGGCATAACGGTTCGGGTCAGCGGTTGCCGGGATCTTTGCATCCAACCCAAGCGACTTCAGTCAATCCGCTGCACCCGAATTGTTATACAGACGTGCTTACATCAACTTTAGAGTTTCGCCATCTAACTTACCTTTTTGCGTTAGCTTGAGCCTCACATAGGACTTCATTAAGGGATATTTAAATCTATATCTAATATTTTTTGAAGTTCCTACTTTTTCTAGAAGATGATTTCTCTCATCACTACACAGCCTGCCTAAGTAGTAAGTCAGCGATTCTCTAGAGACTCTTTCATCAGTTACTAGATAAAAAGGCTCTATCAAATCGTTGGTAGCAAATGTCTCGTATTCATCAACTCGTGCAAGCGCACATGCACCAATCACATCTTCAAATTTTGATTCCCCCTTAGAGGTAATAGTTGCTTTTTGATATGCATCTCGAACCGTTTGATTCACATTCACAATGCAATCATTAATTGCTTTTGTAAAGTGTTCCTCTACAATCCTTTCTTCTTCTACTTCAATAGCAGCCTTAGCTGAATATTTCGTCAAAAGATGAGTAAAGTGGGGAAACCCAAGTGACAACCTTACAATTTTGTGAGCCACTTCATCATCAATAGCCATTTTCAGGAGATCTAGCCCCTTATCGATAATTGATCTCAATTCATCATCCGACATCCGGGGCATTTGTACTTGCTTTAAGCATCTCTCTAAAGACGAATGCTCACCAATCAAATCGTTTACGCTATCGGCAATACCAACTATCAATATTGTCACATTCGCGGCGTTGTCAGAAAGTGCTTTAATTGTGTCTGCAAATCTAATCTTAGTTTCGTCATCAGTAATGCTATCAAACTCATCAAAAATAAATAAAAGATAGTTATTAACCTTTTCAAGCACATTTTGAACATCTTGAGAGGAAATCTCTTGTAGATCGTTAGGAAGAAACAGATCCAATTGGACAATTTGCTTTTTCTCAACAGCTTGAAAACCTATACCTTGCCTACTATACTCAAATCTTATTTTGCTAAGTGCTGCCTCCCATACATCCTTAAAGTTCTGCCTTCTATTGCAGGTTATTTTGGCAGACATCACATTTTGAAAACTGATGTCCATAATGTTGGCAAGAGAGGTTTTGCCAACACCACGTTCCCCATACAAAACAGCGTGTTGACCTGGTTCACGGATTGCATCTGTTACATCTTGCAACTGTTGAATGCGACCTAAAAACAGATCCTTTGATCGAATTGGAGAGGATGGCGAGAAGACTTGGTTGAGCAAATCTAATTTTTCCATGCTTGTACTATCACTTGTCCTTTATTGACAGTTCAGTTTATCTCACTGGGCACATTTCACCCATCAATCATAAACTATGTACTCATAAAGTGCCCTTGCAGCGAACAAACCGAAGCCTCAACCAAAAGGGTAGTCTGTATAACGTTTGACATGAGCGGTGACCGACCGGCGAAGCCGGTTGGGCATCCGCTCGATGGAATGGTTAGACCTCAGAGCCACACGACCTTTGGTGACTTGACCGTGAGAAAGTCTCTCAGACTTTGTAATACCTCCGCAGTCGGTGCTGGCCCCAGAAGTGTTGTGCAGTCTGCAAGAACTCGAGTGTTGGCTGCATTAACTAATTTGTGCAGGCGACGAGACATCGCATTTACGAATGTTGATTCAAAGACGATAGGCTTATCTTGCCAAGAAGATAGCCGCTTGACCTTCTTTGCGTCCGGCACGGTCAGCCATGCTCCCGTATGAACCACGGAGTGCCGTAGTTGCCACAACACCTCTAAGTCGCCAATTTCTGCGGTCGAAAAGACATCCTGAGTTATGCCCAATGCCTTGAAGAAGGCATTCACGCGTCTTGGGTTATGCCAACCGCTAAGTGAATCCGCGAAGACGAACCCAACGGGCGCGTCGAGTTCACGAAAGGCGAGGAGACGGCCCGGCGAGACCGACACTTCCCCGCCGCAGTGTTTGTCAAAGTGCTTGAGAAACTTGTCGACGTCAAATGCTGGGAAGTTGGTTGAGCGTTCAAGAACTCCCGAGAAGAGAAAGCGCTGATAGGTCTCGAAGTGACCCATCGTGGTGCCAAGAATCGCGCAGGCGATGTGGCGAAGGCTGTCTTCGCTGTCCTTGTTATATGTTCCATCCGCCTTCTTGGTGAACTTCTTGAGGCAATGTGCATAGGAGTCGTAGGCATCGCAGACGTAGGTGAGAAACGTCTCTGCCGGACAAGCTTTATATGCGCTCAGCGATGTCTTGTGCGTCGTTGCATTGACGAGGTAAGACTCGAGAGATTTTGGTTTCGCAGTCATAGCGTGAATTGAGGTCTAACGGCTCGGGTTTCAGCGGCAGTAAACATTTTCGAGTTATAACCAGGGTGTTGAGTCCGTCTGCTGCAAACCCTGGTTAGACTTTGCACTGAGGGGACTACTCTTGTTCATTAGAGAGGAGTTCACTATTATTTTGCAACCAATATGCTAATTTCTCCATACTGATATCTTGTGTTTCAAGACTGGCAGCTAAAGACAGAAAAAGTTTGACTGCATCAACTTCTGAAGCTGTAAGCTCAATTCCATTGACTGATAAAAATGTATAAACGGCAATAAGAACAATTCTCTTCTTACCGTCTACAAAACAATGATTTTTTACAAGTCCATAGCCATAAGCTGCTGCCAGCTTGTATAAAGTAACATCATCACCATAGTAATAGAAATTTATGGGCTTATTTAAAGCTGACTCAAGAGCACCCTTATTTAGTATGCCTGAATTTAGTATGCCTGAGGTACCCCCTGACTCTGCAATAATTTCACCATGCATGGCACAGACATCATGAATGTCTAACCAACAGGGTTCCATCATTTAGCCAGCTCAACCAACGCATTCCGATACTTCTTCATGCCTCGCCGAGCGGCTTCGATCTTTTTCACAAAATTAGGGTTGTATGCTGAGATTTCATAGCCCGAAGGGGTCTTCGTCGCAAAAAGGGTGTCCCCATCGTCAACATTCATACTAGTCGCCATTTCCCTGGGAATAATGAGGCTTAGTGAATTACCTCGTTTTTTAACGCTTAGCAGCATAACTGCCTCCCAAGTGAATGACTGTATGATCCTTATGGTTCCCTATGTTGCAACATTTATGGCAGAATGAAAGTCTTTTCTTATAAAGATTCCCCAGTCTACATACAGGCAGCGATCTGGCGATCTGAAGCCTAACTAGATTAGCCCCTGCCAACATTTCTCTAGGCAGTGGTTCACTTGCCCCAGATAGCTGCCCCCAAATAGATTGAGGTGGTTAAAGAGGTGATAGAGCTGATAGAGGGGTTGGCGACGCCTATAGCCAACATCGAGGGGATAGGTGGTCTGATAAGCTCGGTAAAAATCAGCCGGAAATCCGCCAAATAATTCGGTCATGGCAAGATCGCTTTCTCGGTCGCCGTAATAGGGGGCAGGGTCAAAGATAACGGGATCCCCTTCCTCCGTGCAGCCATAATTCCCCGACCACAAATCCCCATGCAGTAGGGATGCCTGGGGTTGATAATCAACGAAAAAATCCCCTAATCGCTCCAGCAATGGCTGGAATCGCCGCGATAAATTCTCCCCCATGAAACCCTGTTTCTGGGCTAATTGCCCTTGATAGCCGAGGCGATGATCCCGATAAAAATCCACCCAACTATCCCGCCACGTATTGATTTGTGGGGTAGAGCCAATCGTGTTATGGCGATGCCAGCCAAATTGGGTATGGTGATGGCGATGTAGCGCCGCTAATTGGTTTCCCAGTTGGACAGCAGTGTCAGCCTTTAGGGATCCCAAGGCGAGATACTCCAACACCAAATAAGCCTGTTCATCCTGGGATCCCCAGCAAATGGGCTGCGGTACTCGCACCGTTTGGGTGGCAGCCAGAGCCAGCAAACCAGCGGCTTCTGCCTCAAACATGGCAAGATGGCTGGTCTGATGACATTTCACAAAATAATCTTGGGGGTGGTTGGCTCGTCGTCCCGTCACCTGATAGGCACTGTTGATACTGCCTCCTCCCACGCCACGAACATTCTGGATGGTATAGGGATCCCCGATCACAACACTAATGTGCTGAGCAACGGCTCTCCAAAAGGGATGCGCAATCATGACAACAAACTTTTTAAGAGTCCTCCACAGGCATCTTCCAGCAACTCGATCACATACTGAAAGCCCGCTTCTCCCCCGTAATAGGGATCCGGCACTTCTGAATCGCTGTGGTGGGTGCAGTAGCTAGTCATCATTTTAATTTTGTCTCGATAACGCTGCTGCGGATCGAGAGCCACAATATCTCGATAGTTTTGCTTATCCATCGCCAAAATTAAGTCAAACTCTCGCAAATCCTCCGGTTGAATCTGACGAGCTGATCCGGTGAATAGATAGCCATGTTGTTGAGCTGCTTCCTGCATCCGGCGGTCGGGGGGGCTACCCAGGTGATAGGCACTGGTTCCGGCGGAATCACAAATAATATCGGGGGGAGGCACCGTCTGTTTAATCAGGTGATCCATAATGTTTTCGGCGGCAGGGGAGCGGCAGATATTCCCTAGACAAACAAACAACAGCTTTTTTGGCATCGTTTCCCTTACACCCAGTGCAACGATGTTTACCCTACCACTCATAGACAAGTAAAGGGGTGGAGATACCGATCCGGATCTTCCTCACGGGAATGCCCATAAGCATCAATCAAGTTCAGATAGACTGAATAGACGAGGGGTGAGCCGCCTATCTCCCTAGCTTTCCCCCACCTCATCTTTTCGATAGGACGATCAGCCGTTATGGATCCGTTAACTCAAGAGCAAATCCGCGACCAAATCAAAGCCAGTAAAATTTTGATTTTCATGAAAGGCACTCCCGAAATGCCCATGTGTGGCTTTTCTAATGCAACGGTGCGGACGTTTGATAGTTTGGGATTTCCCTATGATGCTGTGAATGTTTTAGAGGATCCCGCCATCCGCCAGGGCATCAAAGACTTTACCAATTGGCCGACCATCCCCCAAGTGTTTATCAACGGTGAATTCATCGGCGGTTGCGATATTGTCCTGGAAATGAATGCGCGGGGAGAACTTAAGCCGATGGTGGAAGCAGCCTTTGCCGGAGTTACCGCCTGATGATCCCGGAGTTAGAAAAACTCCTCCAGCACCATCTGCAAGCCACTCTTGTGGAGGTGTGGGATGATTCGGATCAGCATCGCACTCATGCAGGCAGGCGGGATCCCTTAGCGGCGGGAGGGCATTACCGCCTGCGGGTCGCTTCCCCACTTTTTATCGGGAAAAGTTTGATGGAGCAGCACCGCCTAGTTTATCAAGCCTTACAAGCCCAGATGGGATCCCAAATCCATGCCCTATCGATTCAGACCTGCCTGCCGGATGCCTCCGACTAGCCTCCGACTCCAGCCCCCCAGTCCCCTTGGTTAGCATGGGAGGAAATAGGGATCCCTTCCATCTCTTGTCAATAATCCCCAAAGGAGGAACTGCTTATGAGTACCCTACTGGCCACCTGGATTATTTCCGCCCTCAGTGTCATGATCCTGACCTGGATTTTGCCAGGGATTCATGTAACGGGGTTTGGGGGCGCGTTGATTGCTGCCTTGGCAATCGGGGTTGTTAACAGTCTGATCAGGCCGTTTTTACAGTTGATTACGCTGCCTATTACCATTCTCTCCTTGGGCTTCTTTTTGCTGATCATCAATGGCCTTTGTCTGGCGTTAGCTGATTTTTTGGCCGGAAGCGCCTTTGAAATCGACAATTTTGGCTGGGCGTTTCTGGGAGCCATTGTTCTGTCAATTGTCAGCACCATCATGAGTAATATCCTCAGGCCTGCTGGCGAACCGGAGGATTAAGCCAACTCTTTTCGCCTTAATGAAGGCTGCCTCTGCTGGGGGTTCACGCTAAAAAGCTTTAAGATATATCAAGAAACATAAAGGAGCCAAGCCCATGACTCAAGCGGAAATGTTGCGGGAGATCTTGAGTCCTCTGATTGAGGACTATCGCTACTGGTTTGGGCGTTCTCGCCAACTGTTGGAGAAAGATAATTTGGGCATTATTTCTCCAGAAGGGCAAGTGGAGCTGCGGCGACGGCTGGAGCAGGCGGAAGGGGAGTTACAAACAGCAACAACCCTTTACGAACTCTCCGATAATGAAGTTGGCATTGATCCAGCACTAATGGCAAAATGGCATCGCCTGCTGATGGAATGTGCAGAATTAGGTCGTCGTTATTATCAGCTTAATCCTCCTTCAGATCCCTAAATGCTACAGCTCCTCTACATCATTGCTTTTGCCGCGATTGCCTTTCTAGCCATTCGCAACCTGTTAAGTAATTTGTTGACGTTAGGATTATCTCAACAAAAACCACAGCGGCGTCGCCCTCAGCGGGTTCCCCACCCCGAATTGATTGATGATCATGGCAATTTGACGGAAGAACCTCTCTTGGTTTTGCGCTCTACTACTCTGGAAGATGCCCGCACCCGCCTCAATGAGTTGTATTACGAATCTCCCGACGAGGAGGGTTGACTCTGCGGCAAACCAGTTGGCGGCGCACCTCTAGGGATCCCCAGGCCATCAGGTTTTGGGGATCAGCATTCCTAGTGACGGGGCTAGCGGTTCCCCTTTTTTTGCTCTCCGGTCATCCTCCCAGTTTGGAGGGATGTGACGAGAGTTTTTATGCCCAAATGGCGCGGGAAATTTTGCAAACTGGGAAGTGGGTAGCCCCAACCTTTTTGGGGGAAGTTTTTTTTGAGAAACCCCCTCTTTTACCCTGGTTGGTTGCTTTTGCCTATCAAGTGGCAGGGATCCATGAGTGGTCAGCTCGCCTACCTGGGATCCTGACGGCACTGGCAGCTATTCCGTTGACCGGTTGGATCGGACGACCTTTTGTGGGGGAGCGGGCGGCCTTAATCGGCATGATGGTGCTGCCTTTGTGCTTTTTGTGGGTGCAGCAGGGCCGTTTGGTAGGGCAGGATGTTCCGCTGACCTTTTTGGAATTGTTGGGAATAGCTGCCTTGGTGGCGGGTTGGCGCGGCTCAAAAAGCTGGTTTTGGCTGACGGGTTTGGCTTTTGGGTTGGGATTGCTGATGAAGAGCGCCATGGTGCTTTTGGCGGGAGCAGCCACCTTGCCCTTTTTACTGAGCCAATGGCGGCGCTGGCTGACAGCCTGGTCATTTTGGTGGGGATTGTTGGCAGGACTGGGAGGGTTTGGTGTTTGGCTGGGGTTAGCCATCCAGCAATATGGCTGGAGGGTGGTGGAAACCCTGGTGGGCAAAGTAGAAGACTTGGGAGCAACCCCCTTTCATGCCAGCAATAACCAGTTCTACTACTTCTGGCACATCCCGGCGCATGGGTTTCCCTGGACGGTGCTGGCTTTAGTCGGATTTTGGCATTTAATTCGCCAGCAACCTAGCCGCACCCTTTTGATCTGGTCTTTTCCGCTGGTGCTATTTCTGCTGCTGACGATCTATCCCACCCGCACCCACTACTACAGCGTACAACTCTATCCTTGGTTGGCTTTGCTGTCTGGGGTCTGCTTGGATCAAGCCTTAAATTGGCGACAATCTCCCCGTCTCAGCCAGGGAATTTCTTGGGGTTTAGGGCTGTTGGGAGTCCTACTGGGGGGGCTGGGGGTAGTGGTGATCATGGGCATCCCTGGGCTAGAGATGCTGCAACCGCATGGGCTGGCTCTGCTAGTGATTGGCTTTTTCTACAGCAGTCTACCCGTGATCTGGCTGTGGCGGCGGGCTTTGCGTTTTGCTGGGGTGCTCTGGCTGGGATCCCTCCTCCTCGCCAGTGGGGTAACTTTACTATCAGTAGTGCAGCGCCCCGATTTTGGTAACTTTAGTCCAGACATGGCTACCTTTGCCCGTTCCTCCCCCCTTCTGCCCAAGCAGGTGGTGATTGATATTGGTCGCAGTGGGTTAGCCGATGTTTGTCAAGCGCAAGCGCAGGCTTTTTATACCCCTCAACCGGGGCGCTGGGTGGATGATAGCGCCCTGCAAGCTGGCGATTTTACGGCGGATTACCTGTGGGTTTCTCCAGTGCAGTGGCAACAATTCTCGGATCGTTTGGGCTATCTCCAAGAGATCGCAGAGGTGAATGGCTGGCGACTCATGCAAAGAGGATCCCGGACAGACATCCTTGCACCTCTGGATGGCTTGAGCCGATAAAGCAAAATCTTTCAGAAAATTTTTAGGACGTGTCATCAATTTGAAGCGAAAACCCAACTCTGGATGCAATGGCTCTATCTTTCTTGCCTGCCTAGGAACCATGGCTCATCCCCAAGGAATCCCCCGCACTCCATCCCGCCGCATCCTGGAATAGGGTTCAATGACTACAGAATGAAACACGCAATCCACTGCATATCAGCCATCTCTGCCAAATATAAGTAATGATTGACTCTAATCGCATTACGTAGGTGGTCAAACAAATTTCTAGATTGTATCTGGATCTCTCCATCTAAGGACAAAAATATAGCTATTTTAAATAAAGAATACAGCCTGTCCCAGGCTCGGATCCCCCAAAATTCCCCTTGATAGGGGGGACTTTCCATCCGGTTCCTCCCTTAATAGCTATTCCAATTTAGTTTGAGAAATCTAAAATCTCTCAAAGCTTCGATATCAAGACTTAGATGGTGCCATTCTTATTTGGAATGACTATAAGACTCAGGAGATTCTAAGGGTTGCAAAGACGAGGCAGGTTTAAAGAGCAAAAACCTAGGCCAAAGTTTGTGGAAAGCAGCAAAAAGCTGCTCAAATCGTAGTGGCTTAACAAACACAATAAAACTAACTAAAACAGCAAGATTAAAGTGAAAAACATAGCGACTCAGCAGAGTAAACATTGATACATGTGCTAGCATAGCTGCCAGCACTACTAACTCCCCAATCGGTTCTATCCAAACTAGATAAGGAAAGCTAATCTGCAAACCCAGGGTGGCATAGGTAAAAAGGGCATTAAGATTGAGATTATGCATGAAATCATAAGCATAAAAACGATACCAACGATCCGACAAAGAAACATAATAGAGTGCTGTTCCATTTCTCCAAGCTTCATCACTGACCAACTTAGAAGGCCCCGCAAACAAATAGAGTATAGCTATAGAGGTCTGCATGAGCCGCCAACTACAGATGGGCCGTAAATCAGAGGGTTTTGGAGTTTGTCCGTTAGATTTTTGATATTGATATTCCTGCCACCAACGATCAATAGATAAGCTGTTACCCATCGGGGCAAAACATCCCAAGAACAACATCATTTTAATGATCTGATCTTGACCATTAATGAGGGTAATGTTGCGATTACAGAGGGATGACCATCCAATAAACATAGCTATTGTTATCCATCGTGTTTGCCACCCCAGCGTGAAGGCAGTGGCACAAATTAAGTTGAAGCCGAGGACCGCCCACAAGAGCCAATTTTGGTCAGAAAATGCCAGTAAACTAATCGATAATGCAGAGGTGTAGCCTCCCATAGCCTCCCTAAGAGCAGACAGTGGGTAAGGACCATAAGCACCATAAAAAAATTCCCAATTTGGAATGCTACAGATTAAAATAAATAGGATTAAAAGACCCAGAGAAACACGAAACACACCCAAGCTCAGTGTAGATTGTTCTTCAAACCAAAAACGATCAACAGTCGAGATAAACTTACCCAAAACATTTCTTAGCTGCCTAAGCATGGAAAATCCCCCATTCCAGACTGATTAAGATATGACATCCCCCAAAAAGCTCCAGCTATCTTTGCTTCTTCTGGAGAAAAAATTGGCTGCCACTGTAAATCAATCCGAATGCTAGAGATAGGATTTTCGGATTGAGTATAAGTACGGCAAAGATAATCAGCATAGAGTTGCCTATACTCAGGATGGCTGTAGATATTAACATGAAACTTTCCATCTCTGAAATCAATCAAATTGCGTTGCCAAAAGTTACGCTCTGATTGAGTAGAAAGTGGTAGAAGTGTCTCCGATCCATCTGGATGAACAGCAACAAAAATCATATGCCAATTAAAGCGATCAACAGGGGCAAACATCCGCCAATAATTCGTTTGTCCTGCCAGCCATCCTAAGCGTCTGAGATTCCAGCCAACCATGTTATATCCATAGATGATCGTGTTAACAATCGGATGATATCCACTTTGATAGGAAATTTCTGGCAGGATAGGTGTCCTCTGAAAGTTATAGGCAATTTGAGTCCACAGAATAAAAATAATAAACAATGAAATCAAAAACTTATTAATGGGTTTTGGAGTGGGTGATGGAGATTTCGTTCCCGATTTTTTCTCTAAATCTACGTACATTAGGATGCCTCTAGCTATTTAAAATTTTTAATTATTTTTGATAAAACCATAGATCTAGCTGTCAATTTAAAATTTATAAGCCTTGGTTAGGCTATCATCATAAGGTAAAGCAATCGGACAGGAAGAGATTAATTATCATTCCAGAATTGACCTTTTGATCATCATAGGTCTTAGTTTAGGCTACTTCTAGATAATCCTGAATTCTACCCCCACTATCGGAGGGGAACTTTACGGAAAATGGTGGAGTAGAAATCCTATGGTTTTGCTTGTACCCCCATAATCTGTGTCTACTATGCGGAGTTACAGCTTAACTGTATGTAAATGGGGATCCTCATCTTCTTTTGCTTATCTCTTAGTTATCCTGTTGATAGCTTAACTTGCCAACAACAACCTATGCGAAAGCGACTTGTTCAGGTAGCGCACAACTCGACAACGCTCTCTCCTATGAAGGGCAAGGTAGTTCGCCTGGATGCAAAATACCCTTTGATGCTCAATGAGTTATTCCTGTCTGTTAAGTTTTCTTACCCACCCAAGCTAGAGCAAATTAAACTTTATCGTCTGATTGAAATAGACTCGTATACTAAAGTGGAAGAGGCTAGAGTTGAAGTTATATATTTTACGTCACTGGCACTGATTCAAATCCAAAATGTTATTCTATTACCCACTCTGAGTATGATTGTGGAACTCACAGAGAATCTGGGTGCGTTCCTTGGTTCGCCCAGTCAGGCATCGGAAGTGCTCAATTTAAGTTTGGACTTTTGCCCCGACTTGTCTCCCCATTTTGAAGCAACCTGCTCTCTGATGGAGTATGAGTCATAAACGGAGGGGAGCCTATTTGTTGGTTCCTTCTTTGTGACGTGCTCCCATCACCGATGCAAACATGCGGTGTGGGCTTCTCTATCCTTTTCAGGACTTCGCGTTTTATAGTGAGGCGACGCCCAACCCCACTTGGAAACACCATAGCAAAAGTTGGTCGGACTACACCATCACCCAAGCCTACGGCAGGCAATGCCAAGGGCTGGCGTCAAAGCACGGGGACAAATCTGAGTCGAGAAATTCGGGTGGCAGTTGCGTGAGGTGAGTGTTTAGGGATCCCCAGTTTCCCCCAACCCCATTTCATGATCTGCCGAGAATCGCTCCATAAACCGCATAAAGCGATCCCACTCCGCTTCGGTTTGCATCTCGTAGATCACCTCAATTGCCTTAAATTCCCCATTCAAAAATTTGGCTCGCAACTCCCGTGTTTGCAGTTCTCCCTCTTCATCTGTCATCACCATGCTGAGGATATTTTGGGTATCTGCTTTCACCTCTTCAAAACGAAAGATAGCCGAGCTGCGACTGCTGTTTTTCGACTTGAGCAACCGAACATTGCTGGGCACTTCCACAATCCCCCGACTAAACTCAATGTTGGCACTCATGATCGATAGATAAAAAACAGCCCTACCATCATACCCATAGTTAGTGTTCTCCGATACCGCATGACCGGAGTCACCCCCGATCAGGGATCCCTGCCTACCCATGGTCATGACCCAGGCTGTGACTTGAGCAAGGCGGATAGGTAGGGAATCAATGACCTGGTACACTCGAAAACCCCTCAGCAATTGGAGAGGATAAGAACAGCAGGCCATCATCCCCCTCGTCAATCACAAGCATGGATGGGTGATGAACCTCAAGATAACGGTTGCGTTGACCAATCTTCTACCCAATCTAAGGTGAGTATCATGATTTCATCCACTCTCAAATCTCTTGTCTTGTCTGGCGTTGTAGCGGTTGCTGTTGTGGGAGCAGGCATGGCGGAAGCAGCCCCCCTGGTGCGCGCCAATGTAGCGGGCTATAACCCCACCACTGGCAACGCCGGACGAGTTGCCGCAGGTTATAACCCCACCACCGGCAATCGCTACATGCGCGCCAGTGGCTATAACGCCAGCACAGGTACCTTTGGACGGACAGCCGCAGGCTACAACCCCTCCACTGGACAGGGCTATCGCCTCAACTCTCAATATGTGCCTGGGAACGGGGTAACCACCAATGTCAATACAGTTAACAATGGCAGCTATTCCTGCTACTCCTCACTGAATACAGGTGTTAACTGTTCCCAAAGCTTCTAGAAAAGGGCGACTGGGCCATTCCGTCTCCAGCCTTTTTTCTTCGGTTTTTTAAAATGAACAGCAAACCAGTCAACCCCCGATCATGGGGGATTTTCTTTTCGTTTAAGGATGAGCGTTTAAGAGTGAACGGACTGAACTCCCCAGGCAAGATTCGAACTTGCGACCAATCGATTAACAGTCGATCGCTCTACCGCTGAGCTACTGAGGATTGCGTGCGTATACCAGCTTAGTAGATTGGGATCCCGCTTGGCAATCCCCTCCTCAACATTCCAACAATTCTCCCTATGGAAATTTTTCTTGAGCTGATTAAGATTAGTCTCCGTAGTCTTGCTCAAACATCCCATTCCTTCCTTCTGGGTTTGGCAGCTTAAAGAAGTTCGGGATCAAAATGAGAAGAGCCACCACTGGGGGTAGCCTAGTAGAACCTATCTGCCAATTCAGTGACGTACTCCCGACGCCGATGCAAGGATAGGGCGCGGGCTTCCCCCACGGCGCGAGTTTTACCTCTGGTTAGCCGATTCGAGCTTTTTATAGTGAGGAAAACGCCCAGCCCCACTGTTGATAGTTCTCTCCACAAAGCAGGCTTGCTTTTGAAAATGCTCTCTATTGCAACCCTGGAAACGGGGGACTTGCGGCCTTGGCCTACGGGTCGGTCAACTCCAGTTGTCGGTCGAAAGCGCACCGTATCAGGGGAAAATCAACCCTGTAATGCTTGTCCAATTTTACCAGATTGGTGGCCGCTCGCCTCCCCTCTCC